>NC_011894.1:2197500-2797500 GCF_000022085.1 Methylobacterium nodulans ORS 2060
TACAGATAGGTCACGGTGGCGAGCCCGATATGCGGATGCGGGCGCACATCGACGCCCTTGCCGGTGATGAATTCGGCGGGTCCGACTTGGTCGAAGAACACGAAGGGTCCGACCATCTGGCGCTTCGGTGATGGAAGGGCGCGCCGGACCTCGAAGTCGCCAAGATCTCGGGCGCGCGGCACGATCAGGGTCTCGATGGCATCGATGCCGACCGCGTCAGGGCAGCCAGGCTCCAGGGCAGGGTTCCAACTCATGGGCTGATCTCGCTCGTTCCGAACGGCCGCCAATGTGCTCCGGCGGGCGGTATCGGTCCACTTGCCCGACCTGCCGGAGCAGATCGCCCGCGAGTACGGCTGATCAGCTTCCCGGGGCGCTCATGGGAAGAGCAATCGATCAGGTCTCCGATGCTCCCGTACGGCTGAGCCGTCCCAGAGCGCGGATCAGGGCCGGCCCCATCGTGCGGAGTTCCTCGAGATGCGCCACCGTCAGCTCGGCCAGCAGGGTTTCGGCCTTGGGCGTGAGGGCAAGCTCCATGCGCCGTCGGTCCTGCGTCCCGCGCGTCTTGGTCAGCAGCCCGGCCTCGGCCATCCGCGTCACCAGCTCGGCCGCCGTGTGAGGCGCCACCAGCAGCTGCTCGGCCAGGAAGCCCACCGTCGGCGGCTCACGGGCGGGATGGCCCGCAATGGCGAGAAGGGCCTGGTGCTGCTGCGGCGGGAGACCCGCCCGCAAGGCCGCCGCCTCACTGAAGGCGAGGAAGCGACGCAGCTGGTAGCGGAACGCCGCGATGGCGGCATATTGCCCCCGAGCCAAGCTCGTCCCCGCCGATCGATCTGCCGTCACCGCATGCGTTCCCGTCCTGGGGCCCTCGACTATATCGTAATACGATGTATATGGCGGCCGCATGCAGAGGGGGAACCATGCACCGGCGCGCATCTGACGCTTCCACGACCGCTCACGGCGCCTCTCAGGGTGCGACGCATCGGCGATCCCTCGCCGACTTCACGACCGATCCCCGCGTCCTGATGCTCATCGCCATGGCGTTGGTGATCGGCACCGGCGGTGCCGTTGCGGCCTGGGGTCTGCTCAAGCTCATCGCCCTCGTCACCAACCTCGCTTGGTTCGGCCGGGTGGATGCGGAGCCGGTCTCGCTCGCTCACGCGGCGCGGACGCCCTGGATGGTTCTCGTTCCTGGGCTGGGCGGCCTCGTGATCGGGCTCATGGCCCGTTTCGGCTCGGAGAAGATCCGCGGGCACGGCATTCCAGAGGCGATCGAAGCCATCTTGATCGGCGGCAGCCGCATGTCGGCCAAGGTCGCTGTCCTCAAGCCCGTCTCCTCCGCCGTCTCGATCGGCACGGGAGGTCCCTTCGGTGCGGAGGGGCCGATCATCATGACCGGCGGCGCCATCGGATCCCTGTTCGCCCAGTTCTTCCACCTGAGTGCGGCGGAGCGGAAGACCCTTCTGGTCGCAGGTGCTGCGGCGGGGATGACGGCGATCTTCGGGACGCCGATCGCGGCGGTGCTGCTGGCCGTGGAACTGCTGCTGTTCGAGTGGCGGCCCCGCAGCTTCATTCCGGTCGCGACCGCGGCCGTCACGGCGATCTGCTGGCGCCCCCTGCTCTTCGAGGCCGGCCCGCTCTTCCCCTTCTCCGCCGATCCGGCCCTGCCCTGGTGGGGATTGGCCGCCTGCGCGGGTCTCGGGGTGCTCGCGGGGCTGCAGTCGGGGCTGCTGACCAAGCTTCTCTACATGTTGGAGGAGGTGTTTGAACGCCTGCCGATCCACTGGATGTGGTGGCCGGCTCTCGGCGGCCTGATCGTCGGCCTGGGCGGGCTGGTGGAGCCGCGCGCACTCGGCGTCGGGTACGACGTCATCGGTGATCTCCTGACGGGCCATCTTCTCGCACAGGCCGTTCTGGCCATCCTGGTGGTCAAGGCGGTGATCTGGCTCGCGGCCCTCTCGTCCGGCACTTCCGGCGGCGTGCTGGCGCCTCTGCTGATCCTGGGCGGTGCCATGGGATGGCTGGTCGGCTCGATGCTGCCCGGCACCCCCGGGTTCTGGGCTCTGCTCGGCATGGCCGCCATGCTGGGTGGGACCATGCGGGCTCCCCTGACCGGAGCGCTCTTCGCGGTGGAACTCACCGGCGACGTGCATATGCTGGCGCCACTGCTTGCCGCGACCGTGGCGGCTTATGCCGTGACGGTCCTGCTCCTCAAGCGCTCGATCCTCACGGAGAAGATCGCGCGACGGGGGCAGCACATCACCCGCGAGTACGGTGTGGATCCCTACGAGCTGACCCGTGTCGCGGAGGTGATGACCCGGAGCGTCGAGGCTCTGAACGCCAGCCTGGCCGTCCGCGAGGCGGTGGCCGTGATCGAGCAGGGCCAGCATCACAGCTATCCGGTCGTGGATGGGCTCGGCCGGCCGGTGGGGCTCGTCTCACGCAGCGATGCACTCGGTTGGAAGGTGGAGGGCGGCCACGAGGGCGAACGCCTCGAGGAGCGGATCTCCGATGCCTCGCTCGCGGTTGTTCATCCGGACGACGTGGTGGCCCGTGCACTCGACCTCATGATGTCGACCGGTCAGGGACGCATTCCGGTGACCGACCCGAAGACGGGAGCCCTGGTCGGGCTGCTCACCCGCAAGGACCTTCTCCAGGTTCGGGCGACGGTCGTTCGGTCGGAGCGGGAGCGGCGGGCCTATTTCAGAAACAGCCAGCGGCGGATGGCATGACCGAATGACGCGGCGATGAAAAGCTGCGAGGCCGATCAATCGATCCGGCAGGCGTGCCACCTCGTTCGCAACGCTGCGAGCTATGAGGCGCCCCAATTCGCAGCCGGTCCATCCGTCAGGACCTGCTCGCGCACCCACGCAACTGCCTCGTCTCTTGAGGCGAAGACCAAGCCGTTGTTCCAGTCTTGGCAGGGGCCGAAGCCAGCCTCCAGAAACCATTTACCATGAAGCTTTTGCTCAAGATCTTGATTTGCGCCGATTTGCACCAGAACGGCAACCAGCTGCTCACGAATAAAAACAAGTGTTCCGTGCTCGCCGCCCATGCCGGTATTCACGGTTACGGCCTGACAATATGCTTCTGTTGCCATCGGCTCAACCAAGGCGATCATCAAGAAGTCGCGGTCGTTTAATTTGTGCGGGACAGGATGGCAATCAGTGCTTTAGCTGAATACCAAACAATACCATCCCTCGAAGCGCGCATGGCCGCACCCGAAAGGTCCATCCTGCCTGTGCCGTCGATGTGCTGTCCTTGGCTCGGAACTTCCGAGTTCTCCCTCATTCCCCTGCGGCCCAGGGCGCTTCCAGCTGCTGGATTGCCAGCATAAGCGCCACCTCTGACGCCTGTGAGCCGCCGACCTGATTGCATCCGGTCGGCGGCTCTCAAGCTTTGATGTGACGCGCTCCCTTGCGCCGAACCGGACTCCACTTCGGCGGGGAGCGCTCCAATCCACCGTCCGCGCCGTCATGCACGCCTGACGCCTCAAGAGCATCCGGTTGCCCCTGTCCGACACGGGCGGGCTCTTCGGGGAGACGAACCTGTCCAAGAGCCGGCGGATGGCTCCGGTCGATTGGGCGCCGTGGTCGCTACTGATATGGCCTTGCCAAGAGGATCGCAGCCCGTATGGCCTGACGCTTCTGGGCGTCGGGCACTCCTTGGTTACCCAGCGCAAGGCGAACGTAGGCGCTCCCCTCGATTGCTGCCGCTATATCTATCAAAATATCATTGCCAATCGGGTGGACGGATGTTGAAGGATCCCTAAAGTATGCGTCGACCGCAGCATCAATGTCTTCATCGCGAATTTTGCGGGCGCCATAATGGTCAAGGACGATTGGGTGGGAAAACATCAAGCATCCTTCCGATCGAGCCAGCAGAATGCTGGAATCCAGAGTGCGTCTTACTTCTTTCTTGGTTCTAGATGAATCTTGATATTGGCCTCCGTAGTGTTGATGCTGGACGACAGCTTCGCTTGAGATGTCGCCGGACAAGTCAGTATCGGTGCCCAGGTGACGGTTTCAGGTATGAAGGCAGCAGCAACGACGCTCCGCTTGCGCGTGCAAGCCTCGCAACCGTCCTCGTTGATGATCCAAACCTCCTGCAATCGTTGTGGCGCAGCTTGGATCGCAGCGATGATGCCATCAGGAGATGTTGAGCAAAAGTACTATTTACGAGAAAAGAAACAATGGCAGCGGTTGCGTTGTGCGCTAATTATCTGGTGATCATTGATATTTGTTATACTCGCTCTGCCAAGCGACAATATCGTCACCTTTGACATCGCGCGCTGGTCGGAGCCGTCCCGCCGGTGGAACTGTCGCGGCGGACGGACGGAGCCCTGCGGTCGGTCTGTGGACGGGCGCCGAGCCCCGCCAGCATGCCAGCCGGGGCGTGCCCGTTCCAGGTCACGCCGGGGTCAGAAGGGCTGCAGCATCTCGTCCCCATGACGAGCGGCAACGCCGATCGGCAGCCGGAAGGCTTCGGAGTGCCTTACCTCTTGTGCAGGCGCCGCTTGTTTGCGCGGACCTTCTTGCGATAGCCGCGCACAACCTTGTGCGCCGAGCCGCCAGTCGCGACCTGCACCGCTGCCTCTCCGGCTGCAGCCACTTTCTCGGTCACCATGAGCTGCGCCTCTGCGACCGCCGCGGGTCCGCCGAGCGCGATCTTGGCGAGGCGCAAGCCGATCACCGTCTGCGCTTCAAGACCGAGCAGAGTCATGTCAACGCCCAGCTTCCACATGGGTCCGAACATCGCAGCGTCTCCTTGGCGATCACGCAGGTCGAGCAGTGACGGCAGCCTATCGCCTGACCTCCCACACCGGCACCCCCCGACACGGTCCCGGCTCGTGCTTCCGGAGCGTCCACGAGTGCTCCTTCATGCCATCCTCCCGCACCTCCGGCACCGGGCAGGGGCAGGGCATCGGCACGCACGGCAGTCGGCCTGGATCATGTCCGGCTTCGGATGCAACCGGAGACCGGCGTGACGGCGTCCCGTGCACGCGCCTGCGGGCCGCAGGCGCACGGCCATGTCCTCGCCATTCTCCCACGGCATGATCGGCAGCCAGTCGGGAGAGCTCATGCGCTACATCATTGCTGGGTCGAACCTCTCCAATTCGGAAAGGCCTGTCGTGACCAACACGGTCGAGACGGCATTCGACGCTCTGCACTTGGTCGGGCAGCTCCAGAGCGATGGGTACCAGGTGCGGATTGCGACATCGGATGGCGACGAGGTCACAACAGAGGACCTGAAAGCCCGTGTCGCTGCAGGTGAGAGACTCTCGGCGGGCGACCGCTTCGCCTGCTGAGGCTTGTGGTAGTCGCAGGTTTTTGCCGGAAGACCGCGGCCATGATCGATGTCTCGACACGACCAAGGTCGGCCGGGAGCAGTTCAGGGCGGCGCGGATGAGATCCTGAGCCCTCGGAACCGCTCCGAGGGACTGCGATGATCCGGAGCATTGTGCAAGCACAGCGACTGACGCCGGCCAGGTTCCGCCACCCGAGCCGGCATTCTTTGCAGGTCAGCGCCGCGTCGAGGCAGACTTGCGCGGGCGCCCGGGCTCCTTCTTCGAGCCGGCGCTCACCGTGGAGCCAGGAGCAGCACGTTTCTCGGCCGCTCTCTGCCGCGAACGGCCCAACCCGTTCGCCTTGGCGAGTTCGGAGCGCCGGGCCGCGTAGTCGGCCGCGACCATGGGGTAGTCGGGGGGAAGGTCCCACTTCTGCCGGTACTGCTGCGGCGTGAGCCCGCGCGTGCGCAGGTGCCGCTTGAGCGACTTGTAGGGCTTGCCGTCCTCCAGGCTGATGATCGCGCCTGGTGTCACCGACTTCCTGATTGGGACCGGCGGGACGGGCCTCTCGGGTTCCGGCTCGGCTGGCCGGCCGAGCTTCCCGAGCTGATCGTACACGCTTCGGATCAGCGCCGTCAGTTCGCCCGGGGGGACGTTGTTGTGAGAGACGTAGGCCGACACGATGTCTGCGGCCATCGCAATCCCGTCGAATGCAGATCTTTCTTCGTCGCTCATGGAAAGTTCCAGGTTGCAAGACATAAGCTATCTGTGGCGGCCATGTGAGCTGATCAACGTGAGTCGACGGCGTTCACGCGGTTTAATCTCTAAAATGCTCAGCTTTCGCTTGTTTGTTCATCTGGATCCGCTGAGAGCGAATGCTGACGGGGAGTGGGGAAGAGCCGCTGTCAATGCGGCTTGAGGGCGTGTTCCGGTAACGGACCGGGCTTCCCCGTCCCGAGCCGATGCCTTTCAGCCGGAGCCGTAGAACGGGGCGGACCGAGCGCGTGTTTACCGAGGCCCCTGCACCCGGCCCGCTGTCCCGCGCCAGGAGGGTGAGTGCAGCGCGGAACAGCGCTGTCCGGAGCGTGGACCCGCAGTCCTTCGATGCGGTGTTCCTGCCCGGCGGAGACGGGCCGCTGTGGGGTGCCGCCATCTGCAAGCCACAAAGCCGATCGGCTCACGCCGGTAGGAACCGATCCGTTGCCTTTGTGGCGCGCGCGCCACATGGGTACCGTTTCCCGTTAGTCTTAACCAGATTTTAACGACCGCGGAGGTTGCGGTCTGCCCCTCTATTGCCCTCTACTTGTATCCCGAGCCCGGGGCGGGGAGCCGAGAAGCAGGGGGGTATATGGAACTGCTGTTGACCGCTGGCGCCGTCATGATGATCGGCGGCGCTCTTCCTCTCTTCCACGGCTACAAGTTCTTGAACCCGCGCGGTTCAGAGACCAATCGCCTCCGGCGCCGAGGCCACCCGATCGCGTGGGACACCCCGACCGGCTGATGATGGGTGCGGGCTGATTCACGCGCCCGCGGCTGCTCGTGGCGTCACTCCAAGCAGGCTTGCGTTGGCGTGCCAATACTTCGCCTGCTTAGGTTTGCGAGCGTGTCGGCTGGAGGACATCCAGGAGACGTGGACACCCTATTCTCCGGAACCGGTTTCCGTCCGGACATCCGATCGTTCAAGGCCTGACGGACTCTCGCAGCGATTCCCCGCCCCCACGCCTGACCGGCGCAGCCTGGACCTCATCATGCGTGCTCTACGGCCAAGGAGTGTGCACGAATACCGGGCCAGCGTGGCGCGGCGCCTGCTGAGGCGGCGAGTTTGCGGAGCCCTGGTGAGCAGACATGCTCTCCTCCAGGCAGGCCTGGCAATATCATTCTTGCTGGCCCCGGCGGGTCTGCTCCCGGATGATCGCGGAGGTGGCTCATCGGATGCCGCTGTTGTCTCGCATCCGCCCGCTCTTGCGGTCGTCGTCCCGCGCATCGTGGTGGACACCCTGCCGGGTGGCCCGGCCCACCTGTATGCGAGCCGGGCTCTGGCGAACACCGACGCGGCACCGGGCGCGCAACTGATTCTCCTGACCGTTGAGGATGCGTGGTCGGCAGCCTTCTTCGGCGACAAGCAGCGCATGACGGAGTTCATCGAGCGCTCGGCGGTGGCCAACGGCCTCCCGGCCGAGTTCCTGCTGCGGCTGCTGAAGCAGGAGAGCGGCTTGAACCATCAGGCGGTCAGCCGCGCAGGGGCACAGGGCATCGCTCAATTCATGCCGGCAACCGCCGGCGAGCGCGGGCTGCTCGATCCCTTCGACCCGTTCGAGGCGATCCCGAAATCGGCGGAACTCCTGCGCGAGTACCGGACCCGCTTCGGCAGCCTCGGCCTGGCCGCAGCGGCCTACAATGCGGGTCCGCGACGGGTGAGAGACTGGCTTGAGGGTCGCTCGGTTCTGCCGAAGGAGACACGCGATTACGTGACGAAGATCACGGGGCGGACGGCAGACGAATGGCGCGTCAACGGGGATGGTTTCGCCTTCGCGGGCTGGGGCAACGCTCCATGAGAGTGAGGATCACGCCGCAATCGATGCGGGTTCGATCCTCCCTGTCGCGCGATGCCGATCCTGAGCGCATCACCGCGATGCGTCGGTCTCGCCGATGTTCCGGCCGATGCCCGCAGGCCGGCATGCATCCCTCGGGCAGGCGGACGGCTGTTGCCACCCGGGCCCCGGCATCGTTGCGGCAGCGAACGCCGCACAGCTCCATGAGCCGCCGGCACGACGCATGGAGCGCTCAACATGTCGCAGGACACGCTGTGCGTTGCGGCACGTCAAAGCATCAGAGCCATCACCATCTAGTTTCCTGTGGCCTCATACGGCCCGGGTTTTACGATCATGAATACGCTCATCCCGTGCACCAGCGGATGGTCAGCCGTCGAGATGGACTACTGTACCGCTGGCAGCATCCCGTTCATCAAAGTCTCCGGCCTGGTCCAAACCGCCAAGGAGGACGAAGGGGTCTACCTCGACGAGGTCGTCCTGCCGGAAGTTGGTACCGATACGCTGGTGTTGTGCTTAAAAGGATCTCACTGTGCCATCGACGAGAAAACGGCCGTGCTTCGTGCCGTGAAGTTCAAGAAGGTGGAGAAGCACAGGAAGTACAACAAGGTTGTGATTCTCTGGAACGGTACGACGATCCACAGCCTAGGGATCGCTCGGCCGCTCTAGGGGCCGTTGACAATCACCGCAGCGCCCTCCTGATGGCGGCGAGATAGATGAAAGACGCAAAGCTCTCATCTGTCTTGTCATAACGGGTCGCCACGCGGTGCGACTGCTTCAGATCGCAGAACAAGCACGCAGGCTAGAGCGAGCCTCACTTCACGTAGCCCTTGGCCTTCAGGTGCTCGGCCACCACCTCGCGAATGGGGCGTGGCGAGGCCTCCTGGCTCCGCCGGAACGGGTTCTGGACGGTGGTGCTTGCAGCGCCTGCGGCAGCGCTGGGCCGGCGGTCAGCAGGCACGTGCCGTGAGGACCAGGAGCCGCTTGGTGCAGCCCTCTGCCGGGCCTTCCACGTGGCCTCGCGCCACTCGTCCACGAGGGCTCGAAACGCCATTCCCGCCCGAGCCCGTTTCGTGTTGCATCCGTGTTGCACGGAGCAACCGATGCCTGCCCGTAACCCATTGTAAATGCTGGGATCGTGTTGCAGGCGGTTGCAACACGGAATGGGCAGGGGAGGGACATGAAAATGCCCACTAAGTCATTGACCGAGCGGGCGTTTTAGTGGCGACCCCGGTAGGGCTCGAACCTACGACCTGCCGCTTAGAAGGCGGCTGCTCTATCCAGCTGAGCTACGGGGCCGGCGCCGAATCCCTGGTAGCAAGCCCCTCCGCGGGCGTCCACAAGAGACTCTTCCGACAGGCGTTTCCCCTCTGTCAATCAGCGTTCAAAAGGGACCCAGGATTGGAGTGGGCCCCTCGAGGCGGACGGATCGGAATTGAAGGATTGACCGTGATTGGTCCTGACCTGCGAAAGTGGTCCGGGGTGCATCCATGCCCTGGCCCGCGAGGTCGGCCGGGTGATGGCCGGGCGGAGATCGCCGGAGCTATCATCGCCCCGGACACCGGGTCCCGAACGGCGGCGCTGGGGCTGTCCTTCGCCGAGAGCCTCGAGCGCCGGGCACGGGGAGGCGTTGGGCGACCCCGTCGTCACAGGCCCGACTCAAACCAACCGCAACGATGCCGTCCTGGGCGTCCGACCCGGTCCAGCAGAGGCGGCCTGACAAGGCCGAACCCACCATGCGCCGTCACCGCCGTGCCAAGATCGTCGCCACCGTGGGCCCCGCGAGTGCGGCGCCCGATAAGCTGCGGGCCCTGTTCCTCGCGGGCGTCGACACCTTCCGCCTGAACTTCAGCCATGGCCTGCAGGAGGACCATGCCCGGGTCCATGCCGCCATCCGGGCGCTGGAACAGGAGGTCGGCCGCCCGATCGGCATCCTGCAGGACCTGCAGGGGCCCAAGATCCGGATCGGCACCGTCAAGGACGGCCGGCTCGAGCTTGCGGCGGGCGAGACCGTGCGCTTCGTGCTCGCGGGCAGCGAGGGCGACCAGCAGGCCATCCCGCTGCGCCACCCGGAGATCTTCGCGGCCGCCGCGCCGGGCCAGGATCTGCTGATCGACGACGGCCGGGTGCGGGTGCGGGTGGTTGGTCTCGAAGCCGACGCGCTCACCGCGGAGGTGATCACCGGCGGGCCGATCTCCAACCGCAAGGGCGTCAACCTGCCGGGCACCCTGCTCGACCTCTCGCCGCTGACGCCCAAGGATCGGGCGGATCTCGCCTTCGGGCTGGAGCTGGGCGTCGACTGGGTCGCGCTCTCCTTCGTGCAGAAGCCCTCCGACCTGGTGGAGGCGCGCGCGCTGATCGGGGAGCGCGCCGGCATCATGGCCAAGATCGAGAAGCCGCAGGCGCTGGAGCGGCTCGAGGACATCATCCGGCTGTCCGATGCCGTGATGGTGGCGCGCGGCGATCTCGGCGTGGAGATCCCGCACGAGGAGGTGCCGGGCCGCCAGAAGGAGCTGATCCGGGCCTGCCGGCTGGCGGTCAAACCGGTGGTGGTGGCAACCCAGATGCTCGACTCGATGGTGGCGGCGCCGGCCCCGACCCGGGCCGAGGCCTCGGACGTGGCCACCGCGATCTACGACGGGGCGGATGCGGTGATGCTCTCGGCGGAGTCGGCCACCGGGCGCTATCCGGTCGAGGCGGTGGCGATGATGGACCGGATCATCCGCAGCGTGGAGGGGCACAAGCTGTACCGCTCGATCGTCGCGGCCTCCGAGCCCGTCGTGGAAGAAACCCCGCCGCATGCGGTGGCGACGGCCACGGCGACGCTGGCCGAGGCGGTGCAGGCCAGCGCGATCGTGACCTACACGACCAGCGGCACGACCACGGCGCGGGTTGCGCGCAAGCGGCCGGCGGTGCCGATCCTGGCGCTGACCCCGAGCCTGGCGACGGCGCGGCGGCTGTGCCTGATGTGGGGGGCGCACAGCGTGCACACGGACGACGTCGATTCCTACGAGGAGATGACGAGCAAGGCCGCGCACGCGGCGCAGCAGGAAGGGTTCGCCCAGGCCAACGACCTCGTCATCACCACGGCCGGCATTCCCTTCCACACTGCTGGAAACACCAACAACATCCGTGTGATCCAGATCTGAATCAAAACCGGCTCTGCGGGCGAGATGGAGCATGCGACGCCGAGGCGCTCGCTCCGTCTCGATCGAACCTGAGGTGCGTGGAGGCCACCCTGCTCCTCATGCCGAGGTGGCGGCAATCGAAGAGCGCCCAGCATCTTGCAATAGTTATAATAGCGCTCTGGAATTAAGGTGCTCAGCATAAGGAGCGGGGCGGCTTCCACGGACCTCAGGTTCGATTGAGACCGCGGCAGCCCAGGCGAGGGTGTCTGCCTGACACGTCCGGAGACGATCGATGATCGCCTCGCCCGGCCTCCCATCGCCCGCTCTCCCTTTCCCGGGCGCATTCCGCTGACGCTGCAGTCGTCCGGGACAGAGGAAGCGGGAAGGGGCGGAGACCCTGCGATCCGGTCTGCGAATGCTCGTTCGGAGACCGCCTCATCGCGCTCCTTAAGCGAAGCCGACATTCGCATGGCGCAGCCATCAACCGGATGTCGGATGAGTTCACCATCGGCCTTGCCGACCCTGGCCGATGAAACCGCCGCTGCCCCAGAAGGAAGCGCTCATTCAGCCGCGGTTTCATCCGTCAGGGTCGGCAAGGCCGACGGTGAACCCACCTGTTTCCGTCACTTGGCCTTGGGCCCGGTCAATACGCCCCAGTAGGCGGCCGCAAAGCCCAGGAACGCCGCGGCCCACAGCGCCCCGGCGACGGGCAGGAGGACGCCGAACCAGGCCGGATGGATCGAGGCGCAGATGCGCGCCAGCACCGACGCGGTGACGACGGCGTAGACGGCCTGGATTGCCGGTGACGCGACCAGGGGGCGGCCGGTATGCCCGAGGCTCGCGCGCGACATGACGGCGAGCGTCATGACCCCGATGGCTCCCCCGGACCAGGCATGGATGCCGGCTCCGGGCGGCACGAGCCCGAGCGCGGCAAGGCCGACCAGGATGAAGCCCAGGGGGACGAAGCCGTAGGCGACGTGCAGGATCAGGACGAGGCGGTCGCGCCAGGTGCGGTCCCCGGCCCAGCGGGCGAGGCGCGCGGCCTGCAGCAGCCCCGAGGCGACGAGCGCGGCACCGGTCACGGCTCGGTCCGGCGCGGCGACCCAAGCGGCGAGCGCGGCGATCGCGAAGGCCATCGAGACCACGTCGAAGCTGCCGACCGGTGCGGGCAGCCGCCCCGGATTCTCGCGGGACAGCCAATTCCGGGTGAAGCTCGGCACGATGCGGCCGCCGATCAGCATGACAAGCACCAGCGTCGCGGCGATGCCGATCCGGGTGCCGTACTCCGCCAAGCCCCGGACATGCGCCTCCGCGTGGAAGAGTGCGTTGCCGCAAAGGAGCACGCCGAGAACGGCGAGGACCTTCAGGTTCCGCCAGTTGCGGCCGGCGACGATCTCGCGGGCAACCGCGGCGGTCAGGAGCAGGAGGAACGACAGGTCGGTCAGCGCGGCGGGGAGCCAGCCGATTCCGGCCGATGATCCGACCGCGATCCGCCCGGCCGCCCATGTGGCGACGAGGACGAGGAGAGGAAGGCCCTGGAGCGGCAGCCGGCCGGTCCAGTTCGGGACCGCCGTCAGCAGGAAGCCGGCCACGACCGCGCCGACATAGCCGTAGAGCATCTCGTGGACGTGCCAGTCCCGCGCCGCGAAGGCAGTCGGCAGCATCAGGTCGCCGCTGAACATCGGTAGCCAAGCGAGCACCGCCAGGCCGGCATACAGGGAGGCCAGCAGGAAGAAGGGCCGGAAACCGTAGGACAGGATCGGGGGCCCGTCATAGGGACGAAGCCGCGGGATCGGAGCCATCGTCTGCTTCCCCGTCGCGGTGAGCCGCCATGGCGCCACGAGGCGCCGGCGGCAGCCTGCACGCTAACAGGCGGGATGGCGGGGCGGGTTTGACTCAGATCAAGGCCGGGGCCGGCGCGCGTCACATCCTGGGGAGAGTCCACGAGCGGACGGGGGCTTGGCGATGCTATCATGGTTGAGGGACCGCGCGGCGCGGCACCTGCCCGGACAGGCCGCCGGGAACGCCGACGCTGCCGCCAGCGAGGATCCTGCTCCCCTCGATCCCGAGGTGCTGGACTGCCTCATGGACCTGGTCGACCCGGAGGTCGGCGTCAGCGTGGTCCATCTCGGCCTCGTCTACCGGGCCGTTCGGACGCCCGGGCGGATCGAGGTCGACCTGACGCTGACGACGCGGACCTGCCCGCTCGGCGCGGTGCTCGTGGAGGGCGCCCGCGAGCACCTCAGGCACCGCTTCAACGATTGCCTGACCCTCGCCGTGAGGCTCGTCTGGAGCCCGACCTGGACCCCCGACCGGATCACCGATCAGGGCCTGGCGCTCCTCGGCCATCCGCCCCGGCACCTGTCCTGACGGGCGGCGCCGGCGGCAGGCGCCCCGCGGCATCGCGTGTCATGGATCGGTGGGTTGATCGAGATCAACGCTGGCCGGCTTCGCGACGGGCAGGGTCAAGACGGGTTGCCCGGCCGGATGCGCTCGCCGGTGCGGCCGCCTTGCCGGGAATTCCGCTCCTGTCGAGCGGCCGGGACGCCAAGCCGAGGACACCACCATGACACATGCCTGCGCGTCTGCCACGACGGCCCGCCTCGCCGCCTTGTGCGGCGGCAGGAGCGGTCCCGACTACCAGGCCATTTTCCGGGGCGCGCTTGATCGACTGCACGGCGAGCGGCGCTACCGGGTCTTTGCCGATATCGAGCGCATCGCCGGCCGCTTTCCGGCGGCGCGCTGGCGCCAGCCGGACGGCTCGAGCCGCGAGATCACGGTGTGGTGCTCGAACGACTATCTGGGCATGGGCCAGCACCCGGCGGTGGTGCAGGCCCTCACCGAGACCGCCCGGCGCTGCGGGGTCGGCGCGGGCGGCACCCGCAACATCGCGGGCACCACCTCGCCGCTGGTCGATCTGGAGCGCGAGCTGGCCGACCTGCACGGCAAGGAGGCGGCCCTGGTCTTCACCTCGGGCTACGTCTCCAACCAGACCGGCATCGCCACCCTGGCCCGGCTGATCCCGCACTGCCTGATCCTGTCGGACGCCTACAACCACAACTCGATGATCGAGGGCGTGCGCCAGTCCGGCTGCGAGAAGAAGATCTTTCGCCACAACGACCTCGGCCATCTCGAGGCGCTGCTGCGCGAGGCGGGCGCGCGGCCCAAGCTGATCGTGTTCGAGAGCGTCTACTCGATGGACGGCGACGTGGCGCCGATCGGCGCGATCTGCGACCTGGCCGAGCGCTACGGGGCGCTGACCTATATCGACGAGGTGCACGCGGTCGGGCTGTACGGGCCGCGCGGGGCCGGCATCGCCGAGCGGGACGGGGTGATGCACCGCCTCGACGTGATCGAGGGCACGCTGGCCAAGGGCTTCGGGGTGGTGGGCGGCTACATCAGCGGCACGGCGGCGATGTGCGACGCGGTGCGCAGCCATGCGCCGGGCTTCATCTTCACCACCGCGCTGCCGCCGGCCATCGCGGCGGCGGCGAGTGCCTCGATCCGGCACCTGAAGCGGTCGGGCGCGGAGCGCGAGGCGCATCAGCGGCAGGCGGCGCGCACCAAGGCGGCGCTGGCGGCGGCGGGGCTGCCGGTGCGGGCGACCGAGACGCATATCGTGCCGGTGATGGTGGGCGATGCCGAGCGCTGCAAGGCGGCGGCGGACCGGCTGCTGGAGCGGCACGGCATCTACATCCAGCCGATCAACTATCCGACCGTGCCGCGCGGCACCGAGCGCCTGCGCATCACGCCGACCCCGTTCCATGACGAGGCGCAGATCGCCCGCCTGACCGAGGCGCTGCTCGAGGTGTGGCAGGCCCTCGACCTCCCCCGCGCCGGCACCCCCGTCGTCGAAGCCGCCGCGTGATGGTCCCGCATCCGGGCGCGGACTCCCGCGCTCCTGCGCGCCCGGCCGAGTTCGCGCTGTCCCGCCTGCCCATCCTCGCATCGGCTGCGGCGGCCTTGCTCGCCGGGCTCTGCGCGGGTCTGTGGCGCCTGGGCTGGGACCTGCCCCATGGAGCGTCCCTCGCCGAACTCCACGGCCCGCTCCTGATCTCCGGCGTGTTCGGCACCCTGGTCGGGCTGGAGCGGGCCGTCGCGCTCGGACGCGCCTGGGCCTATGCGGGACCCATCCTGTCCGGGGCCGGGACGGTCGCGCTTCTCGCCGGCGCACCGGCCACGGCCGGCGGCTGGACCTATGTCGCGGCAGCCTCCGTCCTCACGGCCGCTTCGCTCCTGGCCCTGCGCCAGCAGCCCGCCGCGTTCACCGGCTCGCTCGCGGCAGGCGCCGCGGCATGGCTTGTCGGCAGCCTGCTCTGGGCTCGCGGCGCCGCGATCCCCGATCTGGCGGGATGGTGGCTCGCCTTCCTGGTCCTGACCATTGCGGGGGAGCGCCTGGAACTCAGCCGGCTCCTGCCGCGCAGGCGCGGCAGCCTCCCGCTCTATCTGCTCGCGGCCGGCCTCCTCCTGGCTGGCGTCGCCCAGAGCCTGATCGTCGCCACGGGCGCCCGGCTCTCGGGCCTCGGCCTCGTCGCGCTCACGACATGGCTCGCTCGGCACGACGTCGCCACCCGAAGCATCCGGGGCCGGGGGCAGGCCCGCTTCATGGCCGCCTGCATGCTCGCCGGCTATGTCTGGCTCGGCGCTGCGGGCCTGCTTCTCGTCGCGCAACCGCCGGGCGAGGCCATCTTCGGGTACGACATGGCCCTGCACGCGGTCCTGATCGGGTTCGTGCTGTCGATGGTGTTCGGGCACGCCTTGATCATCCTGCCGGCGGTGGCCCGAATCCGGGTCCGTTACGCCCCCGTCCTCTACATTCCGCTGGTCCTGCTGCATGCCTCGGTGGCGCTCCGGGTCGGCGCAGACCTCTTCGCATGGGGTTCCGGTCGTCGCTGGAGCGGGGTGATCACCGGCCTGGCCCTCCTGGGCTTCGTCCTCGCCGTCATCGCAGCGGCCGCGGCGAGGCCGCGGGGTCGCGAAGCCTCGGGGGCGGCCGCATGATCGAGTTCGCCGTGGCCCTGGCCGCCTTCCTGGCGGCCCATTCGATTCCGGCCCTTCCGAGCGTGCGAGGCCGGCTCGTCGCGCTCCTGGGACGGGTTCCATACCTCGCCGCATATTCCGTCCTGTCGCTCGTCCTGCTCGCATGGCTGGTCGATGCCGCGCGGCGTGCCGACACGGTCACGCTGTGGGAGCCGGCGCGATGGCAATGGTGCGTGACCCTCGCCCTCATGCCGTTCGCCCTGTTCTTCCTGACTTCCGGCCTGTTCGCGGCGAATCCGCTATCCGTGTCGCTCCGCTCCGGTGCGAAGCCGGGCGCGATCGTCGCCATCACCCGCCATCCCCTGATCTGGGGCTTCCTGGTCTGGGCCGTCGCCCATATCCCGCCGAACGGCGATCTCGTCTCGGTCGTGCTGTTCGGAGGCTTGGCGGCATTCTCGCTGGCCGGCCTCGTCCTGCTCGATGCGAAGGCGAAGCGGCGGCTCGGTGCGGAGCGCTGGCGGGCGATGAGCCAAGCTACCTCGGTCGTCCCCTTCGCCGCCTTGCTGACCGGACGCGCGACCATCGGCCCGGCTCGCGCGCTGGTGGCCGCGGCGGTCCTGGCGATGGCCGTCTACGCCTGGTTCCTGGTGCAGGGCCACGCACTCCTGATCGGCCCCGACCCGCTCGCGATGCTCCGGGCGCTGGAT
This sequence comes from Methylobacterium nodulans ORS 2060, assembly GCF_000022085.1. Lineage (NCBI taxonomy): Bacteria > Pseudomonadati > Pseudomonadota > Alphaproteobacteria > Hyphomicrobiales > Methylobacteriaceae > Methylobacterium > Methylobacterium nodulans. The sequence continues at coordinate 2,214,149 of NC_011894.1, forward strand.
TGATCCCAACAGCCCGAGCTGCCGACGCATCGGCCGTCGACCCATCGCGAAAGGTCGATGCCAAGCCTCCGGCCGGGCGACCATTCGAGACCAGAACCAACGGTCATCGAGAAGGCCCATGAGTTCGCCACCAGCTGGGCCGATCCCGACGGATGAACCGGCGGAATGAGCGCTCCTTTCTGTGGCAGCCAACCCCGGCCCTCATGCTGAGGTGCTTGCGCAGCAAGCCTCGAAGCACGCCTGAACGCTGGTCCGAGGCTGTGGTGGGTGGGAGCACCGGTCCGGGGTGCTTCGAGGCTGCTACGCAGCACCTCAGCATGAGGAGCGGGGTTGGCTGCCACGCAGGTCAGGCATTCGGGCCCTCCGAAGCTCGCCGGTCTCCTCGCATCCATCCGCCGCCGCGCGCATCCAGCCGGCCTCCAGGGGCGGGGCCCCGGCAGGACGGACCCGTCGTCAGATGCTGGCCGAGTGCCGGCCCGGTCCCCGGGATAGCCGTGCGTCGAACACCGCGCTCGCGGACCGGACGAGGGTGCGCATGGCGTCGGGAACCTCGATGCGGTTGCCCACCCGATGCACGACGCCCGTGCAGGCCAGGTCGTCGAGCATGGCGAGCTCCCGCTCGAACACCGCTGCGGCCGCGACGCCGTGACGGTCGCAGATCGCATCGAGATCGGCGGCGAAGTCGCACATCAGGCGCTCGATCACCTCCCGGCGCAGGCGGTCCTCCGGCGTCATCACGAGGCCGCGCGCCGTCGCGAGGCGGCCCTGCCGCACCGCATCCTCGTAGGCTGCGATGTCCGCCAGGTTCTGCGCATAGCCCTGGGGCAGGCTGGAGATGGCCGATGCCCCGAACCCGATCAGTGTCCCGGTCGCGTCCGTCGTATAGCCCTGGAAGTTCCGGCGCAGCCGACCGGCCGCCATCGCCAGGGCCAGCGGGTCGTCCGGCCGCGCGAAGTGGTCGAGCCCGACGCGCACATACCCTGCCCGGCCGAGCTGCAAGGCGGCTGCCTCGAATTGCGCGAGGCGCTCGCGGGTGCCGGGCATCGCCGCCTCCGGAAGGGCGCGCTGGTGCGGCTTCATCCAGGGGACGTGGCCATAGCCGAATACCGCGACCCGGTCCGGGGCGAGGCCGACCACGTGGTCGACCGTGGCGACGACGTTCTCCACCGTCTGGTGCGGCAGCCCGTACATCAGGTCGACATTCACCGCGTCGATGCCGGAGAAGCGCAGCCATTCGACGACCCGGGCGGTCTCTGCCACGGACTGGATGCGCCGGATCGTGCGCTGGACCTCCGGGTCCAGACTCTGCACCCCCAGGCTCGCCCGGGTGACGCCAATAGCCGCGAGGGTCTCGACATGGGCCGGCGTCAGCGTGCGGGGGTCGATCTCGACCGCGATCTCGATGTCCGGGGCGAAGGCGAAGCGACCGCGCAGGCGCTCGACCAGGCGGCGCATGTCGGAGCCGCGCAGCATGGTCGGGGTGCCGCCACCCCAGTGAAGGTGCCGGAGGGTCGGCCGGCCCGCGAGCCGGTCCGATACCAGGTCGATCTCGCGCTCCAGCGCCGCGACGTAAGCCTCGACCGGGCCGTAGCGGCGCACCACCTTGGTGTGGCAGCCGCAATAGAGGCAGAGCTCCGCGCAGAACGGCACGTGGATATAGGCGGAGAATTCCTCGCCGTCGCGCAGGCTCCCCAGCCACGCGCCGACGCTGTCGGGGCCGACATCGGACGTGAAGTGCGGGGCGGTGGGATAGCTGGTGTAGCGCGGGACGCGCTCGCCGCCGAGGCGGTCGATCAGGTCGGGGGTCATGGGCTCGGGGGTCATGGGCGCAGGCTGCGCCGCGAGCGGGGAGGGCGCCTTGAGCTAAATCAAGCCGCCGGCCGGCGATGCCGATCCTGCATCCGCCCGGGGCGCCGGCTCGTCGGGCGTCCGCTTGATCCACATCAAGGCCGGGGGGCGGGGCGTGCCGGATAAGCGCTGGTCCGCGCGGCGATCCGCGCCTTCCCGCGAGCGAGCCATGGCCTCAGCCCCTGCCAGCAAATACATGACCGAGGGCGAGGCCGGCCTCAGCGCGGCCCTCGCCCTCGGCTTCCTCCTCAGCCTGGTCGCCGCCGCCAAGGCCGTCGACGCCCCCTTCGCCGCCCACGCCCTGCTGTTTGCCGCCGCCAGCGCCGCCGGCCTCCTCGCCATCCTGCGCCGCTACGCCGCCCGCGGGCCCGATCCCATCCCGCAGGAGATCGCCGGCAAGCCCAACTACGCGCTCGGCCCCATCAAGGTCGCCGCCCTCGCCGCCCTCGGCTGGGGCCTCGCCGGCTTCCTGGTCGGCTGCCTGATCGCCTTCCAGCTCTGGGCCCCCGCCCTCAATCTCGGCCTCGACGCCACCACCTTCGGCCGCCTGCGCCCGCTGCACACCTCCGCGGTGATCTTCGCCTTCGGCGGCAACGTGCTCATCGCCACCTCCCTCTACGTCGTGCAGCGCACCTGCCGGGTCCGGCTCGCCGGCGACCTCAGCCCCTGGTTCGTCGTGCTCGGCTACAACCTGTTCATCGTGATGGCCGCCACCGGCTACCTGATGGGCGTCACCCAGTCCAAGGAATACGCCGAGCCCGAATGGTACGCCGATCTCTGGCTCACCCTCGTCTGGGTCGTCTATCTCCTCGTCTTCCTGGCCACCCTGCGCAAGCGCAAGGAGCCCCACATCTTCGTGGCCAACTGGTTCTATCTCGCCTTCATCGTCACCATCGCGATGCTCCACATCGTCAACAACCTCGCGCTCCCGGTCTCGCCGTTCGGCTCCAAGTCCTACCCGATCTTCTCCGGCGTCCAGGACGCGCTGATCCAGTGGTGGTACGGCCACAACGCCGTCGGCTTCTTCCTCACCGCCGGCTTCCTCGCCATCATGTACTACTTCATCCCGAAGCGGGCCGCGCGGCCGATCTATTCCTACCGGCTCTCCATCATCCACTTCTGGGCCCTGATCTTCATGTACATCTGGGCCGGGCCGCACCACCTGCACTACACCGCGCTGCCCGACTGGGCCCAGACGCTCGGCATGACCTTCTCGGTCATGCTGTGGATGCCCTCCTGGGGCGGCATGATCAACGGCCTGATGACCCTCTCGGGCGCCTGGGACCGCTTGCGCACCGACCCCATCCTGCGCCTGATGGTGGTGTCGCTGGCCTTCTACGGCATGGCGACCTTCGAGGGCCCGCTGATGTCGGTCAAAGCCGTCAACGCGCTCAGCCACTACACCGACTGGACCATCGGCCACGTGCATGCCGGCGCGCTCGGCTGGGTCGCCTACATCTCGTTTGGCGCCCTCTACTGCCTGGTGCCCTGGCTGTGGAACCGCCGCGAGGTCTATTCCCTGCGCCTGGTCGAGTGGCACTTCTGGCTCTCGACGCTGGGCATCGTGCTCTACATCTGCTCGATGTGGGTCGCCGGCATCATGCAGGGCCTGATGTGGCGGGCCTACAACAGCTTCGGCTTCCTCGAATACTCCTTCGTCGAGACGGTCGCGGCGATGCAGCCCTACTATCTGGTGCGGGCGCTCGGCGGCACGCTGTTCCTGATCGGCGCGCTGATCATGGCCTACAACCTCGCCATGACCATCCGCGGCCGGGAAGCCCCCGCCCCCGTCCCCGGCGCCGCCCTCGCGCCGGCCGCCTGATCCCCTCGCACACGAAAGACCCCGGCCATGGCCCTCGCCCCGCCCGGCCTCTGGAAGAGGCACGAGCTCTTCGAGACCAACTCCATCCTGCTGCTGCTCGGCACCCTGCTCGTGGTGGCGCTCGGCGGCCTGATCGAGATCGTGCCGCTGTTCTACCTCAAGAGCACCATCGAGACGGTCGAGGGCGTGCGGCCCTACACGCCGCTCGAACTGGCCGGCCGCAACATCTACGTGCGCGAGGGCTGCTATCTCTGCCACAGCCAGATGATCCGGCCGCTGCGCGACGAGGTCGAGCGCTACGGCCATTTCTCGCTCGCCGCCGAGAGCCTGTACGACCATCCCTTCCAGTGGGGCTCGAAGCGCACCGGGCCGGATCTCGCCCGGGTCGGGGGCAAGTATTCGGACGAGTGGCACCGCGAGCATCTGCGGGATCCGCGCGCGGTGGTGCCCGGCTCGATCATGCCGGCCTATGCCTTCCTGGAGCGGCCGCTCGAGGCCGAGGCCATCGCGGACGACCTCGTGGCCCAGCGGCGGCTGGGCGTGCCCTACAGCCCGGCGATGATCGCCCGGGCCCGCGCCGACCTGCACGCCCAGCTCGATCCGGACGGCCCGGGCGCCGCCGGGCTGCAGCAGCGCTATCCCGGGGCGGGGCTGCACCGGCCCGGCGGGCGCGGCCCGGTGAGCGAGCTCGATGCCCTGGTCGCCTACCTGCAGGTGCTGGGCACCATGGTGGATTTCAAGCTCTACGACGCGCAGCAGAACCTGAGGTGATGCCGTGAGCTACGATCTCGCCGCCCGCTTCGCGCAGACCAGCGGCCTTCTCTACTTCGTGGGGCTGTTTGCCGGCGCCCTCCTGTACGCGCTGTGGCCGCGCCACCAGGGCCGGTTCGACGCCGCCGCCCGCCTGCCGCTGGATGAGGAGTGAGCCCCATGGCCGACGCATCCCCTTCCTCCGCGGACCGGCCCGGCGCCCCCGCCACCACGGGGCACGAGTGGGACGGGATCCGGGAATACAACAACCCGCTGCCGCGCTGGTGGCTGTACGGGCTGTACGCGACGATCGTCTGGGCGGTGGGGTACTGGATCGCCTATCCGGCCTGGCCGCTCGTGGCCGATCACAGCCGCGGGCTGCTGGGCTATTCGAGCCGGGCGGCGGTGCTGGCGGAGCTGGCGCAGACCCGGCAGGCGCGGGCGCTGCTGGGCCAGGACCGGCTGGCGGCGGCGGAGCTGGGCGCGATCGCGGCGGATCCGGGGCTGCGGGCGCTGGCGCAGGCCACCGGCCAGGCGGCGTTCGGGGACAATTGCGCGGGCTGCCACGGCAGCGCGGCCACGGGCCGGCTGGGCTATCCGAACCTGCAGGACGACGACTGGCTCTGGGGCGGGACGCTGGAGGAGATCGCCCGGACGATCCGGGTGGGGATCCGCTCGGGCCATGCCGAGACCCGCGCGGGCGAGATGCCGGCCTTCGGGCGGGACGGGCTCTTGACGCGGGCGGAGATCGCGACGGTGGCCAACTACGTGCTGTCCTGGTCGGGCCGGGCCTTCGCCGCGGATCTGAGCCTGGCCACGGGCGCCGAGCTCTTCGCCCAGAACTGCGCGGCCTGCCACGGCGAGCAGGGCCGGGGCAATCCGGAGCTCGGCGCGCCGAACCTGACCGATGCGGTCTGGCTGTACGGCGCTGCGCCCCCGCAGGTGACGGCGACGATCAGCGGCGGCCGCGCGGGGGTGATGCCGAGCTGGGAGGGCCGGCTCGACACCGCCACCATCAAGTCCCTCGCCGTCTACCTGCACAGCCTCGGCGGCGGGAAATAACACCACCGGTCATTGGACATGACCGTTGGTATCCGCCCCTGTCCCGGGCGCATGCAGCGCCAGCGGAATGCGACCCGGGACCCAGCACGAGAGCTCGCCGCGGAGCGGCTCAGCCTTTCAGCAGCGGTGCTGACGAACGGGCGCTTCGCGACTTCGTCTGCTGGTTCCCGGATCTCCTTCCGCTGTCGCTCCAATCGTCCGGGAAAGAAAAGATAAGCGAACGAAGCGTTGGCCTGCCAACGCAAGTCTGCTTAGGCCCAGCCCTGTCGGGCCTTGATCTGGATCAAGGCCCGACAGGGCCGGCGATCGGTACGAGAAGACTGCCGATGCCCGGGCCCCGTGCCGGAGGGCCATGCGGGCCGGTCCCCGCAGGGCGAAAAGCCTCCGCGGCCCATCGGCAAGCCGCCCAGTCCCGTCGGAGCCCTCTCATGCCCGATCGCAGCGTCACCGAGTTCCTCGCCGGACGTCCCTTGCGCAGCGTGACCGGGAATTTCACGGTCGCGCGGGTCTGCCTGCGCCTGCGGGAATACGGCGTGGGAGCCCTCGTCGTCCTGGAAGAGCGGCGGCTCGTCGGCATCATCAGCGAGCGGGACGTCGCGACGCGTGTTATCGCCGGCCATCGCGACCCCATGCTCACGCTCGTGCGTGAGGTGATGACCCGCGACCCGGAGACCATCGCGGCGGAGGCGAGCTTGGCGGAGGCATACCGGCGCATGCTGACCGGGGGCTTCAGGCACCTGCCCGTGATGCGGGGCCAGGAGGTCATCGGAATGATCTCGCTTTGCGATATCCCGGTGAGGGGCGACATTTCGATGAGGGGCGACATGGCGCCGCTCTCGCACGAGGCCCTCGACCCGGTCCTGGCGCTCGGATGAGGTGAGGGGCGGGGAGCTTCCCCTCCGACGGGCTCGCCAGGGGGCCGCAGCCGAAGCGCTGCCCGACGCTCCTCTCCCCGCCCGCATCCTCCGGACCGGCCTGCCGCGCGAGCCTCCCGGGCGGCTTGGAGGACGAGGCGCGCTCGATCTATGCTGCTCGGGGAAGTCCCCGGGCTGGAGGAGTGCTTGGATCACCCAACCGCCGCGGCCGAAGCAGGCCGGCTTGCCGGCGCCGCCGAGCGTCAGTTCGATACCGTGACGGAGGTCGCGGTCGTCACGCTCGACCGGGACGGGCGGGTGACGGGCTGGTATCCCGGCCCCGAGCACGTCAGCGGATGGCACGAGGGTGCGCTCGTCGGGCGGCACCTGTCGGTGTTCTTCCCCGAGGAGGACGTGGCCGCGGGCAAGCCGGAACGGGTCCTCGCCATCGCGCGGGAGACCGGCCGCTACGAGGAGCAGGGCGTGCGTCTGGGCGCCCGGGGCCAGCCCTACCTCGGCAAGGTCCTGGTCATGCCGTTGCGAGATGCGTCGGGCGAGGTCCTGGGCTTCACCAAGGTGATCTGGAGCGTGACGGAGAGGGTTGCTGCCGAGGAGGCACTGCGCACCCGCGAGGCGCATCTGCGCTCCATCCTGGAGACCATCCCCGATGCGATGATCGTCATCGACGAGCAGGCCCGCATCCAGTCCTTCAGCGCCACGGCGGTGCGCCAGTTCGGCTACGAGCCGGACGAGGTCATCGGCCGGAACGTGAGCCTGCTGATGCCGGAGCCCTACCGGAGCCAGCACGACGGCTACATGGCCCGCTACCTCGCCACCGGGGAGCGGCGCATCATCGGCATCGGGCGCGTCGTGGTGGGGCAGCGAAAGGACGGCTCGACCTTCCCGATGGAACTCGCCGTCGGCGAGATGCGCTCGGGCGGCGTGCGCTACTTCACCGGCTTCATCCGCGACCTCACCGAGCGCCAGCGCACCGAGACCCGCCTGCAGGAGCTGCAATCCGAGCTTGTCCACATGTCCCGCTTCACGGCGCTCGGCGAGATGGCCTCGACGCTGGCTCACGAGATCAACCAGCCCCTGACGGCCATCGCCAGCTACCTCAAGGGCTGCCGGCGCCTGCTGCAGCGGATGCAGGGGCCCGAGGTGCCGCTGCTCGCCGATGCCGTCGGACAGGCCGCCGACCAGGCGCTGCGGGCCGGGCAGGTGATCCGGCATCTGCGCGAGTTCGTCGCCCGGGGCGAGAGCGAGCGCCACATTGAGGGGCTGCCCAAGCTGATCGAGGAGGCGAGCGCGCTCGCCCTGGTGGGCGCCAAGGAGCGGGGGGTGCGCGTCACCTTCGCGTTCGACCCGGACGCGCCGCTCGTGCTCGCGGACCGGATCCAGGTGCAGCAGGTCCTGCTGAACCTGATCCGCAACGCCATCGAGGCGATGCAGGAGACGCCTCGGCGGGAGCTCGTGGTGAGGACGCGGGCTCGCCCGGCCGAGGGCTTGGTCGAGATCGTCGTATCGGATACCGGGACCGGCATCGCGCCCGAGATCGCCTCGCAGCTCTTCCAGCCGTTCGTGACCACGAAGGCGCGCGGGATGGGGGTCGGCCTCTCCATCTGCCGCACCATCGTCGAATCCCACGGGGGGAAGATCTGGGTCGAGTCGAGGCCGGGGCAGGGGGCCGACTTCCGGTTCACGCTGCGCGCGGTCGACAGGAAGGAGCTGGACGATGTCAGGTGAGGCGGTCGTGCACGTGGTCGACGATGACCTGGCGGTCCGGCAGTCCCTCGCCTTCCTGCTCGCCTCGGACGGCCTGCCCGTGCGCCTGCACGAATCAGCCACCGCGTTCCTGGACAGCATGGCCGAGGTGACGGGCTGCATCGTCACCGACATCCGCATGCCCGGCGTGGACGGCATCGAGCTCCTCCGGCGCCTCAAGCAGTGGGACAGCCCGCCTCCCGTCATCGTGATGACCGGCCACGCGGACGTGCCGCTCGCGGTGGAGGCCATGAAGCAGGGCGCCGTCGATTTCATCGAGAAGCCCTTCGACGACGACGCCTTCCTCGCGGCCGTGCGGTCCGCCCTGGATCGCTCGCGGCGCAGCGCGGTGCATGACGAGGTCGTCTCGGCCATCGTTCGGCGCATCGCGTCGCTCTCGCAGCGGGAGCGCCAGGTGATGGACGAGCTCGTCGCCGGCAAGGCCAACAAGGTGATCGGCCGCGATCTCGGCATCAGCCCGCGGACGGTGGAGATCCATCGCGCCAACCTCATGGCGAAGATGCAGGCCGGCAGCCTGTCCGAGCTGGTGCGAATGGCCCTCGCGGCAGAGCGTCACCGCGACGGGTGAGCCCCGCCGGGCCCGGCACTCCTCCGGCGAACCGGTTGAGGCAAATCAAGGCACCCCCGCGGCCCGCGGCCTAGGGTCGGATCAATCGAGGATCCAGGCCCGCCATGCCAGCACCTACGGGACCTGTCCTCGTCGTCGACGACGACGAGGCTGTCCGCCACTCCCTCAAATTCGTCCTGGAGCTCGAAGGGCTCGACGTGCGGCTGTACGAGGACGCCACCCAACTCCTCCGGGAGGCCGGATTGCCGGGAACCGGATGCCTGGTCGTCGACTACCACCTGCCGGGCATGGACGGGGTCGAGCTCGTCAACCGCCTCCGCGACCGTCAGGTCGCCTTGCCCGCCATCCTGATCACCGGCCGGTCGACCGAGGATCTTCGGCGACGGGCCGCCCGCGCAGGCTTCCGGAGGCTCGTCGAGAAGCCGTTCGAGGACGGATCGCTCCTCGACGGAATCCGTGATGCGCTGGCCGCATCCGCGTGAGGCCGAACCTGAAGAGCCCTGCGACCGGGACGTGGCGGCGAGGAGGGAGGGAGCAAGCCATGCAGAGTCTCGCGTTCGGCTGCGACACGGCTCGCGCGGCGGGTGGCCTGCTGCCCATCGGCGAGGCCTGCGCCAGGGCGGCAGCCCAGTGCCGCACCGTGTCCGGCGCCGAGACCGTGCCGCTGGCCTCGTCCTCCGGCCGGGTCCTGGCCGAGGACATCCGCGCCGTCCGTGCCTGCCCTCCGTCCGACCGCTCCGCGATGGACGGCTACGCGCTGGCGGCCGGGCAGGGTGTTGCAGCCGATACGCGCCTGCGGGTGTGCGGACGCATCGCGGCGGGCCACGAGGGTGACGCCGTCGCGCCGGGCTTCGCCGCGCGCATCTTCACGGGGGCGCCGCTTCCGCCCGGCGCCGATACCGTCGTGATGCAGGAGCAGGCGAGGCCCTGGGGCGACGGCATCCTGCTGGCCCGGCCCGTCGCGCCCGGCGATCACGTGCGCCGCCAGGGTGAGGACGTGATGGTCGGGGACCTGCTCGGCGAGGCGGGGATGCGGCTCGACGCTCGTCGCATCGCCCTGCTGGCGGCGCAAGGCATCGGGTCGGTCACGGTGCGCCGGCGGGTCCGCGTCGCCGTCCTGTCGACCGGCGACGAACTGCGCGCGCCGGGTGACGAGACCGGCGACGGGACCGGCACCTTCGACACGAACCGGCCGATGCTGATCGCACTCCTCATGGCGGCGGGCCTGGAGGTCGTCGACGGAGGGCAGGTGCGGGACGATCCGGCGGCACTGGCGGCGGCGCTGGGCGACCTGTCCGGGTCCGCCGACCTCGTGCTGACGACGGGCGGGGCCTCGGTCGGCGAGGAGGACCATGCCGAGCGGTCGCTTGGGCTGGCGGGCGGGACGGGCGAGACGCTCAAGCTCGACCTGAAGCCGGGCAAGCCAGCCGTGGTCGGGCGGATCGGGGAGGCGGCCTATCTCGGCCTGCCCGGCAATCCCGTCTCCGCGCTCGTGTCGTGGTCGCTGCTCGGACGCGCGATGCTGGCGCGGCTGGAAGGGCGGCCGTTCGCGAAGCCGGAGGGTGTTCCGCTGCCGCTCGCGAGCCGGCTCCTGCGCAAGCCGGGCCGGACCGAGTTCATCCCGGCGCGCCTCGTGTCCGGCCCGCATGGTCCCGCACTGGAGCCCCTCGGAAGCACCTCGGCGCGGCTCACGCCGCTCGTCGAGGCGGACGGATTCGCCGAGGTGCCGGCGACCTTCGTCTCAGGCATGCCCGGCCAGCGCGTCGCCTTCCATCCGTTCGGGTGCCTCCTGGTCCCCTGACTGGAAACCGACCTGCGTGGAGGTCGCCCAGCACCTCAGCATGAGGGCCGTTCCGGTCTCCATGATAGTCCTCAGGGACCTCGGAGGGCGGCCTTCTTCGTTCGGCGCCGGCGGAGCCAACCCTGACGGATGAAGCCTCAGGATGCGCCTAGAGCGCTCCCCGCCGAAGTGGATGCCGGTTCGGCGTAAGGGAGCGCGAAAAATCAAAGACTTGGGAGAAGTGGCCGTTTCAACCGAAACGGGCGCGGCTCTAGGCGGGCCGGAAGGCACGCACCACGGCAGGATCGGTCTCGATGCGCGCCGCCCCGATCAGGTCGAGGCAGTAGGGTACGGCCGGCATGATCGCGAGCAGCGAGACGCGGATCGAGGAGGGGCGTCCCGGCAGGTTGACGACCAGCGCCCGGCCCCGGATGCCCGCAACCTGCCGCGACAGGATGGCGGTCGGAACCTGCTCCAGGCTTCTCGCGCGAAGCAGCTCGCCGAAGCCCGGCATCATCCGCTCGCAGGCCGCCTGCGTGCCCTCGGGGGTGAGGTCGCGGGGCGCAGGGCCGGTCCCCCCGGTCGTGAGGACGAGATCACAGCCCTCCCGGTCGACGAGCCCGACGATGGCGTCGCGCACGCTGTCCAGTCCGTCGGGCACGAGCCGCGTCACGGGCTCCCACGGCGAGGTGAGCATCCGGCCGAGCTCGTCCCGGATCGCCGGGCCGCCCTCGTCGGCATAGAGGCCGGCCGCGGCGCGGTCCGACACGGTCAGGATGCCGATGCGGGCGACGCGCATGCCTAGCCCCCGGTGACGCTCATGTGACGCGCGACGGCGGAGCCGCCGCTCCGGCCGATGATGAAATCGTGGCCCCGCGGCTTGTTGGCGATGGCGTCGTCGATGGCCGCCTGCAGCGGCACGTCGGCCTCGGAGCCCCGCAGCGCGGCGCGCAGATCCCGCCCCTGCTCGTGCCCGAGGCAGGTATAGAGTAGGCCGGTGCAGGTCACCCGGACCCGGTTGCACCCCTCGCAGAACGAATGCGTCAGCGGCGCGATGAAGCCCAGCCGTCCGCCGGTCTCGGCGACGCGCACGTAGCGGGCGGGGCCGGCGGAGCGGTAGGCCAGCGGTTCGAGCGTGAACCGGCGCGCCAGGCGCCGTCGCACCACGTCGAGGGGAAGATACTGGTCCGCCCGCTCGGCACCGACATCGCCGAGCGGCATGACCTCGATCAGGGTCAGGTCCATCCCGCGCCCATGCGCGAACCGGATCAGGTCCTCGAACTCGTCCTCGTTGCAATCCCGGAGGGCCACCACGTTGAGCTTCACGGACAGGCCCGCGGCCTGTGCCGCGTCGAGTCCGTCGAGCACCTGGGAGAGGTCGCCGCGGCGGGTGATGGCGCGGTATCGGTCGGGGTCGAGAGTGTCGAGGGAGACGTTGATGCGGCGCACCCCGCAGGCGGCGAGGTCGCGTGCCCGGCTCGCCAGCAGGGTGCCGTTGGTCGTCAGCGTCAGCTCGTCGAGCGCCCCCGTGTCGAGGTGCCGGGAGAGGGAGCCGAGCAAGCGCATCACGTCGCGGCGCACGAGAGGCTCGCCGCCGGTCAGCCTGATCCTGCGCACGCCACGCTCGACGAAGGCCGAGCAGAGCCGGTCGAGTTCCTCCAGGGTCAGAAGGTCCCGCCGGGGCAGGAAGGTCATCCGCTCGGCCATGCAGTAGGTGCAGCGCAGGTCGCAGCGATCCGTGACCGAGACGCGCAGGTAGCTGACGCGGCGGCCGTGGCCGTCGACCAGCGGGGGGCCGCTTCGGGCGAGCGCCGGGCAGGTCACGGGGTCATCTCCTTGCGAAGGGGCGCGTCGCGTTGCGCGATGCGGAGGGCAGGGCGGGCCATCTGGGTTCGGACGGGTCATACCGACGGTCATTGGAAATGACCGTTGGTTCGGTTCTCGAATTTTCGTCAAGCCTTTGGCTTGGCATCGAAAATTCGAGTGGGTCAACGGCCCGATGCGGCAGCATCTAGGGGCCGTTGGTATCAAGGCCCGTGTCCGCAGGCATGGAGCGCCCCGGGCGGCCGGAGCGCGTACTCGACCATCCGGCGCAGGCAGGCGAGCCCGGGCTCCGGCGTCTGCCCCATGATGCCGAGCATGGTGACCCAGTCCTCGTCCGAGGCGGTGTCGGAGAACTGCCGAACCGCGCGCGCCGCGAATTCGCCGGGCGTCAGGCCCTCGTCGGCCGCACTCTCCTGAACCCGGCCGAGCAGCACGAGGTCGTCGAGGCGGACGAGGGTCTCGGTGGCCACGGCCTCGTCGTCGAGATGTGCGATGATGTCGCCGAGCAGCATGGCGCCTCTCCTCAATGGACGTTGAGCGCGCCGGGGGCGGGGATCTCGATGCCCTCGATCCTGGCCTGCGCGAGCAGTCTCGCGACGTATTGCGCCTGGGCCCGGCGCCGGACGGCCTCGGACAGGTACTCGGCGATGCGCTGCCGCACGGCCTCGAACGGCAGGGTGCAGCCGTCGATGCGGCGGCCGAGCCGGATGACGTGGAACCCGTAGCGGGTCTCGACGGGCTCGGACGAGGTCTCGCCGGGCCGCATGCCGAGGAGCGCCGCCTCGAATTCCGGCGTGGTCTGTCCGGTCGTGACCTGGCCGAGGCTCCCGCCGAGCTCGGCCGAGGGGCAGGCCGAATGCACGCGCGCCAGCTCCTCGAACGTATCGGGATCAGCCTTCAGCATGGCGACGACCGTCCGGGCATTGAGCCGCGCCAGCTCGTATCCGGTCGCGTCGTCCTTCCGGGCAGCGAACAGGATGTGGGAGGCCTCGACGAGGTCCGGCGCCCGGAAACGGGCGCGGTTGCGCTCGTAGTAGCGCCGGCACTCCTCCTCGGTCGGCTCGGGCACGACGGCCTCGCGCTCGACGAGCGCCCGCATGCCAGCCTCCTCCTCGGTCTCGCGCCGCCCTTCGGCATCCGTCGCGGGCTCCGCCCGGATGCCGAGGCGCCGCGCCTCCTGGGCCAGCGCCTCGCGCAGCACGAGGGCGAGCGCCGCCGCCCTCCAGGCCGCCACCGGGGTCGGGGCCGGGTGGTTCTGGACCTCGCGCGAGATCACCGCGCGGGAGATGGTCACGCCGTTGACCCGGATCGGCACCTTGGGCGCGGTCGGGACGGTGCGGATGGAGCAGGCGGACATCGTTCGGGCTCCGGACGGATGGCAGGAGGGGGCGGGGCGAAACCCGGAGCGGGCTCACTCGGCGGGCTGCGGTGCCCGGGCGGGACGGATGCCGTAGGGCGCGGGCAGCGTCGCAGCCTGCCGGGCCGGCCGCGGCTTCTTCGTGCGCACGACCTGATAGCCGCTGCGGCCGAGATACCAGATCGGCGCCGACCAGACGTGGACCAGTCGGGTGAACGGGAAGACGAGGAAGATCGTCATGCCGAGCATGAGGTGCAGCTTGAACACTGGATGCACGTCGGCGACGAGGTCGGCGATTCCGGGCTGGAGCGTCAGCACGCCCTGGGCCCAATTCATGAACTTGACCATCTCGTGCCCGTCCATGTGGCCGAGCGAGACCGGGATGGTCGACAGCCCGAGGATCAGCTGGGCGTAGAGCATCAGCAGGATCGCGGTGTCCGCGAAGGACGAGGTCGCCCGGATGCGCGGGTCGGACAGCCGGCGATGGACCAGCAGGGTGAGGCCGACGAAGCAGGCCGCGCCCGCGAGGCCCCCCGCCACGATGGCGAGGCCCTGCTTGAAGCCGTGGCTCACGCCGAGCGCGTCGAACACCGAGATCGGGGTCAGCAGGCCGACCGTGTGGCCGGCGAAGATCGCCAGCACGCCGACATGGAACAGTACGGAGCCGAGCATCAGCTGCTTGCGGCGCAGGAGCTGGCTCGATCCGGTCTTCCAGGTGTACTGCTCGCGGTCGAAGCGCAGGAGCGAGCCGACCAGGAACGTGGTCAGGCACAGATAGGGATACCAGCCGAACAGGACATGGTTGAGGTCGACGGTCATGGCCCTGCTCCTCAGGCGCGGGAGGACATGTGGGTGAAGACGGTGCGGGGCGGGCGGGCGCCGGGCACCTCGACGCCGGGTGCCGGACGGCGGGCCTGGCGGAGCTTGGCGGCGAGGCTCTCGACGCCACAATCCGAACTGGAGCCGAGCCCGAAGCGGACCTCCTCCTCTTCCCAGGCGGCGTCGAGCGCCCGCAGGTCGGCCGGGTCCTCGCCCGCATCGGGCACGACGGCGCCGAGCGCCTCGGCGGTCGGCGCGGATGCCGCGATGGCGACCAGCGCCTCGAACACGGCGCCGTAGGAGGAGTCCCGCTTGCGAAGGCGCTCGCCGATGGCGGCCAGCACATGCGCGGGCTCGGAGAGGAGCTGGCGAGCCTCGGCCTCCGGCCGCAGCGAGCAATATTCCAGGAACAGCGGGACGAAGTCCGGCAGCTCGCCACCATCGATCGCGAAGCCGGCCGCCTCGTAGACCGAGCGCAGGTCGACCATGGCCTGCCCGCGGTCGCGGCTCTCGCCGTGCACGTGCTCGAACAGGTGCAGGGAGAGCGAGCGGGTGCGGTCGAACAGCATCCCGTAGCGCTCCTGCAGGTCGTAGGCGTCCTCGGTGGCGAGGCCGGTGAGGAGCGGCTCCAGCGCGTCGAGTTGCGCTGTGCCGAGGACGCCCTCAACGTGCAGGACGTCGCGGATCGCCGGGATCGCCCGCGCGAGGTCGGGCGACGGATAGGTGAGAAGGGCCGAGAGGGCCTTCAGCGTCTTCATGGCGGTTGTCCGGCGTCCTCAGGCGACTTCCATCGGGGTCTTGGATCGGACCGGTTTGGGGGCGCCGAACAGGTTCGTTTCGGTGAGACCCCCCGAGCAGCCATTGCCGAACGAGAAGCCGCACGAGCCGCGCAGGTCGTAGGCATCCTCGATGCCCATCTCGCGGTGGCTGGTCGGGATCACGAACCGGTCCTCGTAGTTCGCGATGGCCATCACCCGGTACATCTCCTCGACCTGGGCGCCGGTCAGGCCGACCCGGGCCGTGAGGGCCTCGTCCACCACGCCGTCGAAGGTCTTGGCCCGCATGTAGGCCCGCATGGCGAGCATGCGGTCCAGGCCCGTGATCACCGGCGCCTCGTTGCCGCCGGTGAGGAGATTGGCGAGGTAGCGGACCGGGATGCGCAGGCTCTTCACGTCCGGCATCTCGCCGTCGAGGCCGATCTTGCCGGCCGAGGCCGCGGACTGGATCGGCGAGAGCGGCGGCACGTACCAGACCATCGGCAGCGTCCGGTACTCGGGGTGGAGCGGGAAGGCGATCTTCCACTCCATGGCCATCTTGTAGACGGGCGAGCGGCGCGCCGCCTCCAGCCACGCCTCGGGAATGCCCTCCCGGCGGGCCTCCGCGACGACGCGGGGGTCGGAGGGGTCGAGGAAGACCTTGAGCTGCGCCTCGTAGAGGTCGCGCTCGTCATAAGCCGAGGCGGCCTCCTCGATCCGGTCCGCGTCGTAGAGCACCACGCCGAGGTAGCGGATGCGGCCGACGCAGGTTTCCGAGCACACGGTCGGCATGCCGGCCTCCAGGCGCGGATAGCAGAGCGTGCATTTTTCGGATTTTCCCGACGACCAATTGTAATAAATCTTCTTGTAGGGGCAGCCGGACACGCACATGCGCCAGCCGCGGCACTTGTCCTGGTCGATCAGGACGACGCCGTCCTCCTCGCGCTTGTAGATCGCGCCGGACGGGCAGGAGGCGACGCAGGCCGGGTTGAGGCAGTGCTCGCACAACCGCGGCAGGTACATCATGAAGGTATTTTCGAACTGGCCGTAGATCTCCTCCTCGACCCCTTCGAAGTTTTTGTCCTGCCGGCGCTTGGCGAACTCGCCGCCCAGGATTTCCTCCCAGTTCGGACCCCACTCGATTTTTTCCATGCGCTCGCCGCTGATCTTCGAACGCGGCCGCGCTGTCGGGAAAGCCTGCATCTCGGGCGCCTTCTGCAGGTGCGCGTAGTCGAAATCGAACGGCTCGTAATAGTCGTCGATCTCCGGCAGGTCCGGATTGGCGAAGATATTGGCGAGGATGCGCCACTTCGAGCCGATGCGCGGCTCGATCTTGCCGTCGCGGCGGCGGCGCCAGCCGCCGTTCCAGCGGTCCTGGTTCTCCCAGTCCTTGGGGTAGCCGATGCCGGGCTTGGTCTCGACGTTGTTGAACCAAGCGTACTCGACGCCCTCGCGATTGGTCCAGACGTTCTTGCAGGTGACGGAGCAGGTATGGCAGCCGATGCACTTGTCGAGGTTGAGAACCATCGCGATCTGCGCGCGGACTTTCATGGCAGGGTCCTCTGGGCACCGCAGGCGGCGCCGCTCGTCTTGGTCGAGATACCCGCGGGAAGAGCCGCGGGACATTCGGGGCGGTCTCTAAGGGGCATCCCGGAGGTGCGCGGAGGACCTCCGGAGCCTTGGGGTTGGGGCCGCTACTCGGCGGCCTGGAGCGCGGGACCGCCCGGGCCGGCCTCGCCGGGGCGGTCGAGCCAGTCGACCTTGGCCATCTTGCGCACCACCACGAACTCGTCGCGGTTGGCACCCACCGTGCCGTAGTAGTTGAAACCGTAGGAGAGCTGCGCGTAGCCGCCGATCATGTGGGTCGGCTTCAGCACCGCCCGGGTCACCGAGTTATGGATGCCGCCGCGCTGGCCGGTGATGCCGGAGCCGGGCGTGTTCACGATCTTCTCCTGCGCATGGTACATCATGCACATGCCGTCCTTGACGCGCTGGGAGACAACAGCCCGCGCCGAGATCGCGCCGTTGACGTTGTAGACGTCGATCCAGTCGTTGTCGGCGATGCCGGCCTTGCGCGCGTCGTTCTCGCTGATCCAGATCACGGGCCCGCCGCGGTTCAGGGTCAGCATCAGCAGGTTGTCCGAATAGGTGGAGTGGATGCCCCACTTCTGGTGCGGCGTGATGAAGTTCAGCACCAGCTCGGGGTTGCCGTTGTCGACGCGGCCCTGGATCGGCTTGATGGTCTTGAGGTCGACCGGAGGACGGTAGACGCAGAAGCCCTCGCCGAAGGCGCGCATCCAGAGGTGATCCTGGTAGAGCTGCTGGCGCCCGGTCAGCGTCCGCCACGGGATCAGCTCGTGGACGTTCGTGTAGCAGGCGTTGTAGCAGACCTTCTCGGATTCGAGCCCCGACCAGATCGGCGAGGAGATGATCTTGCGCGGCTGGGAAACGACGTCGCGGAAGCGGATCTTCTCGTCCTCCTTCGGCAGGGCGAGATGGGCATGCTCGCGCCCCGTGGCCTTGCCGAGGCTCTCCCAGGCCTTGACCGCGACCTCGCCGTTGGTCTCCGGCGCCAGCATGAGGAGCACCTCGCAGGCGTCGATGGCGCTGTCGATGCGCGGCAGGCCCTTGGTCGGCCCGTCCTCGGTCACGACCCCGTTGAGCCCCTTCAGGAGCGCGACCTCGTGCTCGGTGTTCCAGGCCATGCCCTTGCCGCCGTTGCCGATCGTGGTCATCAGCGGGCCGAGCGAGGTGAAGCGCTTGAACAGGTTCGGGTAGTCGCGCTCGACCACCGTCACCGCCGGCATGGTCCTGCCGGGGATGGGATCGACCTCGCCGCGCTTCCAGTCCTTCACGTCGTAGGGCTGGGCGATCTCGCCCGGGGTGTCGTGCAGGATCGGCGTCAGCACGACGTCCTTCTCGACCCTGAGTACCTCGGGGGCGACCCGGGAGAAGGCTTCGGCGATGCCCTTGTAGATGTCCCAGTCGGAGCGCGCCTCCCAGACCGGATCCACCGCCGCCGAGAGCGGGTGGATGAAGGGGTGCATGTCGGAGGTGTTGAGGTCGTCCTTCTCGTACCAGGTCGCGGTCGGCAGGACGATGTCGGAATAGACGCAGGTCGTCGACATGCGGAAGTCGAGGGTGACCAGGAGGTCGAGCTTTCCTTCCGGGGCCTCGTCGCGCCAGACGACCTCGTCGGGCTTGCGGCGGCCCTCCTCGCCGAGGTCCTTGCCCAGCACGCCGTTCGTGGTGCCGAGCAGGTGCTTGAGGAAGTATTCGTGCCCCTTGCCCGATGAGCCGAGCAGGTTCGAGCGCCAGACGAACAGGTTGCGCGGCCAGTTCTTCGGGTTGTCCGGGTCCTCGCAGGACATCTTGAGCTCGCCGGACTTGAGCGCCTTGGCGACGTAGTCCTTCGGCTCCAGCCCCGCCGCGGCGGCCTTGGCGGCGATGCCGAGAGGGTTCTGCTCCAGCTGCGGCGCGGAGGGCAGCCAGCCCATCCGCTCGGCGCGGACGTTGTAGTCGATGATGGCGCCGTCCCAGGGCCCCGCCGGTGCGGTCGGCGAAAGGATCTCCTTCACGTCGAGCGTCTCGTAGCGCCACTGGTCGGTATGCGCGTAGAAGGCCGAGGTGGAGTTCTGCTGGCGCGACGGACGCCCCCAGTCGAGGGCGAAGGCGAGCGGCGCCCAGCCGGTCTGCGGGCGCAGCTTCTCCTGGCCGACATAATGCGACCAACCGCCGCCGGACTGCCCCACGCAGCCGCACATGACCAGCATGTTGATCGCGCTGCGGTAGTTCATGTCCATGTGGTACCAATGGTTCATCGCAGCACCGATGATGATCATCGACCGGCCATTGGTTTTTTCTGCGTTCTTGGCGAATTCGCGCGCCACCGTGATGATCTGGTCGCGCGGCACGCCGGTGATTTTTTCGGCCCAGGCCGGCGTGTAGGGCTCGTCCGTGTCGTAGGAGGCGGCGACGTTGCCGCCGCCGAAGCCGCGGTCGATGCCGTAATTGGCCAGGAACAGGTCGTAGACCGTCGCGACGAGCGTCTCGCCCTCGGTGGTGGCGAGCCGCCGCACCGGCACGCGCCGCTCGATCACGCTGTCATGGTCGCTGCCCGCGAAATGCTCGTGCGCGATATTGCCGAAATACGGGAAGGCGACCTCCTCGAAGCCATCCTCGGCGCCGGCGAGCGACAGGCGCAGGTCGACATCCTTTCCGTCTGAGCGCTTGGCCTCCAGGTTCCACTTGCCGGTCTCGCCCCAGCGGAAGCCGACCGAGCCGAGGGGCGCCACGAGCTCGCCCGAGCCTGCGTCATACGCGAGGGTCTTCCACTCAGGATTATTCGCCTCGCCGAGCGCGCCGTCGAGGTCCGAGGCGCGCAGGAAGCGCTCGGGCACGAGCCTGCCGTCCTGGCGCACGAGGCGCACCAGCATCGGCATGTCGGTGTAGCGCTTGGCGTAGTCGACGAAGTAGGGGACCTGCCGGTCGACGTGGAACTCGCGCAGGATCACGTGGCCCATGGCCATGCCGAGCGCCGCGTCGGTGCCCTGCTTCACCGACACCCACATGTCGGCGAACTTGGAGGCTTCCGAGTAGTCGGGGCAGATCACGACGCTCTTGGCGCCGCGGTAGCGCACTTCGGTGTAGAAATGCGCGTCGGGCGTGCGGGTCTGGGGCACGTTCGAGCCCCAGAGGATCAGGAAGCCGGCATTGTACCAGTCGGCGCTCTCGGGCACGTCGGTCTGCTCGCCCCAGGTCTGGGGCGAGGAGGGCGGCAGGTCGCAGTACCAGTCGTAGAACGACATGCAGACGCCGCCGAGCAGCGACAGGTAGCGCGCGCCGGCCGCGTAGGAGACCATCGACATGGCCGGGATCGGCGAGAAGCCGAAGACGCGGTCGGGCCCGTGGGTCTTCACCGTGTAGGCATTGGCCGCCGCGATGATCTCGTTGACCTCGTCCCAGGTCGCGCGCACGAAGCCGCCATGGCCGCGCTTGGAGGTGTAGGCCTTGCGCCGCTCCGGGTTCTCGACGATGTGCGCCCAGGCGGCGACCGGGGTCATCATCACGCGGGCCTCGCGCCACAGCTTGATCAGGCGCGAGCGGATCAGCGGGTATTTCACCCGGTTGGCCGAGTAGAGGTACCAGGAATAGCTGGCGCCGCGGGCGCAGCCGCGGGGCTCGTGGTTCGGCAATTCGGGCCGGGTGCGCGGGTAGTCGGTCTGCTGGGTCTCCCAGGTGACGATGCCACCCTTGACATAGACCTTCCACGAGCAGGAGCCGGTGCAGTTCACGCCATGCGTCGAGCGCACGATCTTGTCGTGCTGCCAGCGCTTCCGGTAGCCGTCCTCCCAGGAGCGGTCCTCGGCCGTCACGATGCCGTGACCGTCCGAGAAGGTACCGACGTTCTTGCGGAAGAAGGTCAGTCTGTCGAGGAAGTGCGACATTGCGCGGTACCTTTGATTGGACTTCGCCGAAGCGGGGTGGATGGGGCCGTGAGGTGCCGGGCGCATTCCGTGGCGTTCCAGGCCCGTGGTCCGGCCCGCGGGTGTTTTCGAATTCTTCCAGAGAACAGTGCCGGGAGCGGTGAGCGCGAGCCTTGATCTGGATCAACCGTGCCGTTGATGCGCGTCATGGCCGGGGCGGGGGATGGTCCATCCCCCGGGGGCCGGAGGTGCGCCGGGCGCACCTCCGGGATGCGGATCAGCAGGGGGTGGCGGCACCGCTGCGGGCGTACATCCACCAGTTCATGGCGACGTTGAGCGCGAAGAAGGCCGCCAGCCCGTAGAAGATGACGTTCGGGCCGCCGAAGGCGCCGAAGGCCCAGCCGAACAGCATGCCGAAGGCGAAGGGCCCGTAGGCGGCGACCGCGCCGGTGAAGCCGATGACGCCCCCGGCCTGCCGGGGTGGGAAGATCATCGGCATCTGCTTGAACGTGGAGGCGTTGCCGATGCCCGCGAAGGCGAACAGGCCGAGCATCGCGCCGACGAAGTACGGGAAGGTCTCCATGGAGGTGGGCGCGGTGAAGAAAGGCACGGTGAGCGCGCAGGCGGTCATGCCGATGCCCGCCACCTGAGAGTCCGTTGGGAAAGGGTGGCCAAGAGAAAATGCGGGATGATAGAGCATGTCTGCTCGTCTCGAATGGATGAATGGCCCCTCCTTGGTCTGGACCGCTGCAAATCGGCCGCGCTATGATCGTCGCAGCCAGAGATACCCGAGTGATATGACGAACGACGAGTGGCTCACCCTGGAGCCACTGCTTCCTGTCGCGGAGGGGATCGGGCGGCCCCGGACCTATCCTATTCGGGACATCATGAACGGCATCCGCTACGTGCAGCGGTACGGCATTCCCTGGGATGCCATGCCAAAGGATCTGCCGCCCGCCAGTCTCTGCTACGATTACTGGCGGTTGCTCACCGATGGCGGCCACATGGACCGGATCAACCATCATCTCGTGATGAGGGATCGTGAGAAGTCCGGGAAAGAAGCCAGTCCAACGCTGGCGATTGTGGATGCCCAGGCGGTGAAGTGTGACGCCCCGCAAGGCGAGCGCGGGTACGATGCGGCGAAACAAGTGCTGGGGCGCAAGCGGCATCTGGCGGTCGACAGCGACGGACGCCTGCTTGCGGTGATGATCACTCCGGCCAACGTTCAGGATCAAGAGGGCGGGATCCCGCTCGTCAAGCGCTTGGTTCGTCTCTGTCCCTGGATCAAGACAATCGTGGTGGACGGTGGGTACAAGGCCCGTTTCATTGAGGCGGTTCAGGCTGGCACGAGCCGTGTCGTGGAAGTGGTCGTACGGCCGCAATTTGGGAAGGGCTTTGTGCTTCTGCCGAAACGATGGCGGATTGAGCAAAGCATCGGCGCTCTCACGGTGTCGCGCCGTCTCAAGCTGGATTACGATACGCTGCTTCACATCTCGGCGGCGGCTATGCTTTTCGCCTCTATAACTCGGCTTCTCGCGTCAATCACTATGAAATGACCCTTTCCCAACGGACTCTGAGTGACCTTGGCGCCGCCGAGCTTGTCCGAGAGCGGGCCCGCGACGACGCGCAGGAGCGAGCCGATGAACGGTCCGAGGAAGGCATAGGCCAGGGGGTCGGGCGCGCCGGGCAGCGGTCCGTAGCACTGCTTGATCAGCAGCGGGAAGGTGCCGGCCAGCCCCGAGAACGCGCCGAAGGTCATGATGTAGAGCGAGGTCATCGCCCAGGTGTGGCGCGAGCCGAAGATGTCCATCTGCTCGCGGACATTCGCCTTGACCGGGACGCTGCGCAGCGCGAGCCAGGCAGCCAGGCTGAACAGGACGATGAAGGGGATGTAGACGGCCGCGGCGTTGTGCAGCCAGACCTGACGGACCAGCGCGCCCTTGGTCATGGTCTGCGACTCGCCCATCAGCGTGCCGCCCACCAGCGCAAAGCCGATCACCCAGGGCGTGAGGAACTGGACGACCGAGACCCCGAAATTGCCGATGCCGGCCTGGATCGCCAGGGCCGTGCCCTGCAGCCGCTTGGGGAAGAACAGGCTCGTCGAGGGCATGAAGGACGAGAAGTTCCCGCCGCCCAGCCCGGCCAGGAAGGCCAGGACGAGGAGCACCCAGTAGGGCGTGGCCGGGTCCTGGACCGCGTAGAACCAGCCGATGGCCGGGACGAGCAGCGACAGGCTGGCGAAGGTCACCACGTGCCGGGTGCCGAACATCGGCGTCAGGAACATGTGGGCGAGGCGGAGCGTGCCGCCCGCAAGGCCCGGCATGGCCGCGAGCCAGAACAGCTGGCCGGTGGTGAGCCTGAATCCCACCGCAGGCAGGGCGACCACCAGGGCCGAGACCATGAACCAGACGATGAATGCCATGGTCAGGTTGAGCGTCGTCGCCGCCAGGGTCCGCCAGGCAAGGCGGCTGCCTTGCTTGGCCCAGAACGCGGCGTTCTCGGGCTCCCAGTAGGCGAGCCAGGTGCCGCCCGCGGGGCGGCCGGCCGTCAAGGTTTGCGTGCCAGCAGTCATGGCTGTTGCCTTTCAACACGGGGGCGAGGGCCGGCCGGGTGCGGGTCGCGATCGGCCGGGAGGGGTCGGTCACTCGGCCGGGACGCCGGTCAGGGGCGAGGCGGGAACGGGAGGGCGCCCGCGCAGCGCTCGGAGACGCTCGACCTCCGCGCGCAGGGCCTCGAGTTCGGGGAGGTCCTTCGGCTGCCGCAATTCGGGATGCGCGCGCTTCTCCATGGCGCGGACGGCGGCGTGCATCCATGCGGTGCTGCCCGCGACCACCACGAACAGGAGCATGAAGCAGGAGGTCCAGACGCCCACGAGGTCGTTCATGAACCCGAAGGCGATGGGCAGGACGAAACCGCCGAGACCGCCGATCAGGCCGACCACGCCGCCGACCGCGCCGACCCGGTCCGGGTAGTAGACGGGGATGTGCTTGAACACGGCCGCCTTGCCGAGGCTCATGAAGAAGCCGAGGCCGAAGGTCAGGGCCGTGAACGCCACCGGGCCGAGCGCGAGGTCGAAGCTGATCGGGCCCCGGATGCCGCTGACCACGTAGTGGGTGGCTGGGTAGGACAGCAGGAAGGTGCAGGCGCAGGAGCCGAGGAAGGTCCAGTACATGACCTTCCGGGCGCCGTAGCGGTCGGACAGGCTGCCGCCGAGGACGCGGAAGAGCGAGCCCGGGATCGAGTAGGCGGCGGCCAGCCAGCCGGCGGTGACGATGTCGAGCCCGTAGACGCCCGTGTAGTAGCGGGGCAGCCAGAGCGCGAGCGCCACGAAGCCGCCGAACACGAAGAAGTAGTAGAGCGAGAAGCGCCAGACCTGCAGGTTGGCGAGCGGCGCCAGCATGGCCGAGAGCGGCTCGGGCTTCAGGCCGACGCGGCGGCGGGCGGCGAGGTCCGGGTCGTCCTTGGTGCCGAGGTAGAAGACGAGCGCCATGACGACGAGGCCGAGCGCCCAGATCTGCGCCACTGCCTTCCAGCCGAGGGCGACCATGACGAGGGGCGCCAGGAACTTCGTGACCGCCGCGCCGATATTGCCCGCGCCGAAGATGCCGAGCGCGGTGCCCTGCTTCTCCTTCGGGAACCACTTGGAGACGTAGGCGACCCCGACCGAGAAGACGCCGCCAGCCAGGCCGACGCCGAGGGCGGCGAGCAGGAAGGTCGGGTAGTCGTAGGCATAGGTGAGGAGATAGGTGGCGAGCGCGGCGAGCAGCATCACCGCCACGGTGACGACGCGCCCGCCATACTGGTCGGCCCAGATGCCGAGGATGAGACGGATGAGCGAACCCGTCAGGATCGGCGTCCCGACGAGCAGCCCGAACTGGGCGTCGCTCAGGCCGAGGTCCTTCTTTATCTGCACCCCGATGATCGAGAAGATCGTCCAGGCTGCGAAGCAGATCGTGAACGCGAGCGTCGAAAGCCAAAGGGCGCGGCCCTGGTCGCGGCTCGCGGGGGTGGCTGTTTCGTGCATGGCAAGGCCTCTCGGGCGGTTCTCCCGCCCGGACCGGCAGCTTGCCGAGCCTGCACTTGCCGTAATTGATGCAGATCAAGGCCGATCTTGAGTGGAGTCAACCACAGGACAGCCGCATGCAAATCCTGTGATCATCCTCAGTGAAATCCCGGAGTTGCTCGCCGATGCTCAAACCGCCCGGTTGCCCCGAACGATGATGCCGGGCGTTCGGGCAACCGGGCTCCGAGCGCTCGGCCTCCGCCATCCAGGCCGAGAGCAGGCTCCAGGGATCCTCGACGGTTAGGAGATCGCAGGCCGGCGCGGGGGCGTCGGGCTGCTGCGGGAGGCGGTCGTCGCCGGGCGCGCGCGAGACGGGGACTTGCCCGGCAACCGGCCTTGATCCAGCTCAACGACAGGCGCACCGTCGATCAACATCCTGTCTTCCTTATCCAGAGGCCGAATCGGCCTCCGATCGCGGGGACCTGGACCAGACATGCACGCGGACCCGTCGCAGGAGGAACTTCCGCTGTTCCGGGGGCTCTCGGCCGCTTGCCGGACTATCCTGCTCCGGCACTCCGTCGAGCATCGCGTGGGACCCGGCACGGTGCTGTTCGACCAGGGTGAGGTGCCGAACTTCCAGTTCGTCCTGCTGTCCGGAACCGTCCACCTGTTCGGCCGGTCCAACGAGGGGCGGGAGGTCCTGATCGAGGTCGTCCGCGCGCCCGACCTCCTCATCCCGGCAGCCGTGATGTCCGCGTCGCCCTACCTGATGCAGGCGCGCGTGCCGGAGGCCTCGCGCTTCCTCCTGATCCAGGCCGAGACCTTCCGTGATGCCGTCGCTACGGATGCCGCCCTCGCGCAGGCCGTGATCGGGACGTTGTCGCGCCAGTTCCGCCGGATGGTCCGGCAGACCAAGAACCTGAAGCTCAGGTCGTCGGTGCAGCGCGTGGGGTGCTATCTGCTCACCCTGTCGGAGCGACAGGGGACGCCGGGGCGCGTCCTCCTCCCCTACGAGAAGAACGTGATCGCATCGGAGCTCGGGATGACCAGGGAGTCGTTCTCCCGCGCGCTCGCGAGCCTGGAAGGGGCCGCGATCAGGGTCGACGGCCAGACCATCGGGATCCTGGATCGAGACCGGCTCGCCGAAATGGCGATGCCCGATCCGCTCATCGACCTCGACCTCGCCGAGGATGCGGCAGAGCGGATGGAGGACCGCCCGAGCCGTCCCGCGGGGCCGCCGGAGCCCGAAGCAGGGCCGCGCCGGGCCGGAAGGACGACGAGGCCGCCGGCAGCGAGGCGCCCCGACCCGGTCATCCTCCCGCAGGCCGGGACCCGGCAGCGCGATGGTCGCAGGCATCGCCGCGCGCCCGACTGATGCGCTTGCGCGAGTGTCCTCTGACGGAAGGGGACCACGGCAACGCGGGCTGCCCCCCGGCGCGACGGGCACCGGCCCTCAGCGGGAGAGCTGTGCGACCTGAGCCCGGAGCGCCTTGATCTCGGCGAAGCGCACCGTGGCATCGCGCATCACCGCGACGATCCCGGTCATCCGGCCGTCCTCATCCTTGAGTGGCACGATGGTGAATTCCACGGAGAGCTGACGCCCATCCTTGTGGAGGGCTGGAACCGACAGGAGCGCTCCCTCGCCGTAGCGGCTCTCCCCGGTCGCCATCGTGCGCCGGTAGCCCTCCCAATGGCGGGCTCTCAGGCGTTCGGGCGTGATGATGTCGAGCGATTGCCCGACCGCCTCCGCTGCCGAGAAGCCGAAGATGCGCTCCGCACCCGGGTTCCAGAGGCGGATGATGCCGTCGCTGTCGGAGGCGACCACGGCGTCCGCCGAGGCGGCCAGGATGGCGTCGGCGACGAGACGGGACAGGTTCATGCGGTCTCCGGGGTTGGCGCCGTCCCGGGGCGGGACGGCGCGTCTGGCGTCAGGCAGCGAGCTGCTCGCCCTCGTCCTGCAGCTCGTCCGCGGGCCCGAAGAACTCGAACCGCACGCGCTCGTCCGACACGCCCTTGCGCCGCAGCCCGTTGACGAGGGAGGCCAGGAACGGCTTCGGGCCGCACAGATAGTAGGTCGCGTCCGCGTGAGGCGTGTTCGCGACGAGCCAGTCCGCCGTGATGAGACCTTCCTCGTGGTAGTGCTCGCCCTGCCGGTCCTGCGCGTCCGGCTCGGCGTAGAAGATCTGCGATCGCAGGTTGGGATTGCCCGCAGCCAGAGCGGAGACGTTGCCGCGCATCGCGTGCACCCGCCCGTTCAGGGCGCCGTGAACGTACCAGATCGGGCGTTCGGGCGCCTTCGCCGTGATGGTCTCCAGCATGCTCATCACGGGCGTGAGCCCAACGCCGCCGCTCACCAGCACGACCGGCGTATCCGTCGTCCGGTCGAGGAAGAAGTCGCCGGCCGGGGGCGCCGCCTTCAGGACCGTGCCAGGCACCGCATGGTCGTGCAGCCAGTTCGAGACGATGCCGGCCGGCACGCCCGGGCTGGTCTCCCGCTTGACGGTGATGCGGTAGGCCCGGTCGTTCGGCGCGCAGGAGATCGAGTAGTTGCGCTTCAGCACCCCGTGCCCGGGGAGATCGAACAGGAAGCCCAGATACTGGCCCGGCTCGTGGCGCAGGACGGGGCCGCCATCGGCCGGCACGAGGACGAAGGACGTGATCACCGCGCTCTCGGGCGTGACGCTCTCGACGACGAAGTCGCGCCAGCCGTTCCAGCCGCCGGGCTTGGCCGCCAGCTCACGGTAGATCGCCGCTTCCCGCCCGATCAGCAGCTCGGCCAGGAACCAGTAGGCCTCGCCCCAGGCGGCGCAGATCTCGGGCGTCGCCGCCTCGCCGAGCACGTCCCCGATCGCCCCGAGCAGCGCATCGGCCACGAAAGGGTAGTGCTCCGGCAGGATGTTCAGGGCCACGTGCTTCTGCGCGATGCGCTCCACCGCCCCCCCGAGCACGCCGAGATTGTCGATGTTGCGCGCATAGGCCAGCACGGCCTGGGCGAGCGCCTTGGGCTGCGAGCCGGTCTCGCCATGATGCGACTGGTTGAAGAGGTCCCGGATGTCCGCGTTCTGGAAGAGGCGCTCGTACATGCGCAGGGTGATGTCGAGCCCGTGTGCCTCGAGCGCCGGGACGGTGGCCTTCACGAGGGCGATGGTGCTGGGGCTGAGCGGAGCGGGCATGGGTACCTCTTAAAGGTGTTTCGACGGCGGACCGTCTAATCTGGCCTTCCAAAAGGTGCAATCGGCATATATCTTAAGGGATGCTACGGAGTTGACATGCGGCTCACCTGCTTCACGGACTACGCCCTGCGCACGCTGATCTATCTGGGCACCGCCGAGCCGCGGCAGAGTTCCATCGCCGAGGTCGCCCGGGCCTACGGCATCTCGGAGAACCACCTCGTGAAGGTCGTGCACCAGCTCGGGCGGCTGGGGCTGGTCCGCACGACGCGGGGGAGGGGCGGCGGCCTGCGGCTGGGCAAGGCTGCGGCGGAAATCCGCATCGGGGAGGTCGTGCGCGCGACGGAGGAGGATCTCGCGCTCGTCCAGTGCTTCGCGGGCGGGTCCTGCGCCATCACGCCCGCCTGCCGCCTGAGGAATGTGCTGGGCGAGGCGCTTGCCGCCTTCTTCGCCGTGCTCGACCGTTACACGCTGGCCGACCTGCTGGAGCCGCATGCGGGCCGGGATCTCGCGGGCCTGCTCGGCCTCGAGCCGCCGCAGCCGGTCGACGCCTCGGCCTGATGCCGGGCACGCCCCGTTGCCCTTCTGGATACTCCGCCCCTTCGCGCTCCCTCTTGCATGTTTGACGGGCCGACCAGCGCACCAAGCTGTGAGGTGCGTCGCGGCCGGTGGCCACCGGCCGCGACGCGGGCGGCCGGGATCGATCTCCCTCTAGGATTGGCACCGTGGGAAAGCAGGATCCGGCCGCCCTCTGGCTCTTGTCCTGAACAGATGCTGGGGAGCAAGTCCCGTATGCAAGGCAAGGAAGTGTCCAAACAAGAGACCGCGGGCAAGTCTAGCGTGGGGATCGACGTCAGCAAGAGCTGGCTCGACGTCCACGTCCTCCCCTCCGGCCAAGCCCAGCGGTTCGCCAATACCGAGGTCGGCATCCGGCAGCTCAAGCGCTGGCTTGGGCGCTTTGCTCTGGGGCTGGTCGTGGTCGAGGCCACCGGCAAGTGGCACCGCCAGACCCGCCGCAGCCTGCATGCCTCGGGCCTGCCGGTCGCCGTCGTCGATCCGTTTCGGGTGCGCATGTTCGCCAAGGCGCAAGGCATCTGGGCCAAGACCGATCGGCTCGATGCCCGCGTGCTGGCGCAGTTTGCCGCGGTGATGGCCCCCCCGCAGCGCCCGCCGGCCTCGGACGCGCTCGAAGCGCTCCAGGAACTGGTCGCGGCCCGCGACAGCGCCGTGGCCGAACAAACCGCCCTCAAGAACCAGCTGGCCGCGGCCGCAAGCCCGTTCCTGATCCGCCAGTTCCAGGGACCGTCTGGCCAGGATCGCCGCGGACATCGAGGCCCTTGCCGGCGAGATCCGCCGGCTCATCGCGGCCGATCCCGGACTGGCCCGGCGGCATGCCATCCTGGTCTCGATCCCCTCGATCGGGGACACGATCGCGGCCACCCTGGTGGCCAGCCTGGCCGAGCTGGGCACCTGCAGCAGCCGGCAGATCGGCCTGCTGGCGGGCCTGGCGCCGGTCGCCGACGATTCCGGCGCGCGCCAGGGCGTGCGGGTCATCTGGGGCGGCCGCCCGCCCGTGCGCCGCGTCCTCTACCTCGCGGCGCTCTCGGCCGCCCGCCACAACGCCGGCCTGAAAGCCTTCCACGAACGCCTGATCGCCAACGGCAAGAAGCCAAAGTGCGCCATCATCGCCGTGGCCCGCAAGCTCGCCGTGCTGGCCAACAGCCTCATCGCTCAGGACCGCCTCTGGACGCCAAATCAGCCCCAACAGGCTTGACGCCAAACACAGATGCTTTCCCGGACGTCTGCAGCGCCAGCGGAAGGAGATCCGGGAACCAGCACGAGGACTCGCCGCAAAGCGGCTCCGGTTGCCTCCAGCGTGGCTGACGAGCGGTCGCTGCGCGACGTCTTGTGCTGGATCCCGGGTCGCATTCCGCTGGCGCCGCATGCGCCCGGGACAGGGAGAGCGGGCGATGGCCGGGCGAGAGGAAGCCGGGTGAGGCGACAGTCTCATCCGACATCCGGTCGATGGCTTTGCCATCGGGGCCGCATCAGGGGATCTCGTCGAGGAGGTCGTGGTGGTCCGGGTTGTCGGGCAGGCAGACGCGGCCGGTGCAGACGATCGTCACACGGTCGGGATCCGGACCGAGGCAGGTCACGTCGTAGATCGCCCGCGCTCCGTCGCGCAGGACCTGTGTGGTCGCGCGCGGGATGCAGCCCGCCTGTTGCAGGGCACGCTTCAGGAGATGATGGTCGGCCTGCGCGGGCGCCGTGGCGAGAAGGGCTGCGAGCGCGAGAAGCAGGCGCCGCCGCATGGCCGCCCTGCGGTTCATCGGATGCCCTGCGCCCGAAGCGCGGGGCGTCTGGAGGCGGCGGATCCGCTGCCGGACGAGAAGGGTCGGGACGGCGACGAGCATGATGATCAACCCGGGACAAGCATGGATCTGAGAGGGGCTCTGCCGGAGCGCCTCGGCGCTCCGGCAGAGCCCTATTCGGCCGCCTGCCGCAAGGGCGCGTCGGCCGGGCGCCCCGAGGCATCCGCCTCGGAGACATGGGGCGCGGCCTGCGCCGTGCCGAATCGGGCGTAGAGCGCCGGCAACACGACCAGGGTCAGCAGCGTCGCGCTGATCAGCCCGCCGATGACGACGGTGGCGAGCGGCCGCTGCACCTCGGCACCGGTATCGGTCGCAAGCGCCATCGGCACGAAGCCGAGCGAGGCGACGAGCGTCGTCATCGCCACCGGCCGCAGGCGGGTGAGGGCGCCCTCGATGATGGCCGCGCGCTTCTCCATCCCGCCCTGCATCAGGTGCTTGATGAAGGTCAGCATCACGAGGCCGTTCAGCACCGCGACGCCCGAAAGGGCGATGAACCCGACCGCGGCCGGCACCGAGAACGGCATGGCGCGCAGCCAGAGCGCGGCGATCCCGCCGGTCAGCGCGAGCGGCACAGCGCTGAACACCAGGAGGGCATCCCGCGGCGAGCCCAGCGCCGAATAGAGCAGCAGGAAGATCAGCACGAAGCAGCCCGGCACCACCACCATCAGGCGCTGGCGGGCCGCCGCCAGGTTCTCGAACTGGCCGCCCCAGGTCACCCAGGCGCCGGGCGGCAGCCTGACCTCGGCCTCGACCTTGCCGCGCGCCTCGGCCACGACCGAGGCGATGTCGCGCCCGCGCACATTGGCGGTGACGACGATCCGGCGCTTGCCGTTCTCGCGCGAGATCTGGTTCGGCCCTTCCGAGATGTGGAACGAGGCGACCTGCCGCTGCGGCACTGAGACCGCCTTGCCGGAGCCGGGCAGCGGCACCGGCAGGGCCTTGAGCGCGTCGAGGTCGTCGCGCACCCGGTCGGGCAGGCGGACCACGATGGCGAAGCGGCGGTCGCCCTCGAACACCATTCCGGCCTCGCGCCCGCCGATGGCCGCCCCGATCACGTCCTGCACGGCGGCGTGGCTCAGGCCGAGCCGGGCGATCTCGGCCTTGTCGACCCTGATCTCCAGCACCGGCAGGCCCGAGACCTGCTCGACCTTGACGTCCTGCGCCCCTTCCGTGCCGCGCAGGATTCCGGCGATGCGGTTGGCCGCCGGCAGCAGCCCGGAAAAATCCTCGCCGAACACCTTCACGGCGAGGTCGCCGCGGGTGCCGGCCAGGAGCTCGTTGAAGCGCATCTGGATCGGCTGGGTGAACTCGTAGCTGTGGCCCGGCAGCTTGTTCACGGCGGCCTGGATTTGCTCGATCAGCTCTTCCTTGGGCAGATTCGGGTCGGGCCACTCCGCCTGGGGTTTGAGCATGATGAAGGTGTCCGAGACGTTCGGCGGCATCGGGTCCGAGGCGACCTCCGCCGTGCCGGTCTTGCTGAACACCAGGGCGACCTGCGGGAAGGCAGTGACCACCTTCTCGACGGCGAGCTGCATCTCCTGCGACTGGCCGAGCGCGGTCGAGGGGATGCGCATCGCGTGCATGGCGATGTTCTTCTCGTCGAGCTGCGGGATGAACTCCTGACCGAGCCGCAGGAACAGGAGCCCGCTCGCCAGGACCAGCAGCACCGCCAGGCCTGTCACCGCCAGGGGAAAGCGCAACGCCGCGGCGAGGACCGGCCGGTAGACCGCCTTCAGGCCGCGGATGACGGGGTTCTCCGTCTCCCGCACCCGCCCGGTGATGACGATGGCGATGAGCGCCGGCACGAAGGTGAGCGAGAGGATGAAGGCGCAGACGAGCGCGATGATGACGGTGAGCGCCATCGGCGCGAACATCTTCCCCTCGACACCCGAGAAGGTCAGGAGCGGCACGTAGACGAGCAGGATGATGGCCTGCCCGTAGACGGAGGGCTTGATCATCTCCTCGGCGGAGACCTGCACCGTCGCGAGCCGCTCCTCGCGGGTGAGCACCCGTCCCAGGGCGTGCTGCCGCTCGGCGAGGTGACGCAGCGAGTTCTCGGCGATGATGACGGCGCCGTCGACGATCAGGCCGAAATCGAGGGCGCCGAGCGACATCAGGTTGGCGCTGATCCGGCCCTGCACCATGCCGGTCATGGTCATCAGCATGGCGACTGGGATGACCAGCGCCGTGATGACGGCCGCCCGGATGTTGCCGAGGAGCAGGAACAGCACCGCGATGACGAGGCCCGCCCCCTCCAGCAGGTTCTTGGCCACGGTGCGGATGGTGGCGTCGACCAGCACGGTGCGGTTGAGGACGGTGCGGACCTCGATCTGAGGCGGCAGGGCGCGGGCGATCTCCTTGAGGCGGGCCTCGACCGCCGCCGCGACGGTGCGGCTGTTGCCGCCGATCAGCATGAGCGCGGTGCCGACCACCGCCTCCTCGCCGTTCGCGCTCGCCGAGCCGGTCCGCAGCTCGCGCCCGATGCGCACCTCGGCGACGTCCGCGACCCGGACCGGCACGCCGCCGCGGGTCGCCACCACGATGCGGCCGATCTCCTCCATGCTCTCGATGCGCCCGGCCGAGCGCACGACATAGCCTTCGCCGTTGCGCTCCAGATAGCCCGCGCCACGATTCTGGTTGTTCTGCTCGATGGCCTCGGCGAGGTCCCGGAACGAGAGCCCGAAGCCGATCAGCTTCGCCGGGTCGGGCTGGACATGGTACTGCTTCTCGAAGCCGCCGATGACGTCGACGCCGGCAACTCCGGCCACCGTCCGCAGCTGCGGGCCGATGATCCAGTCCTGCACCGTGCGTAAGTAGGCGGCCTGCTCGAAGCCCGGTCTCAGGCGCTGGCCCTCCGGCGTGAGATAGCTCCCGTCCGACTGGAAGCCCGGCTCCCCGTCCCTGACCGCTGCCGGCCGGGCGAAGCGCAATGTCCACATGGTGATCTCGCCGAGACCCGTCGAGATCGGGCCCATGCGCAGCTCGGCCCCGGCCGGGAGGTCGGCCTTGACCTGCCCGAGGCGCTCGTTGACCTGCTGGCGCGCGAAATAGATGTCGGTTGCCTCGCTGAACACGGCGGTGACCTGCGAGAAGCCGTTGCGCGACAGCGAGCGCGTGTAGTCGAGGCCCGGGATGCCGGCGAGCGCGGTCTCGACCGGGTAGGTGACCTGCTTCTCGACGTCGAAGGGCGAGAGCTGCGGCACCACGGTGTTCACCTGCACCTGATTGTTGGTGATGTCGGGAACCGCGTCGATGGGCAGGCGCGTCAGGGACGAGAGGCCGAGCGCCGCGGCGAGCAGCGACAGCAGCAGGACGAGCCAGCGCTGCTGCACCGAGAAGGCGAGGATGCGTGCGATCATGGCGGCGCCTCTCAGTGCACGTGCTCGGCTTCGGCCTTGCCGAGCTCGGCCTTGAGGATGAAGGAGTTCACGGTGGCGACGGCCTCGCCGGCATCGAGCCCGAACACGACCTCGACCGCCTCCGCGTCGCCCTTGCCGAGCACGACCTCGCGCTTCTCGAAGCCGCTCCCGGTGCGCACGAAGACGACCTGCTCGCCCCCGATGCTCTGCAGGGCGCTGCGCGGCAGGCGCAGCGCGACCGGCTGCTCCGCGACCGCGACCCGCACCGTGGCGTAGGAGCCGGGCCGCCAGGCGAGGTCGGGGTTGTCGATCGCTGCAACGACCTTCGCCGAGCGGGTCTCCTGGTTCAGCATCGGGCTGACGAAGACGATCCTGCCCGAGGCGGGCGCTCCGTCCGGACCCTCCGCGAGGGTGATGGACTGGCCCTCCCTGACGGCGGGGAGATCGCCGGTCGGCACCGCGAGTTCGACCCAGACCCGCGACAGGTCGGCGATGGTGTAGATCTCTTTTTCCTGGCCCTCGCCGTTCACGGGTGAGCCGGCATCGACCCGCCGCTCGATCACCCGGCCCGAGATCGGCGCCCGCAAGGCATAGCGCTGCAGCCCGAGGATCGGCATGCGGCGCAGGCCGGCCATGTGCTCATCCTCGCCCGCTGCGGGCCTGGCGGCCGGCTTGATGGCGAGTGCGGTCACCTCGTCGTCCGGGACGCCGAGTGCCGAGAGTTTTTGGCGGGCGAGATCGACCTTGAGCTGCGCCTCGACCAGGGCGGTGCGGGCGCGCAGGAATTGCTGCTCCGCCGAGACGCGCTTGTCCCAGAGCTCGTGATCGCGCGCGAACAGCGTCTCCTGCAGCTCCAGGCCGACCACGGCGGCGATGAAATCGTTCTTGGCGTCGGCGACCTCGCGGCTGTCGAGCACCGCCAGAACCTCGCCCTTCGCGACAGAGTCGCCGATGCGCTTGCGGAGTTCGGCTACGGTGCCGACCACCTTGGCGGCGACGCGCGCGACCCGGTCGGCATCGGGCACGACCGTGCCGGGCACGCTGAGGGTGCGCGTCAGGACGCCCTTGCCGACCGGGGCCACTTCGATCTTCGCGGCGGCGATCTGCTCGGGCGTGAGCGGGATGGCCCCCTCGGGCCCTTCCTTCCCGCCTTCGCCGGACCCGCCGTGATCGTGGCCCGCGTGGCCTTGGCCAGCATGGCCATGACCACTATGGCCCTGGTCGCCATGGCCATGACCGTCGCCGTTATCCGGCCCGGACGGCATGGGGGCGGACAAGCCGGTCGCCGCGACGAGTGATCGGACACCTCTCGACACGTCGGGCACGAGAGCGCCCACGGCGACGCCCGCCGCCAGCGCGGCAGGAGCCAACAGGAAACGGAACATCGTGAAATCCCCAAAAAATCCCCATGCGACCGTTCGCGGACGGTCGGGGTCACCACCCCCTGCAGGGGGCCTCGACAGCCAGGATGGAGGATGCGGCCCTTGCGCGAAGGCAGCCTCCTCTAGGCAGGCCGGTGCTCGGCCGGCCCGATGGCGCGTCAGGCGCGGGGTGGCTTGTGGGGCGGGGCGGTGGTGCGGGCGTAAGCCCTGTCGTCGGTCCGGGCGTAGGCGATGCTGCCTGCCTGCGGCCTGCCGGCGAGGGGGCACATCCCGGGCGCTACGGCCTGAAGATGGCAGGCGCAGTGGACGCAATGGGCGAGGAGGCCGGGATTCGGCGCGTCAGGGCTCGCGCCTTCGACCACGAGGGCCGGGTGGATGGCCGCGTGGCTTGGCGCCTCGCGAGCCGAGGGTTCCGGGGCGGGGAGGGCGAGCAGCAGGACGAGGACGAGCGCGACGGCCCGCATGACCGCGCGCCACCAGGGGCCCGCATCGCGGCGGGCGCTCTCAGGCAGCGGGCTGGTCACGGCGAGGGTCACGGGTGCTCCGATCCTAGCGGCCGGATTCGAGGCTGTGGCGGCCCTTCCCGGCCTCGCCGGCCGGGGGCTTGAGCGACATGGGTCGCCTGCAGCTTTCCGTCGACGGGGAAGCCCAACTTAGCCGAAAGCCGGCTGTCGCCGGAAGGCCTCAAGTTCGACGGTCTTCTGCTCGTTGCCGCCGGCACGACGAGCCTCAAAGGCGGCCCTGCGGCCCCACAGATGCCTCGATCGAAACTGACGTGGGTGGAAGCGGCTCCGCTCCTCATGCTGAGGTGCAGGCGATCGCAGATCGCACTGGCGATCGAAGATCGCGCAGGCTGCCTCGAAGCACCCCTGAACGTTCATCCAAGATCCGGGTGGCTGGGAACATCGGTCAGCCGTGCTTCGAGGCTCGCTTCGCTCACGCCTCAGCATGAGGAGCGGAGCCGCTTCCACGCACCTCAGGGTCGATTGAAGGCCGGTGGGGCTGCCATAGGGGGCGTTCATTCAGCCGGTGTCATCCGTCCCTCGCCGTCCCACGACCGATTCGCATGCCCTGTCACCCCGCCGCGAGGGCGAGGAGCGCATCGCAGGCGACGTGCCGTTCGAGATGCTCGGCCAAGCGGTCGAGAACCGCGTCGATCCCGGCCTCGTACGCCTCTCCCGCGGAGGACGTGCCGAGCCGCTCGAGCCAGAGGGCGCGCTGGCGGTCATCCGCGAAGAGACCG
Organism: Methylobacterium nodulans ORS 2060; assembly: GCF_000022085.1. Lineage (NCBI taxonomy): Bacteria > Pseudomonadati > Pseudomonadota > Alphaproteobacteria > Hyphomicrobiales > Methylobacteriaceae > Methylobacterium > Methylobacterium nodulans. Next base: position 2,250,328 of record NC_011894.1, read on the forward strand.
TGGACGTAGGTGCCGCAGACCCGGCCATCCGCCGATACCGCCCCGTCCGGGCGACCATCCGCGAAGCGCAGGAGCGGGCGCGCGGCGTCGGGCCCCCGCGTCTCGCCGAGATGCATCTCGTAGCCGCAGAAGGGGGTTTCGTCGGGCAGGCTCGCGCCGGTCACGGCGGCGAGGCGCTTGTCCGGCGTCATCACGGTCACGACGTCGAGGAGACCGAGCCCGTCCACGGCCCGCACCTCGCCCTCGATCCCGTGCGGATCCTCGATCCGCCGGCCGAGCATCTGGTAGCCGCCGCAGAGGCCGAGCACCCGGCCGCCCCGCCGGACATGCGCCGCGAGGTCGATGTCCCATCCTTCAGCCCGGAAGGCGATGAGGTCCGCGATCGTGGTCTTGGAGCCCGGCAGGAGGACGAGGTCGGCCTCCGCCGGCAGCGGGCGCCCGGGCTCCACCAGGACGACGCTCACCCCCGGCTCCGCCCGCAACGGATCGAGGTCGTCGAAATTGGCGATGCGGGGGAGCACCGGCACCGCGATCACCCGGGCCCCCGGGCGCGCCGACGGGCGCACCGAGCCCTTCAGCCCGAGCACGTCCTCGGCGGGAAGCCGCGCGGCCTCGGGGAAATGCGGGATCAGCCCGAGGGCGGCCCAGCCGGTGCGGGCCGCGATCAGTGCCATGCCATCGGCGAACAGGCTCGGATCGCCCCGGAAGCGATTGACCAGGAAGCCGCGGATCATCGCGGCATCGTCCGGATCGAGCACCGCCTTCGTGCCGACGAGGCTCGCGATCACGCCGCCGCGGTCGATGTCGCCGAGGAGCACCACGGGCGTCCCGCTCGCGCGGGCAAAGCCCATATTGGCGATGTCGCCGGCCCGCAGATTGACCTCGGAGGCCGAGCCCGCCCCCTCGACGAGGACGAGGTCGGCCTCCGCCCGCAGGTGGTCGAAGCTGTCGAGCACGGCCGAGAGCAGGCGCGGCTTCCAGGCCTGGTATTCCCGCGCCTTCGCGGTGCCGACCCGGCGGCCCTGGACCACCACCTGCGACCCGGTCTCGCTCTGCGGCTTGAGCAGAACGGGATTCATGTGGACGGAGGGCGCCACGCAAGCGGCCCGGGCCTGAAGGGCCTGCGCCCGCCCGATCTCGCCCCCCTCCGCCGTCACCGCGGCGTTGTTCGACATGTTCTGCGGCTTGAAGGGTCGCACTCGCAGGCCCCGCCGCGCGAAGGCTCGCGAAAGGCCGGCCACGATCAGGGATTTGCCGACATCCGAGCCGGTGCCTTGGATCATCAGGGTTCGGGCGGTCATCGGCAGTTTTTTTCGCGGATCCGCGTCCCTCGCCGGGCAGGCGCTTGCGCGCAGGCGGGCCCCGCCCATGGGACCCCGGGGCGGCTCGGCTTTCCCTATGTCGTATGTCCGGACGGAGAAATGGTGTCCACTTCTCCTGGACATCCTCCAGCAGACCCGCCCTCCGCCACGAAGCGCGCCACTTGCCCGGGAGTGTGGCCCGCCGGCCATAGGTGACGGCCACGCTTCGCGCTAATGTCGCACTTATCCGTGCAATCAACCCGGACGTGCGCCGATGTTCAAGACTGTTCTCCTGACCGGCGCCGCCACGGCGCTCCTCGCCGGCGCGGCTAGCGCGGCCGATCTGCCCCGCCGCGAGCCGCCGCCGCCGGTCTTCACGCCGGTCCCGGTCTTCACCTGGACGGGCTTCTATGCGGGCCTCCATACCGACTACGTCTTCACCGATCGCACGCGCATCACCACGGTCGGCAACACGGCGGTCAATGCGGCCGCCGTCGCGGGCCTCGTCCGGGCGCCGAGGATCTTCACCGAGGTCGACGGCTTCGCCAATATCGGCGGCGGCTTCGGCTACAACTACCAGTTCACGCCGGGCAGCGGCGTCGTCGTCGGCGTCCAGGCCGACTGGGCCTGGACCGACCTGGAGAAGAACCGGGGCTATCTGAGCCCGACGGTTCCGGTCTTCGGGAGCGCCTACCGGCAGGGCCTTGGCTGGCTCGGCACGCTGGTCGGGCGCGCCGGCTATGCTTTCGACCGCTTCTTCGTCTACGGCCTCGGTGGTCTTGCGTATGGCGACGTGACGACCGGCGCCACCTTCTTCAACCCCGGCGGCGTGGTCGCCTATACGGGCCAGATCACCGACTTCAGGACCGGCTTCGCCTATGGCGGCGGCATCGAGTACGCGATCCCCGACGACAGCTTCCTCGCGAGGCTCAACGTCCTGAGCCTCATCGGCGTCCAGTCGGCCGCCGTGACGATCAAGGCCGAGTACCTCCACTACGACCTCGGCAGCCGCAACGTGCTGATCAACAACACCGGCCTCGCCGGTTCGCCCGGCTCCTTCACGTCGCGCTTCCGCACCGAGGGCAACCTGGTGCGGGCCGGGTTCAACTACAAGTTCAGCGGACTTTGATACCAACGGCCCGGGCTGCTGACGCAGCAGATGCTGACGCAGCGGGCCGTTGAGCCATCTCGAATTGTCGACACCAAGCCTGCGGCTTGGCGAAAATTCGAGAACGGAACCACCGGTCACAAGAAAATGACCGGTGGTATGAGCCGTCACCGGGAGGGGATCAGAACTCGATCCCCTCCTGCGCCTTCACCCCCGCGGCGAAGTGGTGCTTGACCTGGCCCATCTCGGTTACGAGATCGGCGGCCGCGACGAGATCGGGCTTGGCATTGCGGCCCGTGACGACCACGTGGAGGTCGGGCCGCCGCTCGCGCAGCACCGCCACCACCTCGTCGAGGGGCAGGTACTCGTAGCGAAGCGCGATGTTGAGCTCGTCGAGGATGAGCAGGCGGATGCTGCCGTCCTGCATCAGTCGCTGGGCCTGGGCCCAGGCGGCCTCGGCGGCCGCCACGTCCCGCGCCCGGTCCTGGGTCTCCCAGGTGAAGCCCTCGCCCATCGTGTGCCACGCCACCTGATCGCCGAACCGGTCGAGGGCGAGGCGCTCGCCGGTCTCCCAGGCGCCCTTGATGAACTGCACCACGCCGACGCGCCAGCCGCGGCCGAGCGCCCGCAGCATCAGCCCGAAGGCCGCCGTGGACTTCCCCTTGCCCGGCCCGGTATGGACGATGAGCAGGCCCTTCTCGATGGTCTTGCCCGCCACCTCCGCGTCCTGAACCGCCTTGCGCTTGATCATCTTGGCGCGGTGTCGGGCGGCCTCGTCGTCGCTGTCCATCCTCATTCTCCCTTAACCACGAGCGGCAGGCCCGCCACCACCAGGACGACCCGGTCGGCGATGGCGGCGAGCCGTTGATGCAGGCGCCCGGCCTCGTCGCGGAAGCGCCGGGCGAGCGCGTTGTCTGGCACGATGCCGAAGCCGACCTCGTTCGAGACCAGGACCAGAGGCCCGGGATGGCGCGTGCAGGCCGCGACGAGAGCCCCGGTCTTGGCGGCGAGATCGGCCTCGTCCAGCAGGGCGTTGCTGAGCCACAGGGTCAGGCAGTCGACGAGGACAGGCCGTCCGGGCGGTGTCGCACCGAGCACCCCGACGAGGTCGCGCGGGGCGTCGCGCGTCTCCCAGCCGGCGGGCCGGCGGGCCCGGTGATCGGCGATGCGGGCCCGCATCTCATCGTCGTAGCCTTGCGCGGTCGCGACGTAGATCCAGGGCGCCGGCTCCGCCTGGACAAGGCTTTCCGCATAGGCGCTCTTGCCCGAGCGGGCGCCACCGAGAACCAGGGTCAGCCGCGGCCCCCTCGTCGCCTCACCCGCCACAAAAAGCCCCTCCTCCATAAATCCAAGCCGTGCTCCCCTTCGGCCGCCCTCGCGCGGATTGCAAGCCCGGGCCCGACCCGCTACGGTCTCCCGCGACGGTGCCTCGGCAACGAGGTGAAAAGGGAACGCGGGACGGGGCTGATCCCCGAAAGCCGCGGCTGCCCCCGCAACTGTGAGCGGCGCGGGCCCGCCATCGGCCACTGGAGCGATCCGGGAAGGCGGCGGGCACCTCTCGCAATGCCGCGAGCCAGGAGACCTGCCGTCACCCGCTTCCTCTCGACGCCGCCGGCGGGGCGGCAGGAGTTCGTCATGGTCGCTGTCACTCGTACCCTTTCTCCCGTGCTCGCCGGCGAACGGCTGAATGCGGTGCTCGTCGCCGCCATCCTCGGGCTCGGCCTGCTCTTCATGTCGGGCTTCTCGCCGGCGGCCGCGCTGCACAATGCCGCGCACGACTGGCGCCACGCGCATAACTTCCCCTGCCACTGAGCGACCGCTCGCTCACATCGGTGCTCGCCCCGCCCGGTGCTTCGGCGCCGCGCGGGCGTTCGCCCATGCGGGATTTGCCGCCATGACGATCCGACTGCTCTCCGCGGCCCTCGTCGCGGGATTCCTGGCCGCCTGCGTGGCGTCCGGGCTGCAATTCGCCCTGACCTCGCCGCTGATCCTGGAAGCGGAGAAGTACGAGACCCATGCGAGCCTGGAGCCCGTGCAGGCCTCGTCGCTGATCGTGCTCGCCCATGCGGGGTCGGAGCACGGGGCCGGCCACGGGGCCGGCGCGGAGACCGAGGAGTGGCAGCCGGCGCCCGGTCTGCCGCGGCTCGCCTTCACGGCGCTCGCCACGCTGGTGAGCGGGGTCGGCTATGCGCTGCTCCTCGGGGCGGTGCTGCTGGCGACGGGCCGCCCGGTGACGCGCGGGGAGGCCCTGCGCTTCGCCATCGGCGGCTTCCTCGCCGCGAGCCTCGCGCCGGCAATCGGCCTGCCGCCGGAACTGCCCGGGATGGGCGGGGAGGCGCTGGCGCTCCGGCAGACCTGGTGGATCGCCACCGCGCTGGCCACGGCGGCGGGCCTCTATCTCGTCGCGATCCGGGGCGGCGCACTGGCGGTGGCGACCGGGCTCGCGCTGATCGTGGCCCCGCATGTCTGGGGGGCGCCGCACGTGGCCGAGAGCAGCGCGCTGCCGGCCGCAGTCGCGGCGCAGTTCGCGGCCCGCTCGATCGCTGTCGCCTTCGCCTTCTGGGCGGTGCTGGGCCTCGCCTTCGGCTGGGCCTGGGATGCGGTCGCCCGCAAGCCTGCGGCGTGAGGACCGGGCGCATGGCCGTCACCCTCTATGTCTGCACCACCTGTCGGGCGGAATCCGATCCGCCCGACGGGCCACGGGCCGGCGCCCGCCTGCACGCTACGCTTGCCGAAACCCTGGCCGGGGAGGGCGTGCGGGTCGAGCCGGTGGAGTGCCTGTCGGTCTGCAAGCGGCCCTGCACGGTGGCGGTCTCCTCGCCTGGCCGCTGGACCTACGTCTATGGCGACCTCGACCCGGCGAGCGCCCCCGCCATCCTGCGCGACGGGCTGTCGCGCTACACTGCCGCGCCGGATGGTCTCGTGCCCTGGCGCGAGCGGCCGGAAGCCTTTCGCAAGGGCGTCATCGCCCGCATCCCCCCGTTTTCCGCATGAATCTGCTTCAGAAGATTCCCTGTACGATCGTCACCGGCTTCCTCGGGGCGGGCAAGACCACGCTGGTGCGCCACGTGGTGGAGCACAATGACGGGCGGCGCCTCGCGATCATCGTCAACGAGTTCGGGGATGTCGGCTTCGACGGCTCCCTGCTCGCCTCCTGCGGCGTGCCGGGCTGCGACGAGGATGCGGTGGTGGAACTGCCGAACGGCTGCATCTGCTGCACGGTGGCGGACGACTTCGTGCCGGCCCTGAACCGGCTCCTCGACCGGCCGGAACCCCCGGAGCACATCCTGATCGAGACCTCGGGCCTCGCCCTGCCGAAGCCCCTGGTCCAGGCCTTCAACTGGCCGGCGATCCGCTCGCGGGTGACGGTGGACGGCGTGGTCGCGGTGGTGGACGGGCCGGCGGTGGCGTCAGGCGCCTTCGCGGAGGATCCGGAGGCGCTGGCCGCGCAGCGCGCCGCCGACCGATCCGTCGATCACGACAACCCGCTGGAGGAGGTGTTCGAGGACCAGCTCCTCTGCGCCGACCTCGTCGTGGTGAACAAGGGCGACCTTCTCGACCCGGAGAGCCGGGCGCGGGTGCGGGCGGAGATCGAGGCGCAGTTGCCGCGGGCGGTGAAGCTCGTCGAGACGGCGCATGGCGCGATCGACCCGCGGGTGCTGCTCGGCCTCGAGGCCGAAGCGGAGAGCGATCTCGCCTCCCGGCCCTCGCATCACGAGACCGAGGAGGACCACGACCATGACGATTTCGAGAGCGTGGCGATCCCGGTCGGGGCGGCGGGCTCGCCGGACGACCTCGCGGCCCGGGTGGCCCGGGCCGCGGAGGTGCCGGGCGTGCTGCGCATCAAGGGCTTCTGCGCCGTGGCCGGGAAACCGATGCGGCTGGTGATGCAGGGGGTTGGCCGGCGCATCGCGCATCACTACGACCGGCCCTGGCATGCGGGCGAGCCGCGCGACGGGCGGCTGATGGTGATCGGCCTGTCGGGCTTCGACCGGGATGCGGTCACGGCAGCCCTGCAGGGCTAGGATCACGGGTGTCCGGAGGGCGGGAGCCCTCTGGCGGGGTCCCGGGGCGGCGCCCCGGGCCTTGGGACAGGGTGGCGCCTGATGCATCTCCTGCGCGTCGATACGGTGTCCCTCGACGAGGGCGAGGCGGCGGTGGATCTGGGCCAGGCGCCCGGCGATGTCGTGGCCCTGTCCTTCACCGATTCGGATCTGGTGGGCCTCGCCGCGGCCCAGGCGGAGGCGAGCCGGCTGATGCCGATGCCGAGCCTGCGCCTCGCCAAGCTCGCGCGCCTGCGCCATCCGCTGTCGGTGGATCTCTATGTAAGCCAAGTGATCGCGCGGGCGCGGTTCGTGCTGGTGCGCTGCCTCGGCGGGCTCGATTACTGGCGCTACGGCATCGAGCGGCTGGCGGAGACCTGCCGAAGGCAGGCGATCCCGCTCGCCATCCTGCCCGGGGACGACCGGCCGGACCCGCGGCTCGACGCCTTCGGGACGGTGTCGGCGAACTTACGCGAGCGCCTCGACGGCTATTTTCAAGCGGGCGGCGTCGACAACCTGCGCTGGCTGCTCGTGCGGATCGCGGGCGAACTCGGCCACCGGGTCGAGGCCGAGCCGCCGCTTCCCCTGCCGCGCGGATTCGTGTGGTGCCCGGGCTGCGGCGTGGCGGATCTCTCACGGGTGCCGGCGCCGCTTCCGAAGCATAGCCTCGGCGGCAGGGCCCTGATCCTCGTCTACCGGTCGGCGATCCTCGGCGGGGACACCGCCCCCGCGGCCATGCTCGCGGCGGCGCTGACCGAGCGGGGCCTCGCTCCGGTGATCGTCGCGGTGTCGAGCCTCAAGGAGCCGGAGGCCGTCGCGGCCGTGCGCGCGGCGATCGCGGCGCATCCGCCGGACGTGATCGTGGCGGCGACGGCCTTCTCGGCGCGGGAGGATGCCGGCTTCGTGCTCGATGCGGCGGGCTGCCCGGTGATCCAGGCCTTCACGGTTGGGGCGCCGCAGGCGGCCTGGGCGGCGTCCGGGCGGGGCCTCGGCGCCGCCGATCTCGCCATGCAGGTGGCGCTGCCGGAATTCGACGGGCGGCTCTCGGGCTTCCCGATCTCGTTCAAGGAGGAGGTCGCCGCAATCGAGGGTTACGCGGAGCGCCGGGCCGTGCCGGATGTCGCCGGATGCGCCGCGCTCGCCGCCCGCGCCGCCGCCTGGGTCCGGCTCGCCCGGACGCCCCGCACCGAGCGGCGCCTGGCGCTCGTCCTGTCCGACTATCCGGCCCGCGGCGGGCGGGCGGGCTTCGCGGTGGGGCTCGACACGCCCGCAAGCGCGGTCGCGATCCTCGATCTCCTGGCGACTGAGGGATTTTCGGTCGAGGGCATTCCGGCGCCCGAGGCGCTGATGCGCGCGCTCACCGAGGACGAGCCGGGCTTCGCGGTGCCGCTCGAAGCGTATCGGACCTGGTTCCGGCGATTGCCGCCGGAGGCCCGCGCGGCGCTCAACGCGGCCTGGGGCGAGCCGGCGGCGGATCCGCTGCTGCGCGATGGCGCCTTTCGCTTCCGCGCGGTGCGGGCCGGACAGGTGCTGGTCGCGCTGCAGCCCGACCGCGGGCGCGCGGACATAAGCGAGGCACGCAAGGCGGGCTACCACGACCCCGATGCGGTGCCCTCGCATGCCTACCTCGCCTTCTATCTCGCCCTGCGCGAGGGGTTCGATGCGCTGATCCATCTCGGCACCCACGGCACCACCGAGTGGCTGCCCGGCAAGGCCGTCGCGCCCTCGGCCCTGTGCTGGCCCTCGCTGGCGATCGGGGCGCTGCCGGTGATCTACCCCTTCATCGTCGATGATCCGGGCGAGGCGGCGCCGGCCAAGCGGCGGCTCGGCGCCGTCACGGTGGGGCACCGCACGCCGGAGACCGGCGCCGCCGGGCTCGATCCGGAAGTGGGTGCCTTGCGCGAACGGGTGGAGGAATACGCGGCGGCGAGCGTGCTCGATCCCCGGCGGGCCGGGCTCATCGCGCGTGGCATCCTCGACCAGGCGGAGCAGGCGGGTCTGCTCGGGGCGGCCGGCATCGACCGGGCGACGCCCATGGAGGAGGCCCTCACCGCCCTCGACGCGCATCTGTGCGATCTCGCCGAGGTGGTGATCCGCGAGGGGCTGCACGTGTTCGGGCGGGAGACGGCCGGCGACGAGGCCTCGGCGGCGGGTGAGCGGGCAGGTCTGCTTGCGGCCCTCGACGGGCGCTTCGTGGTGCCCGGCCCGGCCGGCTCGCCCTCGCGCGGGCGGCGGGACGTGCTGCCGACGGGGCGCAACCTCACCACCCTCGATCCGCGGGCGCTGCCGACCCGCGCCGCAACGCTTCTCGGAGAGAAGGCCGCTGCCGAGGTGGTGCGCCGCTACCTCCAGGACGAGGGCGAGCATCCGCGCCGGATCGTCATGGATCTCTGGGCCTCGCCGACCCTGCGCACGGGGGGCGAGGATCTGGCGCATGCGCTCGCCCTGATGGGCGTGCGCCCGACCTGGGACCACGCCACCACGCGGGTGACCGGGTTCGAGATCTTGCCGCTTGCCCTCCTCGACTGGCCGCGCATCGACGTGACGGTGCGGGTGTCGGGGGCTTTTCGCGATACCTTCCCGGAGGCGCTGGCGCTCCTCGACCGGGCCGCCCGCGCGGTGGCGGCGCGCGAGGAGGAGGATGCGGACAACCCGCTCGCAGCCGCCCGGCGGCGGGGTGAGACGGTGGCGCGCGTATTCGGTGCCGCACCCGGCCGCTACGGCGCCGGCGCGGCGGAACTCGCCCTCGACGGCGCGTGGCAGGAGCGGGCCGAGCTCGCCCGGGCCTATCTCGCCGCCACCACAGCAGCGACCAGCGAGGAGGCGGATTTCGCCGAGCGGGTCGCGGGGGCGGATGCCTTCGTGCATGCCTTCGACGTCGCCGAGCGGGATCTCCTCGACGGGGATGCGGCGGCCGATGCGCTCGGCGGCTTCGCGGCGGCGGCAGCGCTGGCGGGTGCCGCGCCCGCGCTCTACAGCCTCGACGTCAGCCGGCCCGAAGCGCCCCGGGCCCGCAGGGCGGAGGAGGATGTGGCGCGGCTGGTGCGCGGACGCCTCGCGCATCCGCGCTGGATCGCGGCGCAGCTCGGCCATGGCTGGCGCGGGGCGCAGGAACTCGCGCAGGGGCTCGACGCGGTCTTCGTGCTTGCCGCGACCACGGAGGCCGTGAGCGACGCCGACCTCGACCGGCTGTACGATGCCTATGTGGGCGACCTCGCGGTGCTGGAGCGTATCGAGGCGACGAATCCGGCGGTGGCGCGGGCGATCCTCGACCGATTCGCAGAGTTGCGCCGCCGCGGGCTGTGGCGCAGCCGGCGCAACTCGCTGGCGGCGCTCGACGCGATGGCCGCGCAGGCCCGGGAGGCGGCGGAATGACCCCGGCTCCCCGCCGCGGATGGTGCCCCGGTGTCGCCCGGCCGATGCCGACCGGCGACGGGCTGCTGGTGCGCGTCCACCCGCCGGCCGGCCTGCTCACTGCCGCGCAGGCCCGCGCGGTGGCGGAGGGGGCGCGGGAGAACGGCAACGGGCTCATCGATGTGACGGCGCGGGGCAACCTGCAGGTGCGCGGCGTGCGGCCGGAGACACATGAGGCGCTCGCCACCCGGATTGCTGCGGCGGGGCTCGGCGACCGGCGCGGCGATGGCGGCCCGCAGCGGCTGACGCTGAGTTCGCCACTGGCGGGCCTCGATCCCGGGCTGGCGTGGCTGATCGAGGCGGTGGAGGCGGCCGGCCGGGCGGTGGCGGGGCTGCCGGCGAAGACGCTGGTGGCCGTGGAGGGTGATGCGTGCGGGCTCGGGCCGGTCGAGGCTGATATCTGGATCCGGCGGATCGGCGGGATGCGCGGGATCCCCTCTCCCGTGCGGGAGAGGGGTAGGGGTGAGGGTCCCGGACCCTTCCGCCATGAATCACTAAGCGTTGTGCTGGCAGCGGGACGGTTCAGTCTTCCTGCTGAACCACCCGGACCCTCACCCCTGCCCCTCTCCCGCACGGGAGAGGGGTTCCCCGCGGCGGGTTCAGAGATGTTCGCCCTGGCGGTGGCCGGGGCGGAAGGGCCGGTCTGGGCGGAGCCGGTCGCGGCCGAGCGGGTCGAGCCCGCCGTCACCGCAATCCTGACGGGCTTCGCCCGGACCGGCGCACGCCGTGTCCGGGAACTCGACCCGGCGGCGCGGTGCGGACTCCTTGCCGCCGCGGATCTCGATTCGGGCGGGTCACCCCCCGCGGCCGCGCAGCCGCCCGCTCCGGGCCTGCGACCGCTCGGCGACGGCCGGGTCGCGCTCGTCGCCGAACTCCCCTTCGGCCGCTGCGACGCCGCCCGGCTCGTCCGTCTGGCCGAGGCCGGCGCGCGGAACGGCGATGGCCTCCTCCGGCTGACGCCCTGGCGCGGGGTGATGATGGTCGCGGCGGATGAAGCCGGCGCCGCGCGGCTGTGGGACGCGGCACAAGAGAGCAGCCTGATCGTCGGCCCGGCGGATCCGCGGCGCGCCGTCGCGGCCTGTCCGGGCGCGCCCGCCTGCGCCTCCGGCGGCACGCCGGCCCAGGCGCATGCGGCGCGCCTTGCCGCAGAGCGGGCGGACCTCGCGAGGCTTGGCCTGACCGTCCATGTCTCGGGCTGCCCGAAGGGCTGCGCGCATCCGGCCCCGGCCGACCTCACCCTCGTCGGCCGGCCGGACGGGCGCTACGGGGTGGTGCGCGGCGGACACGCGGGGGCGGACACCCGCCTCACGCTCACTTTCGAGGCGGTGCTTGAGCGGCTAAACAGCCCCGTGACCGCCACCGACCTCATCGACGCGTTTCGGGAGCCCGCATGAGCACGCGCCTCGACTATATCCGCGACGGCGCCGCGATCTATGCGCGCTCCTTCGCGATCATCCGCGCCGAATCCGACCTGTCGCGCTTCCAGGGTGCGGCCGAGCGGGTCGTGGTGCGGATGATCCATGCCTGCGGCATGACCGACCTGCCGGCGGATGTCGTCGTCTCGCCCGGCTTCGCGGAAGCCGCGGAGGCGGCGCTGCGGGAGGGCGCGCCGATCCTGTGCGATGCCCGCATGGTGGCGGATGGGGTGACGCGGGCGCGGCTGCCGGCGGACAACGCGGTGATCTGCACGCTCGCGGATCCTCGGGTGCCAGGGCTCGCGGCGGAACTGGGGACGACCCGCACGGCGGCGGCGATGGAATTGTGGCGCGAGCGGCTGCCCGGCTCCGTCGTGGCGGTGGGCAACGCGCCGACGGCCCTTTTTCGGCTGCTCGAACTCCTCGACGAGGGTGTGGCGCCGCCGGCTGCGGTCATCGGCGTGCCGGTCGGGTTCGTGGGCGCGGCGGAATCGAAGGAGGCGCTGGCCGAGGATGGCCGGGTGCCCTTCCTGATTGTGCGCGGCCGGCGCGGCGGCAGTGCCATGGCGGCGGCGGCGGTCAACGCGCTCGCGAGCGAGGCCGAGTGATGGAGGGCTTAAGCGTACTTGCGCCCGCGGAGCCGGCCGGCGGCGCGGAGCGCCCGGCGGCTGCCGCGACCGGAACGCTCTACGGCGTCGGGATGGGGCCGGGGAACCCCGACTATCTCACGGTGCGGGCGGTGCAGGTGCTGGAGCGGGCGCATCACATCGTGCATTTCTGCAAGGCGGGCCGGCGCGGCAACGCCCGGACGATTGCCGACGCGGTGGTGCGCGACCCCGCCCGCGAATGGGCGCTCGCCTATCCGTACACGACCGAGCTGCCGCCGGATGACCCGACCTATGTCTCGGCGCTGGCGCGGTTCTACGACGAGGCGGCGGAGCGGATGGCCGGCGCGCTCGGGGCGGGGCGCGACGTGGCGATCCTGTCCGAGGGCGACCCGTTCTTCTACGGCTCGTTCATGCATCTGTGGCGGCGCCTGAAGGACCGTTTCCCGGTGGAGGTGGTGCCGGGCGTCACCGGTATGTCGGGCTGCTGGACGCGGGCCGGCACGCCGATCACCTGGGGCGACGACGTGCTGACCGTGCTGCCCGCGACGCTGCCGGGCCCGGTGCTGGCGCAACGCCTCGCCGGGACGGATGCGGCGGTGATCATGAAGCTCGGGCGCCACCTGCCCAAGGTCCGGGCCGCCCTGGCGCAGGCCGGGCTGCTGGCGCGGGCGGTCTATGTGGAGCGCGGCACCATGGCGGGCGAGTGCATCGTGCCGCTCGCCGACAAGCCCGACGACGAGGCCCCGTATTTCTCGATGGTCCTCATCCCCGGCGAGGGCCGCCGCCCATGAAAACTCATGGGGTGCAGGGGCCCGCGGCCCCTGCCGGGTCCAGGGGCGGAGCCCCGGCGGGTCCAGGGCGGAGCCCTGGCGGTTCAGTCTGCGTGATCGGCCTCGGCCCCGGGGACCCGCGCTATCTCACGCCTGCCGCGGCGGCGGCGCTGGCGGAAGCCGAGGACCTGATCGGCTACGCTCCCTATGTTGCCCGCGTTCCGGAGCGTCCGGGCCTGACGCGCCACGCCTCCGACAACCGGGTCGAGGTGGAGCGGGCGCGGCACGCCCTCGAACTCGCCGCGCAGGGCCGGCGGGTCGCAGTGGTGTCCGGCGGCGATCCGGGCGTGTTCGCGATGGCGGCGGCCCTGTTCGAGGCGCTGGAGCACGGTGATCCGGCCTGGCGGTCGCTGGCCATCACGGTCGAGCCCGGCATCACGGCGATGCTCGCCGCCGCCGCCCGGGTCGGCGCCCCGCTCGGGGGCGATTTCTGCGCGCTGTCGCTGTCGGACAACCTGAAGCCCTGGGAGGTGATCACGGCTCGGCTCGAAGCGGTGCTGCGGGCGGACTTGGTGATCGCGCTCTACAACCCGATCTCGCAGGCGCGGCCCTGGCAGCTCGGCGCGGCGCTGGGGCTCGCGGCGGAGCACCGGGCGCCGGATACCCCGGTGATCCTGGCTCGCGCAATCGGGCGGCCGGACGAGGCGGTGCGGATCCTGCCGCTCGCCGAGGCGCGGGAGGCACCGGCCGACATGGCGACGCTCGTGATCATCGGCGCCTCGGCGACGCGGCTGGTGGAAAGGGAGGGCGCGCCGCCCTTCGTCTACACGCCCCGGCGGGTGGAGGCGGCGCGATGAGCCTCCAGCCAGGCAAGCGCGGCCTCCAACGTGCCGACCTGTTCGACCGCGGGCGGGGCGGGCTGGCGCACGATCACCACCGGAAGCGCGAGGGCGCGGGCGGCCGCGATCTTGCCGTAGGTGGCGCTGCCGCCGGAATTCTTGGTCACCAGCACCTCGATGCGATGGTCCCGCATCAGCGCCAATTCGTCCGCCTCGGAGAAGGGGCCGCGGGCCGCGATGGCGACGAGATCAGGTACCGGCAGAGCCTCGCCCACGGGCTCGATGGTGCGCACCAGATAGGCGTGCTGCGGGGCGGCCGCGAAGGCCGCGAGTTCCAGGCGCCCGACGGTGAGGAACACGCGCCGCGGTGCGACGCCGAGGGCCGGCACGGCGGCGGCGACGCTCTCGACCTCGTGCCAGCGGTCGCCTGCCTGCGGGGTCCAGGCCGGGCGGCGCAGGGCGACGAGCGGGAGCTTCAGGCGCGCGCAGGCCTGCGCGGCGTTGTGCGAGATGCGCTGCGCGAAGGGATGGGTGGCATCGACCACGGCGGCAACGCCCTCCGCCTCAAGCCAGCGCGCGAGGCCCTCGGGGCCGCCGAAGCCGCCGATTCGGGTGTCGAAGGGCGCCGCGACCGGCGCCGCGGTGCGGCCGGCGAGCGAGAGGGTGGGGCGGAAGGACGGGTGCTCCGCGAGGCGGCGGACGAGGCCCGTCGCCTCGGTGGTGCCGCCGAGGAGGAGGATGCGCATGGACGCCTTCTCGCCTGACCCTCTGCGCCTGTCGAGCGCCGGGCCGTGGCTGGCGATCGTGGGAATCGGAGAGGATGGCCGGGCCGGGCTGTCGCCCGCGGCCGCGCGGGCCCTCGATGGGGCGAGCCTCGTCGTCGGGGGGCGGCGGCACCTCGCGCTCGCGGCGCCGCTCGCGGCCGAGACGCTGGCTTGGCCGAGCCCGATCCATGCCGCCTATCCGGCGATCCTCGCCCGGCGCGGCCAGCCGACCTGCGTGCTCGCGACGGGCGACCCGTTCCATTACGGCGTCGGGGCCGAACTGGCGCGGCTGGTGCCCGCGGCGGAGATCGCCTGCTACCCGCAGCCCTCGGCCTTCAGCCTCGCGGCGGCGCGGCTCGGCTGGCCGCTCGCGGAATGTGCCTGCCTGACCGTGCACGGGCGTGCGATCGAGCGGGTGATCCCGCATCTCCAGCCCGGGGCGCGGCTGCTGGTGCTGTCCTGGGACGGGTCAACGCCGGGCCGGCTCGCCGCGCTGCTCGCGGAACGGGGATTCCCGGCGTCGCGCCTCACGGTGCTGGAGGCGATGGGGGGCCCGCGCGAACGGCGCCGGGATAGTGTCGCGGCCGGGTTCGACGAGGCCGGGATCGACCCGCTCAACACGGTCGCGATCGCGGTCGTGGCGGACCCGTCGGCACGGGTGATCCCGCTCAGCCCCGGCCTCGACGATGCCTGGTTCGAGAGCGACGGGCAGCTCACCAAGGCGGAGATCCGGGCGGTTACCCTCGCGGCGCTGCGGCCCCGGGCCGGGCAGCTGCTGTGGGATGTGGGCGCCGGTTCCGGCTCCGTGGCGATCGAATGGTGCCTGCGCCACCCGGCGAACCGGGCGGTGGCGATCGAGGCCCGGGAGGAACGGGCGGAGCGGATCGGCCGCAACGCCCGGGCGCTCGGGGTGCCGGACCTCGCGGTGGTGCGCGGCCGGGCGCCGGAGGCGCTGCGGGAGCTGAGCCGGCCGGATGCGGCCTTCATCGGGGGCGGCGTGTCGGACCCGGCGCTGATCGCGGCGGTCTGGGCAGCTCTGCCGCCGGGCGGCCGACTGGTGTGCAATGCGGTGACGCTGGAGAGCGAGCCGGTGCTGATCGAGGCGCATCGCCGGCATGGCGGGATGCTGCGGCGGATCGCGGTCGCCCGCGCCGAGCCCGTTGGGCGGATGCAGGGATGGCGACCGGCCATGCCGGTGACGCAGTGGGCGGTGACGAAGCCGTGAGGGGGGCGGAGCTCATCGGCCGCAGCCCTGCGGCGCGGGCCTGGGACTCCGCTCCGGCGGCCGCGGCTGCGTGGATCGCCAGGGGTGTGCCCGACGGAATGTCCGGCGCGGCGAGCGGCAGCGATCCGGCCGGCACCGACGTGTCGGCGGTGCCCGCCCGCGGCCCGGTCATCGCAGGCGTCGGATTCCGTCACGCGACGACGCCCGACGAGATCGCGGCGCTGGTGCGCGACGCGCTCGGGCAGGCCCGGCTCGCCGGCGCGCGCCTCGGCGGCCTTGCCACCGCGGAGGACCGGGCCGGCGAGGCGGCCCTGCAGGAAGCGGCCGCTTCGCTCGGCGTGCCGGTCATCGGCATCGCCGTCGAGGACTTACGGGCGGCGGGACGGCGCGCCGTGACCCGCTCGGCGCGCATCGAAACCCTGCGGGGCGTCGGCTCGCTCGCGGAGGCCGCGGCGCTGGCGGCGGCCGGGCCGGAGGGCCGGCTCGTGCTGGCCCGCATCGCGAGCCCGGGCGCCACCTGCGCGCTTGCCGCATCCGGAGATCCGTCGTGACCATCCACTTCATCGGCGCGGGGCCGGGCGCGGCCGACCTCATCACTCTGCGCGGGCGCGACCTGATCGCCCGCTGCCCGGTCTGCCTCTATGCGGGGTCGATCGTCGCGCCGGAGATCCTGGCTTGGTGCCCGCCGGGCGTGCGGCTCGTCGACACGGCGCCCCTCGATCTCGACGCGATCCTGGCCGAGATGCGGGCGGCCCACGCCAGGGGCGAGGACGTGGCCCGGCTGCATTCGGGCGACCTGTCGGTCTACAGCGCCGTAGCCGAGCAGACCCGGCGGCTCGAGGCGCTCGGCATTCCCTACACACTGACGCCGGGCGTGCCGGCCTTCGCGACGGCGGCGGCGGCGCTCGGGCGGGAGCTGACGGTGCCGGAGGTCGCGCAATCGGTCGTCCTCACGCGCACCAGCGGGCGGGCCTCCGCCATGCCCGCGCCCGAGCGCCTCGCCCTGTTCGCGCAGACGCAGGCGACGCTGGCGATCCATCTCTCGATCCATGTGATCGCCGAGGTGGCGGCGGAGCTGATTCCGCATTACGGGCCCGACTGCCCGGTCGGCGTGGTCTACCGGGCCTCCTGGCCGGACGAGCGGGTGTTGCGCGGCACGCTCGCTGACATCGCCGAGCAGGTGGCGGCGGCGCGGTTTGAGCGGACGGCGCTGATCCTGGTCGGGCGGGCGCTTGCGGCCGGCGATTTCCGTGAGAGCGCGCTCTATTCGGCCGGCTACGACCGCCGGTTCCGGCCGGGCGGCGGGACGAGGGTGTTGGGCGATGAAGTCCAGTTAAGTCCAGTAAGGCGCGGGAACCCCTCTCCCGAGTGGGAGAGGGGTAGGGGGTGAGGGTGGAGACGCTTCAGGTTTAAACACTGCGCGTTGAGCTGGCAGCAGTGCGGTTCTGGATTCTTGCGGAAATGTAGCACCCTCACCCCTGCCCCTCTCCCAAACGGGAGAGGGGTTCCTGCGCCAGGTCACGATGTCTCTGCGCTACTTCTCTGCGCTGCGGCCCATGACCTACCCCGCCGCTCGAAACGGCGCATGCCCGACCACGCCGCCGTCGCGGTCGAACACCACCACTTCGAGGGCGATTCCCGATCCGGCAAGCGACGAAGCGGCCGTCGTCCAGGCGTAGCGGGCGACGAGATCGCCGAGGGGGAGGTCCTGCGCCTGAGCGAGCCGCAGGACTTCGAGCGCGGTATTGGCCCGCGCCGCCCGCGCGGCGAGATCCTGCCCGCCGCCGGCCTCGGAAACCCGCTCGGCGAGCCAGGCGAGGTCCACCGGCCCGGACCGGGAATGCAGGTCGAGGAGCCCGTGGCCGAGCTTCGTCATCTTGGCGATGCCGCCCGCCACCGTGACCCGCTGCACCGGGTGGCGGCGCAGGTATTTCAGCATGCCGCCGGCGAAATCGCCCATGTCGATCAGCCCCTCGGGCGGCAGCCCGTGCAGGCGCTGAACCGCCTCCTCGGAGGTCGATCCGGTGGCCCCGGCCACATGGGTCAGGCCGGAGGCCCGTGCCACGTCGATGCCCCGGTGGATCGTGTCGATCCAGGCCGCGCAGGAATAGGGCACGACCACGCCTGTGGTCCCCAGAACCGAGAGTCCGCCCAGGATGCCGAGCCGCGGATTGAGGGTGCTCTGCGCGATCGCCTCGCCGCCCGGAATCGCGATCTCGACCACCACGTCCGGCACGCCTCCCTCCACCTCGGCGAGGGCTGCCGCGATCATGCGGCGGGGCACCGGGTTGATGGCGGGCTCGCCGACTGGCAGGGGCAGGCCGGGACGGGTCACCCTGCCGACGCCCGGCCCGGCCCGGAACCCGACGCCCGTGCCCGGCGGCCCCGGACGCACCGTCGCCAGCACGAGGACGCCGTGAGTGACATCCGGGTCGTCGCCCGCATCCTTGATCACCCCGGCGCGGGCGCCCTCCGGCAGCCTCTCCGTCGTCGCGAGGGCGAAGGCGGGGCGCAGGCCCCCGGGCAGCGGGATCTCGACCGGATCCGGGAACGCGCCGGTGCGCAGGGCCGCGAAAGCGGCCTTGGCCGCCGCCGCCGCGCAGGCGCCGGTGGTCCAGCCGCGCCGGAGAGGGCCGCTCGGTCGGGTGTCGTCCATGGCGCGTGGTATCACCCGGCCGCGTCCGGGTAAAAGGCGGCGCGCCAGGAGGACCAATCGTGACCGATCGTGCCGCCCGCGGCCTTCTCGTCGCCGCCCCCCGCTCGGGCTCCGGCAAGACCACCGTGACCCTCGCGATCCTGCGGGCGCTCGCCCGCCGGGGTGTCGCGGTGGCGGGGGCGAAATGCGGGCCGGACTACATCGACCCGGCGTTCCATGCCGCGGCGACGGGCCGGCCGAGCTTCAATCTCGACAGTTTCGCGATGACGGAGACGCTGCTCGATGCGGTGGCGGGCACGGCCGGGCAGGGGGCCGAGTTCCTGATCGCCGAGGGCTCCATGGGCCTGTTCGACGGGGTGGTGGCGGAGGAGGGCCGCAGCGGCGCGAATGCCGATATCGCGGCACGCTACGGCTGGCCGGTGATCCTGGTGCTCGACGTGTCCGGCGCCGCGCAATCGGCGGCGGCGGTGGCGCTCGGCTGCCGGCTCTACGACCCGCGCCTGCAGGTCGCAGGCGTGATCCTCAACAAGGTCGCGAGCCCGCGGCACCGGCGGCTCGTGGAGGCGGGGCTCGCCCGGACGGGCCTGCCCGTGCTCGGCGCGCTCGCCCGCGATACCGCCCTGGCACTCCCCGAGCGCCATCTCGGCCTCGTCCAGGCGGAGGAGACCGGCGACCTCGCCGCCCGGCTCGACCGCCTGGCCGATCTCGCCGAGACGGCTCTCGACCTCGACGCGATCGTGGCGGCGGCCGCCGGCCGGGTGCCGCCGGCAGGCTTGAGTCCCCTCCCGGAACCGCCCGGACAGCGAATCGCGCTCGCGCGGGACGCCGCGTTCTCGTTCATCTACCCGCATATGGCAGCGGGCTGGCGGGCCGCCGGCGCCGAACTCGTGCCGTTCTCGCCGCTAGCCGACGAGCCGCCGCCAGAGGGCTGCGACGCCTGCTGGCTCCCGGGCGGCTATCCGGAGCTGCATGCCGGCCAGCTGGCGGCGGCCGGCCGCTTCCTCGCGGGCCTGCGGGACTTCGCCCGCACCCGGCCGGTCCACGGGGAATGCGGCGGCTACATGGTGCTGGGCGAGGGGCTGGAGGATGCCGAGGGCCGGCGGCACGCCATGGCGGGCCTGTTGCCCGTGGCGACCTCCTATGCCCGGCGCAAGCTGCATCTCGGCTACCGGGTCGCCACGCTCCTCGCCGACGGACCGCTCGGACCCGCCGGCGCCGTCCGCGTCGGGCATGAATTCCACTATGCCAGCGAGCTCACCGCGGCGCCGGACGAATCCGCGGCGCTCGCCCGGGTGACGGATGGGGAAGGGCGCCTGCTCGGCGTCGCAGGCCATCGGCGCGGCCGGGTCAGCGGCAGCTTCTTTCACCTGATCGGCCCGCGCTGAGCGCCCGACCGGCCTCGCGACCATCCGGACGGAGAAAAGGTGCCGGAGAAGCGATGCCCGCTTCTGCCGGACCAGCTCCAGAGCCGTGCCCGACCGGGTCGGGCACGGCTCTCAAGCCTTGTTCTCACGCGCTCCCTTGCGCCGAACCGGTGTCCGCTTCGGCGGGAGCGCCCTAGTCGGCGCTGCCGTTGGCGATCCCCGTCGACCGGCTCAGCCGGGCGGCCGAGCGGACGATGGCGAGCACCTCGCGCCGGAGCTGGTCGTCCTCGATCTGGACATAGGCGCGCAGGATGTCGACGGCGCCCTGCGTGCTCAGGAAGCCGAACACGTTGTCGTCGCGGCCCGCCGCATCGTTCGGCTCCTCGAAGAAGGCCGAGACCGGCACTTCGAGGAGGCGCGCGATCTCGCGCAGGCGGCCCGCGCCGACGCGGTTCTGCCCCTTCTCGTATTTCTGCACCTGCTGGAAGGTCACGCCGACGGCATTGCCGAGCGCGGTCTGGCTCAGGCCCTTCGCCTTGCGCAGTGCAGTGATCCGGATGCCGACGAGGCGATCGACCTCGGTAGTCTGCTTAGGCATGTGTCCTCGACACTCTGTCTCACATCCCGCTCCGGCCCCTGGCATCGTGCCGGGCTCGGGCCGCGCGGCCTCCCTCCCCAAGCGGCAGCCCCCGGAGCACGACGCCCCGGCCGCCCCGCGGCCATCGCCCTGACGTGCCGGACGCGGACACTCCGCGTGTCCCGGACGCCGTGACATCCTGCGGCCCCGCGGATCCCGCGGAGGCCGGTACATGACAGCGCTGCCACGCTGCGCGATCGGATGCCGCCCGCCGGACAAAGCGGGGCTTGGAGCGCCAAGCTGCGCCCCATCGATCTGCCATGCAACCGGACCTGCGTCTACACGTAGAACATGAATTCCCAAGAGGAATGCAGAAGAAAGCGCAGCCGAGGCGGCCGGCGGATCAGCAGCCCGGAGGGGCCTGGACGATCGGCGGCCCGCCCGGACCCGCCTTGATTGCGGCAACGAAATCGCCTTCTGTCGGCGTCGACGCCGCGGCGGCCGCGTCCGGCCGTGCCCGCACCGACAAGGAATTGCCCCATGTTCATCGCCATGAACCGGTTCAAGGTCTACAAAGATGCCGCGGCCGAGTTCGAGCGGGTCTGGCTCGGGCGAGACAGCCATCTGGACGAGATGAAGGGCTTCGTCGCGTTTCATCTCCTGCGGGGCCCCGAGCATGAGGATCACATCCTCTATGCCTCCCACACCGTGTGGTCGTCGCGGGCGGATTTCGAAGCCTGGACCCGCTCCGAGCAATTCCGGAAGGCCCATAGCCGGGCGCCCGGGACGAAGCCGCTTTACCTCTCGCATCCCCAGTTCGAGGGATTCGAGGCGGTGCAGACGCTGGGCCGGGCCGAAGCGGCGGAGTGATACCACCGGTCATTGAAAATGACCGGTGGTTCCGCTCTCGAATTTTCGCCAAGCCTTTGGCTTGATGTCGGAAATTCGAGATGGATCAACGGCCCGCTGCGCCAGCAGCCTGGGCCGTTGGTATGATACGGCTTCCGGTTGATTCCCTCCAAGACGAGGATGCGCGGGATCCCCTCTCCCGATTGGGAAAGGGGATCCCGCGTGGACTCATCTCGGAACAGATCAACCGGAAACCGTATCACGCGCTCCGCAGCGGCCCGCCGAGCCGGGGCAGGAAGACCGCGAGGAGGCCGATCGCGGGCAGGAAGGCGCAGAGCGCATAGACGAACTCGATGCCCGTGCGGTCGGCGAGTTCGCCGAGCACCGCCGCGCCGAGGCCGCCCATCCCGAAGGCGAAGCCGAAGAACAGCCCGCCCACGAGTCCGACCCGGCCCGGCAGGAGCTCCTGAGCATAGACCAGGATCGCCGGCATCGCGGATGCCAGGATGAGGCCGATCGGGACCGTGAGGACGACCGTCCAGAACAGATTCGCATGCGGCAGCGCGAGCGTGAAGGGCAGCACGCCGACGATCGAGCTCCAGATCACCACCTTGCGCCCGAACCGGTCCCCGATCGGGCCGCCGATCACGGTTCCGACCGCCACCGCGCCCAGGAACACGAAGAGAAACACCTGCGCTTCCTGCACCGAGACCCCGAACCGGTGCAGCAGGTAGAAGGTGAAGTAGGACGTGAAGCTCGCCATGTAGAAGTACTTGGAGAAGATCAGCACCAGCAGGATCGCCACCGTGAGCACGATCCGCCGGCGCGACAGCGGCGCGCCGCTGCCCGGGCCCGTCCGGCGGGGCCGTGCCGCGCCGAGGGCGAGCCGCTCCCGGTACCAGCGGCCGACGAGGCTCAGCACGACGAAGCCGGCCAAGGCCGCGAGCGCGAAGAGGGCGACGCTGCCCTGCCCGTGCGGGACGACGATGAAGGCCGCCAGCAGCGGGCCGATCGCCGTCCCGGCATTGCCGCCGACCTGGAACACCGATTGGGCGAGCCCGTAGCGGCCGCCGGAGGCGAGGCGGGCGACCCGCGAGGCTTCCGGATGGAAGATCGCCGATCCGGTCCCGACGAGCCCCGCCGCGACGAGAAGGCTCGCGAAGCTCCACGCCTGCGAGAGCAGGAGGAGGCCGGCAAGCGAGAGCAGCATGCCCGCCGCCAGGGAGAAGGGCTGGGGCCGCCTGTCGGTGGAAAGACCCACCACGGGTTGCAGCAGCGACGAGGTGAGCTGGAAACCCAGCGTGAGGAGGCCGATCTGGCCGAAATCGAGCCGGTAGCTCTGCTTGAGCAGGGGGTAGATCGCCGGCAGCAGCGACTGGATCAGGTCGTTGAGGAGATGCGACAGGCTTAAGGCCGCGAGCACGGCAGCCGTCGGCCCCGCAGCCGGGCGCGCCGCAGCGCCCGCCAAACCGCCCTCGCTCGCGCGCGCATCCATGAGTGCTCTCCGGGTTGCCGGCAGGTCTTCTAGCACCATCCCGTCGGGGCGGATCCGGCTTCGCCGCAAGGCCGGGTTGCACCCGTGGGACAGGTCGCTGCGGTCCCTCCTTTGCTGTGTCACGGACATCCGTCCGGACGGGGCGCGTAAGCGTCCCATTCCGGCACGGACAGCCCGTGAGACCGAACCGACGGGGGCCGCACCGGCTCCTCGGCGGGACAAGCCGGAACAGCTTTAAGGCATGCGACACGAACGGTTCACCATCGAGGGCGCCGCGACCGCGACCGGCGCCGAGCGGCGCGCGATCTGGGCCGCCCTGCTGCCGCGGCGGCGCCGCGGCGCGTTGCGGCTCGCCATCGGCATCGGGGCGGCTGCGGCGGAGTTCCTCGCCGTGCTCGCCACGGTGCTCGTGGCCCAGACCCTCTACCACGCGGCGGTCCTGCGCACCGAGGTTCCGGTCGCCTCCGCGCTGCAGGTCGGGCTGCTCCTCGGATCGTTCGTCGTGCTGCCGAACGTCGCGCGGGGCGACTACAGCATCGAGAACTACCTGTCGCGCGGGCCGCACCTGCGCCGGAGCGCGAGCCTGTGGCTCGGTGCCTGGACGCTGCTCCTGACGATTGGGTTCCTCACCAAGACCACCAGCGAGGTCTCGCGCGTGGCGGCGGTCACCGCCTTCGTGGCGGGGCTTCCGGTCCTCTGGGCGACGCGGGCCCTGTCGCTCGCCCTGGTGCGGCGGCTGATCACCCCCCGTTCGGGATCGGCGCGCCGCGTCCATCTCATCGGCTACGAGACCGACATTGCGGGCTTCTATTCCGGCCACGATGCCGAAGCGCTCGGCGTGCGGGTGATCGGGGCGAGCTACCTGCGTCCGGTACCGCTGGGGGCCGGTGCGGCGGAGCGGCGGCGCCAGCTCGGGGAGGATCTCGACCTCGCGGTCTCGGTGGTCCGCTTCCTGCGGCCGGACGACATCTTCGTTCTCGTCCCCTGGACGGATGTCGAGGATGTCGAGCTCTGCGTCGATGCGTTCCTGCGGGTCCCGGCCGCCCTCCACCTGCGGCCCGGGCAGGTGATGGACCGCTTCACGGATATCCGCCTCGTCCGGGTCGGACGCCTCACCGGCCTCAATGTCGGCCGCGCCCCTCTGAGCCCGCTCGAGATCGCGCTCAAGCGCAGCTTCGACCTCGCGGCGGCGAGCCTCGCGCTCGTCGTGCTGTCGCCCGTCCTGGCGATGATCGCGATCCTGATCCGCCTCGACAGCCCGGGGCCCTGCCTGTTCCGGCAGAAGCGCTACGGCTTCAACCAGGAGGCGTTCTCGGTCTACAAGTTCCGCAGCATGCGGGCGGAGCCCGAGGGTGCCTTCCGGCAGGCGACGCGCAACGATTCCCGCATCACCCGCATCGGCCGCATCCTGCGCCGCACCAACCTCGACGAATTGCCCCAGCTCCTCAACGTCATCCGGGGCGACATGTCGCTGGTCGGCCCGCGGCCGCACGCGCTCGCCCATGACCGCAGCTTCGAGCGGCGGATCGCCCGCTACGCCCGCCGCCACAACGTGCGGCCCGGCATCACCGGTTGGGCGCAGGTCAACGGCCTGCGCGGCGAGACGCTGACCGACGCCGACATGCAGCGCCGCGTCGAGCATGACCTGTATTACATCGACAACTGGTCGCTCTGGTTCGACCTGCAGATCCTGGTGATGACCCTGGTGGCGCGCAGCGCCTTCCGCAACGCCTATTGAGGGAGAAAGGGACCGGGACGAGGAAGGCTGCGCTTCAGGCGAGCAGGGCGAGCGGCCTGCGCTCGCCGGCCTCCGGCGGCGCGAGGCGCGGCGCGGGCCGCATGAAGCTCAGCCGCCCGCGCTTCACCCCGAACAGCGGCTGGGCCAGGGTGCACACCGCTTCGGCCGCGTCCCTCGCGTCGAGCACGACGAGATCCGCCGCGCAGCCCGGGGCGATGCCGTAATCGGCCTGCCGCATGATCCGTGCCGCCGAGACGGTCACGAGGTCGAGGCAGTCCTCCCGGCCGGGCGGCTGGGCATTGGTGAAGAGGCGATCGACCGCCATGGCCGTCAGGCCCCGAGGCCCGGGTCGAGGATGCGCTCGGCGCTGTCGTTCCAGACCTCATGCGAGACGATCAGGCCGTCGCGCACGACGAACCGGTCGATGTAGCGGTTGCCCTCGAAGGGCGTGCCGTCCGGCCATTCGCCGTAGAGCGTGCCGAGATTGTAGACGATGGTCTCGTCGGGCCCGGGCACCACGTCATTGCGCAGGATGCGCTTCTTCACCCAGCGGTAGCGCTTCGCGTTGAAGGCCGTCGCCTCGCCCGGATGGCCGAAGACGCGCCCGCCCGTGAACACGATGCGCACGTCCGGCGTCATGAAGGCCGCCGCCGCAACGGGATCCGGCCGCATCGAGGCTTCGAGGAAGGCATCGACGATGCGGGCGGCCTCCGCGGCCGCCTGGGTGGGATCGGGTCGAGTCATGACGGGTCTCCTGCAGGGAGGATGCGAATCCGGAGGGCGCCCGGATCGTATGCCATTTCGGCAGCCGGCCGTGTCCCGGACTGCGCGGCCGCAACGCCCTCGGCCTCATCGCCCGAGTGACGGCCGCGCCCATGCGTGAGGACCGCGCCGGCGCGGCAGCAGATCGTTAAGGATCCGCCTCCTAGGGTGAAGGCTGTCTCAACGATTGGGGGGCGGCCGTGTCCCTGCGTCTCAACCTCGCCACCGGAACTCTCGCGGTGCTCGGCTTCGGCACGGTCTGCGCCGTGTCGGCGGTGAATCTCGACCGCCTGCCCTCGGCCTCCGCGCCGATCCCGCAGGTGGCTGCCGTGCGCGCCGCGCCCGCGGAGCCGGCGGCGACGGGCTCGATCGCGCCGGCTCCGGTTCCCTCCAAGCCGCGGGCCAAACCCGCGAAGGCCGAGGCGGCGCGCGATCCGGCCTTCGATTCCGAGCGTCTCGCGCAGCTGCTGAGTGCCGCCGCGGCCGGGACCGCCAGACCGATCGACCACTGAGAACCGGCCGATCCCGGCCATCCCGGGATGCCGCGGGCCGGCCGGGGACGGCGCACTGCGGAAGGTCTTGCATTCAGCGCAAGAATGCTTCGGCCCAAGCGGCAGATGACGAGGACAACCCAGGAATGGGGGCTTGTCCATGTCCAGCACCACCATCGCCCGGGCAATGGCACCGCTGCTCATCGCCACGACGCTGGTCGTGTCGGTCGTCGTCTCGGTCTTCCTGAGCCTGATGCTGCTGATCTCCTATGCGGTCCTTGCCGTCCTGTTCAGCCTCGGGTCGATCGGGATCGGCGTCGCCACGGCCATCATCAAGATGCTGTGCCTGACCATCATCGTCAGCTCCTTCGCCGTCGGCCGATTGCTGTGGTCCGGCCAGGGGCGGTGACGGACCGCGGATCAGGCGGCGGCCCGCGCGGTGCGGAGCCAGCCCGCGCTTGACTTGCGCACCCGTGCGTGAATGGGTGCGCCGACCTCTGCCCGGGAGGTTGCGCCGTCGCCGGCCGCTCCCGCGGCACTCGACCAAGAAGCCGCCCGAAGAAGCCAACCATGCATCGCTATCGTTCCCATACCTGCGGCGCGCTCCGCCCGTCCGACGTCGGCTCGACGGTCCGGCTCTCCGGCTGGTGCCACCGCGTCCGCGATCATGGCGGCGTGCTGTTCATCGACCTGCGCGACCATTACGGGCTCACGCAATGCGTGGTCGACGCCGATTCCCCGGCCTTCCGGGCCGCCGAGGCCGTGCGCTCGGAATGGGTGATCCGCATCGATGGCCGCGTGCGCCAGCGGCCCGCCGGCACCGAGAACCCGGACCTGCCGACCGGCGCCGTCGAGGTCTACATCGCCGATCTCGAGGTGCTGGGCCATGCGGTCGAGCTGCCGATGCCGGTCTTCGGCGACCTCGACTACCCGGAGGAGACGCGGCTGCGCTACCGTTTCCTCGACCTGCGCCGGGAGAAGCTGCACGCCAACATCATGAAGCGCGGGGCGATCATCGATTCCCTGCGCCGCCGCATGCGCGAGGGCGGGTTCTTCGAGTTCCAGACGCCGATCCTCACCGCCTCCTCGCCGGAGGGCGCGCGCGACTTCCTGGTGCCCTCGCGGCTGCATCCGGGCAAGTTCTACGCCCTGCCGCAGGCGCCTCAGCAGTTCAAGCAGCTCACGATGATCGCGGGCTTCGACCGCTACTTCCAGATCGCGCCCTGCTTCCGCGACGAGGATGCCCGCGCCGACCGCTCGCCGGGCGAGTTCTATCAGCTCGACATCGAGATGAGCTTCGTCACGCAGGAGGACGTGTTCCAGGCGGTGGAGCCGGTGCTGCGCGGCGTGTTCGAGGAATTCGCGGACGGCTGGCGCGTCACGCAGAGCTTCCCGCGCATCCCCTACGCCGAGGCGATGCTGAAATACGGCGTCGACAAGCCGGACCTGCGCAACCCGCTCCTCATCGTCGACGTGACGGAGGAATTCTCGGCCGAGGCCGTGACCTTCAACGCCTTCAAGAACTTGATCAGGGCGGGCGGCGTGGTGCGGGCGATCCCCGCCCCCGGCGCCGCCTCGCAGCCGCGCTCCTTCTTCGACAAGCTCAACGACTGGGCGCGCAGCGAGGGCGCGCCGGGCCTCGGCTACATCGTGTTCGAGGAGGAGGGCGGGCAGCTCATCGGCCGCGGGCCGATCGCCAAGTTCGTGCCCGCCGAGGTCCAGGCGGCGATCGCGGGCAAGGCCGGCCTCAAGGCGGGCGACGCGGTGTTCTTCTCGGCCGGCACCGAGGCGAAGGCGGCGGGCCTCGCCGGCAAGGCGCGCATCCGCATCGGCGACGACCTCGGCCTGTCCGACAAGGACCAGTTCGCCTTCTGCTGGATCACCGACTTCCCGATGTACGAGTGGAACGAGGACGAGAAGCGGATCGACTTCTCGCACAACCCGTTCTCGATGCCGAACTACGACCACAAGGCGTTCCTGGCCCTCGACCCGGCGGATGCGGACACGATCCTGGGGATCAAGGCGTTCCAGTACGACATCGTGTGCAACGGCATCGAATTGTCCTCGGGCGCGATCCGAAACCATCGCCCGGACGTGATGGAGAAGGCCTTCGCCATCGCCGGCTACGGCCGGGACGTGCTGGAGCAGAAGTTCGGCGGCATGCTGAACGCGCTGCGCATGGGCGCGCCGCCCCACGGCGGCATCGCGCCGGGGGTCGATCGCATCGTGATGCTGCTCTGCCACGAGCCGAACATCCGCGAGGTGGTGCTCTTCCCCATGAACCAGCGGGCCGAGGACCTGATGATGGGCGCCCCCTCCGAGGTGACGGCCAAGCAGCTGCGCGAGCTGCACATCCGGCTCAACCTGCCCGAGAAGTCGGCCTGACCTCCGACCCGTGCCGAGCCTCGTCGCACGCGTGAGCGACCCGGGCGTCATCCGCGAGATCCGCGACGGCGACGAGGCGGCGCTGATCGCCCTCTGGCATGCCGCCGGCGTCTCGCGCCCCTGGAACGACCCGCAGCGGGACATCGCCTT
The DNA here is from genome assembly GCF_000022085.1 of Methylobacterium nodulans ORS 2060. NCBI lineage: Bacteria > Pseudomonadati > Pseudomonadota > Alphaproteobacteria > Hyphomicrobiales > Methylobacteriaceae > Methylobacterium > Methylobacterium nodulans. Next base: position 2,278,282 of record NC_011894.1, read on the forward strand.
CGCGCGCGGCTCGCCGCACGCGACGATCCTGGTGGCGCAGGCCGGCGATGTCCTCGTGGCCTCCGCGATGGTGGGCGAGGACGGGCACCGGGGCTGGGCCTATTACGTGGCCGTGGCGCCCGAGCGGCAGAAGACCGGGCTCGGCCGGGCGATCATGCAGGCGGCCGAGATCTGGCTCCTCCGCCGCGGCATCTGGAAGCTGCAACTCCTCGTGCGGGCGGACAATGCCGGGGCGGTCGGCTTCTACGAACGCCTCGGCTACCACGACACGCGCACCGTCTGTCTCCAGAAAGTGATCGAGCCCGCGGCCTAAGACCGGCTCTCACACCCGCCCGTCCGGCCACATCACCCAGTGCAGGTCCGGCGTCACAGGGAACATGCGGCGGTGCTGGCTCACCGCATAGTTGTCCGTCATTCCGGCGATGAAGTCGGCGACGCGCCGAGGGGTGCGGGGATCGTCCGGGCCGCGCAGGCCCGCCTGCCACTCCTCCGGCATCCGCGCCGGATCGGCCATGAAGGCATCGAAGAGGTCGCACAGGATCCGGGCGGCCCGGTCCCGCACCGCCATGACCCCCGGATGCCGGTACATGCGGGCGAACAGGAAGGTCTTGATCGCCCGGTCGGCCGCCGCGATCGGCTCCGAGAAGGCCGCCACGGCCGTGCCGGCCCCGCGGATCGCCGCGACATCGCCGGGCCGAAGCACCTCGAGCCGCCGCCCGGTCTCGGCGATCACGTCCTCGACGAAACGGGTGATGACCCGGCGGGTGAGCTCGTGCACCACGCGCGAGCGGTCGAGGCCCGGATGGAGCGCCGCGATCTCGTCGAGGAGCCCCGCCAGGAAGGGCACCTCGCGCAGGTCGCCGAGGTCGAACAGGCTGGCGCGCAGGCCGTCGTCGAGGTCGTGGGCGTCGTAGGCGATGTCGTCGGCGAGCGACGCGACCTGGGCTTCGAGGCCCGGATGGGTGTCGAGGGCGAGATCCTGCAGGGCGTTGTATTCGAGGATCGCCGCCGGGACGCCGCTCTCGGCGAAGCGGGGCATCGGCGTGCCGTCGGCCCTGAGGAGCGGGCCGTTGTGCTTGACGAGGCCTTCGAGCGTCTCCCAGGTGAGATTGAGGCCGTCGAAGGCGGCGTAGCGCCGCTCCAGCCGGGTGACGAGGCGCAGCGCCTGCGCGTTGTGGTCGAAGCCGCCATGGGCCGCCATGCAGGCATGCAGGGCGTCCTCGCCCGTATGGCCGAAGGGCGTGTGGCCGAGATCGTGGGCGAGGGCGAGGGCTTCCGCCAGATCCTCGTCGAGGCCGAGCGCCCGCGCCAGCGCGCGGGCAATCTGACTCACCTCGAGCGTATGGGTGAGGCGGGTGCGGTAGTGATCGCCCTCGTGATGGACGAAGACCTGGGTCTTGTGCTTGAGGCGCCGGAACGCCGCCGAATGCACCACGCGGTCGCGGTCGCGCTGGAAATCCGACCGGGTCGGCGAGGGCGGCTCGCCGATGAGGCGCCCTCGCGACGCCGCCGGATCGCTGGCATAGGGCGCCCGCCAGCGCTCCCCGTTCCGTCCCCGCACGACCAATCCCTCCCCCGATGCCCCGCGCCGTTCCGGTTGCGGTCGGGGCCGTCGGTTCCTATCTTGCGAAGCACCAAACCGGCCTTTTAGCTAGGGCTGTCGATGACCGAGATCACCCTTACGCCGCGCGCCGCACGCCGCATCAACGAGATCATGGGCGCCGAGCCGCCCGGCTCCATGCTGCGCATCAGCGTGAACGGCGGCGGCTGCTCCGGATTCCAGTACGCCTTCGACATCGCGCGCGACCGCGCCGGCGACGACATCGCCGTGGAGCGGGACGGGGCGACCGTGCTGGTCGATCCCCTGTCGCTGGAATACATGCGCGGCTCGACCATCGACTTCGTCAACGACCTGATCGGCCAATCCTTCAAGATCGAGAACCCGCAGGCGACCGCATCCTGCGGCTGCGGCACCTCCTTCTCGCTCTGATCCCATCGTTTCGTGCAGGAACCCGACGCCATGACCCGCTGGACTCGAACGGGCATGGCCCGAGCCCTGCTCCGCACCGCTGCCTGCGCGGCGCTGCTCGGCGGGCTGCCCGCCGCAGGATCCCTCGGCTTCATCGGACCGGCGCTGGCGCAGCAGGCCGGGACCGTCGCCCTCGACGACGTCTCGTTCCGGTTCGGCACCACCCTGGTGAAGGTGCCGCGCCTCGAACTGCGCGACACCGCGCTGTCGCGCGCCGACCTGCAGGCGATCCTCGATCCCGCCAGCACCGAGCCCTGGCCCGCGCGGCTCAAGCGGCTCTCGGGCGGCAGCCTCGCGATTCCGCTGCTGCGGGTCGAGCAGGCGGTGGGCGACAAGGTGCAGGTGGTGGTCTATCGCGACCTGGTCGCCCGCAGCCTGACGGAAGGCCGGATCGGCAGCCTGGAGGCGGCCGGCGCCGTGCTGACCGTCGAGGGAAGCGGGCCGGATTCCGGCGCGGGCGCCTACGGCCACATGGCCGCGAGCGACCTCGACCTGACCGGCCTCGCCCGGCTTCTGACCGAGGCGGGGGGACCGGACGCGCCGAGCATCCGGGTCTACGGATCCGTCGCCGTCGACGACATCGCGCTCAGCGGCCCGAAGGGCGAAGCCTTCCGCATCGGCCATGTGGAGGGGCGGGATTTCGGCGGACGCCCGACCGCGACTCCCTGGGGCGAGGCGTTAAGCGCGCTCACGGCGGGCGATCCGGCGAAGGCGGCCCCGGCCGACCGGGACCGGGGGACGGCGCTTGCCGCCGACCTTCTCGACGCGGTCGCGATCGGCCCCGTCGAGATGCGCGATCTCTCCGTGACGGATCCGGGGGAGGGCACGCCGACCCGCTTCACGCTGGCGCGCCTCTCCTACGGCAGCGAGGCCGGCACGGGCACGGTCCGCACGGAGGCGCTGGCCCTCGACGGGCCGGCCCTGCGCCTCGGGCTCAAGGCGCTCACGCTCTCGGGCCTGTCTCTGAAGCCGACGCTTGACGGCCTGCGCCGCAATGCGGCCGGCAGCCTCGACCCAGCCGAACTGCGCCGCTACGCGCCGCTGATCGGGCGAGTCGCGGTGGACGGCCTGGAGGTGGATATCCCGCCGGGCCCGGAGCGCGGCCCTGCCAAGGATCCCGCCAAGGATCCGGCGAAGCCCGAGGCGCCGCTGCGCGTGGCCCTGCGCGCCGCCTCCCTCGAGATGAGCGCACCGCGCGACGGCATCCCGACCGCGGCCCGCCTCAACCTCGACGGCCTTGCCTTCCCGGTGCCGGTCGATGCTCCGGCACTCGCCGCCCTCGCCTCCCTCGGCTACAGGAATGTGGACGTCTCGGGCGTGCTCGATTCGAGCTGGAACGAGGAGGCGCGCGAGGTCTCGGTGCGCGAATTCTCGCTCACCGGCAAGGACATGGGCCGCGCCCGGCTGACCGCGACGCTCGGCGGGATCGGCCGCGAGGTGTTCAGCCCGGACGTGGCGGTCTCGTCCCTCGCCCTCCTCGGAGCGACCGCCAAGGCGCTGGCGCTAACGGTCGAGAATACCGGGCTGTTCGACCGCTTCGTGGCCGATCAGGCCAAGGCCCAGAGCCTCAAGCCGGCCGAGCTGCAGCGGGAATACAGCACCGCGGCCATGCTCGGCATCCCGGCGGTGCTCGGAAATTCCGCGGGCGCCAAGGCGCTGGGTCAGGCCGTGGCCCGCTTCGTGACGAAGCCCGGCCGCCTCACCATCACGGCGGCTGCCAAGGATCCGGCCGGCCTCGGCTTCCTCGACCTGAGCACGGCCGCGAGCCCCGGCAAGCTGTTCGACCGGCTCAACGTGACGGCGACGGCGGAGTAGGAGCCGGGCTCAGGGCCTGTCGAGGTCGATCGGGCGCCCGACAGGCTCCCGGAAGCGGCGCTTCTTGCGGAAGGCGTCGCCGCATGGCGAGATCGGCCGGCGATTGGGTTCGTCGCCCAGGCCCATGCGCCTCGTCTCCCGCCGCCTCGACGGCGGCGGGGACGGAGGGCGAACGGCTCCGCTCAGCCCGAGATCAGCGGCGTACCGGTCTCCGCGCTCGTCTCCGGCACAGGGGGGGCGGTGCCCGAACTCGCCTGCGCCTCCACCACCGCCGCCGCCGTGATGTTGACGATGCCGCGGGCCGTCACCGACGGGGTGAGAATGTGGGCGGGCTTGGCCGGGCCGATCAGCAGCGGGCCCACCGGCAGCGCATTCGCCAGCATCTTGGCCATCTGGAAGGCGATGTTGGCCGCGTCCAGGTTCGGCATGATCAGGACGTTCGCCTCGCCCTTGAGGCGCGAGTTCGGCAGCACCCTGTCGCGGACCACCTGGGAGAGGGCGGTATCGGCGCCCATCTCGCCGTCGATCTCGAGGTCCGGCGCCCGCTCGCGGATGAGCGTGAGGGCGTTGCGCATCTTGCGGGCCGAGGGCGTGTCGAAGGAGCCGAAATCGGCGTGGCTGACGAGGGCGATCTTCGGGGTGAGGCCGAAGCGCCGCACCGTGTCGCCGCAGGCGATGGCGACGTCCGCGATTTCCTCGACGCTCGGGTCCGGCCGCACATGGGTGTCGGCGAGGAAATAGGCCCCCTGGGCGGTCACGATCAGGCTCAGCGCCGCGAAGTCCTTGGAGCCCGGCGCGAGGCCGATGATGTCGTGGATCGTGCGCAGCTTGCTCTCGAACCGGCCCTCCAGCCCGCAGATCAGCGCGTCCGCCTCGCCCCGCTGCACCATCAGGGCGCCGATCACCGTGGTGTTGGTGCGCACCAGCGTGCGCGCGGCGTCCGGCGTGATGCCGCGCCGGCCCGCGAGATCCATGTAGGTCTGGACATAGTGGCGGTAGCGCGGATCGTCCTCGGGATTGATGAGCTCGAAATCCTCCCCGCGGCGGATCGAGAGGCCGAAGCGCTTGAGGCGCGTCTCGACCACGTTCGGGCGCCCGACCAGGATGGGCTTGGCCAGCCCCTCCTCGACGATGGCCTGCACGGCGCGCAGCACCCGCTCGTCCTCGCCCTCCGCGTAGACGACGCGGCGGGGATCCTGCTTCGCCTGGGTGAAGACCGGCTTCATGATGAAGCCGGAGCGATGGACGAAGCGGTCGAGGGATTCGGCGTAGGCCTGGATGTCCGGCAGGGGCCGCTTGGCGACGCCGGTCTCCATCGCCGCCTTGGCGACTGCGGGCGCGATGCGCAGGATCAGCCGCGGATCGAAGGGGCTCGGGATGAGGGAGTGGGGGCCGAAGGGCCGCGCCTCGCCGCCATAGGCGCGCGCCACCACGTCCGAGGGGGTCTCGCGGGCAAGCCCCGCGATCGCCTTCACGGCCGCCGCCTTCATCTCCTCGTTGATCGTCGTCGCGCCGACGTCGAGCGCGCCGCGGAAGATGTAGGGGAAGCACAGGACGTTGTTGACCTGATTCGGGAAGTCCGACCGGCCCGTGCAGATCATGGCGTCCGGGCGCCGTTCCTCCGCGAGATTCGGCATGATCTCCGGATACGGATTGGCGAGCGCCAGGATCAGGGGTTTTTCCGCCATCCTGTCGAGGTATTCGGGCTTGAGCACGCCGCCCGCCGAGAGGCCGAGGAAGATGTCCGCGCCCGGGATGACCTCGGCGAGCGTACGGGCGTCGGTCTTCTGCGCGTAGACCGCCTTCCAGCGATCCATCAGCGCCTCGCGCCCCTCGTAGACCACACCCTCGATGTCGGTGACGGTGATATTCTGGCGCCGCGCGCCCAGCGACACGAGCAGGTTGAGGCAGGCGAGCGCCGCCGCGCCCGCGCCCGAAGTGACGATTCGGACGTCGGAGAGCTGCTTGCCGGCGAGTTCGAGGGCGTTGAGCACCGCCGCCGCCACGATGATCGCGGTGCCGTGCTGGTCGTCGTGGAAGACCGGGATGTTCATCCGCGCCCGGCACTGCTCCTCGACCTCGAAGCATTCCGGCGCCTTGATGTCCTCCAGGTTGATGCCCCCGAAGGTGGGCTCCAGCGCCGCCACGACGTCGACGAGCCGCGAAACCTCCTTCTCCGCCACCTCGATGTCGAAGACGTCGATGCCGGCGAACTTCTTGAACAGGACCGCCTTGCCCTCCATCACCGGCTTGGAGGCGAGCGGGCCGATGGCGCCGAGGCCGAGCACCGCCGTGCCGTTCGAGACCACGGCGACGAGGTTCTGGCGGGAGGTGAGGGTCGCGGCCTCCTCGGGGTCGGCGGCGATCGCCTCGCAGGCGGCGGCAACGCCCGGGGAATAGGCCAGCGCGAGGTCGCGCTGGTTGCCGAGCGGCTTCGTCGGCTGGATCTCCAGCTTACCGGGGCGCGGATTGCGGTGATAGAACAGCGCGCCGCTCTTGAGGTCGTCAGAAATCGTCTCGCTCACCGCGTTCTCCCCTCGCATCGCGCGCCTGGGCCGAGCCGCGGCGGCGAGACCACGCCGGCCGGAGCCCGGACCGGCCTTGAGATTTCCTGCACCGCCGGCCCAGGAGGCGCAACCCTCGCGATGAGGGCGGCGGGCCGGGAGCGGCGAGAACCGGACCGGGACCCCGACTGACGCCGATGGCGCGGGCGGTCCTACCGGCGCCCGCCGAAGAGCATCTCCATCTGCAACTCGGCAAGGGAGAAGCGGTCATCGTCCCGGCGGCTGCCGCCAGGCTCCCGCATCCGCGCGCATCCGTTCCGCGTTCACACCCATTCCTCCCCGCATAAAAGCAGGGCAAGCTGCCTGTAAACCACTGTCCAGGGAGAGAGCGCCATGGTGCTGCGCGAGGTCGGGCATTTCATCGGGGGCGAGCAGGTCGCGGGCCGCTCGGGCCGTCATTCGGACATCTTCCAGCCGATGACCGGCGAGGTGGTGGGGCGCCTCGCGCTGGCGAGCACCGCGGAGGTGCGGGGGGCGATCGAGAACGCCGCCCGGGCGCAGCCCGCCTGGGCCGCCACGAATCCGCAGCGCCGCGCCCGGGTGATGATGCGCTTCCTCGACCTCGTCGCCCGGGAGATCGACAGCCTCGCCGACCTGCTCGCGCGCGAGCACGGCAAGACCATTCCCGACGCGAAGGGCGACATCCAGCGCGGCGTCGAGGTGGTGGAGTTCGCCTGCGGCATCCCGCACCTCCTCAAGGGCGAGTTCACCGAGGGGGCGGGGCCGGGCATCGACATCTACTCGATGCGCCAGCCCCTCGGCGTCGTGGCCGGCATCACGCCGTTCAACTTCCCCGCCATGATCCCGATGTGGAAATTCGCGCCCGCCATCGCCTGCGGGAACGCCTTCATCCTGAAGCCGTCCGAGCGCGACCCGGGCGTGCCGATGCGGCTCGCCGAGCTGATGATCGAGGCGGGGCTGCCGGCCGGCATCCTCAACGTCGTCAACGGCGACAAGGAGGCGGTGGACGCGCTCCTCGACGACGACCTGATCCAGGCGGTGGGCTTCGTCGGCTCCTCCGACATCGCCCAGTACGTCTATGCCCGCGCGACGGCGAGCGGCAAGCGCGCCCAGTGCTTCGGCGGCGCCAAGAACCACATGATCATCATGCCGGATGCCGACATGGACCAGGCGGTCGACGCGCTCATGGGCGCGGGCTACGGTTCGGCCGGCGAGCGCTGCATGGCCGTCTCGGTGGCGGTGCCGGTCGGCGAGAACACCGCCGATGCGCTGATGAGCAAGCTCGTGCCGCGGGTCGAATCCCTCAAGATCGGCCCCTCGACGGATCCGAGCGCCGATTACGGCCCGCTCGTCACCAGGGCGGCGCTGGAGCGGGTGCGCAACTACGTCGATATCGGCGTGCGCGAAGGCGCCAAGCTCGTCGTGGACGGGCGCGGCTTCAAGATGCAGGGCTACGAGAACGGGTTTTATCTCGGCGGCTGCCTGTTCGATCACGTCGCGCCCGAGATGCGCATCTACAAGGAGGAGATCTTCGGGCCGGTCCTGTCCGTGGTGCGCGCGAAGGACTACGCGGAGGCGCTGCGGCTCCCCTCCGCGCACGAATACGGCAATGGCGTCGCGATCTTCACGCGCGACGGCGACGCCGCCCGCGACTTCGCCGCGAAGGTCAATGTCGGGATGGTCGGCATCAACGTGCCGATCCCGGTTCCGCTCGCCTACTACACCTTCGGCGGCTGGAAGCGCTCTGGTTTCGGCGACCTGAACCAGCACGGCCCGGATTCGGTCCGATTCTACACCAAGACCAAGACCGTCACGGCGCGCTGGCCCTCGGGTGTCAAGGAAGGCGCGCAGTTCTCGATGCCGATCATGCACTGAGGCCGCCGGCGCCGCACGCCGAAGCGCGGAAAACCCCTCTCCCGTGCGGGAGAGGGGATCCCCGCGCCCCGTGCGGGATGGCGCCACACCACGACAGCCGGGACGAAAAACCGCCGGACGAGGGGAGGCCGCCGTGAGCCTGTTCACGCTGCCCGAGGACCAGATCGCCATCCGCGACATGGCGCGGGACTTCGCGGCGGAGCGCATCGCCCCCCGCGCCCTCGACTGGGACGCCGACAAGCACTTTCCCGTGGACGTCCTCCGCGAGGCCGGGGCGCTCGGCATGGGCGGCATCTACATCCGCGAGGAGCACGGCGGCTCGGGGCTCACGCGGCTCGACGCGGCCCTGATCTTCGAGGCGCTGGCGACGGGATGCCCCACGGTTTCGGCCTTCCTGTCGATCCACAACATGGCGAGCTGGATGATCGACCGCTACGGCTCCGGCCAGCAGCGGGAGCGCTGGCTGCCGGAACTCTGCCGGGCCGAGACGCTGGCCGCCTACTGCCTCACCGAGCCGGGATCGGGCTCCGATGCGGCGGCTCTGCGCACCACCGCCCGGCGCGAGGGCGACGACTACGTCCTCAACGGCACCAAGCAGTTCATCTCGGGGGCCGGCGCCGTCGACCTCTACGTGGTGATGGCGCGCACCGGCGAGGCGGGCCCGCGGGGCATCTCGACGCTCGTGGTGCCGGCGACCACGCCCGGCCTCTCCTTCGGCCCGAACGAGCGCAAGATGGGCTGGAACGCCCAGCCGACCCGGCAGGTGATCTTCGGGGAGTGCCGGGTGCCGGTGGCCAACCGCCTCGGCGAGGAGGGAACCGGCTTCAGGATCGCCATGGCGGGCCTCGACGGGGGGCGGCTCAACATCGGCGCCTGCTCGCTCGGTGGTGCGCAGAGCGCCCTCGACAAGGCTCTCGCCTATACGCGCGAGCGCCGCGCCTTCGGGAAACGCCTCGACGAATTCCAGGCCCTGCAGTTCCGCCTCGCCGACATGGCAACGGAGCTGGAGGCGGCCCGCCTGATGATCTACGCGGCCGCGTCCAGCCTCGACCGCGGCGACGCGGATGCGACGCAGCGCGCCGCGATGGCCAAGCGCTTCGCCACGGATGTCGGCTTCAAGGTCGCCAACGAGGCGCTCCAGCTCCATGGCGGCTACGGCTACCTGTCGGAATACGGCGTCGAGAAGATCGTCCGGGATCTGCGCGTTCACCAGATCCTGGAGGGGACGAACGAGATCATGCGCCTCATCGTGGCGCGGGGGCTGGTGCAGCCGTGACCGCGGCCTCAAAGCAGGCCGCATCACCATTCCAATCGATCGAGGGAGCAGCGGACGTGACACAGATCGCCTTCCTGGGCCTCGGCAACATGGGCGGGCCGATGGCGGCCAATCTCGTGAAGGCCGGGCACACGGTTGCCGGCTACGACCTCGTTCCGGCGGCCCGCGAGGCCGCGCAGGGGGAGGGGGTGCGCATCGCGGAATCCGCCGTCGCGGCTCTGGCCGGGGCCGAGGCGGTGATCACCATGCTGCCGGCCGGCCGGCACGTGCTCGGCCTGCTCGACGAGATCCTGCCGCAGGTGCCGGCGGGAGCCCTCGTCATCGACTGCTCGACGATCGATGTCGCGAGCGCCCGCGCGGCGCATGCGAAGGCGGCGGAGCGGGGCCTGGCGAGCCTCGATGCCCCGGTCTCGGGCGGGGTCGGCGGCGCAAGGGCCGGGACGCTCACCTTCATGGCCGGCGGCAGCCCGGAGGCCTTCGCCCGCGCCGAGCCGCTCCTCGCCCGGATGGGCCGCAAGGTCGTGCATTGCGGCGAGGCCGGGGCCGGGCAGGCGGCCAAGATCTGCAACAACATGATCCTCGGCATCTCGATGATCGGCGTCGCCGAGGCCTTCGTGCTCGCGGAGAAGCTCGGCCTCTCGCATCAGGCCCTGTTCGACGTTGCCTCCACCTCCTCGGGCCAGTGCTGGTCGCTGACTAGCTACTGCCCGGTTCCGGGGCCGGTCCCGGCCTCGCCCGCCAACAACGACTACCGGCCGGGTTTCGCCGCCGCGCTGATGCTGAAGGATCTGCGCCTGTCGCAGGAGGCCGCACAGGCGGCCGGGGCCGCGACGCCGCTCGGGGCGCATGCGGAGGCGCTCTATGCGGCCTTCGAGGCGGCGGGCCAGGGCGGCACCGACTTCTCGGGCATCATCCGGTACCTGCGCGAGATGCACCGGGAGAGCTGAGGTCACGAAAATGCCTCGTCCCCTCACGCTTGCGGGGAGGGGCCGCGCCGTGAGATGAGCCCGGCTTTAAGCGCCGACGCCGCGATCCTTCGCGCGCCGGCCCAGCCCGGTCCCATCTTCGGTCGCATCATGAACATCTTCGCCGCCTTCGAGGAGCGCATCGGCGAGGCGCTCGCCAGCCTCACACGCGCCGGGCAGCTGCCCGAGGGCCTGGATCTCGGCCGCGTGGTGGTCGAGCCGCCGCGCGATCCGAGCCACGGCGACCTCGCCACCAACGCCGCGCTGGTGCTCGCCAAGGAGGCGCGCACCAACCCGAAGGCGCTGGCCGAGCGCCTCGCCGCGGAGCTGCGCAGCGATCCCCGGGTCACGGAGGCGAGCGTCGCCGGGCCGGGCTTCCTCAACCTGCGGCTCGCGCCGCAGGTCTACGGCGACGTGGTCCGGGCGGCCCTGCGCGCGGGCGAGGCCTTCGGGCGCGGCGCAAAACAGCCGGGCCTCGTCAACGTGGAATACGTCTCGGCGAACCCGACCGGGCCGATGCATGTCGGCCACGGCCGCGGCGCCGTGTTCGGGGATGCGCTCGCGAATCTCCTCGTCGCGGCCGGGCGGGAGGTGGTGCGCGAGTACTACATCAACGATGCGGGCGCCCAGGTCGACGTGCTCGCCCGCTCGGCCTTCCTGCGCTACCGGGAGGCCCTGGGCGAGGAGATCGGCACGATCCCTGAGGGCCTCTATCCGGGCGACTACCTCAAGCCGGTCGGGGCGATGCTCGCAAAGACGCATGGCCGCTCGCTCCTCGGCAAGCCGGAGGCCGAGTGGCTGCCCCTGGTGCGCGAGGCGGCGATCGGCGCCATGATGGAGCGGATCCGCGAGGATCTGGCGGCGCTCGGCATCCGTCACGACGTGTTCTTCTCCGAGCGCACGCTCCAAGAGGGCGGCAAGGAGGGCGGCGAGGGCGGCGCCGTCGCGCGCCTGATCGAGGCGCTGCGGGCCCGGGACCTCGTCTATGTCGGCCGCCTGCCCCCGCCGAAGGGCCAGCTCCCGGAGGACTGGGAGGATCGCGACCAGACGCTGTTCCGCTCCACGGCCTTCGGCGACGACATCGACCGGCCGCTGCTGAAGTCCGACGGCTCCTACACCTATTTCGCGTCGGACATCGCCTACCACGCCTCCAAGGTGGAGCGCGGCGCCACCGAGCTCATCGACGTTCTCGGCGCCGATCATGGCGGCTACGTCAAGCGCATGCAGGCGGCGGTGCGCGCCGTGTCCGACGGCCGCGCCAGCCTCGACGTCAAGCTCTGCCAGCTGGTGCGCCTTCTGCGCGGCGGCGAGCCGGTGAAGATGTCCAAGCGCGCGGGCGAGTTCGTCACCCTGCGGGAGGTCATCGACGAGGTCGGGCGCGACCCCGTCCGCTTCATGATGCTCTACCGCAAGAACGACGCGACCCTGGATTTCGACCTCGCCAAGGTGGTGGAGCAGTCGAAGGACAACCCGGTCTTCTATGTGCAGTATGCGCATGCCCGCACGGCCTCGGTGTTCCGGCAGGCCCGGGAGGCCTTTCCGGGCGAGGATCTGTCGGCGGAGGCGCTCGCGGGCGCCGATCTGTCGCTGCTCACCGATTCGGGCGAGGCCGAGATCATGCGGCTCATCGCGCAGTATCCGCGCGTCGTCGAATCGGCGGGCAGCGCCCACGAGCCGCACCGGCTGGCCTTCTACCTCTACGAACTCGCCAGCGCCTTCCATAGTTTTTGGAACAAGGGCAAAGACTTGCCGCAATTACGGTTTGTTAATCAAACCGACCGAATGTCCACCCTGTCGAGGCTGGCCCTCGTCGCGGCGCTGCGAGGCGTTCTCGCCTCCGGCCTCGGGATCCTCGGAGTCACTGCGCCCGACGAGATGCGGTGACCCGTCGGGCCCCCGCCGCGATGCGGGGCCGGACGCCGGCATGGTAGGATACGCCACGACCCGGAGGGGAGCGGCGGCCTGTGACGCCGCGCCGGGATCGAGGGATCGCGGTGAGGTGACGCAGGCGTGAACAGGATGGGGCTGCCATGACGACCAACGCTTCCCGGATCCCCGTCGATTATGACGGGTACGAGCCGGACCAGCAGCAGCCCGCCGAGCGCCCGAGCCAAGCCAAGAGCAATCAGGCAAGGAGCGATCAGGCCAAGGGCGACCAGGCGAGGAGCGACCCTCTGGCCGAACTCGCCCGCATCGTCGGGCAGGACGATCCGTTCCGGGCCCTGCTCGCCGCCAAGGATTCGCGCCGGGCAGGCGGCCCGGAGGGCGGGGGCGGGCGGGTCGAGCCGCAGCTGCCGGATTATGCCGGCGCGCCGGCTGAGCCGGCTCCCGGCCCGTCGATGGATGCCTTCAACCAGTATCTTTCCGCCGTGCAGCGGGAATCCGTGCCGGAGCCGGACCCTGCGCCCGAGCCGCAGCCGGAACCGCTGGATGAACCGGCCGGGGAGGTCGCGCCGGAGCGCCCGCGCGGCCGCAGCCGGCTCGCCCTCGTGGGCACCGCGCTCGGCATCGTGGCCGTCGCGGTCGGCGGCGCGCTGACCTGGAAGGCCCTGCATCCGCATCGCGGCTCCGGCACGCCGATCGTCGTGATGGCCGATCAGGCGCCGCTGAAGATCGCGCCCCAGAATGCCGGCGGGGTCGAGATCCCGGATCAGAACAAGCAGATCTACGAGCGCAACGCCAAGGACGGCCAGATCAAGATCGTCAACCGCGAGGAGCAGCCCCTCGACGTCAAGCAGGCGGCCCGCGCGCTCACCAGCGAGGCCCCGACCGCCGGGACGCCCGGCCCGGCTCCGGGCGCGCCGGTCAATCTCCTCACCGAATCCCTCGGCGAACCGCGCCGGGTCCGCACGGTCAGCGTGCGGCCCGAGCCGCCGCCCGTCGAGGCCCAGCGGGCCGCGCAGGGCACGCAGGGCGGGCCGGCCCCGGCCCGGCCGGAGGCCGCGCCGATCCCGACCATGACGCTGCCCGAGGCGACGCCCGCCGCCGCGACGCCGCGCTCGGCGAGCCGCTCGATCCAGGCCGCCACGACCCCGGCTCCGGCTCCGGCTCCGGAGCCGCAGGCCCCCGACACGGTCGCCTCGACCACCGTCGCCGCGCCGAAATCCAACCCCGCCCCGCAGCGGGTCGCCTCGGCCGAGCCGCCTCCCGCCAAGCCGACACCGGCCGCCACGCCCGACGCGCAGGCTCCGGTCGGCGGCTTCTCGGTGCAGCTCTCGGTCCGCGCCACCGAGAAGGAGGCCCGCGCGGCCTTCGCTCAGGCGCAGGAGCGCTACCACGCGGAACTCGCCGGCCAGTCCGCGCTGATTCGTCAGGCGGAGGTGAACGGCAAGACGATCTTCCGCGTCCGCGTCGGCCCGATGTCGAAGGAGAGCGCCAACAGCCTCTGCAGCAAGCTGCAGGCGTCCGGCGGCACCTGCTTCGTGGCGAAGAACTGACGCCCCGGGAGGCGCCGGATCGGACCGGCCTCCTCCCGGAGCCCGTCCCGGAGAAACGGAATCCGGTTCTCCCTCCGGACGGATTCGAGCCCACCGCGAACAGACGAGACCCGCCGTCGATGACGAGCCTTGCCCTGATCCTCGGCTGCACCGGACCGACCCTGAGCCCCGAGGAGGCCGCCTTCTTCCGGGACACCCGGCCCTGGGGCTTCATTCTGTTCAAGCGCAACATCGAATCGCCCGAGCAGGTGCGGGCCCTCACCGCCGCCTTGCGCGAGACCGTGGGCCGCGCCGAGGCGCCGATCCTGATCGACCAGGAGGGCGGGCGCGTGCAGCGCATGGGGCCGCCGCATTGGCGCGCCTACCCGTCCGGCAGCCGCTACCTGCAGGTGGGCGGCCGCGAGAACGGCCCGGCCCTGGCCCGTCTCGGCGCGCGGCTGATGGCGCATGATCTCGCCTCGGTCGGCGTCAACGTCGACTGCGCCCCGGTTCTCGACGTGCCGGTGGCGGGCGCGAACGAGGTGATCGGCGACCGCGCCTACGGCACCGAGCCCGAGGCCGTGGCGGCGATCGGCCGCGCCGTCGCCGAGGGGCTGATGGAGGGCGGGGTCCTGCCGGTCATGAAGCACATGCCCGGCCATGGCCGCGCGAATGCCGACAGCCACTTGGCGCTGCCGGTGGTCGAGGCGGACCGCGACAGCCTCGAATCCCACGACTTCCGGCCCTTCCGGGCCCTGGCGGACCTGCCCCTCGGCATGTCGGCCCATGTGGTCTTCACTTCCCTCGACCCCGACCATCCGGCAACGACCTCCGCGCGGGTGATCCGCGAGGTGGTGCGCGGGGCGATCGGCTTCGACGGCCTGCTGATGACCGACGATTTGTCGATGAAAGCCCTCACGGGCAGCTTCCGCGCCCGGACGGAGGCCGCGTTCCGGGCGGGCATCGACGTGGCGCTCCACTGCAACGGCGACCGAAGCGAGATGGAGGAGGTCGCGTCTAGCACCCCCGCCCTTGCGGGCGAGGCGCTCCGCCGCGCCGAGGCGGCGCTCGCCTCCTTGCGTCCCGCGACCGGGTTCGACGCAGACGAAGCCCGCGCCCGCTTCGAGGCCGGGCTGGCGCGGTCCATCGCTGCAGCCTGATCACCCGGCCATGGCAGCAGGGCAGGGAAGCGCCTTCGACGGGGATGCCGTGCCGGACGGGCCGACGCTGGTGGTCGACGTCGACGGCTTCGAGGGGCCCCTCGATCTCCTGCTCGAACTGGCCCGCCGCCAGAAGGTCGACCTCTCCCGGATTTCGATCCTGGCGCTCGTCGAGCAGTACCTTGCCTTCATCGAGGAGGCGCGGCGGCTGCGCCTCGAACTCGCGGCCGACTACCTCGTGATGGCGGCGTGGCTCGCCTATCTGAAATCGCGCTTGCTCCTGCCGGCGCCGCCCCGCGGCCCGGAGCCCAGCGCCGACGAACTCGCTACCGTGCTCGCCTTACGCCTGCGCCGCCTGGAGGCGATCCGCGCCGCGGCCGGCCGGCTCTTCGCCCGCGCGCAACTCGGCCGCGAGGTCTTTGCGCGCGGTGAGCCGGAGGCCCCCCCGCGCCCGGCGGGCGGCGGCCCGTTCACGGCGACGCTGCACGATCTTCTGGCGGCCTATGCGCGCCAGCGGCAGGAACGGGCGCTGGCCCGGGTCTCCCTGCGCCAGCGCCAGGTCTGGTCGCTGGTCGAGGCGCGGGCGGCGCTGGAGCGCCTGATCGGCCCGCGCGACGACTGGACCACCCTCGACGCCTGTCTGGAAGCCTATCTCGCGGAGCCGGAGCAGCGCGCGAGCGTGCGGGCCTCCTCGCTCTCGGCATTGCTCGAACTCGCCCGCGAGGGCCGCATCGCGCTGCGCCAGGACGCGCCCTTCGCGCCGCTCTGGCTGCGCCCCACCGATCTCGGCTGAGCCGATGCCCCGCCGCTCCCCGCTTGCCCTCCTGCCGGAGGCCGCCCCCGCGCCGGACGCCGAGGTCCTGCGCCTCGCCGAGGCGCTGATCTTCGCGGCGAGCCGGCCGGTCGAATCCGCGGCGCTTGCCGCGCGCCTGCCTGCCGGCAGCGACGTGGAGGCGGTGCTCGCCGAGCTGCGGCGGATCTATCTGCCCCGCGGCATCAACCTCGTGCGGGTCGCGGGCGGCTACGTCTTCCGCACCGCGCCCGATCTTGCCGCGGCCCTGCGCGGCGATGCCCCGGAGCCCCGCAAGCTCTCACGGGCCGCCATCGAGACGCTGGCGATCGTCGCCTATCACCAGCCCGTGACCCGGGCGGAGATCGAGGAGATCCGCGGCGTCTCGACCTCGAAGGGATCCCTCGACCTGCTGCTGGAGACCGGCTGGGTGCGCCTGCGCGGGCGCCGCCGCACACCGGGGCGGCCGGTCACCTACGGGACGACACCCGCCTTCCTGGAGCATTTCGGCCTCGACGCGGTGTCGGACCTGCCGGGCCTCGACGAGCTCAAGGGCCTCGGCCTGATGGACGGGCGGCTGCCCGCCGGCTTCAGCATCCCGATGCCCTCCGATGCCACCGCCCTGCACCTGGACGAAGAGCCGCTCGCCGAGGGGCCCGACGAGGACTGAACAAGGCCCTGCGGCTGTTGGCGGCCCGAGGAAGCGCTTGTTTTCGCCCCCCGCGCTCCTTAGGTTCCGGCCAGCTTCAAAAATACCACGCCGCGCCCCTTGTTTCGGCGCGGTGCAGGAGACAGCCATGGGTGGCGCAAGCATCTGGCACTGGATCGTCGTTGGCGTGATCGTCATGCTGCTGTTCGGGCGCGGCAAGGTGTCCGAGCTGATGGGCGACGTGGCCAAGGGCATCAAGGCCTTCAAGAAGGGCATGGCCGACGAGGACCAGCCGCAGGCCCCCGTCGCGAACCAATCGCCGCCGCCCGTGTCGGCGACGGAGCCGGTCCGCACTCTGCCCCCGCATCAGGGCGAGCCGGCACCGGCCGCGAACGCGTCTGTGGACCGCAAGGTCGGCTGATCCGTCGGGACGGCCGGCAGCGGCGCGGGAGCGCCGGAGAGAGGATGCGGGATCGAGGCGATCTCGGGACGGAACCGTGGCCTCTTGCGCCCATCCGTGCTTGAGAGAGCCCGCCGCGCGCTGCCCGGGCAGGGCTGTCGCGCAAGCTGCAGGGCCGTGATGCCATGTTCGATATGAGTTGGGGCGAAGTGATGCTGATCGGCGGCGTCGCGCTGATCGTCATCGGCCCGAAGGATCTGCCCCGCGCGCTGCGCACCGTCGGACAGATGACGGCCCGGCTCAAGCGGATGGCCGGCGAGTTCCAGGCCCAGTTCAACGAGGCCATGCGCGAGGCGGAACTCGACGAGGTGCGCCGCGAGGTGGACGGCATCAACCGCTCCGTTTCGTCGGCGAGCACGTCCTTCAACCCGATCCAGTCGATCCGCAACGAGATCCGCAGCGCCGTCGAGACTCCGCCCGCGCCGCCGTCGAACGAGACGCTCGCCGCCGCAACCGCGCAGCTTCAGGCCGAGGCCGCGGTGCCGCCCGCGCTGCCGCCCAAGTCGGAGGCCGAGACGGAAGCGTCGGAAGCCAAGACGGAAGCGACCGCCGAGCCCCCCGCTCCCCCGGCACCGCCCACCACAGGCCAGACGCCATGACCACCGAGGCCGACGAGGCCGAGATCGAGGCCTCGCGCGCACCCCTCATCGACCATCTCATCGAATTGCGGGCGCGGCTGATCAAGTCGCTCATCGCCTTCGCGGTGATGTTCTTCGTCTGTTTCTTCTTCTCCCAGCACATCTACAATGTGCTGGTCCATCCTTATGTGCAGGTGGTGGGGGCCGAGAAGGCGCGGCTGATCGCGACGCACTTCCTCGAACAGGTCTTCACCAACATCAAGCTGAGTGTGTTCGGGGCGGCCTTCCTCTCCTTCCCGATCGTCGCGACGCAGATCTACGCCTTCGTGGCGCCGGGCCTCTACCGCAACGAGCGGCGCGCCTTCCTGCCCTACCTCATTGCCACACCGATCTTCTTCGTGCTCGGCGCTCTCGTCGTGTTCTTCGTGGCGATGCCGATCCTGATCAAGTTCTCGGTCAGCCTGCAGCAGATCGGCCAGCCGGGCGAGGCCACCATCGAGCTTCTGCCGAAGGTGGACGAGTATCTCTCGCTCATCATGACGCTGATCTTCGCCTTCGGCATCGCCTTCCAGATGCCGGTGATCCTGACGCTGCTGGCGCAGATCGGCCTGATCGACTCCAAGTTCCTGGCCGAGCGGCGGCGCTATGCGATCGTGCTGGTATTCGTCGCCGCCGCCGTGCTGACGCCGCCCGACGTGATCAGCCAGCTCTCCCTCGCAGTGCCGATGCTCCTCCTCTACGAGGCCTCGGTGATCTCGGTCCGCACCATGGAGAAGCGCCGCCGCCGCGCCGAGGCTGCCGTCGCGGAGTGATACGACGTCCGGTTAATCCGCTCGGAGACAAGAGGGCGCGGGGAACCCCTCTCCCGTCGGGAGAGGGGTTCCCCGCGCCTCCCGCCTCGGAAGGAAGCAACCGGACGGACGTCGTATGTGTTAGCCACCGGCCGAGGCCGATTGGGCTTTGGCGCCCTCAGGCGTCGTCGAGGCGCCGGCCGAGCCGTCCCGCGAGATCCTGAATGTACTGGAAGGCGGTGCGGCCCGAGCGCGAACCCCTTGTCGTCGCCCATTCCAGCGCCTCGGCCCGCAGCTGCGCCGGCTCCAGTTCCAGGCCGTAGCGGGTGACATAGGCGTCGATCATCGCCAGATACTCGTCCTGCGAGCACTTGTGGAAGCCGAGCCAGAGGCCGAAGCGGTCGGAGAGCGAGACCTTCTCCTCCACGGCCTCGCCGGGGTTGATCGCCGTCGAGCGCTCGTTCTCAACCATCTCGCGGGCGAGGAGGTGGCGCCGGTTGGAGGTGGCGTAGAACAGCACGTTCTCCGGCCGCCCCTCGATGCCGCCGTCGAGCGCGGCCTTCAGAGACTTGTACGAGGTGTCCTGTCCGTCGAAGGAGAGGTCGTCGCAGAACACGACGAAGCGGTGCGGATCGGGCCGCAGCAGGCCCATCAGCTCCGGCAGCCCCTCGATGTCCTCGCGATGGATCTCCACCAGCTTGAGCGGGCGGGTTCCCCCGCTGCGGCGGGCATTGATCTCGGCATGGACCGCCTTCACGAGCGACGACTTCCCCATGCCCCGGGCGCCCCAGAGCAGGGCGTTGTTGGCGGGCAGCCCCCGGGCGAAGCGGTCGGTGTTGTCGAACAGGGTGTCGCGCATGCGGTCGATGCCGCGCAAAAGGCCCATCTCCACGCGGTTCACCTTCGCCACCGGCTGAAGGCGCCGCTCGGAGAGCCACACGAAGGCGTCCGCCACCGTGAAGTCCGGCGCGGCCGGGGGTTCGGGGGCGGCGCGCTCCAGGGCGTCGGCGATCCGGCTCAGGAGGGGGAGAAGGGAGGCGAGGGTCGGGTCGGCGAAAGCAGTCATGCGGGCGAGCTAGCAGAAGCCTTCCGCGGGCAGAAGCCCTGAGAAGGCGGGGGGATCGTGCCCGGCCATCATGCATCCCGCGCCGCCGCGCGACGTCCCGCAGGCGGCGCGCCGGCCGGTGGCCAAACCGTCGCGGCCCGCCACCGGCGTTGCTTTCGGGTCGCCCCTGGCTATAGTCCGCCCGCTTTTGCAAGGCCGCCGGATGCCCGCGCGGCCCGTTTTCGTCTTGAACCGGGAGACCTCCAGAGTGATCACGCCCGCCTTCGCGCAGGGAACGGGGGCCGCGGCCAGCGGCACGGATATCATCTTGCAGGTGGTCCCCTTCGTCCTCATCTTCGTGATCATGTACTTCCTGATCCTGCGCCCGCAGCAGCGGCGGGCGCGCGAGCATCAGGACATGGTCAAGAATGTCCGCCGGGGCGACACCATCGTCACCACCGGGGGCATCGTCGGGCGCGTCGCGAGGGTGACCGACGATGCGAGCGAAATCGAGGTCGAGATCGCCGAGGGCGTGCGCGTCAAGGTGGTCCGCACCATGATCGCCGAGGTGCGCGCCAAGGGCGAGCCGGTCAAGGCGGCCTGACACCGGGCCAGCGACGGCCAAACGCACGGGTAGGATCGCGCCGATGCTCCGTTTCTCCACCTCGAAGATCGTCGGGACGCTGGCGGTGATCATCGTCGGGCTCGCCCTCGCGATCCCGAGCTTCTTCTCGCCCGAGCAGCGCAAGGCCTTCGTGGCCTCGGCGCCCTCCTGGCTGACCGCAATCGTGCCGACCCGCGCGATCGTGCTCGGCCTCGACCTGCAGGGCGGCTCGCAGATCGTGCTGGAGGTCGACCGGCCCGATCTGCAGCGCACCATGGCGCAGCAGCTGCGCGACGACGTGCGCCGGGCGCTCCGCGAGGAGGGCGTCCAGGCCGATGGCGGCATTCAGCTCACGCCCCGCGGCGTGCAGCTGCGCATCGGCGACGCGGCGAATCGCGCCAAGGCCATGCCGAAGCTCCAGGCCCTGTCGCAGCCGGTCGCCGACGCGGTGCTCGGCCAGACCGGCGCCCGCACGCTCGAGCTGCGTGAGGAGCCGAACGGCTCCATCCAGCTCGCCTTCACGGAGGCCGGGATCAATGCCCGCATCCGCCGCGCCGTCTCGCAGGCGATCGAGGTGGTGCGCCGCCGCGTCGACCTCGGCGGCACAACGGAACCCTCGATCCAGCAGCAGGGGGCGGACCGTATCCTCGTCCAGGTGCCGGGCCTGCAGGATCCGCAGCGCCTGGAGGAGCAGCTCGGCAAGACCGCCAAGCTCGAATTCCGCATGCTCGCCGACAGCCCGGCGGGCGACGTCGACATGCTGCCCTCCCGCGATGCCGGCGGCCAGAAGGTGCCGGTGGAGCGCCGCGTGATGGCGGACGGCGCCGACCTCACCGACGCGCAGCCGGGCTTCGACCAGAAGACCAACGAGCCGATCGTCAACTTCAAGTTCAACCTGCGCGGCGCCCAGCGCTTCGGCCAGGCGACGAGCGAGAATGTCGGCCGGCCGATGGCGATCGTCCTCGACAACGAGGTGGTCTCCGCGCCGCGCATCCTGCAGCCGATCACCGGCGGCCAGGGCCAGATCTCCGGCCGCTTCACGGTCCAGCAGGCCAACGACCTCTCGGTGCTGCTGCGGGCGGGCGCGCTGCCGGCCAAGCTCAACATCATCGAGCGCCGGACCGTCGGCCCGGGCCTCGGCCGCGACTCGATCGAGGCCGGCAAGCACGCCACCCTGGCGGCGACGCTCCTCGTCGTCACCATGATGTTCGCCTGCTACGGCGTGTTCGGCCTCTTCGCCAACATCGCCCTCCTGGTCCATGTCGGGCTCATTCTCGGCCTGATGTCGGTGCTGGAGGCGACGATGACGCTGCCCGGCATCGCCGGCATCGTGCTCACCATCGGCACGGCGGTCGACTCGAACGTGCTCATCTACGAGCGCGTGCGCGAGGAGGTGAGGGCGGGCCGCTCCATCCCCTCGGCCCTGCAGGCGGGCTTCGACCGCGCCTTCGCGACCATCGTCGATTCGAACTCGACCATGGCGATCGCCGCGATCATCCTGTTCTTCCTCGGCTCGGGTCCGGTGCGCGGCTTCGCGGTGGTGTTCATCCTCGGCATCATGACCACCGTGATCACGGCCGTCACGCTGACCCGGATGATGATCGCGGTCTGGTATCACCGCTTCCGGCCGAAGGTTCTGCCGATCTGATCCCGACCACGCGCCGCCGCCCGGGCGGCGCCCGCCGGGGCGGCCGCGCCGTCCCGCCCGATGCCGAATTCCGCGAGACCCGCGATGCGCCTCCTCCGCCTCTGGCCCGACGAATCCCATTTCGACTTCATGCGCTTCCGGCGCTTCAGCTTCCCGTTCTCGGCGCTGATGTCGGTGGGCACGCTGGTGCTGTTCCTGATGATCGGCCTGAACTTCGGCATCGACTTCAAGGGCGGCACCCTGATCGAGCTGCGGCCGAAGTCCGGGCAGTCCGATGTCGCCGCCGTGCGCCACACCGCCAACGGCTTCGGCTTCGGCGAGACCGAGGTGCAGGAATTCGGCAACCAGGGCTCGATCTCGATCCGCTTCCCCCTCCAGGCCGGCGGCGAGACCGGCCAGACCCTGGTGATGCAGAAGGCGCACGCGGCCTTCGACAAGGACTACGTCTTCGACCGCGTCGAGACCGTCGGCCCGCGCGTCTCGGGCGAGCTCGTCCAGTCCGGCACGATCGGCGTCGTGCTCTCGGTGGTGGCGGTGCTGCTCTATCTCTGGTTCCGGTTCGAGCGGGAACTTGCCCTCGGCGCCATTGTCGGCACGCTGCACGACATCGTGCTCACGGTCGGCGTCTTCGTCATCTCGCGTATCGAGTTCAACATGACCTCGATTGCCGCCATCCTCACCATCGTCGGCTATTCGCTGAACGAGACAGTGGTGGTGTTCGATCGCACGCGCGAGCTGATGCGGCGCTACAAGACCATGCCGACCGAGCAGCTCCTCAACCTCTCGATCAACACCACCATGTCGCGCACGGTGATGACCGCCACCTCGACCGCGCTGTCGCTCATGGCCCTGGTCCTGTTCGGCGGCGAGGCGATCAAGGGCTTCTCGGTGGTGATGCTGATCGGCGTGCTGATCTGTACCTACTCGGCGATCTTCGTCTCCTCGCCCTTCCTGATCTATATCGGCCTGCAGGCGGGAGGCGGTCTGCGGGCGACGGGCCGTGAATCGACCGCGCTGCCCCAGGCGGCCGAATGAGCGGGGGCGGCCGCCACTACGAAGGCTTCGTTCCCGGGCGCCACCTGATCGACGCCTATGGGAGCGGGGGCTTCCGCTTCGCCGAGATGTCGCATCGCGGCTCGATTCTGGCGCTGCCCTCCGGCATCCACGCCTGGGACGTCACCGAGCCCGCCGGGATCGATGCGGCGAGCCTCGCGCCCGTCTTCGCCGCCGCGGCCGAGGTGGATCTCCTGCTGATCGGGACCGGCCCCGAGCTCGTCTTCCTGCCCGACGCCCTCCGCCAGCGCCTCAAGGCGGCGGGGATCGGCCTCGATGTCATGCAGACGGGCGCGGCGGCCCGGACCTACAACATCCTGGCGGCTGAGAACCGCAAGGTCGCGGCGGCGCTCATCGCGGTGGCATGATGAGGACGGCATGAGCGCCGAGACGGCCGGCCGCGGCCTCGATTGGGCCTATGCGCATTGCGAGGCGCTGGTGCGGGACGGGGATCCGGACCGCTACTTCGCCACCCTGTTCGCGCCGCCGGCCAAGCGCCCGCACCTGTTCGCGCTCCACGCCTTCAGCCTGGAGGTCGCCCGGGTGCGCGACGCCGTGTCGAGCCCGATGCCGGGCGAGCTGCGGCTGCAATGGTGGCGCGATGCGCTCCAGGGCGAGGCGCGCGGCGACGTCCGCGCCCATCCGGTGGCCGCCGCGCTCGACGACACGCTCGTGCGGCACCGGCTGCCCCGCCAGCCCCTCGTGGCGCTGGTGGATGCCCGCGTCTTCGACCTCTACGACGACCCGATGCCCTCGACCGGCGACCTCGAAGGCTATTGCGGGGAGACCGCCTCCAGCCTGATCCGCCTCGGCGGCCTCGTCCTGGCCGATGGCGGCGAGCCGGGTGGCGCCGCGGCGGCCGGCCATGCGGGCGTGGCCTACGCGGTGACAGGCCTGCTGCGGGCGCTGCCCTGGCACGCGCGGCGGGGACAGGTCTACCTGCCGGGCGACATCCTCGTCCGGCACGGCGTCACCCGTGAGGACATCGTCTCGGGGCGCGGCGGCCCGGGGCTCAAGGGCGCCTGCGCGGATCTGCGGGCGCTCGCCCGCCGGCACCTCGACGCCTATGCGGGCGCCCGCGCCGCCATCGCGGCTGCGGCGGGACCGGCCTTCCTGCCGGTGGCTCTCGTCGCACCCTATCTGCGCGCCATGGAGCGGGCGGATTACGACCCGTTGCGGACGGTGGTGGAGATCCCGCGCTGGCGCCGCGTCCTGCGGCTCTGGCGCGCATCGCGGGACTTTCGCTGAGCCGTCGGGCTCCGCCCGAACCCGCCGGGGCCCTCGGCCTTCCGGCGGGCCTCTATCATTCGGCGGCAGCGGGCAGGGCCGGCTCGCCGAGCCAGGCGGCAAGGTCGGCGCGGGCACGGTCGGTCAGCGCCCGCTTCTTGGCCTGCGCCTTCTCGGTTCCGCGCAGCCGCCTGCCGTCCGGGGCTTTGGGTGCCCGCTCAAGAGGCGGGAAGAGGCCGAAATTCACGTTCATCGGCTGGAACGAGCGCGGCGCGCCGGCCTCCTCAGCGCAGACGTGCCCGCCCGTGATATGGGCGATCAAGGCGCCGAGCGCGGTGGTCGGGGGCAGGGGAGCCAACGTCCGGCCGAGCCGCTCGGCCGCTGCGTAGCGGCCCGCCATCAGCCCCACCGCGGCGCTCTCGACATAGCCCTCGCAGCCGGTGATCTGGCCCGCGAAGCGCAGGCGCGGATCAGCCTTGAGCCGCAGCGTGGCATCGAGCAGGCGCGGCGAATCGAGATAGGTGTTGCGGTGCAGGCCCCCGAGCCGTGCGAACTCGGCCTTCTCCAGGCCCGGGATGGTGCGGAAGATCCTGACCTGCTCCGCGTGGCGCAGCTTCGTCTGGAAACCCACCATGTTGTAGAGCGTGCCGAGCGCATTGTCCTGGCGCAGCTGCACGATCGCGTAAGCCTTGACCGTGGGATTGTGCGGGTTGGTCAGGCCGAAGGGCTTCATCGGCCCGTGCCGCAGGGTCTCCGGGCCGCGCTCCGCCATCACCTCGATCGGCAGGCAACCGTCGAAATAGGGGGTCGAGGCCTCCCATTCCTTGAACGAGGTGGTCTCGCCCGCCGTCAGCGCCGCCACGAAGGCCGCGTATTGCTCCTGGTCGAGCGGGCAGTTGATGTAGTCGGCTCCGGTTCCGCCCGGCCCCGCCTTGTCGTAGCGCGACTGGAACCACGCCACGCCCATGTCGATCGAATCGCGGTGCACGATCGGCGCGATCGCGTCGAAGAAGGCGAGCGAGTCGGCGCCGGTCAGCCCGCGGATGCCCTCCGCCAGGCCCGGCGCGGTGAGCGGCCCGGTCGCGACGATCACGCTGTCCCAGGAGGCGGGCGGAAGCCCGTCGATCTCCTCGCGGGCGATGGTGACCTGGGGATGCGTTTCGAGCGCCGCCGTCACCGCCCGGGAAAAGCCCTCCCGGTCGACCGCGAGCGCTCCGCCCGCCGGGACCTGATGCGCATCGCCGGAGCGCATGATGAGCGAGCCGAGGCGGCGCATCTCCTGGTGCAGCAGGCCGACGGCATTGAGTTCCGCGTCGTCGGACCGGAAGGAATTGGAGCAGACGAGCTCGGCGAGGCCATCCGTGCGGTGCGCCTCGGTGCCGCGCACAGGCCGCATCTCGTGCAGCACCACCGGAATGCCGGCCTCGGCGATCTGCCAGGCGGCTTCCGACCCGGCGAGGCCGCCGCCGATGATGTGGATGGGAGAGGTTCCGGACATGCCCTGGCATATCGGATCCGTCCACCGCGAATCAACGCGGACCGTGAAAACGCGAGCGCCCGCCGAAGGGCGGGCGCGCAAGAGCGATAGATGTCGCTGAGGCGGTGACTACGCCGCGTGGGCGCGGGCGATCCCGGGGATCTCGTAGCGGCTGATGCCGAGATCGTCGAGCTCGCGGTCGCTGAGGCGCGACAGCTCGGTGACGGTCTCCCGGTAGCGGAGATAGGAGCGGATCTTGCTCAGGATGAGCGACACGAACATCGGAACTGACCTTCTGGCGGGCAACCCGTGCCGAGGAAGGGGGCACCGGCGCCTGTTTCTGTTGCAACGCACCATATGGTGGTGCTGGCCCGCCTGAGGAGTCGGAACTCCGTAAGCCAGATATGCACGTCTCGCATGGTCAGCGCAGGATTTTGTCAACCTTCTGTGCTGCCCGGAGATTGAGCAGGGTGATCAGCCTGGCATCAGCCATGCGTGTGTGGAGTGGCGCCCGCGGCCCGGAGCATGCTGCAGCTGCGAGAAGCCGGTGCCGCGACCGGCGGCTCAGTGGAGCCGGGGCGTCACCAGGAACCGCTCCCGATCGGCCGAGTGCACGGTGACGGAGATCGTCCGGCCGTCCCGCAGGATGGTGAGCGGCACCGCGACGCCGGCCTCGCCGAGGGACCAGACGCGCCGGAAGAAGCTCGCGAGATCGGTCACCGCCGCGTCCGCGACCTCCAGCACCGTGTCGCCCGCCCGCAGATCGGCCGCCGCCGCGGGGCCGCGGCTCGCGAGGCCCATCACCACAACGCTGCCGTCGATCTCCGTCGCGTAGAGCCCGAGCCAGGGGCGCGCCGGCCGAGCGACACGGCCCTGGGTGGTGAGATCGGCCAGGATCGGCTTCAGGAGATCGATCGGCACCATCATGTTGATCGCCCGGGCCTCGCCGCTGCCCTGCTGGAGCTGCAGCGACCCGATGCCGAGGAGATCGCCGGCGGGGCCGATCAGGCCGGCTCCGCCCCAATGCGGATGCGGCGGAGCGGTGAAGATCGCATCGTCGAGGACGTATTCCCAGTAGCCGGCGAATTCCTGCCGGGCGACGATGCGGGCGGCGACGGAGTGGGAGCGTCCCCCGGCCCCGGCCACGACCACGGAATCCCCGACTGCGACATCGCCGGACCGGCCGAGCCGCAGGGCCGGGAGATCGAGGCGGCCGAGGGCCTGCACGAGGCCGAAGCCGGTGGCGGCGTCGAATCCGACGACGTGGCCCTGGACACTGCGGCCCTCCTGGGTGGTGAGCCAGACGGTCTCGGCCTCGGTGATGAGGTAGCCGATCGTGAGGACGAGACCGTCATCATCGATCAACACACCGTTGCCGGCCCGCTCGGTGCCGAGCGCCTCGGCGGTGAAGGCCCTCTCCGGCACCCGGGACGAGAGCGAGACGACGGCGGACAGCGCACGGTCGAGGTCGTAGACGTAGTCCGCGGGCCGCGGCTGCACCGCGGCGGGAATCCTCCAATCGCCCGACGACGCCATCCCGTGGCCTCCTCGCGTGCAGGCGGCGCGATCGGCGCCCCGCCTCGTGCGGTTATAGGTCGCCGGATCCCAAGCAACACCCGAGCCCGACGGCTTTTGCCGAGGCGGTCACGCGCAAAACGAAACCGCCCGGCGCGAGGCCGGGCGGTCGGACCGATCGGGACGAGGAGCCGGCGCCGCGGCGCCGGTCCACGCGGATCAATACTTGCGGATGATCGGAGCGGGCTCGGGCGCCGGCGCCGCCGCCACCGTGTAGAGCGGCGCGATGACGCGGAACCAGCCCTCGGTGCGGTAATCCGCGCGATTCGTCACAACCGGCACACCGCCGATATTGATCGTCTGACGAGCCGAGGTCGCAACATCGCGGGCGACGTAAGCCTGCACCGAGAACTTGCCGAAGTCGTAGCCGATCAGGCCGCCGAGGGCGAAGCGGCCGCCGCCGCTCGGGCCGACCGAGCCGCAGATGGCGGGCGAAAGGCCGACGCAGCTCGGACCGAAGGCACGGAACGCGTTGTTGCGCAGGTTCGTCGTGCCATAGCCGATGGCGCCGAACTCGAAGTTGCCGAACTTCTTCGTCGCCGTCAGATCGAGGTTGAGGGCGTCCGACGGGAACCGTGCGCCATAGAAGGCCGGAATCAGACCAGGACCTTCGAAGCGGGCCGGAACGTCATAGAAGTTGTAGGTGAGGTTCGCGGTCAGGTTCCAGCCATCGCCGGTGTAGCTGATCGCCCAGCCCTGGCGGTACGTATTCGAGGCCAGCTGGTTAAGACCACCGAAACGGCCGGCATTCAGGTCGTTGAGGTACACACCCGCGAGATAGCTGACGCCAACGTTGTTGCCGAGATCCCAGGCGAAGATGCCGCCGATGAACGTGCCGACATTCGCGCTGATGTCACGGCCGCCGGTGCGGCTGAAGCTGAACAAGGTCGGCGGAGCGACCACAGCCTCGAAACGCGCGCCGAGAACCTTCCAGGGCGTCGACCAGACGAGCACCGGGATGTTCACGCCCAGATCCGCCGCGCCGGGCTGGTCGGCCCGCTGGTACGTAAAGGTGTCGATCGCATAGACACCTTCCGGCAGCGGCGCACCGACTGCCAGACCAACCTGCTCACCCGGCACCGTCGTCGTCTGTGCGAACGCGCCGGTCGCCGTGAAGCCCAAGGACAGAGCAGCCGCCCCCGCGGCGAGCCATTGCTTGACCATTTAGTGTTTCCTTCCCGCCGGTGCAGGCTGGTGTTCAGCCCCTCTCGCGCCTGTCGTCGGCACCGCCTGCTTTTGCTGCAAACTTCCGCCGCCGCCGCCTCGAGCGCCCTCTCCAGCCCCGACACAGTCTGAACGAAATCAGTCTTCTACAGCCACGCTCGGAACGCCAGCGGAATGCCCGCCGCTCAGGCACTTGCGCCACAACCGTTGCGCAAAAGTCGCAATTCCGACACAGGCAGGCCAGGGTTGCACTGCTCCAGCCGCCGCGGAAGTTGATGAAAAGCGGCCGCTTTGTGGTCAGAATGGAGCCGCTGTGCCCGAAAAATCCGTCATTCGGCGGTGTTTTCGCGGCAAATTGGATTCTGGCCGGCAATCGGCCGCCGCCGCGCTCCGGACCGCAGGCGGGCTCTCGCGATGACCCCCGCGGCTCCGGCCGGGCCGAATCGGGCCGCCCCGCTACTCTGCGGCCTGCTTGCCGGTCCGGGCCGGGCGCCGGGCCAGAACCTCGCGCAGGAATCGGCCGGTATGGCTCCCCTTGGCCTTGGCGATCGCCTCGGGCGTGCCCTGCGCCACGATGGTGCCGCCGCCGTCGCCGCCCTCGGGCCCCATGTCGATCACCCAGTCGGCCGTCTTGATGACCTCGAGGTTATGCTCGATGACCACGACCGTGTTGCCCTGGTCGACGAGTTCGTGGAGCACCTCCATCAGCTTGGCGACGTCGTGGAAGTGCAGGCCGGTGGTCGGCTCGTCCAGGATGTAGAGGGTGCGGCCGGTGGCGCGCTTCGACAGCTCCTTGGAGAGCTTCACCCGCTGGGCCTCGCCGCCCGAGAGCGTGGTCGCCTGCTGGCCGACATGGACGTAGCCGAGCCCGACGCGGGCCAGCGTCTCGAGCTTCTCGCGGATCGAGGGCACCGCCTTGAACAGCTCGGCCGCCTCCTCGACGGTCATGTCGAGGACGTCCGCGATGGAGCGCTCGCGGTACTTCACCTCCAGCGTCTCGCGGTCGTAGCGCTTCCCCTTGCAGACGTCGCAGGTCACGTAGACGTCCGGCAGGAAGTGCATCTCGATCTTGATGACGCCGTCGCCCGAGCAGGCCTCGCAGCGCCCGCCCTTGACGTTGAACGAGAAGCGCCCCGGCTGGTAGCCGCGGGCCTTGGCCTCGGGGAGCCCCGCGAACCAGTCGCGGATCGGCGTGAAGGCGCCGATATAGGTCGCGGGGTTGGAGCGCGGCGTG
This sequence comes from Methylobacterium nodulans ORS 2060, assembly GCF_000022085.1. NCBI lineage: Bacteria > Pseudomonadati > Pseudomonadota > Alphaproteobacteria > Hyphomicrobiales > Methylobacteriaceae > Methylobacterium > Methylobacterium nodulans. Next base: position 2,307,638 of record NC_011894.1, read on the forward strand.
CGGCCGATCGGGGACTGGTCGATGTCGATGACCTTGTCGAGGAATTCCAGTCCCTCGATGCGCTCGAACGGGGCGGGGTGCTCCAGGGCGCCGTTCAGCCTGCGGGCCACCGCCTTGTAGAGGGTGTCGATCACCAGCGTCGACTTGCCGCCCCCCGACACGCCGGTCACGCAGGTGAAGGTGCCGAGCGGGATCTCGGCGGTCACGTCCTTGAGGTTGTTGCCCCGGGCGCCCACGAGCCGGAGCATCCTGTCCTTGCGGATCCTGCGCCGCGAGCCCGGCATGCGGACGGCGAGTTCGCCGGTCAGGTACTTGGCCGTCAGCGAGTTCGGATCGGCGAGGAGCTCCTGCGGCGTGCCCTGGGCCACGATCCGGCCCCCGTGGATGCCCGCGCCGGGTCCGACATCCACCACATGGTCGGCCTGGAGGATCGCGTCCTCGTCGTGCTCGACCACGATCACCGAATTGCCGAGGTCGCGCAGACGCTTGAGGGTGCCGAGCAGGCGCTCGTTGTCCCGCTGGTGCAGGCCGATCGACGGTTCGTCGAGGACGTAGAGGACGCCCGTCAGCCCGGAGCCGATCTGCGAGGCGAGGCGGATGCGCTGGCTCTCGCCGCCCGAGAGCGACCCGGAGCCGCGGGCGAGCGTCAGGTATTCGAGGCCGACATCGATGAGGAAGGTCAGGCGGTCGCGGATCTCCTTGAGGATGCGCGCCGCGATCTCGTTCTGCTTCGGGCTCAAGCGCTCCGGCAGATCCGAGAACCAGCGGTGGGCCTCCCGCACGGAGAGCGAGGCCGCCTCGGCGATGTCCCGCGTGCCCACCTTCACGGCGAGGGCCTCGGGCTTCAGCCGCTTGCCGCCGCAGGCGTGGCAGGGCGTCTCCGCCATGAAGCGGGCGATGTCCTCGCGGGCCGCATCGCTCTCGGTCTCGCGGTAGCGCCGCTCCAGGTTCGGCACGACGCCCTCGAAGGGCTTCGTCACCTCGTAGGCGCGCAGGCCGTCATTGTAGGAGAAGCGGATCGGGTCGCCATCGGAGCCGAACAGCACCACCTGCCGGGCGGCCGCGGTCAGCTTCGACCAGGGCACGTCGGTCCGGAAGCGGTAGTGCCGGGCGAGCGCGTCGAGGGTCTGACCGTAATAGGGCGAGGTGGACTTCGCCCAGGGCGCGACGGCGCCGCGGTCGAGGCTGAGGGCCTCGTCGGCGATCACCAGCGTCGGGTCGATGCGCATCTCGTGCCCGATGCCCCCGCAGGTCGGGCAGGCGCCGAACGGGTTGTTGAACGAGAACAGCCGCGGCTCGATCTCGGGGATGGTGAAGCCCGAGACCGGGCAGGCAAAGCGCGACGAGAACACGATCGGCTCCGGCGCCTCGCCCTCGGGCGCATCGGCGAGCTCGATCACCGCGATGCCGTCCGCCAGCTCGAGCGCGGTCTCGAAGGAATCCGCGAGCCGCGAGGCCATGTCGGGCCGCACCACGATCCGGTCCACCACCACGTCGATGTCGTGCTTCAGCTTCTTGTCGAGCTTAGGGATGTCGTCGATCGGGTAGTACTCGCCGTCGATGCGCAGCCGCTGGAACCCCTTCTTCTGGAACTCGGCGATCTCCTTGCGGTACTCGCCCTTGCGCCCGCGCACCACCGGCGCGAGCAGGTACGCCCGGGTCTTCTCCGGCAGCGCCAGCACCCGGTCGACCATCTGCGACACGGTCTGGCTCTCGATCGGGAGCCCGGTCGCGGGCGAATAGGGAATGCCGACCCGCGCCCATAGCAGGCGCATGTAGTCGTAGATCTCCGTGACCGTGCCGACCGTCGAGCGCGGATTCTTCGACGTGGTCTTCTGCTCGATGGAGATGGCGGGCGACAGGCCGTCGATCTGGTCGACGTCGGGCTTCGCCATCATCTCCAGGAACTGGCGGGCATAGGCGGAGAGCGACTCGACGTAGCGGCGCTGTCCCTCGGCGTAGATGGTGTCGAAGGCGAGCGACGACTTGCCCGAGCCGGACAGGCCGGTGAAGACCACGAGCCTGTCGCGCGGGATGACGAGATCGACGTTCTTGAGATTGTGCTCGCGCGCACCGCGCACCGCGATCACGCGGCCCTCCGCCGCACGGTCGAAAAGCGTGTCGAGAGGGGCCATGCGGAGGCTCGCAGCGCAGCCGGAGAGGAGGGAGCGTCAGGCCGGTTCTGGCAAGGTCCAGGCCGGCTTGGACCGGGCGAAGGTGGGAGCGGATGGGGCTCCCGCCAACCCGCGTGCTAGAACAAAATACGTACAACGGCAACCGGGGCGCGTGAGGGCTGCCCGGGCAGGGCGGCGCGGCGGATGTGCGAATCGGCCGAAGTCCGGGCCGCAGGGTCTCGGCCCGGCTGGTCGTGACGACCCGCAGCGCGGATGCCTTCCAGATCCGCATGCGCGTGCAGCGCGACTTCCGAGGCAGGCCCGCGGGATCGCGGCGGGAACGGGAGGTCATCCGGCCCGATCCCTTCATCGCGCTCTTGCCGCTGCGCGACAGGCGGGGGTAGAACAGCGCCGCGGAGCGAGGCGCACCAAGGACTTGCACCAAGCACTTGGGGGCCCGCCTCGGGTTGATCAGAAGGGTAGTAGCGCCGCATGGCCATTGATGCCGAACTTCTCCTCGACCGGCGCTCCTTACGCCGGAAGCTCTCGTTCTGGCGCGTGGTCGGAATCGGCGCGCTGATCGTCGCCGCGGGCGCGGTCGGCTGGCGGGCTGCCGGGGCGCGGGGCCCGTTCCCGGCCATCACCCCGCAGATCGCCCGCATCAGCATCGACGGCTTCATCGCCGGCAGCGAGAAGACCCGCGAGCTGATGAAGCGGGTGGGCGATTCGTCGGCCGTGTCGGGCGTGATCGTGTCGATCAATTCACCGGGCGGCACCACGACAGGCTCCGAGGAGCTGTTCCGCAACCTGCGCCAGCTCGCCGAGAAGAAGCCGGTCGTGGCCTTCGTGGACGGCACGGCGGCGTCCGGCGCCTACATCACGGCGCTCGCGGCCGATCACATCGTGGCGCGCGAGACCTCGCTCGTCGGGTCGATCGGCGTGCTGTTCCAGTATCCCGATCTCTCGGGCCTCCTCGACAAGGTCGGGGTGCGGGTCGAGCAGGTGAAGTCCTCGCCCCTCAAGGCGGAGCCGAGCGGCTTCCATCCGACCTCGCCCGAGGGGCGGGCCGCGCTCCAGGCCATCGTCGGCGACACCTATGTGTGGTTCAAGAATCTCGTGGCCGAGCGGCGCAAGCTGACGCCCGCCGAGCTCGGCGCGGTTTCGGACGGCCGGGTGTTCAGCGGGCGCCAGGGCGTCGAGCTGAAGCTGGTGGACGAGACCGGCAGCGAGCGGCAGGCGGTGGCTTGGCTGGAGCGCGAGCGCAAGGTCGCCAAGGACCTGCCCATCCGGGATTGGAAGCCGCGGAGCGATCGGACCTTCAATCTCTTCTCGGCGGCCTCGCTGCTCGGCCTTGAGGAGGTGGCGGGCCGCCTGCGCCGCACCACGGAGGACGCAGCCGCGCTCGCGCAGGGTGGCCTGCTGGCGCTCTGGCGGCCGGGCGCGGCGCCGACGCCCTGAGCCCGATCCCGCCCGTCTGGAGAGCGCCGCCGGCGCTCCGATGATCCGTCGAGACGCCTGCCCGAGACCGCACCCCATGATCAAGTCCGAGCTCGTCCTCAAGATCGCCGAGCAGAATCCGCATCTCTATCAGCGCGACGTCGAGAACATCGTGAACGCCATCCTCGACACGATCGCCGACGCGCTCGCCCGCGGCGACCGGGTGGAGCTGCGCGGCTTCGGCGCCTTCTCGGTCAAGCGCCGGGAAGCGCGGCGGGGCCGCAACCCGCGCACGGGCGCCGCCGTTGCCGTGGCCGAGAAGGCGATCCCCGTGTTCAAGACCGGCAAGGAAATGCGCCTGCGCCTGAACGCCGCCGGAATCGGCTCCGAGGCGCGGGAGCCGGCCGAGGTGCCCTGACCGCCGGGCTCCGTCCGCATTCGTCCTCTTACCCGGGCTGTCCGATGATCCGCTTCCTCAAGGGCCTGATCCTGCTTCCCATCGCCGTCGTCGTGGTGTTGCTGGCGGTCGCCAACCGCCAGGCCGTGACGGTGTCCTTCGATCCCTTCTCGCAGGGCGCTCCGGCCTTCAGCCTGACCGTGCCGCTCTATGCGCTCATCTTCGCGGCCGTGGCGCTCGGCATCGTGGTGGGCGGCTGCGGCACCTGGCTCAGCGAGGGCAAGATCCGCCGCGACCGCCGGGCGAAGAGCCGCGAGCTCGACCGCCTGCGCCACGAGAGCGATCGGCTGCGGATCGCGGCCGATCGCTCCGCCGCGCTGCCGGCCCCTGCTTCCCGCGCCTGATCGCGCTCTGCCGTGAAAGTCCTCTCCGCCGCCGAGGTCGACGCCGCGCTGACGCCCGCCCGTATGGTCGCGGCGCTCGCGGCCGCCTTCCGGGTGGAGACGACCACGCCGCCGCGCCATCTCCACACGCTGCCGGACCCCGCAGGCGATGCCACGCTCCTGCTGATGCCGGCCTGGGATGCGGAGCATCTCGTGGTGAAGGTGCTGACGCTCCATCCCGGCAATGCGGCGCGGGGCCTTGCGACCTTCCAGGGCGGCGTGCTCCTGAGCGAGCGGGCGACGGGGCTACCGCTCGCGCTCGTCGACGCGCCCCGGCTGACCCTGTGGCGGACGGCCGGCGCTTCGGCGCTCGCCGCCCGCTATCTCGCCCGACCCGATACGAGCCGCCTGCTGATGGTCGGGGCCGGCGCCCTCGCCCCCTTCATGATCCGGGCGCATGCCGCCGAGCGGCCCTTGCGCGAGATCGCGATCTGGAACCGGCGGCCGGATCCGGCCCGCGCGCTTGCCGCCAGCCTCGCCGCCGAGGGGCTGCCGGCGCGGGCGGTCGAGAATCTCGAAGCGGCCGCACGGGCGGCCGACCTGATCTGCTGTGCCACCCTGTCGGAGGTCCCGCTCGTTCGGGGCGCTTGGCTCGCGCCCGGCACGCATCTGGATCTCGTGGGCGCCTTCACGCCGCAGATGCGGGAAGCGGATGACGCCGCCCTCCAGCGGGCCTCCGTCTATGTCGACACGCCCGACGCGCTCGCCAAGGGCGGCGACGTCGCCGTCGCGGTCGCCTCCGGGGCGCTCGCGGCCGAGGCCGTGCGCGGCGACCTCGCCGGGCTCTGCCGCGGCACGGTCGCCGGCCGGTCGCGGCCGGAAGAGATCACCGTGTTCAAGTCGGTCGGGGCCGCGCTGGAAGACCTCGCGGCAGCCGTGGCGGTATGGCGTCACGCGGAGGGCCGCGCCGCCTGAGGGCGCGGCCCTCCGCTCAGTGCAGGGGCCGTGCCGGTCCGGCGGGCCGGGTCTCCATCCGGTCGAGCTGCCGGAGCGCCTCGAGGATGGCATCGACGGAGACCGGAGAGGCTGTTCCCGGCAGGTGCCGCAAGCCCGGGTCCGAATCGACGGCGTGGGCATCGGAGGCCCAGTCCGCCAGGATGGCGCGCTTCTCCGGCGGGGTCAGATGAGGCGCCGCCAGGACCGCGGCGGGATCGGCGAAGGCCCATGCGAGGCCGGCCGTCTCCGCTTGTGTCGTGTCGCTGCGCGTGAGGTTCGGATGCATCTCGCCGCCTCGCTCCTCACGCGGCCTCGGCGCGGCCTTCGATCCGGGCCGGGGCTGGCGACCCGGCGCCGATCGGGATGCGGCGCGGCTTCAGCGCCTCCGGCACCTCGCGCACGAGATCGATCACCAGGAGGCCGTGATCGAGGCTGGCGCCGGTGACGGAGACGTGATCGGCGAGGTTGAAGGTCTGGCGGAAGCTGCGCCCGGCGATGCCGCGGTGCAGGAACTGTCGGCTCTCGTCGGACTCGTTCTTCTGGCCGGTGACGAGGAGCGTGGTTCCGGTTTGCGTCAGCGTGATCTCGTCCGGGCCGAACCCGGCCACCGCCATGGTGATCCGGTAGCTTTCCGCGGCGGTCTTCTCGATGTTGTAGGGCGGCCAGCCGGTCATCGGCTCGACCCGGCTCGTCTGCTCCATCAGGTCGAGCAGGCGGTCGAACCCGACCGTCAGGCGGTACAGGGGGGCGATGTCGGTGGTCCTCATCATCACATCCTCCGGATGAGCAACGTGAATCCAAGGTGCGCCGGGATCCGTCCGGCGCCGCGAGCCTCCCGGAGGCCTCGCGCGCGCATAACGCGGCAGAGCTTCGCCGGTTCCGCGGCGCCCTGCGCGTTTTCGCGACCGCGCGGCGGGCGCGGCCGCGCGCCAGAGCGGCATCCGTTCACGGTGGAACGGATCCTGCTCTAGCTTTTTGATTTTGCCGCATTTTCTGCGACGAACCGGCATCCACTTCGTCGGAAAATGCTCTATAGACTAGGCATGACGATGCCTCCCGTCCCCGTCCGCGTGAAGATCTGCGGCCTCAGCACCCCGGAGACGCTCGACGCGGCGCTCGCGGCCGGCGCGGACCTGATCGGCCTCGTGCATTTCGCGAGAAGCCCCCGGCATGTCGACCTCGCGACCGGGGCGGCTTTGTCGCGGCGGGCGCAGGGGAGGGCGGAGCGCGTCGTGCTCCTCGTCGATCCCGACGACGCGCTCCTCGACGCGGTCATGGCCGGCCTCGATCCCGACTGGATCCAGCTGCACGGCGGCGAGAGCCCGGAGCGCGCGGCGGCGGTCCGGGCCCGCACCGGGCGGAGGGTTCTGAAGGCGCTCGGCGTCGCGACCCTCGCCGATCTCGCCCGGGTGGCGGATTATGCGGGCGCCGCAGACCGCATCCTGCTCGACGCCAAGCCCGCGCCGGGGGCATTGCCGGGCGGCAACGGCCAAGCCTTCGATTGGCGCCTGATCCGGGAGGCCCGGCTCGCGCCGACCTTTATGCTCTCCGGCGGGCTCACGCCCGCGACCGTCGCCGAGGCGGTGGCGCTCACCGGCGCCGCCGCCGTGGACGTCTCCTCGGGCGTGGAGCGCAGCCCAGGTCGGAAGGATCCGGACCTGATCCGCGCCTTCGTGGCCGCGGCCCGGCAGGGTACGGATCCCGGCGCGGACCACTGAAAGCGTGGCCGTCCTTGGGGAAATTGCCCTTCGGGCGGATTGGTCCTAAGGCTGGCTCCGCGGGTGTTTCCGGACCGCCGGCCGTCGCGCGCCGCCCCGCACCCGATTCCCAAGGACAGGCAGCCGTGACAGCTCCCCAGACCCCGAACTCATTCCGCACCGGCCCGGACGAGCGCGGCCGTTTCGGCATCTTCGGCGGCCGCTTCGTGGCCGAGACGCTGATGCCCAACATCCTCGAACTGGAACGGGCCTACGCGGAGGCCAAGGCCGATCCGGCCTTCCAGGCGGAGATGGATTCCTACCTGACCCACTATGTCGGCCGGCCGAGCCCGCTCTACTTCGCCGAGCGGATGAGCGCCCATTTCGGCGGCGCCAAGATCTACTTCAAGCGCGAGGAGCTCAACCACACCGGTTCGCACAAGGTGAACAACGTGCTGGGCCAGATCCTGCTCGCCCGGCGCATGGGCAAGCCGCGGATCATCGCCGAGACGGGAGCCGGCCAGCACGGGGTCGCGACAGCGACGCTCTGCGCCCGGTTCGGCCTCAAATGCGTCGTCTACATGGGCGCGGTCGATGTCGAGCGGCAGAAGCCGAATGTCTTCCGCATGAAGATGCTGGGCGCCGAGGTGGTGCCGGTGCAATCGGGCACCCGGACCCTGAAGGACGCGATGAACGAGGCCCTGCGCGACTGGGTCACGAACGTCGCTGATACGTTCTACTGCATCGGCACCGTGGCGGGCCCGCATCCCTATCCGGCGATGGTGCGCGACTTCCAGGCGGTGATCGGCCGCGAGACGAAGGAGCAGATGCTCGCCCTGGAAGGCCGGCTGCCGAACTCGCTGGTCGCCTGCATCGGCGGCGGTTCGAATGCGATGGGCCTGTTTCATCCCTTCCTCGATGACCGGGAGGTGGAGATTTACGGCGTCGAGGCGGCGGGCCGCGGCGTGTCGACGGGCCTCCACGCTGCCTCGCTGACGGGCGGCAGGCCGGGGGTGCTGCATGGCAACCGCACCTACCTGCTGATGAACGAGGACGGCCAGATCGCCGACGCTCACTCGATCTCGGCGGGCCTCGACTACCCGGGGATCGGCCCCGAGCACGCGTGGCTGCACGAGATGGGGCGGGTCACCTATCTGTCGGCGACCGATCAGGAGACGCTGGAGGCGTTCCGGCTCTGCTCCCTGCTCGAAGGCATCATCCCGGCGCTGGAGCCCGCGCACGCGCTCGCCAAGGTGGCCGAGCTCGCCCCGACGAAGCCCCGCGACCACCTGATGGTGGTCAACCTCTCGGGCCGTGGCGACAAGGACATCCCGCAGGTCGCCGAGATTCTGGGCGACGCGCTCTGAGGGCTTGAGGGCCTGGTGCAAAACCAGAGCGGAAGGCTGCGACGGTTTCTTGACAGGCCGCCTCCGACCTCCCTATATCGCGCCACCGCGACGCCGGGGACGCTTCCCGGCCCGGAGCGGCGGAGTAGCTCAGCTGGTTAGAGCAGAGGAATCATAATCCTTGTGTCGGGGGTTCGAGTCCCTCCTCCGCTACCACAGATCTCCCACTAAGGCCGTCGGATCGCGCTTCACTCACCAGCGCTGACAGACGGCCTTCCACCTCAACTTCGATCCCGCGGCGGGGCTGTCCCGGTAGAACGGTGACGCTCTTGATCAGGCCGCGGAAGCTCGCGATGAGGCGCCGGCTGGCCTCATCCTCGCCCCGGGCGTAGTCGCTCAGCGTGCCAGCGAGATCGCGGACCTGATTAAGGTAGCCCGCGACGACGTTGCTCTCGATAGTGAGGAGGCGGCCGGCATCGGCGAGGTGCGCGAGTTCGGCTTCCAGGTTCGCCCGCTCCGCCTTGATCACGGGCAGCCGCGCCGCGGCATCGGCCTCGGTGATGAAGCCTTTGACGTAGCCGCTCATCAGCCGGTCGTGTTCGGCGGAAAGCGCCTCCAGGCGGGCCTCGATGCGGCCACGGCCTGCTGGCCGCTCTTAAGCAGGTTGCTGAAGAAGCCCATCTCGATACTCCGTACTGGTGGGATGCTGCAGGCGATTCCCGGCCCGCGGCGGGTCGTCGGGTCACCGCGCGGGGTTGGCGATGGCCTGGATCTCGGGCTTCGCCGCCGCGAAATCACGGAGCAACTTGTCGTAGGTCGCTCCGTTGGCATTGATCCACGGGAGGGACACGACGAAGAGGGCGTCGACCGCCATGGTGTCGACGGACTTCGAATCGCCGAGCACTCCCCGCGGCTGGAGACGCGGATAGGTGTTGGAGGGAACCTCGCCGTAGACGTAGACGGGCTGCCCGCGGGCATCCTTGGCGGTCTTCGCCATGTCGCGGTCGTTGGTGGCGACGAGCTCCACCCGGTCGCCCTGTTGCTGCGCGTCCGTCTTCATGAAGGACGAGTTCAGTGCGCCGACCCAGAGCATGCACTGCACTTGCGAGCCGTCGGCCACCGCTGTCAGCGCGCGCAACCCGGCGCGCGGGTCCGTCCGCACAGGCTGATACCGCTTCTTGTCCGCGAGGACGAAGCCCTCCCAGGTGACCCGGCCTCCTCGTCCCGCTGAATGGCTTCATCAAGACGCTGCTCGATTACCGGCTGGAGGCCAGGAAAGCCGAGGCGTTGAAGCCCGAGACGGCCCGGGACATCGCCGCTACGGCCGGGCCGGCGGTGTTCGATGCGATCGCCGTGGCCGACCTGACGGACGCGGTGAAGGAGCTGGCCCTGGCCATCCGCGAGGACACCGCGTCGGACACGGCCCGGCACAATGACCAGCTGATCAGCGTCTTGGAGCGTCTCACCGACCGCCTCGAAGATTTGGAGCAAGGCGGCCGCGGGCCTCACCAGGGCCAGCCTCGCGGCTCCCGCCGCGACCAGCACCACCGCTGACTCGGCGCCCCAAGGCACCTCCGATGCCCGCCCGGCACCCGCCGCGGGCGGGCTTTTCTATTGCGTGGAACGTGTCATGCGATCGGATTTCGACCCTCTGCGGACGCTGAGCTGGCAGCTGCTTCGCGCCACTTGCAGACCTTCGTCCGGTGCTGTCGGAATGGCCGCTCGCCAGCCGACAGCGGACCTCTAGAAGGTTCTCGGATCGCACCTGCTGATCCACCTCCCATTCGCAGAAGGCGCGGTACGGAAACAGAGACGCGCCTCACGAAGGCATGCGGCGCATGAGCCAGAGGAGCAGGGCCATGACGACGGCAGTGGCCACCACCTGCACGGCTATCTGGGCTCCCGTTCCCCAGTCGACTGCGGGGTCGAGATGCCGGCTGAACGCGTCGCGGATGACCGCACCGACCAGACCCGCAACACCTCCGGCCAGCAGCATGCGAGATCGAGGGGTCCGGGAGAGCCCGACGCATCCTCATGGCTGAACAGCCGGCCGCACCCTGAAAGATGCGGGCTGTGCCGAGATCGTTCCTTCAGTCGTCAGGCTCGCAGGCCAGACCGTAGCCGTTCCTCACCGTCGGTGCGCGTGACGATGATGAGCCGAGTACGCTCGGCGCGGTCGAGTGCTGCCAGTGCCTCCGTCACCTCGTCCAGCTGTGAGGGCTCCCCGCCAGCCATCGCCTCGTCGGCGGCCACCTCCAGCAGCCACGCGTCCCAGGCCCAGCGCCGCAGCACCTCGCGCTTCTCGGACAATAACAGGCTCGGATCATGCAACACTTCAGCCGGCGAGCCGAACACCGCGGCCGGGTTGACCAGCGCCCGCTCGAAGTCGGGACGGCGCTCGACGATCGCCCGGCCATAGCTGGCATCCATCCACGTCAGCGCCGTGGCGTAGAGCTGCCCAGCGGTGTCGCTGTACTCACGATTGCTCGGCAGCTTCGCAGCGCAGCCGACCGGGACGGCGCACCCGTCGAGCCGGTAGCACAGGCCCTGCCGCTCGGCGTACGCCACCGCGTCCTCGCGTGACGCGAACCGGAGCTCGACCTGCGTGGCCAGGGTGTCGTCCCCGGCCGTCCAGCCCATCAGCGGCTCGATCTCGGGCGCGGTGTGTCGCTCGAAGCGCAGCACCCACTCGCCGTCGCGCGCCCGCCCGGAAGTGGTGACCGGGCGCTGGCGGCGCGAGATGCGCACCTGTGTGCCCGGCGGCCAGGACGGCGGCGGGACGATGGGCAGCGTACATCCCGAGTTGTGTCCGATGCCGGGGGTGGAAGCGAAGCTGATCGACATGGCCCGCTCTCTCCCTACTGCATCCGAGCTATTGCATCCGAGTGCCCTTGCGTCCGCGGGGGCGCCGGCGCAGGCTCTCGACGGCCGAGAGGTACTCGCCCGCTGCCAGGGGATCGAACCGCGACAAGGCGGCGATTACCGCGTCTACGCGCGAGTGGGACGGTGATCCGGGGACGGCCTTGCACGCGACCTGCTCGGCTACGAGCTCGTCACGCACCCACGACAGCAGGATGGCCCGCTTCTCCTGGTGCGTGAACCAGGGATGCTGGACCACCTCCTCCGGACTTCTGAACACGCCCAGCGGGTCGACGAGCGCGTCCACGAACGACGGCTCCGACGGACCCGGGGCTTCTATCTCGGGCGAGAACGGGCGCTCAGCAACGGACGCTTCGGCTCTCTGCAGCTCCATGGTGTCCCTCCCTCAGGCGAGCGAAGGGGCTGAGGTCCGGCGCGCCGCGCGGCGCACCGGACCTGATGCGGGCTCAGTGCTGGGTCGTGCCCTGGCCGTTGACCGGGATGCGCTTGGCGCGCTCCTGCGCCTTGGCCGATTTCGGCAGGGTCACGGTGAGCACCCCGTTCTTGAACACGGCCTGGGCCTTGTCGTCCTCGACCGGGTAGGGCAGCGCGATCACCCGCTCGAAGCGGCCGTAGGTGCGCTCACTGAAGCCGCGCTCCTTGTCCTCGGTCTCGGCCTTCTTCTCGCCCCGCAGGGTCAGGGTGTCCTCGTCCACCAGGACCTCGACATCCTTGTCCTCCAGGCCGGGAAGCTCGGCGGAGACGCGCACCTCCTTGTCGGTGGCGCTGACCTCGACACTCGGCCAGGACGGCAGCGGGCTCAGCAGCGAGGGCATACCCGTCTCGAAGCGGCTGAACACGTCGTCGAACAGCCGGTTCATCTCACGATGCAGGGTGAGGAACGGGCTCACCTCGGAGCCCGACATCGTTGCGGGGGCCGTCGTGCGGCCCCGGCCCCAGGGGATCAGGTCTCTTACGGCCATCGTCTCTCTCCATGTCTGGGTCAAGCAGCCGCCGACCGGGGGCCTCCCCATGGCCAGTGGCCTGCCATGTCAGTGCGTCAGTTGCTCCGGTCTGCGCCTCAGGCCGCCTTGGCCTCGATCTGCGCGGGCGTGTCGTCCTGCCCGAGCGCCGGGGTGCCCGCTTGGATCGCGATGCGCCGTGGCTTGAGGGCCTCCGGCACCTCGCGCTTGAGGTCGATCATCAGCAGGCCGTTCTCCAGCCCCGCCCCCGTGACCTTCACGTGCTCGGCGAGGTTGAAGGTCTGGCGGAAGGCGCGTCCGGCGATGCCGCGGTGCAGGTACTGGCGCTCACCCTCGGCCTCCGCCTTCTTGCCGGCGACGAGGAGGGTGGTGTCGGTCTGCGTCAGCTCGATCTCGTCCGGGGTGAAGCCCGCCACCGCCATGGTGATGCGGTACTGGTCCTCGCCCATCTTCTCGATGTCGTAGGGCGGCCAGCCGGCCAGCGGCTCGACATCTGTGACCTGGTCGAGCATGTCGAACAATCGGTCGAACCCGACCGTCGAGCGATAGAGGGGAGAGAGGTCGTATCTCATAGCCACATCCTCCAGTGAGCAACATGGATATGAGAGCGCCGGACACCCGCCGGCGCCCGAAGTGCCAAGCTGTTCAGCCTTGGCGAGCAAAGAGATAGTAACGGTGCTCTCCCGTTCAAGAGTCGGTCAGCACAAATTTTAGAACGTGTAGGCGCATCGCCTTCTCGCTCCGCGGAACACCGAAACGACTGGTAGATGATTGGAGCGCGATACACTCGAGGCCGAGGATGATATCCTGAGCGCTGGCTTCGCGCTCGACAGCATTCCGTCTCGGCGGGGTCGCCTTGATTGACGGCCATCCGGCCCCACGTGGTGGCACGTCACCGTTCACGATGATGGAGGACCCGTCATAGCGGACACGCTGCCGCGGTCGGAGGCGCGGGCGCTGGCTGGCCCGGTCGACGACCTCACCCTCTCCGAAATCCTCAAGACCGGTGCGACGGCGGCCGAACTCGCCGAGGCCCGCCTCTGGCTGGAGAACGACGAGGCCATGCTGAATGAGGGGCGCTCCCCGACATCCGGCTGCGTGAAGCGGCTGATCGCGCTCCTGAAAGCCGCCGACGAGGACGCTCTTCCTTCGCCCGAGCGGTGAGGATGGCGCGCCCTCCGTGCCTCGAGGAGCGGCACGGGCAGCGCCATCACGATCTTCGCAGCCTGGTTGATTGGCGCACCCTCTCCGCGCGGGCCGCGGCCACGCACGGCCTCGCGCCCGGCACGGGATGCTGGCGTTCGCGGCTGGTGCGTAGCGCCGGTATGGACGCGCTGCTCGCACCTTTTTCCAGCCGGGACCTCTTCGCCTTCCCTGGCCGCGGCGTACCGGCGTGAGTGTCTGCCGGCTTGCCCGTTGCGCCGACCTGATCCGAGGGCTTGGTAGGGTACCGGAGCTCCAGCAGCGCGCGAAACAATGCGGGCGCTGTCAGGACAGGGACGCCGCTCGCGGGAGCGAGCATCAGGATGAATGGCGTCAGCATGACAGCGGCTCCCGGCCCCCGCCCGCTGAGGCGCGTCGTGCCCGTTCTACGAGGCTTCTCAGGACACCCGCTTCGCCGGCCTCCAGCCCGAGCGTGAGAATGCCGACGATCCAGTGAAGGATCGCGGCAGCGCCCTCACCCGAGAAGCCGAGGAGCCATGGTCCAAGAAGCATCCAGGCCGCGACCAAGGCCGAGAAGGACGCGATCCAGGACTTCGGGCGAATGATACCCGACAAGCCGAGGCGAGCGATAATGGTGCCGCTGAGGATGGCGCTTGCGGCCGGCATCCTCTGCTGGGCGTACCCCCAGACCCAAGGCGAGATGATCAGGAGCGCGCCCAGGCTGAGTCGTACAATGGACGGCAGAAGCCGAGCCTGTGTTCTATCGTTCGTCATGATGACCCTCCTTCAGAAAGCAAAGGTCATTGCTGCGCGTGAAACACCGCATTAGACAGGCCTCGTTGAGCACCTGTCTTTCACTTAGCGAGCGCATGCTCACTCGCGCGCGAAACGCAGAACCTGGCCGAAAGTTTCGTAAGCTAGACCTCGTTTCAGAGCGATCTTGCGAGGCGTCTGACGAGGATCATGGCGGCAGCGAGCGATCCAGCCGCAGGTCTGTTTGATGATCGATCGCCGTGGCTACACCGCAAAAGCTGTCGTCCCGTGCTCCGGCTCGACTGGAGGGCGGTCATCGCTGCGGCGGCATCCTGAGGCGCCAACCTCGGCAGATGTGGATCAGCCTGGAGCGCGCGCCTGCTGGTTGAGGCTTGAGCGAACTATCGGCAACAGGACGTGCGCAGAAAACGACCGGTTCCGGACAGGCCGCCCCCCACCATTGCAAGCGATGCGATCAGCCTCTTTCAGGTACGGCAATCTGGGGGCGAGGTCGGGATCCTGTTTGTACCGGGTCGTGACCCGGCTCTCCGAAGGAGTAATGTCTGCGGTGGCCTGCCCCTGATCCAAGCGGATGACCGATCAGCAGCTGGCGCACGCTCTCGATGGCATCGAGCTGCACGACGTCACGCGGAAACGGTACCGCTGACCGCCCTATCAGACCCGGCGCACGATCACCTCGTACTTTGCCGTCGTTCCGCCCTGGACCTCGACCCGCCCGACCCGAACCTCGGAAGATTTGGGATCGATCTGTCTGGCTTCCTGAACGATCCCTGCCAGGTACTGCCGCAAGTGGAAATCCATCTGGTCTCCGTTCTCGACGCTATAGCGCGCGCCCTCGTGCATCTTTTCCTGCTCTGACATACCTCTGCCTCCTTTAGGCCGGATAGGGAGCGGCTGCCCCGAGCCGCCGCCGGCAGCTTTGGCAATTCGATCGGGGCCGAGTGCATCTCCGATAGCCTACGCCACCCGGCGCACGGTGACCTCGTACACTCCGGCGTGTGGGCCTCTGACTTCGACCCGCCCGACCACGACCTCGTAAGCTTTCGGGGCAAGCTGGATAGCCTCGTGAACGACGGACGTAAGTGCGCGCCTTTGTTGGAAATCCAACTGCTCCGCGTTCATAACAGAGTAGTACGACAGCGTACCCATCTTCGCTGGTCCTTTGTTCTCTTTCGACATCGGCGGCTCCCTCCCGTCACCTTCGACCAGCCATGAGCTTACTGCCGAACACCAGTCAGGAGTTCAGGATGGAAGCTGACGACCTGAGGAGCTGGCCGTGCTGGGTTCTGACCTATGGCGACGGGCAGGCCATTATCACCGAGACTGTGATGTAAGCAAAACGACGGTTTTCCAGCCGCTTAAACCTGTCAGGTTTGCATGTCAGGAAATTAAACGCGTGTTACCTGCACGGTGAATGCGCCTCTTGGCTGATTGACCTACCGCGGTTCACGACGCCTCGCGATCCTCCAGCTCGTCGAGAACCTTCTCGGGAGCGACGTGCTCCTGCAGTTCATCCAGCTGCGGATCCTTTGCCTCCTCGATGCCGAGTCGCTCGGCGATCGCGATCGTCAGCGTCAGCAGGCGCGTGACCTCGTGCTCGGAGAGCAGGTTGATCTGCAGATCCAGATCCGCTCGGCTATCGGCGGCCGCCGCTGCCCGGTTCTGGCTGATCAGCACGAACGTCGAGAGGAAGATTGCTTCCACCGACGAGGCGGTGGCCAGGATCACGAACGTCTCGTCGAACCGCGGCAGCTGCGGGATCCAGCCCACATTGACAGCAATCCAGAGCGCCACGATCGCCAGGTGCACGTACACGAAAGCCATGCTGCCGGTGAACCGGGTGATCGCCCCGGCAAGGCGGTCTTGGAAAGAGGCATGCCCCTCCTCGGCTCGGCGGCGCTCCTGCAGCATGTGAATGTTGCGTCCGAGCACGGAGCTGAACCCGCTTTCGGGCGCCAGATGCGCCGTGGGGCTCTCCGGCAGGCTGACCGACTTCGGGGCCCGGTTCGTCATGTCCTGAACTCCCTGGCGAAGGAGCGGCGCCGTCGCGGGCGCCACCCTCGAACTCTGATCTCAGGCTGCCTTGCCTTCGCCGGCGCCTTCCGAACCGGCTGCGCCTTCGACGTTGATCCGCTCAGCAATCTGCGACAGGAGCTGATCGGTCTTCTTCTCTTCCTGGAGGGTCTCGTCGAGCAGCTTGGCGGCATCCTTGTAGCCGAGCTGGATCGCCCAGGTCTTGAGGGTGCCATAGCGAGCGATCTCATAGTGCTCGACCGCCTGAGCGCAGCCCGCCAGCACGGCGTCGGCGGCCGGGCCGCCACCGAAGTCTTCCAGGTCCTCCTCCATTTCGGCGGTGAGGCCCTGCATCGCCTCGCAGGTTTTGGCCCGAGCCGGCCTACCGAGGATCTCGAATACCTGCTGCAGGCGCTCAACTTGGGTGGCGCTCTCCTCGGCGTGGGTCTCGAACGCCTGACGCAGCTCCTCGTGCTCGGCGGCTTTGGCTGACTTCTTCAAGGCGCGCACGGACTGCTTTTCAGCATAGTACACGTCCTTCAGGGTCTCGTAGAAAGCATCCTGCAGGGTTTTCTGCTTCGTAGCCATGCAGACATCCTCCTGGTTACTGACGGCACATCGTCTGGTCTGCCGAGCCGGCAGACCGGTGTTGCCATCAGAACGCGCCGAGCCTGATGAGGGTCCCGATGTTTCCGTGTGTGGGCAGCGAACGGAGCGGGGAACCGATCGCACGCCGCCCAAGTGGTCCTCGGCTCCAGCCACACTCCTCGGCTGATGCTTCGAAGTTCAGGGCATAGCACATGTGCGGAAAACGACGGTTTTGTCAGACGCTTAACCTCGGCCTGTCCGGCGGCGTCGGGCGTTCGACACGTGAACCCGCGCTGGGCAAGGCGCCTCTGGTAGATGCCCGCCCTAAGTTCGCATTGAAGAATTCGAGCGTCCGCAGGATCGCGCCTGCCTGCATGGTTCAAATGTCATGATTTTTGGACCGCCGCCGGGTGACGTCCCCGCGCCTCTTTGGCGTCGCCGGCGGCGAACGCCTCGCGGGCCCGCTGGATCTCGGCGTGGTGCGTTTCCGCCCAGATCCACACGCCACAGAAGGCTGCCCCCAGGCTCTCGCCGAGCGGCGTGAGCGCGTAGTCCACGTGCGGCGGGATCACGGGGTGCACCGTCCGCCGCACTAGGCCGTCCTGCTCCATTTGCCGCACCGTCTGCGTCAGCATCTTCTGGCTGATCCGACCCACCGCCTTGCCGAGTTGCGTGAAGCGCAGCGTGCCGTGTTCGTGCAAGGCCTCCAGGACCAGCATGGTCCATTTGTCAGCCACCTTGCCAATGATGTCATGGACCAAGGCCTCGATGGCCGGATCGACCTCCTCCGGGATGGGTTGTTGGCGCCGCGCCTCGATCTGCGGGTCGGCTAACACCCTGCGCATCCTACACTCTCCGTTTGGTGCGTATAAATCTTTTTGGTGCCTACTTCTGTACGGAGAGCATTGGCGATATTTTCTCTGAGGGCAACAGAGAAAGTCGTTCTCATGAAAACAAGGGGTAACACCGTCCTCATTACTGGCGGCGGCTCAGGTATTGGCAAAGCTCTCGCGCACCGTTTCCATGATCTCGGCAATACTGTCATTGTCGCCGGCCGCCGGATGGAGGCGCTGCAACAGGCGATTGCTGGCCGCCCGAACATGCACGCCATGACCGTCGACATCGACAGCGCTGAAGGCATCATCGAGTTCGCGCAACGCATGGTGACCGAACACCCGGCCCTCAACGTGCTGGTCAACAACGCCGGGATCATGCGCTTCGAAGTGCTGGATCAGGTCCGCGACCTCCAAGATGCCGAGGCGACGGTCACGACCAACCTGCTCGGCCCCATCCGGCTGACCAACGCCCTGGTCGAGCACCTGAGCCGTCAGCCCGACGCGGCATTGGTCAACGTCACCTCCGGCCTGGCTTTCGTGCCGCTCATCCCGGCCGCGACCTACTCGGCGACCAAAGCGGCCCTGCACAGCTACACGGTCGCGCTACGGGAGGCGCTGAAGGGCAAAATCGAGGTGATCGAACTGGTGCCGCCCGCGGTGCAGACCGACCTCACGCCCGGTCAGGCAACCCGTGAAGGGTATCTCCCATTGGCCGCGTTCATCGACGAGGTAATGACGCTGTTCCAGCAGCAGCCGACGCCGCGTGAGATCCTGGTGCAACGGGTCGCCTTCCAGCGCAACGCCGAGGCGGAACACCGCTTCGATGAGGCAGTGACAACCCTCAACGCATTCGCCCGCGCGGCCATCGAAGCGCAGCAGTAAGACGCGAAGGGCGGCAACGAGCCGCTCTTTCTGTTTGCCTGACGGCGTAAAGAAGACGACGGGAAATCTGCCACGCGGATTGGGTCCCGCCCGGCGCTCCAGCCCCTCAGCCATCTGTGTCAGGAAACCCTGTCAGAAAATCAACTGTCCGGAAAACGCTCGCAACCAGACATTCCTCACACGCACCGCGAACGTCCGGAAGGGGTCAGCCCCAGCCATTGCAGGAAGGCGTAGAGGGCCTCTTTCCACCCCAACCGGCCCCTTCATAGCCAAGCAGATTGGGTTTCGACCCTGATGCGCCCCGCACCCGAAGCCAGCAAGCCCGCCCGGCCCCACCGCGGCGGGCTCCGTCGTTTCGGGGCTCGGAGGGCGGACCATCCAATCCTGATCCAGGCTCCAGACTTTGCCATATCGCTGTCATGTTGCAGTGCAACAAGTCGCGGCCAGCCAGAGAGCCACAATGCTCGCCAGCAGTGATCGCCTGATCTCCACCTCGGAGATGCTCGAAGCTCCTGCAGCCGGCGGACGCGCCGTGGCGGAGCTTAATGCTCAAGGCAAGCCGGCTCGCGTCTGCGTGGTCCCAGACGGCCTGTGGTCGAGGGGTGTCAGAAAGGGGCGCTCATTCATGGCCGCGAGCTCCGCACGATGGCGCCCTACCAGCTTGCCCAACGCATCAGGGAGATCGCGAGCAGCTTCTGAGCGTCCGCCGTGACCTACCCGCCTCATCCGGCCACGGCGCGTCCCGCCCGACCATCTTGTAGTGCGCCGGCAGCGGGCCGGATCCGGTCGTGCACCAGCCGCGCCGCTCGGCGATCCCGAGCGTAATGAACCCAGCATATCCCGGCGGCGGATTTGTCCGGGAAGGCAGTGGGCCGGGCGCCCACGTCTCTAACCCGACCCGCTGGTGACGCTGTGGTGGGGATCACTGGCCCTAGGAGAGACAGGCAGCGCACGGCCTCTGTGTGGCGCAGCCCATGTTCCGCAGGACGCTCATCACCGTATGACAACCCAGGGTCAGGATGGCGCCGATCAGCAGGATCTGGGCGTGTTGCCAGGAGCGGTGGACGAAGAGCGGCGCGAACGCCAGGATGAGCCGGCGAAGCGGGCGGGAAGAGGCGGCATAACGGTGTCGCCGGCGAGCGACGCCCCCAGCCTATCCGGCACGCCCGCTTCGTCACCCAATTCGGCTTAGCCGGGTCACTCGATTGGCCAAAGTCGAGCGCAGAGGCAGGCACATTATGGGCAACAATGACTGGATTAGCCCGTTTAAGTGGGCAGTAACGGCGGCCACCAGCGTCCCTGAGGCGCCTCCGACATGAGGATCGATGCCGCGCTCGGATTACTGGGGCTGAGTGGGCCCCTTTTGGATGCCGATCACCCACCGACGGCCCCGACATCAGGCTGGACGGGGTCGTCCGCGCGCGGGTGACGGGCGCAGGTGGGTGTGCACCGTGGCGGCTGCGCCACTTTCCCGTGCCCCGACCACCACCTCCGTTGCCCAGTTGACGAGGATGGAGGTGTACGCCTCCTGCCAGGACAGCTCGGACAACGTGTGGTCGGCCTCCTCGATCATCCGGTAGGTGACCGAGCGCGCCGCGTCAAAGGCGTCGCGGTAATTCATGATGGCCGGGTGAGGCACGAAGCCGTCGTGCTCGGATTCGACGATCAGCACGTCGCCCTCGTAGCGGGCGCAGGCCGTCAACGCCCGGTTCTCGCCGGCGCCGACGGGACCGCGCCGGTAGACCGCGAGCGCCCGGCTGTCGATCTGCTGCTTCGGCACCGCCCAGTCCTCATCCTTGTAGAGGGCCGGTGCACGAAGGCCGAGCCACCGGACCGGCCGCAGCGAGGTCAGGATTGCCGCAAGATAGCCGCCGTAACTGCTGCCCACGACGCCGATTGCTGTCTGATCGACCCCATCCTGGCACGCGAGCCGATCGTAGGCCGCGACGACGTCCTGGAGATCGTCCTCGCGCGTCAGCGGACCGCGATATGCCTCACTTTCCGCGTGGCCGTGGAGGTCGAAGGTCAGGCAGCCGCAGCCGAGTGCCGCGATCTCGCGCGCCCGGGCGACCTCCTGCTCCTGGTTCCCCGCCCAGCCGTGGACGAACAGCATGCCGGGAACGACCGTCGCCGGCCCGACAAGGATGCCGGCGATCCGCCGGCGATCGACCGCGATTTCGATCTTTTCATCCCGGATCATACGGCTCGACCTTTGCGTGCTTCGAAATCGCTCCGACTGCGTCGTCGACGCCGCGGAACAGGATGATCGCGTCGGCGGGAGGAGCCGCAGCATCTCCGTACCTCTCGACGCAGGACGCGCGCACAACCTGGAGGCCCGGATCCGCATGGAACGCCTCCAGGGCCGCGATTTCCGCTGCGCTCGCGCCACCCAGGCGCCAGGACTGCTCCAGGACGCCGGACCGCCAGCGCCCCTGCGCATCAAGCCCCTGAACAACATCGTAGTTCCTGCGGGAGGCGAGCAGGCCCGGGAATTGCGCCGATGCGGCGGCGTCGTAGGCGCGCGCCTGCTGCACCGCGATCCGTGCCGCCTCTGGCATGGCGAGGGCGAGCAGGGCCTCGAACCCGCCGCGGACAACCACGAGATCCGAGCCGCCATACACCTCGAGGCCGCCGTTGTCCGGCGTGAGGCGCTGCGTGCCGTAGTAGCTCACGAGCAGATCGCAGGCCTGCACCTGACCGATGCTGTAGGTCGTCGTGCTCGTGAGGTTCTCTTCCAGTACAAGGCCGGAGCGGGAGAGCTCGCCCGGGTCGACCGCCCCGAGCGCGGCCTCCAACGCGGCGAGATCCGAGAGCGGCACTTGCCCGCGCCCTCCGGTGGCTAGAACCGGCTTGAGGCGCACGCCCCCGCGCCGAAGGAGCTGCTCCGTTGCGCGGACGGCATCCTCCTGCGTGAACACTGTGAATCCGGCAAGGACGACGCTATGCACCGCGTCCCCGAACGCCTGCTTCCATCCGGGAGGCGCGTTCGCGTCTGGGGTCACGAGCGGGTGGGTAATGGCCTTGGTGGCCACGAAGGCGTGCGGCACCACGCCTCCGAACAGATCCTGCTCACCGCGGATCCCAAGGTCACTCGCCGTCTCAAGGCCGACGAGTGTCCGATTCGGAACGAAGTAGACCGGACCGCCATAGCGGCGTGCAGGATCGTACTCGCCCCCGAATTCAAAGCTCATGAGAGCGGCGAGCCGCTTGGCAATCTCGGCGCGCGACACACGCTCATGGAGCGAGGACAGTTCGGCACTGCCGTCCTGATAGACAGCCACGACACCGCCTGCGGCGGAGCGACGGGCCTGATATTGTGCGGGCTGCGGCATGGCCATCGTTCCGCAGGCTTCTGTGCGGGATCACGCTGCTGGCGCGCCGCGAGCGGCATCGCCATTATATGGCATAATAACATCTCGCTTCTTCGTCGCCCAATGGCGCAATCAGACCGGTATTCGTCATATATTGGCAGTATCGCGGTGTCTGATCCGGCATGGCTTTACCTGCAAGAACAGGCGCATGGGTTCGGGCCGCCTTGAAAGGGTGTAGGTCGGGTTCAGACATCCGAACTTCCATCTGCTGCGGTCAGAAGCGTGCGACCAGCACCATGCCACCAATCATCAGGGCAATGCCGATCAAGCGCCACAGGTTCGCCGCATGTACTTCGAACCCGAGCCAGCCGAAGTGGTCGAGTATCACGGAGGAGTCCACCTGGCCGGTCACCACCGAGGCCATGAGCGTGGCTGCACCGAGCTGGTAGGCCAGCAGAATGGCCGCCAGGCCGTAAGCGGCCCCGGCCAGTCCACCAACCCAGGCCCACCAGGGCACCCCGGCGATCTTATCGGGGCCCGGCCAGGCTTGGCGCACAAGCAGGCTTGCCAAAATGACCGCGCCAAAGCCCAGGGCGTAGTTGACCAGGAGCGCCGCCATCGGCTCGCCCAGGCCCTTGCGCAGCGCGGCATTGCTACCCGCCTGCACCGTCGTCAGAGCACCTGCGAGGACGGCAATCGGGACAACGAACCAGGCCAACATGCTTGCCTCAGTGCTTGCGCATGAACACTGTCCCGTCAGCTCAGCTTCGGGTGGCCTTTACGTGCTGGGGTGCGGCGACCAGACCCTTGGCCAGGCAAGTCGTATCGGCATTGGCCCAGAACTCCATGAAGAACAGCTGGGGTTCGTCGTCGGGCGTAATGACGCTGAAAGCGGCGAGGGGTCAATCAGTCGGCGCATGATCGTTTCATCCGATGTGGTGTCACATTCAGCCTCGCGCGATCAGGTCAGAGTTGTCCGGCCGTACGGCGGTGACAGGCCGCGGTAAGCCGTCGGAGCGTTGCTCGGGCCGGAGCATCGGGCGCCTCATCCGGAATTGGAGATACGAAACTCGCGTTGATCTCACAATCATGTGAATGTTAGGGCTAAATCAATGGCATTTGTTGCAGCATCCCTTTGATCAGCTCGGTTGAATGACGGTGAAGTCGTCGAAGAGGACGTAGCTGTCAGCTTTCGACCATAATCCGACCTTGCCTGCGACCGGAGCAGGCAGTGCATGAGTCAGCGTCAGTTTGCCGTCGAGGTAGCCCTGAACCGTGCGGCCCTTCACCGACACCCGCAGATCGTGCCACCGACGTGACGCGGTAGGTGTGTTGCGGACCCACTCTACCGAGCTGCGCTTCCCCCGCACGACCCGCCATAATACGAGGTTGTTCTCCAGAGCATTGGCACGTACGGTCAGGTAATCACCGTTCGGCTTGAGGTTGAACAGGATGCCCGCAGCCTGATCGATCCGGCCCTCAAGGGCCTTGAAGCGAACTGCGATTTCGCCCTGGCTGAAGTCGTCCACGCCCTTGGCCACCGCGTAGGGGAAGTAGGCGTAGGCCTGCACGCCATCGAGGAACTCAGCATAGCGCTCGCCGTAGATGGCCCGCGCCTTGTCGGCGATGCCGGCCGATGCTTGGCCCGGACGCCAACGCCGCCCGTCCACGGCCAGTACACGGTTGTCGCCGTCAGCGGCGATGACCCAGTTGCCGACGATCGGCACGAATGCTTTCGGTTCGGCACCGACCGTCTCGGACGAGAAATCGATAACGCCCGGAGCGGCTGCGAAGACTGATCGGATGAGTGCCGGCAGCGCCAAGGAGGCCGCAGCGCCGGCCACGACCCCGCGCCGGGACGGTCGAGGCAGATGCAGGATGGACGTCATGGGCGCTCTCCTGTTGCACGTAACTGAAAGGCGCGCGCCGGCCGTCGCGACTGCCACCATGCGAGGGCGACGACAGCAGGCAGCACCCCGTAGAACCACGGAGCGACGAGGCTGGCATTGGCGACGGTCGGGTAGCCCGCGTAGTCCGTGGCCGCCGACGGATCGGCTACGACGCCAGTCAGCTCGTAAATCAGCGGCAGCACCTCGCGTGGGCTGGTCGAGCGGCTCTCGGCTTGGACGCCATGATACGTGTAGGTCACTAGCCCGTACCGATCGTCGTCGGCTTGCGAGAACAATGTCTTTGCCGTCGCCGCGAGGGTCACGTCGAGATTGGGCAGCAGGCGGCGCAGCTTCCCCAAAACTTGACGGTCGAAATCTGCGAGGCGCGGGTCCTCAGGCGAGAGATGCACGGTAATCGCCAACGGCCCGGCGATCTTCCGCAACGCCGCCTCGTCGCCCGGCGCGAACGAGTTCCGCCGGTTCTCAGTCGTGTCGAGATAGAAGCTGGTTTGTCCACCCAGCGCGGCGGCAGCGAGTGTGACTGTCACGATACTTGCAGACAGCAGCACTCGGCGGCGATCTGGCGGCCCGGGACGCAGCCACAGGGTTGCCAGCGCGGCGAAACCGGCCGCCGCGATCAGCATCCCGAGGACCGCAGGAGCCGCGAGCAGTCCAGTCTCAAACGTCCGCAGCGCGGCGGTCGGCGAAAGGTCGGCCAGCCGGCGCATCCATTCCCCTTGGCCCGCGCCGGCAAAGTCCAGGATCCAAGCGCCAAGCGTGAAGGCCAAGGCGACGATGGCGGCTGTCGCCGGACCATCGGTCACCGCCGCCGCGAACAGACCGACGCAGGCGATCAGCAGGCCGTAGAGGAGGTGCCCCAGCAGCAAGGTGAGCGTCTCGGGCAGCCAGAGATGGCCGCCGAGCAAGGCCCAGAGCAACAGCGCAGAAAGACCAGGCAGCGCTGTCAGCAGCCAACCAACAAGCACCACGGCAAGTTTGATGGCGATGAGTGTCGTCGAACGGTAGGGCAGCTGCAGCATTAGCTTGAGGCCGCCGTCCGCCTTCTCGGCACCAAGCGCCCGGATGGCCACGAACGGGAAGAGCAGAGTGGTTGCGACGTAGAACGCTCCGAAGGTCGGGACCAGCACCCCGTCGAGGGGTGACAGTCCGCGCGCGAGCTCCGGGAACGAGGAGGCGGACCGGCTCGCTTCACCGTACAGCGCGAGCGCTTGAATGAAGCCGTAACCCACCACAGGACACAGAAGCAGCAATACGGCCCACAGGGCCCAGCCGGCGAGCAGGGTACGCAGTTCCGTCACGAACAGTGGCGCCAGCGGCGCGCGCCGGAGGCGCGGGCGATCAGGTAAGGGCAAGGAACACCTCCTCAAGCCCGGCGTCGGACGCGAGCCCAGCCGTCGCGCGCAACGTCTCGAGCGTACCTTCGCCTCGGACGCGGCCGGCACTGAGCAGGACGAAGCGGTCACAGACGCGTGCAGCATCGGTGAGCTGGTGAATGGACAGAAACAGAGTCCGCCCACGCGCAGCGACGCTCCGCAGATGGCGCATGACGTCCCGAGTCTGGTGCAGGTCGAGGCCATCGAAGGGCTCGTCGAAGAGGAGCAGCGGGTGCGGCGCCAGCAGCCCAATCGCCAGCAGCAGACGCCGGCGGTAGCCCTTGGACAACTCGCCAGCTCTCTTGCCCAGGACGGGGGCGAGACCGAGGGCCGCAAGGGTCGTGTTGATCTCGTCCTTCGGCAGCTGGTACGCCGCCCCGAAGAACGACAGTACGTTGGCGACACGGTGATCGGTAAAGGGCGCAATGCCGTCCGGCAGGTAAAACAAGACGGTCTTGCGCGAGCGGATCGGCAAGGCCTCGCCGCGCCAAGTGACGCTGCCGTGATCGGTGGACAGCAGTCCAGCCAGACACTCCAGCAGAGTCGTTTTGCCCGAGCCGTTCGGGCCGATCAGGCCCAGGATCTCGCCTTCGCGCACGGCAAAATCCACCTCCGATAGCGCAACGTCTGCTCCAAACCGCTTCGAAAAACCGGCAACGCGCAGCAAGATTGCACCGCTGCGCTCTCCGTTAATCTGAGGATCGGTTAAGTTCGGAGTTGCCCAGCTGATCATGGTGCCCGTCGCTTCGCGTCGGAACTCAGCCCGCGTTCGCATTCAATTTGTCGAGAGCCTCGCGCAGCCCCCTCGCTAGCACACCTGAGTGATCGCAGGCCCGGAGTTGCGCGATGAATAACCAGGGCTCATCGACGGAGCGTAGAGTTGTACATAGCGATACCCATGCTGCCGCAGAAGCTGGCTTCCTCGAGAGCACGGCCATTTCTCACGGAACGCGAGGCTTGCTCCCGCCAACATGTCGAGCCGCAGGAGCGCCTCATGGGCCCGCGTCCAAGTCAGGAAGATCTCCGACAACTGCTCGAGCGCGTAATGGGCCTTGCAGATGCCGCCCTTGTGACCCCCGTCCCCAAAGGCCGTCAGGGTGTCGGCCACACCGATCAGATAGGCGCTGCACCAGCCCAAAGCATCGCCCTGCTCGGCGATACAGACCGCTTCAAGACTGCGCGTCGTCCGATCTCGCACATCGACGACACGCGGTCCTGACTCGGCAGCCGAAGACTGTATATCGGTTGGCAACGTGGTCAGGACACCAGCAACGAGGTCAGTTGGAACAGCAACCCAGGCGGACATGCCAGCCTCCATCCTCACCGCGTGAACACAGTGTCGTCACTCCGCTTCGGCCGCCTTACGTTCTGGAGGGGGCACCTGGGCCTGCATAGCTTCCCGATTACGCGCCTCACGGACCGCGATGAGCCGCCTGAGGGTCGTGTTGGCCAAGGCTTCGGGTGCCTCGTCCGGAATGGGAAAGACCGAACTCGCGTTGATCTCGCAGAGCACGTAAGTGTCCTCGCCGGCCGGGTTCCTCGGACCGAGCAGGAAATCGGCGTCCCAGATCACCGGCAACGCCTCCGGGTCGAGGCCGAGCAGGCGGGCCATCTGCGGCACCCACTCCCGTTCGAGCAGGCCCCGCAGGCACTGGAACCGCGCGTCGTCCGGCCCCGAATAGAGGCGGGGCTCCGCCGGTCCCGCCTCGGGCGGGGCAAGGGCCCGGACCCGCTGATGGCCGAAGCCCACCACCCTGTCGCCCGACAGATAGCAGCGGATCATGCCCTCTAGGTGCCGCGCCTGGAACGGCTGGTCCACCAGGGTGCCGCCGTCGGTGAAGTCGGCCACCCGCTCCGCCATGAACGCGTCGAGCGGCAGGGTGCGCCCGTGACGATCGCCCCACGCCTCCTGGACGGCGACGTCGGCCCCCGTCGACCGCTCAACCTTCCAGACCCCGAGCCCGCCGTTGCCGCGGTTCCGCTTCAGCACCCGCGGGCCCGCCGCAACCCGCGCAGGAAACTCCGCCGCGAGCGCAGCGTGATCTCTGTACACGTGGGTGTCGGTGCCCCAGCCCAGCTCGCGGGTCCGATGGAGCACCTCCTTCACGCCGATCCGGGTGATGACGTCCGGATGACCGCTGACGAAGATGCCCGCCGCGGCCACCTCCCGTAGCAAATCATCCAGCACCCCACGCCCGCCGCTGCCCGGTGCTGGGATTGGGTTCACCCAGACCAGCACCCCGTCCACGCCCATCAGCTGGGCGCGCACATCGTCGGTGAGCGGGTCCGACCAGACCGCCGGCTCGGCGGCGATTCCGTGCCGCTCCAGCGCCGCGAAGATCGCGGTGAGCCGGCTCGTCTCCGGCCGCGCCTCCGCGCGCTCCCGGGCGTCACCCCACCAGACGATGGCAACCTTGAAACGGTGTGAGAGGGCATCAGGCATGATCGCGGTCCGGATCACAGTTGCGAGGAGTACCTCAGGCGGATCGCCAGTAGGACGATGCGGTCGAGATGCTGCGCCATCCTGTTCTACGGATCGCGGATGTAAGCATCGAAAATAGGCGAGCTCGCCCGTCGCAGCTCGACGCAGTCATGATCGACCCACATCTCGTAGCACGCACTGAGAACATCGGGAATTTTCTTGCACACATGATTTTTCTCTACGATCCAAGCGCCCGATGGGATGATCCGATTATTATCGATGCGCAGCTTTCCGTTCCGCATGTAGGTTTCGCCCCAGTGGGCGTAGTCCGTGAGCATTCTGCCTGCCAGAGCTTTCGGAGTTAGTACAACATCAGCGCGTTCCGGGCGGGACACATGTAGCATCCATAGTCAATGACATGCCGTAGCTCAGAGCACTTGTGGATCTCTAATCGTCATCGCCGTCGTCCTCCCGAAAACGTCCGGTGCGGGAGTCGACAGTTATGTCCCGCTCTTGTCCGTCCTTAACCCCTCTCACCTGCAGAAAGTCGCCGCTACGGTGGATTTCAACGCTTAACCAACCCTGGGATTGCAGTGTTTCCCTAACTTGATCCTCCGTCACTGGCCGGTCGCCTGCGATGAGAATCCGGTCCTCCCTAGGAGCCCGTCCGAGTAACGGTTTGATGCGTTGGGACTAAGGTTGAGATCTGGGCGGATGGCTCCTGCGCCACAGGCTCAGCGCGCGGCCTGCGCCAGCTTCAGGAGGTTATGGGCGGTGCAGATCATCGCCCACTCGCCGCGGACCTGATCGAGCCCACGTAGCAGGAACTGTCGGAAGCCTCTGGCCTGCTTGATCTGCCCGAACACCGGCTCGACGACCTGCTTCCTGAGACGGTAACGGCTCCGGCGCCCAGCCCGCTTCAGGCGGACGGCCATCGCGCTCATCAGGGGCATCTTCGTCAGCCTCCGGCGACCTGCTGCATCCGCCTCGCCGTGACGGGCACGGCCCGGAGCGAGATAGGCTGTGATCCGTCGCTCCTGCAGCGCGGCCAGGTTCGCCTCGGTGGCAAAGCCGGCATCTCCGGAGACCTCCCGCGGCTTGCGCCCGAGATGGGTGCAGACGCCGTCGACGAGCGGCACGAGAGCGCGCGAGTCGGCGGGGTTCGTCACGAGCCGATGCGCGACGATCACCTGATGGGCCGCATCAACCGCAATCTGGCCGTTGTAGCCCTGCACGAACCCGTCGCGCGTGGGCAGGATGCGGCTGTCCGGGTCGGTGAAGTTGCGCTGCGCCCGGTCGGGCGGACCGCCGTCCTCGCCCCGCAAGGGCCGACCTTGCCAGCGCATGCCCGACGAGGCCCCCGGCCCGTCCTCGTCCTCCGGATCGGGCGGATCGGCAGCCTCTGCCTCCAACGCGGCCTTGGCGGCGCGGATCGTCTCCAGCCGCCGCTGCTTGTCGGCCATCCAGGCCGGTGTCTCGTCGCCACGATGGTCGGTCCCATGAGCCCGATCCTCCGCCGCGTCGGCCTCGCGCGCTTGATCCAGCCAAGCCTCGACCTCGGCGGCCAGCGTCGACTCGGCCGCCTTCATCCGGCCGTAGCTCATCGCCTTGTGGCGCGAGGCGTTGGCCTTCAGCTTGGTGCCGTCCACCGCCACGTGGGCAAAGCCGACCAGCCCGGCCGCCCGGCACAGCCGCAGCACCTGCACGAACAGGTCCGAGAGCGCCGTCAGATGCCGCTTGCGGAAGTCAGCGATGGTGCGGAAGTCGGGCCGGTTCAGGCCGGTCACGGCCATGAAGTCAACCCGCTCCTCGCAGGCGCGGGCGAGCTGACGCGACGAGTACAGACCGCGGCTGTAGCCGTAGAGGAGCAGGGCCACCATCATGCCGGGATGGTAGGGCGGGTAGCCGCGCTCCTCGGTGTAGGTGTCGAGAATGGCTGAGAGGTCGAGCGCCTCGCGCACCGTATCGCGCACGAAGTGCGCCATGTGCCCGGGCGGCACGAACTCATGCAGCGAGGGTGGCAGCAGCCAGCCCTGATCGACGTCCCAGGAGCGAAACACCTTGGCCATGAGCCGAGTGAATCATCCCAAAGCGCCGCCGTCGAGGTACTTACTCGGACGGGCTCCTAGCTGTGCCGAACGCGAGCAACGCGCCTGCTCCCGCAGCCATGAGCATGGCTGCGCTCAAGATCAACCAGCGCTTCATGCTTGCCTCCTGAGTTTTACGCCATTTCCTTTTGTCTATCCAGTCGTGTTTTTGCGGATATCTCCTCAGGCAGATGTGGAACAAACCTGCCAAATTGTTGAGAGGCCAGTGCGCCTTTGCCTTCTAGATGCCACCGGAAGGACTTCTCTCTTCGGCCCGACATCATTCTTGGCCGCAATGACGGGACCGCTCAAAGCCAGGGAAAGCGCCGGGGCTGCCGATAGATGCCGACTAGTCTGAACTATCCAGGAGTAGCCGTGGTCCAGTCGTCCTTCCTCAAATCGAAAAATAGCCGGTCCGCGTTCTCCCAGCGGATCGCCTGCATGAAGGTGTCGACGTAAGTCGCGGCCCTGGCGCCATAATCGATGTGGTAGGAATGCTCGTACATGTCGAGCGCCAGGATCGGCACGCCCCCCGCCAGCGTGTGCGCGTGGTCGGCGGCCCACTGGTTGACCAGCTGGCCGTCTCGGGGCGACCAGGACAGGAGCACCCATCCGGAACCGCCGGCCAGAGCTTTGCCCATGGCGATGAACTCGGAGCGCCAGCGCTCGAATGAACCAAAATTGCGCGCGATCGCCTTACGCAGGACCGGTCCCGGCTCGCTCTCCTGGCCAAGGCCGCCGAAAAACAGCTCATGCAGGATCATCGAATTCATCGCGATCAATTGCTCGCGCTTGAGCCCATTGATCACGAAGCCGGGCGTCGTCTCGTAATCCAGCCCGGCAAGCTGCTCCTCGATGAGATTCAGCCGTTTCACGGCACCGCCGTAGTTGTTCTCGTAATGGCTGACGATCAGCCGTTCCGACATGCCTTTGATCCGAGCTGGATCGCAGCCGAGCGGCTTTATGGCGTAAGGCATCCTGACCTCCTCTGACCGAGCGCAGGCGTGATCGCCGAGGGCAACCAGTCCTCTCGTCATGTGCCTGCTTGCGAGGGCAAGGGCGGCCGAGCCGACCCTTGCGTGCTGGCTCAGCCGCCCGACGCGACCTTGACGTGTTTGAGCGCTGCGCCGAGCCCCTTGGCGAGCTTGGCCGTGTCGTCGTTGGCCCAGAAGTGCATGAAGAACAGCCGCGGCTCGTCGCCGAGCATGTGGTTGTGCAGAGCCGTCACCTCGATGCCGTTCTGGCGCAGCGTCTTGATCACCGGGTTCACCTCGTCGGCGGTCAGCACGAAGTCGCCCGTGATCGCCGCCTTGCCGCCGCCGGTCGGCTGGAAGTTGATCGCGATGGCCGAGCCCATCGCCTCCGGCACATCCATCCCGTGGTCCCTCGGGGTCTCCGCGCGCGGGACGCTGACGGCGTAGACCCCGCCGTTGAGCTTGCCCTTGCGCCCGAGCGCCGCCTCGATGGCCGCCGTGTCGAGGGGCTGCGCCTGGTCCGAAGCTGTGGCCCGCGCGGGCGCCGGGCTTGCCCCGGCCGAGGCCGGGCCCGGGTGGCCGGCCGGCGGCGTGCCGGTCGCCGTCTCGGCGCCGAACGGGGTGCGGCTCGCGCCGAGCGCCCCCATCAGCGTCGCGGCGAGCTTCCCGGGCTCACCATGTCCCGAGACGTGCATGTAGAGGGGGTTGGGCGAGGCGCGCAACAGGTGGTTGTGCAGGGCCGTGATCTCCACGCCGCCCTCGACCAAGCGCGTCATGACCGGGTTCACCTCGTCCTCGGTGAGCACGAGGTCGCCCATCACCATCACCTGGTTCTCGCCGGCCTTCCGAAAGGCCAGCCAGGAGCCGAGAGCCAGCGCGGGTTTGATCGACACGCCGTCGAGCGTCACCGCCAGATCGGTGCGGGGCAGGCTGACGCGGTAGACCCCGCCCGGCATCTCCGTGCCGGGCTTGCCGAGGCCGGTGGCGATCGCCTGCTGCCACGTCTCAGCTGCCTGCACGGGCGGCGCGAGCGCCACCAGGCTCAATGCGAAAAGAGAAGCTATTTGTCGGCGCATGGTCATCTCCTTCGTGACCAGGTTTCGTGTCAGGCCGGCATCACGGCCGCCGGGCCGGCGCCTGCAGCACGCCTTCCTCGGGCAGGGCGCCGTCGCGCCGGAACTCGACATGGGTGCCAGCCATCCAGACTTGGAGGCAGGGATCGGCATTCAGGCACAGCGCGTCGCCCTGGAGCCGCCAAATGCCGGTGCGGGCTCGCCCCATGGACACGGTCTGCAATCGACCGCCTGGCTCGAAGCGGTAGGCCCAGTGCACCTCGTCGGTGACCTCCTTCCCGGTCAGACGCGCGCGGATCTGCGGCCCGGTCAGCTGCCGAAATGTCTCTGCGGCCGGCGCTGGGTGGGCCAGCCCCAGGCTGAACAGCAGGACCGCGCCGCCCTGCCAGAGCCCGCGATGCCAGGGACGCATCAGACCAGCCCCGCTAAGTGGAGGGCCACGCCCGCGGCCGAGCAGGCCGCGAGCGTCGTGATCATGCCGACCTTGAACCGGAACACGGCCACGGCGGCCGCGAGCGCCAGGACCAGGGCGAAGGGGTTCACACTGGCGAGCACTGGCACATCGAACCGGAGAGGGCCGGCCACAGCAGGTCGCACCTGCGTGAAGATGGTGTGGAGCGCAAACCAGACCGCGAGGTTGAGGATCACGCCCACCACGGCCGCGGTGATGGCCGCCAGCGCGCCGGCGAGCGCCCGGTTGCCGCGCAGGCGCTCGACGTAAGGAGCCCCGACGAAGATCCAGAGGAAGCAGGGCACGAAGGTCACCCAGGTGGTCAGCAGGCCCCCGAGCGTCCCGGCGACGAGCGGCGGCAGCGAACCGGGGGCGCGGAAGGCGGCCATGAAGCCCACGAACTGCGTGACCATGATCAGCGGTCCGGGCGTGGTCTCGGCCATGCCGAGCCCGTCGAGCATCTCGCCGGGCTTCAGCCAGCCGTAATGCTCCACCGCCTGCTGCGCGACATAAGCCAGCACCGCATAGGCGCCGCCGAACGTCACCATGGCCATCTTGGAGAAGAACACGGCGATGTGGCCAAACACCTGGTCCGGCCCGAGGGCGAGCAGGAGGCCGGCGACCGGCAGCAGCCAGAGGCCCGCCCAGAGACCCAGCACCCGCAGGGTGTCCCGCGGCGCTGCCCGTTCCTGCGGGAGCTCGTCATCACCGAGCAGGAAAGGGCCCTCAGCGACCGTGTCGGACGCGCCGTGGCCACCGCCGGCCTGGAACTCCGGCCGACCCGCCCGCCCGCCGAAGTAGCCGATCACTCCGGCGGCCAGCACGATGAGCGGGAACGGCACATCAAGGAAGAAGATCGCCACAAAGGCCGCTGCGGCAAGCGCCACCATGATCCGGCTCTTCAGAGCGCGCTGGCCGATCCGCCGCACGGCCTGGAGCACGATCGCGAGCACCGCGGCCTTGAGGCCGAAGAACAGGCCGGCGACCAGGCCGACCTGGCCGTAGAGGGCGTAGATCCAGCTCAGGGCCATGATCGCCAGGATGCCCGGCACGACGAAGAGCCCGCCCGCGACGAGGCCGCCGCGTGTGCCGTGCATCAGCCAGCCGACATAGGTGGCGAGCTGCTGGGCCTCGGGGCCGGGCAGGAGCGTGCAGAAATTCAGGGCGTGCAGAAAGCGGTGCTCGGAGATCCAGCGCTGCTCCTCGACCAGGATGCGGTGCATGACCGCGATCTGCCCGGCCGGGCCGCCGAAGGACAGGGCGGCGACCCGCAGCCAGACCGGCAGGGCTTCGGCCAGGGTGACGGCCGAGGGCGGGCCGGCCTCGGCCGCCGCCCCAGCCGGCGCGGCGTTCACGGCGGTGCTGCCCATGGTCAGCCCCCCGGCTTCGGCTTGTTGGTGGGCCAGTTGTGGGTCTCGGCGGTGGCGTCCCGGCACCAGCGGTAGAAGGCGTCGTAGAGCAGCATCCCGGCATCGAGCTGCGCCAGATCGTCGGCATACATCCGCGACAGCCCGAGCGAGGCGGCGAGCAGACCGGCTGCCTCGGGGGCGAGGTCGAGCCGCGCCGTATCGGCGCCGCGCACGATGGCCGCCAGCCGGCGCAGGGGCTCGGTCCCGAGGGTCAGCTCCTCGAGCATCACGTCGAAGCTGCACCGCTCGCCCCGGTGGCTCCAGAACACGTCCGGATCATCGATGTCGAAGGGGGCTGCCCGGAACGTCTCGGCCACGGCGGTCACCTCGGAGGGGGGCACGAACAGGAACACGGCGGCGGGATCGACGAAGCGGCGGATCAGCCACGGGCAGGCGATGCGGTCGATCTTCGGCCGGGCGCGCGTGACCCACACGGTTCGGCCCAGGGCATCGCGGGCGGGCAGCTTGTCGGCCGGCACCATGGGCAGGCCGGCCGCATGCCAGGCATTGGTGCCGCCCTCCAGCACCTCGGCCGGCACCCCCTCCTGCCGCAGCCAGGCAGCGACGCCATGACTGAGCTTCTGGCCGCTTTGACATGTCACGACCGCGGACCGGCCGACCAGGGCGCCAGCCCAGGCTGCCACGTCGCCCCAGGGGCGGCGCATGGCGCCCGGAATCAGCCGGGGATCCGCGGCGAAGTCCTCGTCGGTGCGGACGTCGAGGAGCACCGGGCAGCCGGGGGTGCCGAGGAGACGAGCGAGCTTGTCGACAGGGATGGAATTGGGCGTAGGCATGGCGCGTCCTTGCAGAGAATGCAGGTTGGACGCGATTCTTCAGCCGGAGCCTCGTCGGGAGATCGCTTCCCGATAGTGGGAGAAAAGACCGTCGCGGCGCGCGATGTCAAGCGGCAGCCGCGGCGTTGGCCGTGCAGGTTCCGGACCGTAACGCTCACGCGAGGCGGTCGAGGCGCAGGCGCTGCCTGTCGTCCGTCAGACAGCGAAGAGCAAGACCGGCCGTGGCCAGCGCCGCGAGGCCACTCGCGCCCGTCAGCAGGAACAGGAGCAGGATCTGGTACTTCACCGCCTCGACGGGATCCATTCCGGCCAGGATCTGGCCCGTCATGATCCCGGGCAGCGTGATGATGCCCGCAGCCGACATCTGGTTGATGATCGGCAGCAGGCCGCGGCGCACGGCCGTGCGGAAGAGGCCCGCGGCAGCCTGCCGGAACGGCACGCCGAGCCCGAGCTGGGCCTCGATGGCGCTGCGCTCACGCCGCACGCCTCCGAGCAGGCTGTCGAGCGTCAGGCTGGCCGCGTTGAGCACCGATCCCAGAACGATGCCGGCGAGCGGGACGGCGTAGCGGGGATCGTACCAGGGCGTCGGGCGGATCGCCGTCGACAGGGCGAGGCCGGCGGTCGCCAGGGTGGCAACGAGGACGCTGCCGAGGCTGATCGCCAGCGTGACAAAGCCCCGGAAGCGCCGCTCGGGCCGCGCGGCGACCTCCCGGGCGGCCACGAGGCTCATCACCAGCACGAGCAGCAGCGTCGCCACCGGATCGTTCAGCGCGAAGACGAAGCGCAGCAGGTACCCCACGCCGATCAGCTGAACGACCATGCGCGCGGCCGCCAGCACGAGTTGGCGGTGGAGGTTGAGGCGCAGGGCGAGCGAGAGGCCCGCATCCAGGACGACGAGCGACGCCGCGAGCGCGAGGTCGGTGGCGCTGAGGGTGATCGGGGTCATGGCACCGCCTCCAGCCGACGCGCCGCCATGCGCAGGGCCCGTGCGCTCAGACGCTCGCTCTGACCGGGATCATGGGAGACCATCAGGATGATCGCTCCGGCTGCCGCACGCTCCCGCAGAAGCGCCTCGACGGCCGTGGTGGAAACCGGATCGAGAGGCCCGGTGGGCTCGTCGAGGAGAAGGGCCGGCGTCTCACGCACGAGGGCGCGGACCAGGGCCAAGCGCTGACGTTCCCCGGTCGAGAGATTGGCGACCAGTCCCGCGAAGGGGCGTGCGCCGACACCGAGACGTGCGGCGAGCGCCTCGGCTGCGACCCGGTGCTCCGGCGCGACGTGATCGGCGATCGCGTCGCTCCACCAGCCTGGCTCGGCGGCGACGTAGGGGATCTGCCGCCGCCACTCCGGAGCCGGCATCTCGGAGCGCCACCGCCCGTCGAGCCGGACCCGCCCGGTATTCACGTCGAGATCGGCGATCATGCGCAGGAACAGGCTCTTTCCCGAGCCGGACGGGCCGGCGATGGTCACGATCTGCCCCTTGGGCACGACGAGATCGAAAGGCCCCGCCAGATCGCTGCGCAGGTCCTCGATATGCAGTCCCCGATCGCGGTCACACCTCATGGCAGGTCGGAGCCCGGCGAGGCTCTGCCTTCGCACCGACAGCGGACCGTCTTGCCGAGACAGCGGCAATGCAGTGCTCGCCGCCGTCTCCCGCTCGCAATTGGAGCCGGAAGCCGTGGAGGCGGACGATGGAGGTGACGCTGGCGCTCGACCGTCACCGTCGTGTCGGGCGCGGCGGCAACGGACTGGGTCGCTGTGCGGGTCGGCACGGTCGGCCGTCCTCTCTCCGAATAGCGGGTCCAAATCAAAAGCATAACTGTGCTGGCGGACGTGGGCCGCATCTGGACGCGACCACTTTTCGGGTTTGCCGGATCCTATCCCCCTGGGTAGGATATCGCCATGCAACATGCCTCCCACCCGGACATCGTCAAGCGTCTCAGGCGCGCCCACGGCCATCTCGCCTCGGTCATCGCCATGATCGAGGAGGGGCGCCCCTGCGTGGATCTTGCCCAGCAGCTCCACGCCGTAGAGAGCGCCATCACCAACGCCAAGCGCGAGCTGATCCAGGACCACATGGAGCATTGCCTCGGCGACGCAGTCGGGTCCGGCGAGGTGTCGGCCCGGTCCGCACTGAGCGAGTTCAAGCGGCTCGCCAAGTACCTGTGAGGGCAGGACCCCAATGCTGAGCGTCCTGGCCAATCGCACCTACCGCCACCTGTTCGCCGCGCAGGTCGTCGCCCTCGTCGGGACGGGCCTGCTCACGGTCGCGCTCGGGCTGCTCGCCTACCGGCTGGCCGGCACGGACGCCGGCGCCGTCCTCGGCACCGCGCTCGCGATCAAGATGGTGGCTTACGTGCTCGTGGCCCCCGTGGCGCAGGCCTTCGTCGGACGCCTGCCGCGGCGCGCCTTCCTGGTAGCGACCGACCTTGTCCGCGCCGCGGTCGCCTTGGCGCTGCCTTTCGTCGATCAGGTCTGGCAGGTCTACGTCCTCATCGCCGTCCTGCAATCCGCCTCTGCGGCCTTCACGCCCACCTTCCAGGCGACAATTCCCGACGTGCTGCCAGAGGAACGCGACTACACCCGCGCCCTCTCGCTCTCACGCCTCGCCTACGACCTGGAGAATCTGCTCAGCCCGATGCTGGCCGCGGCCCTCCTCATGGTCGTCGACTTCCACGTCCTGTTCGCGGGCACGGTCCTCGGCTTTCTCGGCTCGGCAGCCTTGGTGCTTTCGGTCAGGCTTCCCGCGAGCAAGCCCCTCGAGCGGCAGGGCGGAGTCTTCGAGCGGACGACCCGGGGCCTGCGCATCTACCTCGCCACCCCTCGGCTGTGCGGGCTCCTGGCTATCAATTTCGCGGTGGCCGCGGCCGGCGCCATGGTCCTCGTCAACACGGTCGTGATCGTGCAGGCCCTGCTTCACCGGCCGCAGGACGACGTCGCCCTGGCCCTCGGCTTGTTCGGGGGCGGCTCGATGCTGGCGGCCCTCGCCC
Organism: Methylobacterium nodulans ORS 2060; assembly: GCF_000022085.1. Lineage (NCBI taxonomy): Bacteria > Pseudomonadati > Pseudomonadota > Alphaproteobacteria > Hyphomicrobiales > Methylobacteriaceae > Methylobacterium > Methylobacterium nodulans. The sequence goes on from NC_011894.1 coordinate 2,344,901, forward strand.
TGCCGCGGGTGCTCGACCGGCTGCCCGACCGCGCCGTCATGATCCCCGCGGCTGCCCTCCTCGGGGTCGTCCTGCTCGGCTTCGCGGAGGAGGCGTGGCGGGGCGGCATCGGGTGGTTGGTGCTGCTCGAATGCTGGCTGGTGCTCGGCATCGGCTACTCGGCGGCCCAGACTCCGACCGGGCGCCTTCTGCGGCGCTCGGCGGCGCCGGAGGACCGGCCCGCGCTGTTTGCGGCCCAGTTCGCTCTCTCGCACGCGGCTTGGCTCATCACTTACCCGCTGGCCGGCTGGCTCGGGGCCAAGGCCGGGATGCCGGCCACCCTGGCCGTTCTTGGCAGCATCCCCCTGGCGGCCGTGGCCGCGGCCCTGTTCCTCTGGCCGGCCGATGACCCCGAGGTGGTTGAGCACGCCCACATTGACCTCGACCCGAGTCACCCCCACCTACGAACAACTCACGGTATCCGTCATGCCCATCCTTTCGTCATTGATGACCTGCATCGCCATTGGCCTTCTGGGCGCCACGGCTGACTTGATGAGCATGCCAGGAAAGCGTCGTCGGGTCTGGCAATGTGTATGCCGGGAGGGAGCGACATCGGGCTCTTCTCGCTGAGGCAGACGCATCCGCCTCAACGCCAGCGCAAATCACATGATCTGTGTCCAGTTCCGGCATTCAACAGCACTTCTAACCGCAGCTGAGAGAAGCTCAGTGTGGCTTATCATTTTTCCCCTATGTCGGGGCCAGTTTATCAAAGCACGGTAATTCGTATGTTTCTGAACGCTGTCGTATAGCTGTAATTAGCATACGATTGCAAACCTATAAACGTGGGTTCTACTGGCGAAAACCGGCCGCGAGCTGGGTCGGTGTTAGTATACCGGGCGGTGGCAGTGCCGTTGAGATTGACCGTTATCACATCTCCCTGCACCTCGATTATGTACTGGTTCCACGCGAGCACACGCGCATCCAGCGGGTTAACGAAGTCAGCCACCTGCGCCGCAGGGAGCGCCGGGTCATCTGGGCCGTCATTTGGATAGTTGACGGCATAGACCGCTCCAGTTCGATGTCTGGCCCGCCCGTCTGGCGCACCCGTGTTATCGATCTGCACTTCGAAACCTGCCGCTACCGCCGGCAGTCCAGGCGTGAAGACCGCAGAGTATGCTGGGTTGTAATACCCCGTCGACTGCGGATTCCTAAAACGGACAAAGACTCCACTGTTTGTCTGGAAGGTCCGAGTAAAAAACTCCAGCTCTAGGCGGTAATTCTGAGGCACCGGGATGGTGCACCAGAGCAGACCTAGGTCGAAGCTGGGGACACTCTGCAGTGCTCCATCGATGACGTGGAACGTGCCACGACCAGCCATTCGCCAATTTGTTATCGTCTGTCCATCAAACAATTGAATGACGGTGCCAGCAGCGGGCGGTGCGGGTATCGGAGGCCGGAAGAACGGTGCTACCGGCCGAGCGGGAGCAGGAGGATTCCCAATGCCGTCGCCCTCCGGAGCTAGCCGCCTCGCTAGGCGGCGGCGCAGCGCGATACCATTCATGACGGGATTAGCGGACCCGCAGGTCGGCAGGACGGAAGCATCTCCGGCATAAAGATTGGTTACGTAGTGAAATTGGCCGTCCGGATTCGTAACTGACAATGACGGGTTGTCTCCCATACGCAGCGTGCCGGACTCATGGTAGGTTGTACCGAGGCCGTCTGGCTGCCTCGCACCAGCATTGAGCGGCTGAGCATATCCCAAGATCCCAGCCACGGCGTCAATAGTGGCATCCATTAACCCCATAAGTTGAACGTCTTGTGGGCTACGCACGATGTTCACCGTGGCCCGGGGGATACCATACTCGTCGATGTCGCCTGGCAGCGGCAGCGTTACGCTGTTGTTCTGGAGATTGGGCAGCATTTCGCCGACTGCGCGGATCGCGACATCAAGCTGCCCTGGAGCGGTCTGGGAAAATATTCTAACGTGGTCGATGTCAGGCACGCTCTGGAAGAGCAGTGCGTCAGAGCGGCCGCCTCCCGCAGCTCCGGGTGGCACTGCCGATGCGGTAATCTGTAGATGGTAGTGAGCGGGCGTGCCGTCCGGGAGGTTGGCTCGACAGCGCACTAACAGAGCTGATAGTTCCTGCTGCGCCAGCGGAACAGGAAGCGGCGCGATGGTAAAGCTCACGTTTTTACGCAAGTGCACCATCAGGTTCCTGCCCATCTCGGGGCTGTTCGGCACGCCTTGCACGCTCAGCATCGCAAGCCTGGCGCTCTCAATTGCTCCAGCGGCGAGTACTACGATAGGCCGACGATTGACATTTCCGTTAATTGGAGTACTGAGATCTAATGATCCGTTTCCGGTGTCTATTCGGATGACTTCTTGTACGACGGCGCCCGTAGCCAGTGTGTAAGGCCGTGTCGCCAAACGTGTGACATGACAGTTCGGCACGATCATGAGCCGTTTGGCTCGATTGTCTGTACCCGCCTCGCCGAACGCTGCGCGCGCAGCGGTAATTCCAAGTGGTACGCTGCTGAACTTATTGAAAGGAAAGAAACCGGGCCGGGTTATAGCTTGAACACTCAACGGAGCATCGAGTGCAAGACTAAGTTGGAAGCTGGCATAAGGCGGTGCACTGAGCTGCTGGCTCAAAGCAGCAGTAATATCACCAGGAGATTCTACAACATAGTCTGGCATCTCAGCTAGCGGGATGGCATTAGGAACAGCGCCATAGTTTAGAAAGAGCCTTTGGCGCAGGAAGTCATGAAGCATACCGTTAATGAAGTCGTTGGATGCACTGACTCCCGTTTGCTGCGCAGCCTGCAGCTGGAAACCATTATTGATCGTGCTCTCAAGCGTGAGATCCTCCACGACGGCAGCAGGCCACAATGTGCCGGCGCCGATCGTACCGACAGGCGTCCTGTGCATCTCCGTCTCGAGATACCGCGGCGACCAGCCGCCGAAATAAAGTGATCTTCCGCCAAGGCAGTAAGCCAGACCGCCAAATCTTTCATTCGAATTCCAGGGAAGACCCCAATTCTCGAGTATCGTCTGCGATTGTAGCCCCTGGGCTATTAGTTCCTGGCGGGTGGCGGGAAGAGCGCTGGTTGAACTCGGCTGAGTCCCGGGTGAGTATAATTGCAAATTTGGTATATCTTGCGTGTGCTCGGGTAATGTAAATGGTCCAGCTTCTAGAACGAGAATTCTGAAACTATTTGGCCTTAAAGAATCACCCAGTACGGACCCAAAACCTTGCTGCTGTGTTCTAAATAATAAATCCTGAGCTAAGGCTAAACCAAACGTTCCGCCTCCTACAACGATTACATCAAAGGGCCCGCTGTCTCTAGCATCCGAGAACGTGTTACATGCGTAATTGCCAAGAATGTCGCGTGTAAAAGATGTCTCAGGAGTCGGAAACATTTTACCCTCCAATTTTAGTGCGATTCGTTTGGATAAAAATATTTGCGGAATAGGATGATTTTGCACCTAGTTTAAGATATCCGCCGGAGAATCAACCATTATCACTTGTAAATTGAGCTATGGCCTCACCAAAGAATGTTCTCGGGATGCTCCATCTTTGTCCCACGCCGTAATTACCCACGCCCGTGGCGGTAGGATCAGGCGCGGATGATGTTGAGGATAGTGGCGAAGGTGCCGGCCCCCGAGAGGCGGGCCGTGTCGACGACGGTGCGCACGTCCGCCTCACCCGCGGCCGCCCACATGGCCCGATAGCCGTTCGTCACCTTCCGCTGCACCACTGCCGGGCGCAGCGCGCGCTCGCAAGCGTTGTTGGTGACCGCCACGCGGCCGGGATGGTCGAGGAAGACCAGGAGCTGGTCGCGGGCTCGGCCGATCTTGGCTTGCAGAGCGCGGGTCAGATCGCAGCGGCTTGGTGCAGCGAGGATGGCGGACAGCTGCCGATCCAGGGCCCGGCGCTTGGCCGAGAGCGTCGAGGCGGCCAGGTCGGTGACGCGCTCGGCCAGGCTGAACACGCTTCCCAGCCAGAGTTGTAGGCGCAGCGGCACGGGGTCGTCGCTGACCTCGACCGCGTAGGCGACGTCACGGGCCAAATGCGCCAGGCAGGTCTGGTGATGCTCACCGTGGCCCTGCTGGGCGGTGTAGCGGTCCGACAGCCACACGGACGGCCGGTGTCCGTCCATCATCGCGTGCACCACCGCGGCGGCCCGCGTCGAGGCCGCGTGATGAACGACCGCTGCGTCCGAGCGGAACACCCAATGATACGAGTTGCTGCCCTCGATGCGCACGCCGGTCTCATCCGAGGCGACTACCGCGGCCCGGCGCAGCGCCGAGACCGCAGCTTCGCGATCGGCACGGAACTGCCTCTGGGCCCGACGCAGCAGGTTCATCAGCCCGCCCTGGCTCAAGGTGAGCCCGAACAGGTCCGACAACGCGGCCTGCAGCCGCTCGTAGGACAGAGCCTGGAAGGTCTTCAGATACACCGCCACCGCGTGCAGGCGCGGGCCGAACGGCGTGCCGCGTGCGGCCTGCGGCACTGGAGCGACGACGCGCGTGCCACAAGCCGGGCAGCGGACGGCGAGCCGTTGATGCTGGGTGACCATCGGTGCCACCGCGGGCAAGTCGATCTGCTCGCACACGCTGACGATCTCGGCCGGCAGATCCGGAGCCAGAACACCTCCGCAGCAGGGGCAGTGACCCGGGCGGTGAGCGACGATCTCGTCGGGATCGGGGCTGAGCGTTCGGCTATGTCCCTCGTGACCCGGCTTGGCGCCGCCGGGCTTGGCCTGCTCGCGCCGCTCCTTGCGGTCGGTCGAGGGCGGCTTGGACGAGGTGCGCGAGGTCTTCTCGGGGCGCTGCAGCCGCAGCACCAGCTCGATCAGCTCCTGCTTGCTCAGGCGTTCCAGCTCGCTGCGGCCCATCCCACGAGGGAATCAGCCAAATCGCCTCCCGGCAAGAGGCGCGGCGAACTCCCTCTAGCGGCCTCGCTTGTGGGTCACGCCGCGCTCGCGCGCACCCCGTGGGTAATTACCCCACGCCAATGTTCGCGGGAACATCGGGGTTGATGTCGCGCGCTAAACGGGTCGGGACGGCAAGCGGAAGTCTGGTCACCCAAAGCCTGTTGCTGGCGCACAGGTCTCGTAATATAGTATTATTTCAGATTTATCTGCAGTCTATGCTACGCTATTTTCGCGACTTAGTATTGCTCTGTGTAGGAGTACATACCGAGCACTTGGCTCAACGGTATGCAGACTAGTCACTACGCGTTTCCGGCTATGATAGTAGTAGGCTGTATCTGATCGCGAGTAGAAACTTTTCCCCTGCTAACGGCGAATAGTTGCGAGGAAGGCGCGGAATCAGTGTAGCAACAAAACTCAGCATTGCAACACCTTCCAAATCAGCTTCTGGTTGAAATTTGCATCGCCCGGCATGGCGCGATTAGGCGGTTCAGGAGGTGCGGCACCTCGTCGGAGTGGCACAGGGCGGCTATTAGGCTGAGGCGGGGAGATACCGGGTCGACTTCGCCGTTGCCCGGCAGGCCTACCACACGAACGCCGTATGGCAGATCCTGCAGAGATCCACCCTTAGGAGCAGTGCCCGACCAATCGGCACTACGAGGCCGAGCGCTCCGTTGACCTGCCATGTCGCTATGGTGTGCGGGGTCGACTCTCTCACATAGGCCTCGCCAGCAGGATCGCCGTCCGCACCGCCATGCGCCGCTGCGCTTCGGTCGCTTTCTCCCATGCGAGCACCTCGCGGGCATAGGGCTGGGTCAGCACGACCGCGGCGAGACAGAGGGCGACACCCTCCGCTATCAGCCGCATGCCGGGCATCGTGTGGTTCAGGTAGTCACGGACGGCCGCATCAATCTGCTCGTCCGTGACGTGCTTGAGCTTGTACAGCTCACCGATCGTCGGGGTGTCAGCCACGCCCGAACTCCCACACCGGGATCCCGCGATACCGCCCCGGCTTGTGCCGTGGGATCGTCCAGAGGTGCATCTGCCCTCCGGCGGAGGCCGTCCTGAGCCTCGCCCTCAGCCTATCCTCCCCGATGACGATGACTCCAGCTGCCTACGGCGCCGACTCGCTCTCTCCCCCGGTCGGCATGTACGGGTGACCAGCGTCGATCAGCGCGCGGTCGATGCCTTCGATGGCCGCCAGCACCTTCGTGAGAACTTCCACATCCGAGAGGTCGAGGTCTCCCGATCCGGCGATCCTTCTGGCGAGCACGAGGCGGCTTTTCGCGAGCTGCTCCCGAGCGCGGCTGAGGGCATCGATTTCAGTCGGCGTTATCAGCTTGCCTCAGCCATTCAGTTCGCCCTGGCCCTGAGGCCCTTGGTTCCGAGCCGGAGCCTGCTCCTGCTCAATGCTTCCGTGCTCCTGCGGTTCGGCCTCTGCCGCCATCCCAGTTCGGAGCTCATCCATGATCGGGATCAGCAGCGGTGGCACGTCTTGCCCGTACTCGTCGAGAAGCAGCCCTGCGGCGACCAGGGCGCGAACGTGTGCATCCGGAACCGGAGCGTCCGCCATGTGAGCGCTCAGCACGCGCTCGGCCAGGAGGTTCGCGAGGCGCGACACCTCGGAGATGCCTCCCGGCTGGTACGAAGCGCCGGGTGCCGATAGCGGATCAGCGCTCATTGCCCAGCACCCCAACTGGTTCTGATCCCGCGGCCGATCATGTCCGCTCCTCACGCTGCCTCCGGTGTCCGACGCCCGGACGCTCGCCATTCTCCTCCATAAGGATGAAGGGGCTTCTAAGCGGCGAGCCTCTGCCTGAAACGGGTGTAAGCCTCGGTCAGCAGCCTGAGATGCCGCGCACCAACCCCATCCTGACTAGCTGTCGCCTCCATGAGTGCGAGCACGCTCCGGTACAGGTCATCCACGGCTGCATCGATGCCAGGATTGCGGACGACAAGGTCCAGCACGTCCAGGAGTGCGGCACGAACCTCGGCAGCTTCGGCCGCGACCGCCTGGCCCTCTGCGATGCGCTTGACGGCATTTTCGATCGCGCTCAGGCGCGCGCTGAGCATCTCGGCTGGCGTCATTCCATACGCCGCCTGGTCGATGCGCCAACGATGAGGGTGGCGAGAGCCGCAGCGCCGGCTCCATCCTGGAGCGCCTTCTCCGGCTCATCAGGCATCACCAGCAGCCACACGAGGGCGGTGGCGACGATGGCGATGCCGAGGGCGGCGGTGATCCCGCGACTGATCACTTCGAAGGGTCCTCAGCGGTGTAGCGGTCGGCACAATCGGAAAGCACGGCTTTCAATCCTCGTCGATGTCAGCCGGCGAGCCTGGCGGCAGCGGTCCGCTGTCTTCGACATCGTTGCCGAAGATGCCGGGAGGTCCGTCAAAGCCCACCACCCCATCGGGATTGTCCGGGGTCACGTTCGGATCAACGGCCGGCGGGCGGTCCCGCCCGAGCCTTCGTTCAAGTCGCCGCTCGCGCTGGAGGTCGCGCTGGATAGGAACTTCGGTCGACCCCTGGGCCAGTGCATCAGCAACTTCACCAGCGCCGAATGTGCCGAGAAGGATGGCTGCAATCGTGGCTCTCATGGAGGCTCTCCGCTCGTGGCTCGGGTAGCAGCGCATTCAGTGCCGGGTTTCCGGCGGCATGACGAAGGAGCCGATCCCTTCCTGGGCGAGCGCGTTTCGAAAAGCCTCGTATGCTGCGTGCTCGGTCAAAAACGTTTCATCCCAGACGGTCGAGCCACCCTCGTGATCCACCACCTCCAGGGTCCAGGGATCGCCTGTGCCGAGGAAACGGAAGATCTTCACATCGACGGTGATGCCGGCCTGTGTGACGGGGCCAGAGAGCGGTGAGTACTCGATCGTACGGTCCTCGGTCATCGGGTTCCTCACTGGGCGGATGGGGCAGCAGCGCTCATTGTGGAGGGCGCCCCCTGGCGCGCTCGAAAGCCTGGATCTCAGCTATCGCGGCACGATGCACCCGCAGGACCTCCTCTCGCACCTTCCATACCGGGTAAACGCATGGCATCAGCACGCCCGACTAGGCGGGCTGGAGCCCTGCTAATCGGAAGCCCTGCGGAAGCAGATCTCGTCGTGAGGCGGATCGTTCATGATCGTGCAGCCATACCGCCGAGCGAATTCGTAGAATCGCCCGCGGGCGCCATCGTCCGGCTCACCTGGCGGGAAGAGGCTGGCGTACACGTCGTGGTGAATGCATGCTTCCTGGCCGGGCTGTAGGCCGATGAGCAGCCGCTCGAGTTCGTCCTGGGTCATGCGAAGCCTTTCGCCCGTCTGGCTACCCACCGGCGGAGCAATGTTCTGCCTTACACCTCAGGAGGAGCGCAATGCTCCAACCTGCGGCCCGAAATCGTCCACGAACCGCCGGCCGTTCGCGAGCGTCTCGACCCATTCGTCGGGCCTAAAGCCAGGGCACGGCGGGCTGGCCGGGCGACAGGCCGGCGAGCCCGCGGCTCCATTCGAGGACGGTGGGGGGAGGGGACGTCGAGGGTGGGTGAGTCGGACATGGCGGGGCGCTACCCGCGGGCGAGGCCGTGCGCGAGAGCCGCCAAGCCTCACTCTCCCCCGATCCTCACAGTAATCCCGACCGCCTCGGCCTCTCGGATACGGTCTGCCGTTCCGCGCCCGCCCGCCGCTGCAGTCATGGGCTTCTCTTTTGGGCAGAACGTGTCGCGCGGTCCGATCTCGACCCTCCGCGGACGCTGAGCCCACGGCCGCATTGCGCCACGAGCCGACCTTCGATGATGGCGCCGGGAAAGACCGCTTGTGCTCCGACAGCTGACCTTGGCAAAAGCAGGCAGGATTCGGCTCAGCGTGGCTCCGTCCTTCCGCCGAGCTATGCTGCGGGGCGCGGCTCGTCCCCTGGTCCAAGGCCTGCGCTCACACGCGGCGAACAGGAGGATGAGGAGGGTGAGCGGGCATGCGGTTCGATCTTCTCAGCCTTAAGTTGTTCGTTGCAGTCTGTGAACACAAGAACATCTCACGAGCGGCTGAGACCGAGAACATTGCTCCCTCCGCCATTAGCAAGCGTATCTCCCTGCTCGAAGACACGCTGCGTGTTCCGCTGTTTGCGCGGAGCAACAAGGGGCTGGAACTCACACCGGCAGCACACGCGCTCCTCCAACACGCGCGCATCATTCTGCGCGACCTCGGCCAGATGGAGAGCGAGCTGCTGGACCATTCCACCGGTCACCGGGGGCAGATCCGTTTGCACGCGAGCCTCTCGACCGTGGTGCAGTACCTGCCGAACGACATCCGGGACTTCCTGAACCTGTATCCCGCGATCCAGATCCAGCTGGAGGAGGGCCTGAGCCAGCAGGTCATCCGGGCCGTGTCCGAGAACGCTGCCGATATCGGGATCTTCGGCGGGAGCAGCGTCGTCCCTGGATTGCACGTCGTTCCCTATCGCACCGACCGCCTCGTCGTGATCATGCCGGACGACCATCCATTGCGGGACCGGCCGAAGCTCACTTTCGCGGAAGTCGCTGAGCACGATCTGGTCGGCCCGCAGATGGGCAGCTATCTCAACGCGCTCGTGCTCCGCGCCGCAGCGGACCTCAGCCAGCCCCTGAAGCTGCGCATCCGCGTTAACGGGTTCGAGCCTGCTCGGAGCATGGTGGAGGCAAAGCTCGGCATCGCGCTCGTGCCCGAGCAGCACGCCGCGCGCTACGTCACCATGGCGCCGCTCGTCGCCGTGCCCTTGGACGAGGAATGGGCGCTGCGCCACTGGCATATCGGGGTGCGCGAGGGCGACGCCCTGCCGGCACCCGTGCAGCTTCTCCTGCGGCACCTAAGCTCGCGCCGTGGATGAAGGGGCGATACGCCCTCACCGCGAGAAGGGCAGGGGCAGCCCGGACTCGGGCCATGCCACCGCCACGAGCTGCCCGGTCCCCGAGAGCGTGACGTAGGCCGTCCGCAGGTTGGGACCACCAAAGCAGATGTTGGTCACCATCGGGTCCGGGAACGGCACCTGTTGCAGGATCGTCCCCGCGGGCGAGATGACGGTGATACACCCGCTGATGAGCGTTCCGATACAGAGGTTGCCGTGCGCGTCGAGCGCCATGCTGTCGAGGCGCTGGTAGCCCGGCAGGGCGCAGAGCAGCCGCCCACCATTCGGCGATGGGAAGGGGTGCTTGCGGGCCTGCCCAGGCGCGTCGAGATCGAACGCCCAGACCCGTCCGGTCTCGGTTTCCGAGACATAGACCACGGACTCGTCCGGCGAGAGCCCGACCCCGTTGGCCGTCACTAGCGGGTAGGCAATCTCGACGATGTAGGAGCCGTCTGCGCGGGCGTAGTAGAGGCCGGCGTGGTCGCGGTCCCTCTCGCGGTTCTTGCCGAAATCCGTGAAGTAGAAGCCGCCGTGCCGGTCGAAGACGAGGTCGTTCGGCCCGCACAGCCGGTGGGCGCCGCACCGGTCGTAGAGCGTGCGCAGATCCCCCGTTGCGGGATCAAAGCGCTCGATGCGGCCGCCTGCGTAGTCGGGATGCACCCCGGGGCGCGTCCGGTTGAAGCCCGTGATCTGCTGGAAGAGGAAGCCGCCGTTGTTGCAGACGTAGAGCGCGCCGTCCGGGCCGGCCGCGAGCCCGTTCGGCCCGCCGCCCGTCCACGCAGCGATCGCGACCGTTCCGTCCGGAGCGATGCGCGTGATGGTCTCCCGCTGGATCTCCACGAGAAAGAGCGAGCCATCGCTGCAGGCGACGGGCCCCTCGGGAAACTGCAGGTCGCTCGCGATGACCTGGAAGTCCGTCATCCTGCCTCTCCGCGCGTGTGGGGACGGTCGGGCCTATTTCGGGGCCCGCTCGACAAAGGTGTTGTCGTAGGTGGCACCGAGGTCGACCTTTGCGGCACCGAGGACGGGGTCGAAGGCGGTCAGGACATCGAGGACGGTCTTCGCCGCTTCGGAGGTCATCCGGCCGTCGCGGGAGAGGCAGCGGACGTGCCGGAAGGCCTCGGCGAAGACGGCCTTGTCCGCTGTCACATAATCGGGCGGCACGCTCTGCGCGACGTCCTCCGCGGTGGCGGTCGCGAGCCAACGTTCGGCCTTGACGATGGCGTTGGCCACCGCCTGCACTGTTCGCGGGTTCGCCTCCGCGAAGCGCTTCGTCGTGTACATCGCGGCCTCGGTGTAGTCGCCGCCGAAGGCCGCGCGGTTGCCCCCTTGCGTCCGCATCTCGACGAGCGGATGGAGGTCGCCGGACGCCATGAGGATCGTTGCGACCGGGTCGTTCACCATCAGCGCGTCGACGAGGCCGGCGCGGGCCGCCGCCACGGCGCCGCTCGACGAGCCGATCCCGATGATCGAGACGTCGCTGGGCTTCAGGCCGGCCCGCGTCAGGAGGTAGTTCACGCCCATGTGGAAACTCGATCCGGGCGAGCTGACGCCGATCCGCTTGCCCACGAGGTCGGCGACAGACCGGATCGCGCCCGCGCTCTTGCGGGTCACGCCGAAGACCCAGTCCGGACAATCGGCCTGGATAGCGAAGGCGACGAGCTTCTGCCCCTTGGCGCCCATGGTGATCGTGTTGGAGTAGGCCCCCGCCACCACGTCCGCGCTTCCGCCCAGGAGGGCCTCGAGTGCCTTGGCCCCGCCCTGGAACACGGCGATCCGGACGGCGAGCCCCTCCTCCCGGAAAGAGCCCCGCTGGCTCGCAACCATGAAGGGCAGGTAGGGAAAGCCCAGGCCCGCGGCGGCGAGGTGGATCTCCGGCTTCTCCGGCGCGGCTTGCGCGTGCGCGGCGTGCGGCGCCGCCGCGGCCAGGAGGGCGGTCAGCGTGATCGTCGGGAGGCGGGCCATGGCTGATCCTCGGTCGCCGGATGTCTGATCGTTCGCCGGGGGCGTGACTCGTCCCGCATCCCCGCAGCGCGCGGCACGCCCGCTGCGGTCAATAGGTCGCCCGGCCTCCAGAGAGGTCGAACACCGCGCTGGTCGCGAAGGAGTTCTCCTCGCTCGCCAGCCACGCGACCATCGCGGCCGCCTCGTCGAGTTCGAGGAATCGGCCGCGCGGGATCTTGCCCAGCATGTAGGCGATGTGGTCGGGCGACTGCTCCATCGCTCCCGGCGTGCGGGCGACCGCGGGCGTCACGCAGTTCACCGCGATGTCGTGAGCGGCGAGCTCCTTGCCGAGGGACTTCGTCATCGCGATCACGGCGGCCTTGGCGGAGCTGTAGGCGGCCGCGTTCGGGTTGCCTTCCTTGCCGGCGATCGAGGCGATGGTCACGATGCGCCCGTAGTTCCGGGCGATCATGGCCGGGACGACGGCGCGGCAGCAGTGGAAGGTGCCGTTCACGTCGACGTCGATGACGTCGCGCCACGCCTGCTCCGGGTAGTCGGCGAGCGGAGCGTTCGGCCCCACGATGGCGGCATTGTTGACGAGGATGTCGATTCTCCCCTCCGCAGCCAGGACGCCCGCGACGGCGGTCTCGACCTCCCGGAGCGCAGCGATGTTCACCCTCTCCCCGCGCACCCGGGCCCCTGCGCCGAGTTCGGCCGTCGCCGCGTCAAGCTGCTGCGGGTTGACGTCCCAGACCACGACCTGCGCGCCCGACGTCAGGAAGCGCCGGACGATCGCGAAGCCGATCCCCTGCGCCCCGCCGGTGACCACCGCGACGCGCCCTTCGAGGTTGATGCTATTGCGCTGCATGATCAGGCACTCGCCGCGACGGTTTGGCCGGCAGTCGGGCGCCAGCGCAGGAGGTGGTTCTCTAGGAAGGAGACCGCGATATCGAGGAGGAGGGCGAAGACGGTCAGCAGGAGAATACCGGCGATCACCGCGTTGATGTCGAAGACGCCTTCGGCGAGGAGGATGAGGTATCCGACGCCCCGCTCCGAGCCGAGGTACTCGCCGACCACGCTGCCCACAAAGGCGATCCCGACCGCGTTGTGAAGGCTCGAGAACACCCAGCTCGTCGCCGAGGGCAGGTAGACGTGGCGCAAGAGCTGCCGCGGCCCGGCCCCGAGCATGCGCGTGTTGGCCAGGACCACGGGGCTCACCTCCCGCACGCCCTGGAACACGTTGAAGAACACGACGAAGAAGACGAGGGTGACGCCAAGCGCCACCTTCGACCAGATGCCGAGCCCGAACCAGAGCGCGAAGATCGGCGCGAAGATCAGGCGGGGCATCGAGTTGAACGCCTTGATGAAGGGGTCGAAGACCTCGGCGAGGAAGGGGTTCAGGGCCAACCAGAGGCCGATCCCGAGCCCGAGCGCCGTCCCGATCCCGAAGGCGAGGAGCGTCTCGATCAGGGTGACGGAGAGGTGGGTGAACACCGTTCCCGACGCGAACCAGGTGGCGAGCTGCCTCGCCACCCCGACGGGGTCGCCGAAGAAGAAGACCGGGATCAGGTCGAGGGCGGTGAGGAGCCACCACAGGAACACCCCACCGAGCAGCAGCGCGAGGCGGACGGCCTGGACGAGGGCGCGGTTGCGCGGATCAAGGACGGTTGCGCGCATAGCTCTTCAGCACCTCTCCTTTGAGGACGTCCCAGATCGCTGCATGCAGTTCGAGAAAGCGCTGGGTCATGCGGATCTCCGCGACCTCGCGCGGCCGCTCGAGATCGATCTCGAACTCGGCGATCGGCCGCGTCGCGGGTCCGGCGGAGAGCACGACGACGCGGTCCGACAGCGAGATCGCCTCTTCGAGGTCGTGCGTCACAAAGATCACGGACTTGCGGTCCGCCGACCAGATCTGCAGCAGCTCGTTCTCCATCAGCTGGCGCGTCTGGATGTCGAGCGCGCTGAAGGGCTCGTCCATCAGCAGGATACGCGGGTTCAGGGCGAGGGCCTGCGCGAGGCCGGCCCGCTTGCGCATGCCGCCCGACATCTGGTGCGGATACTTCCGTCCGTGGCCGTCGAGGCCTACCCGGACCAGCCAGTCGCGGGCCGTCGCCAGCGCCTCGGCCTTGGGCGTCCCACGGAAGAGCAGCCCGGCCGCGACGTTGTCCTCGGCGGTCTTCCACGGCATCAGCGCGTCGACCTGGAACAGGTAGGAGGCGTCGCGGTTGAGACCGCCGCCGAGATCCTGCCCGAACACCCGCAATGTGCCGGAGGAGGGGGCGATCAGCCCGGCCGCGACGTTGAGGAGGGTCGACTTCCCGCATCCGGTCGGCCCGACCACGGACACGAACTCGCCCTCGCGGATCACGAGGTTGACATCCTGCACGGCGGTGTAGGTGGAGCCTCCCCCACCTTGGCCTGCGAAGGTGCAGGTGACACCGGCGAAGGAGACGGCCTCGCGCGCCTCGGCGGCGCGCGCGGGCTGTGCCGCGACGCGGCGGGCCACGGCGCTCATGGCCGCTTCTCCGCGGCACGCTGGACGAAGCTGTTGTCGTAGGTAGCCTCGAGGTTGATCGCCGCCTTGGCGACGCTAGGCTCAAAGGCGGCGAGTACCTCCTTGACCGTCCGCGCGCCCTCCGCCGAGAGCTGGCCGGTCTGCGAAATGCAGCGGCGGCTGTTCTGAAACGCCTTCGCGTAGAGGGTCTTGTCGTCGACCATGTACTCCGGCGGAACGGAGGCCGCGACCTCCTCCGGCGTGGCCCTTGCGATCCACTGCTCGGCGCGGACGATCGCGTTCGTGATTGCCTGGATGGTCCGTGGATTCTTGTCGATGAACGCCTTGGTCGAGTAGAGGCTCGATTCCGGATAGTCGGCGCCGAAGACCTGTTTGTTGCCCTCCTCGGTCCGCATCTCGGCGAGCGGCCGGATCTCGCCCGCATCCATCAGGAGCGTCGCGACCGGGTCGTTGACGATCAGGGCGTCGAGCTGCCCGGCTTTGATCGCTGCGACCGCGCCGGCCGCTTGGCCGACTCCGATGAACGAGACGTCCTCCGGCTTCAGCCCCGCCTTGTGGAGGATGTAGGTCACCGCCATGTGGGTGCTCGACCCCGGCGCGGAGACGCCAATCCGCTTGCCCTTCAGGTCGGCGATCGAGCTGACCTTGCCGAAGTTCTTCTTGGCGAGCCCGAAGATCCAGGCCGGGCAGTTCACCTGCGCCGCGAAGGTCACGAGCTTCTGCCCCTTCGCAGCCATCGTCAGGGTGTTGGAATAGGCGCCCGCGACCGCGTCGCTCGAACCGCCGAGCAGCGCCTCAAGGGCCTTCGAGCCGCCCGAGAAGGCTGCGATCGTGACGGTGATGCCCTCATCCTCGAAGAAGCGGCGCTGCTTGGCGACGAGGAGCGGCAAGTAAGTCATTCCCGTCGACGCCGCCCCGATATGCACCTCCGTCTTCTCGGGCTTCTCCTCGGCCTGGGAGACCGGCGCCCCGGCGATCGCGAGCGCGGTCGACAGGATCGCTAAGGTGATTGTCCTCACTCTGCTTCCTCCGGGCTGTTTTTCTCGTTGTGGCGGTGATGGCCGGACCCTGCGCGATGCTAGTGCGATGACGCGCTCCGCAGTGCATCCAGGACGGCATCGCCCATCTCGCGCGTGCCCACCAGCCGGCAGCCCGGCTGCTGAATGTCGGCCGTGCGGTAACCCTGGGCCAGGACCGCGCGGGCGGCCGCCTCGACCTGCGCCGCCCTGTCCTCGAGCCCGAAGCTGTGCCGCAGCATCATGGCGACGGAGAGGATGGCGGCGAGCGGGTTGGCGATGTCCTTGCCGGCGATGTCGGGCGCCGTGCCGTGCACGGGCTCGTACAGGCCGCGGTGGTCGTGTCCCAGGGAGGCCGAGGGCAGCATGCCGATCGAGCCGGTGAGCATCGCGGCAGCGTCCGACAGGATGTCGCCGAACATGTTGCCGGTCACGATCACGTCGAACTGCGTGGGCTTGCGCACGAGTTCCATGGACGCCGCGTCGATGAACAGGTGCGAGAGCTCGACGTCCGGGTAGTCGCGCCCGACGCGCGTCACCACCTCGCGCCAGAGCTGCATGACCTCGAGAACGTTTGCCTTGTCGACCGAGCACAGCTTCTTCCGGCGGCCGCGCGCGCAGCGGAAGGCGGCGTGCGCGATGCGCTCGATCTCCGATTCGGTGTAGCGGATCGTGTTGATGCCGACCCGCTCGTTCGACGGCGTCGTCGTGATGCCGCGCGGCTCGCCGAAATACGCGTCTCCGTTCAGCTCCCGCAGGATGATGAGGTCGAGTCCCTCAATGACCTCGGGGCGCAGGCTCGAAGCGCCGATCAGCTCCGGGTACAGGACCGCCGGACGGTAGTTCGCGAACAGGACGAGCGCCTCGCGCAGGTCGAGGAGGCCGGTACCCGGGCGCTCGGCCCGGGGCAGGCGCGCCTCGTCAAGGCCGCGTACCGACCCGCCGACCGAACCGAGCAGGATCGCGTCGGCGCGCTTGGCCAGGGCCAGCGTCTCGTCCGGGAGCGGCTTGCCGCGGGCCTCAATGCCCGCAAGGCCGATCGGCGCCCATTCCAGTTCGGCGTTGGGCAGCATGTGGCGCAGCACCTTGACGGCCTGCGCCGTCACCTCCGGGCCGATGCCATCGCCGCCCATGACCGCTATCGTCATTCCCGTCCTCCCGTGTCGTCTCAGGCGCGAGCCGCTCAGCGCCCGCTCTCGTAACGCGCCTCGAAGGCGTCGATCTCGTCCGAATGGGCCAACGTATAGCCGAGCTCGTCGAGGCCGCTCAGCAGGCACCGCTTGGCGAAGGCATTGACCTCGAAGCTGTGGATCGCGCCCCCGGAAAGCCGGACCGTCTGCTCGGGCAAGTCGACCGCGATCATCGCGCCCGGGTTGCGGGCGAGCGCCTCCAGCTCCGCCGACACGACCTGCTGGGGCAGCACGATCGGCAGGAGGCCGTTCTTCAGGCTGTTGGCGAAGAAGATGTCGCCGAAGCTCGGCGCGATCACGACACGGAATCCGTAATCGTAGAGCGCCCAGACGGCGTGCTCGCGGGACGAGCCGCAGGCGAAGTTGCGGTCGGCCACGAGGACTCGAGCTGCGCGGTAGGGAGCCCGGTTCAGGACGAAGTCCTCCACCTCCGATCCGTCGTCGCGGAAGCGAAGCTGCCGGAACAGGAACGGCCCGAAATTCTCCGACCGCAGCTTCTGCAGGTACTGCGCCGGCAGGATCTGGTCGGTGTCGCAGTTGACGATCGCGACGGGAAGCGCCGGCGATTCCAGTCTGTCGAGCCGCTCCATTCAGGCCTCCATCAGCCGGCGCACATCGGTGAGGTGCCCCGTTACCGCCGCGGCTGCCGCCATGGCGGGGCTCATCAGGTGCGTGCGCGCGCCAGGCCCTTGGCGGCCGACGAAGTTGCGGTTGGAGGTCGAGGCGCAGCGCTGTCCCGGCGCGACCGTGTCGCCGTTGGTGGCGAGGCACATGGAGCAGCCGGCGTAGCGCCACTCGAAGCCCGCCGCCTTGAAGATGCGGTCCAGCCCCTCGGCCTCAGCCTGGGCCTTGGCCTGTGAGGAGCCGGGCACGACCCAGGCTTCGACGCGCCGGTCCACTTTGCGCCCCTGGACGACCGCGGCCGCGGAGCGCAGATCCTCGATCCGCCCGTTCGTGCAGGACCCGATGAAGACGCGGTCGACCGGAACCTCTTCCAGCGGCGTGCCCGGGGTCAGCCCCATATAGGCGAGCGACCTCGCCATTCCCTCCCGCCGCGCGGGATCAGCGACATCCTCCGGATCGGGCACCCGGCCCGTCACGCCGACAGCGTCCTCGGGGGTCGTGCCCCAGGTCACCATCGGCACGATGTCGCTCCCGTCGAGGGTCACCTCGCGGTCGAAGGTCGCGTCATCCGAGCGCAGGAGTCGCCACGCGGCGATTGAGCGGTCCCATTCGGCGCCCTGCGGGGCATAAGGCCGCCCGTGGATGTAGTCGAAAGTCGTGTCGTCGGGCGCGATCATCCCGGCCCGGCCCCCAGCCTCGATCGACATGTTGCAGACGGTCAGGCGTCCCTCCATGGACATCGCCTCGATGACCGGCCCGGCATACTCGACCGTGTGTCCCGTAGCGCCGGCGACGCCGATCTCTGCGATCACCGCCAGGATGACGTCCTTGGGTGTGACGCCCCGACCGAGCCAGCCGTCGATGCGGATCCGCATGCGCCGCGGCCGGCGCTGCCACAGCGTCTGGGTCGCGAGCACGTGACCGACCTCGGTCGCACCGATGCCAAAGGCGAGCGCCCCGAGCGCCCCATGCGTGGCCGTGTGGCTGTCGGCGCACACGATCGTCATGCCCGGCAGGCTCAGCCCCTGCTCGGGCCCGACGACGTGGACGATCCCCTGGCGTGAGTCGTCGATGCCGAACAGGGTGATTCCGGATTCCGACGCGTCCCGGGTCAGCGCCTCGATCATCGTCCGGCGCTCGGGATGGTTCACGGCAGTCAGGTCGCGGCCGTGGGTCGGAACGTAGTGGTCGGCCGTGCCGAAGATCCGCGACGGCGCGCGGGGCTTGAGGCCCCTCTCCCGCAGCATCGCGAAAGCCGTCGCGGTGACGTCGTGGATGTAGTGCCGGTCGATGAAGAGCAGGTCCTGCCCGTCCTCGCGCGTCGTCACGCGGTGACGGTCCCAGATCTTCTCCACGAGGGTCTTCGGCCCCGGGCTCGCCTCCATCCTGTCCCCTCCCGCCGCGTCCGGCCCGGGCCGTCCCGCCCGGTACCGCGCCGTCGCACGATCGTTGAAGTTGAATCTGCCTTACCCCGCGGTGGCGCCCCGCCATAATGGTCATTCGGGAAGCCGCCATCGCGGTTCGCGAAGGCTGCGAGACGCTTGCGGCCCCGCAGCGGATCGGGCTATTGCGTGAGCCCCTTCCTCTTCATCCAATCTTCGATCAGTCCTGCGATCTGATCGGAATTGGTATCCATCATGATCATGTGATCATTGCCGGTGATGCCGACCTTCGGCAGCTCGATCACCTCGACATCGCCGCCGCGCGCCTTCAGGTCGGCCGCGAACTTGAGCGAGAAGGGCTGCTGGCGCACCCAGACAGGCTCGCGCTCGATGTTGTCGCCCCAGATGATGAGCATCGGGATCGCGGTCAGCCGGTCGAGGTCGGGCCCCGGCGCGGGCGCCCCCGCCGGCTCGATGGCGATCAGAGCCTTGACCTTGTCCGGGGCATTCAGGGCCGCGTGGAACCCGAAATTGCCGGCCTGCGAATGCACCATCACGACGGCGGGACCGACCTTCTGGATCAGCGCGTCGTAGGCGCGCTGCGTGATCCCGTCGTTGCTCGTCCAGCGCGGGACGAATTGCTTAGCGAACCGGTCGAACGCCTGGACCGGAAATTTCCCTCCCGGCATGGCGGCGCGCTCGGATGGGTCGGTCGCATAGATCGGGCCGATCCGGAACTGCTCCCACGCCTCCTTTTTGGTGCGGAAGAACGGTGCCGTCTTATAGATCTCGGGGTAGCGCGCCCACGAGGCACGGCCCCGCTCGACCGCGTCGGACACGTAGATCGGATGGCCGGCCCGGAAGAAGTACTGCATGAAGCCGGGCTGGCCGTCGGGCTTGGTGTCCCACGTGACGCCCGTGAGGCCGCCCCCGTGCCACATCAGCAACGGATACATGGCGCGCTGCGGCTCGGGGATCAGGTACTGGACGTACATCTGCTCCACCTCGAAGTCGCCGTTCGGATCGACCCGCGTGGGCGCGGCTCCCTGGGTGAAGACGCTCTCGGTGACCGGGTAGCCGCTCAGGCTGACCTGACGCCCTCCGACGTGGAAGCTCCCGAATTCCTTGAGCACCTGCGCCTGCGCGGGTACGCCGAAGAGGACGGCGGACACCGTCGCGCACAAGATGGGCGTCATGCGCCTCATCGAACCCTCCCTGACTGGGCCGGCTTGCCGCCGGCTCTCCAGGGCCGCATCGGGGCCCTCGGGCACAGGTTAGCGCTTCGGCCGCGCGGTCCCGCAATGGTCATTCGGCAATGTGCCGTGGCGATTCACGAGGGTGGGGAAGACTTCCCAGCCCCCGGCACGAGACCTACTATCGGCATGCGCGCCACACTCCCGCGATCCGACCTCCATCCGGGCGGCGCCGCAGCCCAATCTCTCGAGGAAACCTGCCGATGGACTACGTGAAGTTCGGCTCGACCGGCCTGAAGGTGTCGCGCCTCTGCCTCGGCTGCATGAGCTTCGGCGATCCCGGACGTGGGACCCACAGCTGGACGCTC
The DNA here is from genome assembly GCF_000022085.1 of Methylobacterium nodulans ORS 2060. Taxonomy (NCBI): domain Bacteria; kingdom Pseudomonadati; phylum Pseudomonadota; class Alphaproteobacteria; order Hyphomicrobiales; family Methylobacteriaceae; genus Methylobacterium; species Methylobacterium nodulans. The sequence continues at coordinate 2,364,905 of NC_011894.1, forward strand.
AATGAGGAGCGAAGCCGGCCGCTGATCCGCCAAGGGTTCGAAGCCGGTATCAACTTCCTCGACACGGCAAACGTCTACTCGGCGGGCACGTCCGAGGAGATCCTCGGCCGGGCGATCCGCGACTTCGCCCAGCGCGACGAGATCGTGCTTGCCACCAAGGTCTTCAACCGCATGCGGCCCGGTCCAAACGGCAGCGGGCTGTCGCGCAAGGCGATCATGATGGAGATTGACGCCAGCCTGAAACGGCTCGGCACGGACTACGTGGACCTCTACCAGATCCACCGCTGGGATCACGGCACGCCCATCGAGGAGACGATGGAGGCGCTCCACGACGTCGTGAAGGCCGGCAAGGCCCGCTACATCGGCGCATCCTCAATGTTTGCGTGGCAGTTCGCCAAGGCCAATTACACGGCGCGGCTGCATGGCTGGACCGAGTTCGTCAGCATGCAGAACCACCTGAACCTGCTCTACCGCGAGGAGGAGCGCGAGATGCTGCCATTCTGCGCCGATCAGGGCATCGCGGTAATTCCCTGGAGCCCCCTCGCGCGCGGGCGTCTGACGCGCGCCTGGGATGAGACCAGCGAGCGCCAGAGGACGGACGTGTTCGGCGGCACCCTCTATCGGCAGGCGGAGGACGCGGACCGTCGGATCGTCGAAGAGGTTGCAGCCATCGCGGCGAAGCGCGGCGTGCCGAAGGCACAGGTTGCCCTGGCGTGGGTTGCACAGAAGGCCGGTGTGACCGCACCGATCGTCGGCATCTCAAAGCCGAACCATCTCACGGACGCCGTCGCTGCCCTCTCGCTGAATCTGTCGGCGGAGGAGATCGCCGCATTGGAGGCGCCTTACGTCCCGCACAGGGTCGAAGGGTTCGTATAGGGATGATCCTCGTGAAGCCGTTCGTCGCAGCTCCGCGCTGGTCGTCTGTCCTGAGGGCCTCACGGTGAGACGACGGACGATCCTGAGCGGGCGCAGTGCATCGGCTCGCTGAGCCGGCCAGCGCGCACCGCCAGTTTGGGCGGCTCGCCGCGCCGCCACAACGAAAACGCGCGAAGCTTGACTCCGGTCCGGTGGATCGCTCTCCACCCCATGCTGGACGCACGCGCTCGTCTTTGCCACCGATGCTAGGTTTCAGCAGGCGCATCAGACGCCAATGGGAGGAAATCATGATTCGGGCTGTCACAGCCTGCGCGCTCGCGCTGGCGTGCCTTTTCCCCGCTGAGGCGGCTGATCGGGACAGCAACCCGCCCGCCGCATTCAAGCCAGCCCAGCGGGAGGGATACTTCTTCGTGGGTGGTCACTACGAGACGATCCAGGGGAAGGAGATCGCCGTCGGCCACATGTTCGTTCAGTATCATGCACCATCTCAGGTGACTCAGCCCTATCCCGTGGTGATGGTGCATGGCACCGCTCAGACCGGGATCAACTTCCTGGGCACGCCTGACGGACGGCCGGGTTGGGTTGATCGCTTCGTCGAGCGCGGCTTCGCCGTCTATGTCGTCGACCAGGTTGGGCGCGGCCGGTCCGGTGACAACCCCGAAGTCTATGGACCATACGCACGGCTCACCACCGGTGACCTTGAGAGCATTTTCACCGGCCAGGAGAACTTCAATCTTTTTCCGCAGGCCAAGCTGCACACGCAGTGGCCTGGCGGTTCGGGCGTGAAGGGCAATGCCGCGTTCGACCAGTTCTATCTCTCCCAAGTGCCCTTCATCGCGAGCGCGCTGAAGAGTGAGGAGCTCGTCGACCCGGCGCTCATTGCCCTCCTGGAGAAAATCGGACCGTCGGTCCTGCTGACCCACTCACAGGCAGGCGTCTTTGGCTGGGCCGTATCGGATCAGCGGCCGGATCTCGTGAAGGCGCACGTCGCCGTCGAGCCGAACGGACCGACGTTCTTCGACATCCGCTTCAAGGGCGGGGAGGACTGGTATGAGAAGATCGGAGATGCTCGGGCGCGGCCCTACGGCATCACCCGTGTGCCGCTGCATTTCGATCCGCCGGTCACCTCACCCTCCGATCTGACGATCGCGCAGGCTGAGAAGCCGTTGCGGCCAGGTCAGATTCGCTGCTGGCTCCAGGCCGAACCAGCTCGCCGATTGCCGAACTTGGCGAAAGTCCCTGCCGTCATTGTCACCGGTGAAGCGTCGTTCCGGGCAACGATGGACGATTGTACGGGCGCCTTCCTGGAGCAGGCAGGGGCGCGGCCGGATCGGCTCGCTCTGGCGGAGCACGGCATCCGGGGCAACGGTCATATGATGATGCTGGAGGCCAACAATGGTGAGGTTGCCGATGCGATCATCAACTGGGTTCATACAAAATTGCACTAAGCAGCCGATTGCGGCTTAACGTTACATATTAATTTCTAAGCGCCGATTACCTGATAGGAATTTTATATAAATTACGCAGTGAGGCGGTCGATATTCGAATCGCCTCCTGAATTCAATTCATGTTGTTTGGGCGCGAACGTCGGACTGGCATCTTGATGGATCTGAAGGTGGGGCCGGTTCGGGTCTGAAATGTACCTAGAACCGGACATTTGCCACGCGCGACGCGAAAGTCTGGAAAGGGTCAGCCCCGGTCATTGCAGGCGAAAGGCGTAGAGAGCTGCTGTCCACCGAGGCTGTCGTCTAATCGCCTCGCATAAAGCAAGTCCTTTTTGGATTGTCGGGCCGTCGTTTGCCGGGAGCACGGTCGTCTTCGCGGTCGGCATGAGCCGCCGCATGATGGGGCTTCGCAGGATGAACCTTCCGATGTGTGAAGCGCACTCGATGGACCGGTCTGGATCTCACGGTGCAACAGCCTAGGCGGAATGGTTCGCCCACGTCCCGGCAGGGACGCCTCGACGCGCCTTCGGGACGCGACAAGCTGGGGTGTTCTGGGATCAGGCCATGGCAGCCTTCGCACGGTAGGAGTGGCCGGACTTCAGCATGGCGTGCATGACGACGGCCAGCTTGCGCGCGACCGCCACGGCGGCGCGCTTGAAGCCGAGCCGCTCGCGCAGCTTCAGTCCCCAGGCTCGCAGGTCGCTGTCCACCTGGCTACGCGTCAGGAGAACGGTCGCCGCCTCGTAGAGAAGCCCTCGCATATGGGCGTCTCCTCTCCGGGAGATATGCCCGTCATAGTCGACCTCGCCCGACTGATAGCGCCGCGTCGTCAACCCGAACCAGGCGGCGACGGAGCGGGACGATCGGAAGTTGGCGGGATCCTCGATCGCGGTCACGAAGGCGGTCGCGGTGATCGCCCCGATCCCGGGAATCGCCATCAGCCGCTGGCAGGCTTGGCTCTGCCGTGCACCGGCCAGAAGCTGGCGTCCGAGCTCCGCTGCTCGACGGCGAACCGCGTTCCAGGCCTCAAGCAGCGGAAGGATGACGCGAGCCAGACCGTGATCGCCCGACAGGAGACGTCGAACCTCCGCCTCGAACGATCCGCCCTTTGCGCCCGGCACGATCAAGCCGAACGTCTTCATCAGGCCGCGGATCTGATTGGATAGCTCGGTCGTCACCTGCACGAGCTTGCTGCGCGCGGCGACAAGCGTTCGCACGAGCAGGCTGTCGTATCCCTTCACCCGCACTTCGCGGAAGAAGCCGACCTCGGCCAGATGGGCCAGCCCGTCGGCATCGTTGGCGTCGGTTTTGTTGGCGGCCATGTCGAGCGCGGCCTTGGCATGGCGCGCGTCGATGCAGATCGCTGGCAAGCCTTCGGCGCGCAGCGCGTGGTAGAACCAAACTGACAAAGGACCCGTCTCAAATACGATCCGTTGGGCTTCGGGCGCATGCTTGCGCAGCACCCTGGCAATGACGGCAGGATCGGAAGCGCACCTGCCGCGCCAAACACGCTTGCCGTCCCGCCGCACGCTGAGCGCCGTCTCTTTCAGGGACACGTCGAGACCGATATACTCACCCATGGTTGTTCTCCGCTCGATGCATGGGCCCGGCGTCCAGTCGTGAGCCCGCAACTTCATCCTGCCGGGGAACAACCACCGCTTCCATTGTAGGCCGCGTCACTCCGGCCCGAGGGGGAACGCTCCCGCGATTACCCCATGTGTGAAAACGACCGACGCCCGCGCGCCTGTAGAAGAATTTTCTATCCACGGAGCGATAGCATGGGCCAAGAGCATATGACCATCTACGCTCTGGCCATCTCGGGGAAAATCCTACTGCGCTATCCAGGCGAGATGCCGTTTTCACACAGCCTCCACCCATCGCCGCCCTTCCATAGCCAAGCTGGTTGAGTTTCGAGCCTGACGCGCCCCGCACCAGAGAGCCAGCAAGGCCGTCCGGCCCGGCCGCAGCGGGCTGTTTCGTTGCCGGGGACGTTGTGCCCTCCTGCATCTGATCCGAGGTCGTTCTGAGCCCGGCTGCCCTTCCGCAGCTGGGCTTTTCTCGTTTCAGGGCTCCTCATCCGGCCACGGCACGTCCCGCCCGACCACCTTGTAGTGGGCTGGCAGCGGGCCAGATTCGGTCGGGCGCCAGCCGGTCTTGGCGTGGATCCGTGCATAATGCGCCAGCATGTCCCGGCGGACCTCCGGCCGGCGCGCTCCGCAGCGGGAGCAGCGCAGGCGGAAGGCGAAGCGATCCGAGGGCAGATCATCCGGGAATCGATCCGTCGCGATGACAGCGCGGTGCCGGCAGCCGGTGCGCCGGCAGTAGACCTCGACCGTGGTGATGCCCTCGGCGCGCAACTCGGCCGTGGTGGAGGGCGGACCGCTCTCGTCGCCTCGGTCGCGGCCGCGGCGCATCGGCTACCCGCCCGCGACCAGGTCCGCGAAGTCCTCCGGCACCTCGCCGAAGCGCCCGAGGATCACGACGCTCTCCAACTCGCCGGTCTCGTTGTCGGCCCGGATCTAGATTGCCGCTGCGCCCGGCTTGCCGCCCAGCACGTCGCGGAGGCGCACCGCATCGGCGTCGACGCGCGACTCTCGCGCTTCGGCACGGTTCCGGAGCGGGCCTGCATCGCCGTCACGAATTATGAGCGCCTGGAGCGCTTCGACCCGGCCGACTATGCCGGCGTGATCCTTGACGAGAGCAGCATCCTCAAGAGCTTTACGGGCGCCACCAAGCGCAAGCTGGTGGAGGCGTTCGCAGCCACGCCCTATCGGCTCTGCTGTACGGCGACGCCGGCTCCGAACGACCACACCGAGCTCGGCCAGCACAGCGAATTCCTCGGCGTGATGCGCCCGCCGGAGATGCTGTCCCGCTGGTTCATCGCCGAGCAGTCGAATGCCGGCCGCTACCGCCTGAAGAAGCCCGCCATGCGTCCGTTCTGGGATTGGGTTGCCTCATGGGCCCGCTGCGTCTCCCGGCGCGGGAGGTGGGCAAGTGAACCCGTTCCACTGGTTCCGGCCGCAGCTTGATGAGCCACAGGTCGAGCCTTCATGGGGGGCTCGCCTGCGGCTGGCTCGGGCCGAGCAGCAGCATCGGCGGTTGAGCTGCGATCTCATCCGGGTTGCTCTGGACGAGGTCGATCGCACGGCCGCCGAGATGGGCACTCCGGTCGTGTTGAATGCAGCATGGCTGCAGCAGGCGGTCGCCGAGTTGAGGCGCCGCTATCTGAGGCGCACGGCCGGCAGCCCAGGGGGGGCTTGACCGTAATCAAGCCTAGGCCTCTGGCGCCCGCCTGATCCCCCGATGCTCTGAGCCTGCCCGGCCCGCTGAGGCGGGCTTTTCTATTGCGTGGAACGTGTCATGTGGTCCGATCGCGACCGAGGTCGTGTGAAAACGGCGCTTCGCCTGGATAGCATAGTAAAATCTTCCGCAATATGGCGGGCGTGTAGAAGTGTATGTGATCTTGCCTTTCGTCATCGTTCTATGTGGAGGAGATCGTTCTACAAGCTCCCGGGTAGCAGCCGTTTTCACACAGCCTTGCCCCTCTGCGAATGCCGGCCCTCTGCCGCGTCAGATCCGTCGCGCTTGGCTCGGCATCCGAAACCCTTCACACAAGCCGACGTTCAGCTGACACGAATTCAACGGCGGGTGTGCGCCCGAAAGCGGACTTCGCAGACTAAAAAGTGTAGTTCGGCGCTACGGTGGCCCCTACAGGCGCCGGTAACGGTTAGACTATCCCCTGGAGCGAGATCATGCCGCCGAGGGGAGGCGAGCATTCCAGATCTAACGCAGCGTCGCACGCTTGTCGCCTGTATGGACGCATACGGACACGCTTTCGCTTCAGTGGAATCGCGGCATAGCAAACACCACGGCTGAGTCGCCCACCTTCGAAATCTGGAACACGACCTGCGAGATGGGCAGCATCCTGCGCGCCGACCGAGCGCGAGGTGGCCACAAAGGCAGAGACCCTGATTCGCAGGGTTCAGCTGGGCACGCATGCCTAACGGCCCGGGGACGTCACCGCGTTCTGACAGGCCCGTTCGCATCCCTGGCGATGCCACGGCGCGGTGCTGACGGGCGGTCCTCGTGGTGGCCGCGGTCGGTTCGGTCGGGCCGATCAGAGGTCAAGAATTCACTCCAATTCTATCGTCTGACATACTTCATATGGGTATATTTTTATCAACAACATTTGATATTATACAGCAAACATTGTGCCATATGCCGTCAATGACCGCGATTGCAAATACGGCGAATTCATGATCTAAGCCGTGCCATTGATCCAGCAGCACTGGAGGCAGATCCGTGCCCTCCGATGATTTGTCAGGACAAGACCTTCCGCTGTACTCGGCAGCGTGTCAGGAAATTTCTTGCAAAACCGAGCGCTCGGTCCCCATCGATTTCGTCCACATCCATGCGGTTCAAGCGATCTGCGAGATCTTGATCGAATTAGACGTTGATCCAGAGAGCATCTTTGAACAGGCTGGCGTCAGCACGCAGATCTTCAGTGTCACCGACGCCATCTCCTTCGCGTCCCTGGGTCGGCTGACGGCTCTGGCTGCCAACCACTCCCAGTGCGCTCACTTCGGACTCCTCGTCGGCCAGCGGACGACTCTCGCCTCGCTCGGCCTCCTCGGGTCGCTGATGCGACACTCGGAGACAGTCGGCGACGCCCTGCGGGCCTTGGAGATGCACCACGATCTCCTGAACCGCGGCGCAGTGGTCGAGTTGTCGACCGACGGCACCGTGGCGATTGTGAGCTATGCCCCCTACGAGCCCGAGGCGGAGGGAATTGCGCTCCATTGCGAGCGAGCCCTCGCGGCTTTGACCATCGTCCTGCGGGCGCTGTGCGGCGCGAACTGGTCACCCGACGAAGTCCTGCTGCCGCGCCTGGAGCCGCCGGACACGACACCCTACTCCAGCTTCTTCCGAGCGCCCGTCCGGTTCGGGCAGGAGATCGCCGCTCTGGTGTTCCCGACACGGCTCCTGAGGCGGTCCATCAAAGGCGCGAACCCCGTTGCCCGGAAGACCCTGGAGCGGCACATCCAGCAGCTTGAGGCCGTCATTCCGACCGACGTGACCGATGAGATCCGGCGGCGCTTGCGCACCACCGCGATCCGGAAGCAGATCAATGGGAAACAGTTCGCGCAGACGATGGCGATCTGTCGGCGCACGCTGAGCCGCCGCCTGAAGGCCAAGGGTACGACCTTCAAACTGATCGCCAACGAAACGCGGCTCGGCATCGCCAAGCAGTTGTTGGGCGACACCGACATGAGCTTGGCGCAGATATCAGCCGCCCTGGAGTTCTCGGAGCCCGCCGCGTTCACGCATGCGTTTCGGAGGTGGACCGGCACGACCCCGAGTGCGTGGCGGAAGGAGTGCCGGCTGCAATGAAGATCACGTAGCTCGCGTCGGCCGGGGTTCCTGATCGGACGCTGTCATTCCCGCCCACCACTCGGGTCTCAGCGTCCGGGTTAGAGATCAGCCGCCGGGGCCTGCCTTAGGACAGGCAATGACGCAGATCTTGTCCTTGGAGAAGGTAGCAATGAGGATTGCAAGTTTCGTGGGTGTCCGTGGGCTCGGGCTGGGCCTTGCAGCGTGGGTCGGGATGTCGGCCACACTGGCGGCGGAGGCTGGTCTTTCGGGCTACCAAGGAGCCTGGGTGCTGGAGGGGCGCGACTGTGCGGAGGTTTATTCATCCGGAGGGAAAGGAACTTCGTTCAAGAAGCCGCTCGACATTTTCGCTCCTGCCTTCATTGTCTCTGGCAATCGCCTGAGGACTCCGATGGCATCGTGCCGTATCAAATCGGTTCGACCGACCGGGGACCGTCAGATCCTCGCCCTCGACTGTGCGAACACCGTGGCGGCCAATGAGGTAACGGTTCTCATGGCAATCGCGCCGAATGGAGTTCTGAGGCGCTACTACAATGATCAGGACCCGACGGGAACCACCTATCAGCGCTGCTCGGGCAAATGATGGCCGGCGATAGTCCTGGGGAGTGCAGCTGCGATGAATGACCTGTCGCATTACTCAGCGGTCGAGCGCCTGCGCGACGGACAGCCAGTGGAGATCCGTGCACTCCACCCGGAAGACCGGGAGGGTATGCTGGCCGCCGTCGACCACACCAGTGAGCGCTCCCTCTACCGCCGCTTCTTCGGTGCGAAGCGCCATTTCACTGACAAGGAGATCGATTTCTTCCTCAACGTTGATTTTGTCGACCACGTAGCCCTCGTCGCGGTCGCGAACGAGGGCGAGGGGCGCGTGATCGTCGGCGGCGGTCGCTACGTCGTCACGCGACCGGGGCAGGCCGAAGTGGCGTTTGCGGTGGTTGACCAATACCAAGGCCAGGGAATTGGCGCAGCGCTTATGCGGCACCTTGTCGGCATCGCACGAGCGGCGGGACTCAGGGAACTGACGGCGGAAGTTCTTCCGGACAATGCCGCCATGCTGAAGCTATTCGAGAGGTGCGGGTTGTGCTTGGTCAAGAGGCGAGAAGCGCAGGTGGTGCATGTCACGCTGCATATGTCCGCGGGTACGTCGTCATGATCAATGCCGCCGCGCCGTCGTCCTGATCCGTTCACCGAAGGTGCGGGACTCAGAGATCCGCACCAATTCAACGGCTGCGGCGATGGCCACCTGTCTGCGCCTGCACGGGGCTTTTACGGTGGGCCTTGTCACGTTGTCGGAAACGGCTGCAAAAAGACCCATTCTGCTTAGGTTCAGGCGGTGACGCCTGCAGCTTAGCACCATGTCTCAACGCCTCGGCTCTGAAAATCCGCTTCATCCGAGCGGAGACCACGTGACGGGGAGCCGTGAAAGTTTAGTCAGTGATCGCATGCATCGACAAAAACCGCAGGGCTGAGCTGGGCGGCCTGAAGCACTGCCTCTTTCCCTCTCGTCATCGCACCGGCACATGCAAATTCTCGGCTCAGTTGTTCGCTCGCTTGTGCTGCAGGTGAGGTGTCTTGCTCAGGTTCATTTCACGAAGCGCAGCGCCATGGTCTGGTCACTTGTCAGTGATCCACGTGCCCGGCGTCATGCCGTCCTCCTTCAGCAGCTTGCGAATCAGCTTCAGGGCCGCCCGCCCGTTGCGTTTGGGCTGGCGGTCGGTGATCTGCACGACGCCTCATTCAGGTGCCATCACCCACGCGGTCTCGGGAGAGATGCGCGCAGCCGGTGTGCGATCGCAGGCACGAAGGTGACCACCCAGGGCCGGATACTCTTATTGGCGACAGTGATGCAGCGCTCGGAGAAGTTCCTCAACGTAGCGGTCGCTGAGGGTGAAACGCAGGCGCATTCACGCGGCGCGCTGGATGATGTCGGATCGCAAGCGGTAGCTGGCGCATGAGGGCACACCCATCCCGGCCGGCGACACCGCTCAATTAGCGTGGGCACGCTATCACTCCTGCTAACGTGACAAGCCCCTGAGCCGCACTCTGCTGGCATGGCATGGGTTCTCCCCGCACCAGGCAACTGCCGTAGCGCCTCACACGGAAGCGCCATAAGCCAGGCACCAAGGTCATTGGTATGAGTGCTCAAGCATGATCGCTCGGAGGAGTCCGAAAATGTTGGTTCAACTGACGGTCGGCGCAATCGGAAGCATCTGCAACATAATCGCTCACTCTGTTATGATGACCGCTTTAATAAAATTGGCCCGTGCGCATACCAATTTGACCAAGTACAGCGCCCTGGCGCTGTCTCGGGTCATGGCACCCGCTGTGTGCGTCTTGATGGCAGCACACATATTCGAGGTGGTGATCTGGGCACTTATCTACAAAGTAGTTGGAGTAGCCTCGGCCGAATCCGATCTTATGTACTTCGCCTTCGTAAATTACACTACGCTTGGCTACGGCGACATCACGCCGGTTGAGCGGTGGCGCCTCCTCGGTCCTGTCGCTGCCATGAATGGCATCCTGCTTTTCGGGTGGTCTACCGCGGTCATCTTCGAAATCCTGCGGCGCACCCTGATCCACATGGACGAACTCACGCATTAAGGTCGTCGAAGGGCACGTGGCGAACTGTTCCGCTCAGCTTTCAGCTATCCCTTGGTACTGTCTCAGTCCGGAGGGGACGGGCAAATTCGGATGTCGGTGTCCCGCGTAGAAGGCGTGAAAATCGTGTTGGGAGCAGCTCTGCTGCACAACCTTGCTACAACCGTCGGCGACAGTTCTCATGCCCCTGAGGCTATGACGGGTTCTCGATGACGTAAGCCGATCTGGTAGACCTCGTCCGCCCCGAACTCAAGCCGGTGGGCGGAAGGACAGGACCGTCGCCAATCAGGTATCCTGATCGGCGCGGAACGCCGCCATAGGGAGAACTCGCTCCCAATGCGGAGGAGTCCAAATGGCAGGTCTCGGATCGACGACGCAGGCCTCTCGGAAAGGTGCGCCGGCAGAGCTTCGCTTCGATGTCGTGGCAGGGTTCACGGCCGCGGCAGTCGTCCTGCCCAAGGCAATGGCCTATGCCACTGTGGCCGGACTGCCGGTGGCGGTCGGCCTTTACACGGCCTTTGTTCCCGCAATCATCTATGGCCTGCTGGGCTCGTCCCGCGTCCTAAGCGTGAGTTCGACGACGACACTGGCGATCCTGACGGGCGCTGAACTCGGCAGCATGGTGCCGGATGGCGATCCCGCGAAGCTCCTCGTCGCGGCGACAACGCTGACGGCTCTCGTCGGTGCGCTGCTCCTCGCAGCGCGGCTTTTGAAGCTCGGTTTTGTCGCCAATTTCATCTCGGTGCCGGTCCTGACGGGGTTCAAGGCCGGGATCGGTCTCGTGATCCTGCTGGACCAGGCTCCCAAGCTTCTCGGGCTCCACATCGCCAAGCAGTCGTTCTTCGCCGATGTGGTGAGTCTCGTCCGACACGTCTCCGAAACCTCCCTGCCGACCCTGGCCGTCGCGGGGGGCACGCTGGCCGTGCTCGTTGGCATGGAGCGCCTCAAGCCCCACTCGCCGGCACCGCTTGTCACGGTCGCGGGCGCGATCGCGGCCTCGTGGCTCTTCGACCTGAATGCCCGGGGGGTCTCGATCGTTGGAATCATCCCGCAGGGCCTTCCCTCCCTGACCCTGCCCGATCCCGCGCTCGTCCAGGCGCTCCTGCCGGGTGCCATGGGCATCGCGCTCATGAGCTTCACGGAGAGCATCGCCGCAGCACGAGCCTTCGTGGCCTCAGGCGATCCGCCCATCGATGCCAATCGCGAACTCGTCGCCACGGGAGCGGCCAATCTGGGGGGAGCCTTCCTCAGCGCCATGCCGGCCGGCGGCGGGACGTCGCAGACCGGCGTTGTCCGGGCCGCCGGAGGCCGCACCCAGACGGCCTCGCTCGTCACGGCGGCGGCCGCCCTCGCCACGATGCTGGTCCTGGCGCCGATCCTGGGCCTCCTGCCGCATGCGACCCTGGCGGCAGTCGTCATCGTATACTCCGTCAGCCTCATCCAGCCGGTAGAGTTTCGAGCCATCCTCAAGGTGCGGCAGATGGAGTTCCGGTGGGCGATCGTAGCGGCTATCGGGGTGCTCGTCTTCGGCACGCTCCAGGGCATCGTCGTTGCCATCGTCGTCTCGCTGATCGGGCTTGCCCTTCAGACCGCTCACCCCACGGTCTCCGTCATTGGCCGCAAGCGCGGGGCAGACGTCCTGCGCCCTCTCTCGCCCGAGCACCCGGACGATGAGACGTTCGACGACCTTCTGATCATACGCCCCGAGGGACGTCTGTATTTCGCCAATGCTCAGAACGTGGCCGACCAGATCAGGACACTAATTGCCGAGCACAAGCCTCGCGTGGTTGTCCTCGATCTCAGCCGCGTTCCAGATATCGAGTATTCAGCCCTGCAGATGCTTCAGGAGGGCTCGCGGCGGGCCAGTGTGGCCTTTTGGCTGGCAGGTCTGAATCCTGGCGTCCTCGAAATGGTGAGGCGCGCTGGGCTGGATAAGGAACTCGGCCCGGACCGCTTGCTGTTCAATGCTCGAACGGCCATTGAGCGCTACAAGGAACTTCTGGAGAGGTCAGCTCTTGGTTAGGATCGTCGCCGCAGGATAAACATCGCACCAAGTGAGTTGAGGATTGCTGCGAAAGTGGGATAGCGATGGCCTTAGGCATGCACGGCTGCTTATGGCAGCTGATGCCGCAAACGACTTGTAGATCGTTCGCCCTGTCCGTCAGAAACAATCGGCCATTCCCGTCGGTGGCTAGGCAGGCGCTGCGTTGCGATAGGGCTTGCGGGCGCCGACTGTTCCACGAGGTGAACGGCGTAACTCTGGATGCATGATCGTGCCCCAAGGCGTGGTGTATCTGAAGTGGAGCCACCACGATGACGGCTCGGGCCGGAATGGTCAGGCTGCCAGGGTGGGCAGGCTGACGAGAGGATCATCGTTGATCGGGGCGATGCTTTCCAGGGTGAAGTACCGGCAGCGCTGCACCGCTCATTCGTCGTTCTGCTCCAGCAGGAGCGCGCCCTCAGGTGTCCTCTTGGATCAAGCGACACCAGTGACACAAACTACCATCAGAAAAATGCTGTGTTGCGTCCTCGGCCGCGAAAGCCTCGGCTCCGGCCGAAACGGCTATGCTGAGCACGGTCCATCTGAACAGGATTCCCTCTAGCCAGGAGACTGGCCCATGAAGCGCCTGATTCTTGCAGCGGCAGCCATAGCCGCACTGATCTCAACCAGCGTGGTGGCAGAAGCACGCGGCTTCCGCGGCGGTGGCGGCTTCCGCGGCGGCGGCTTCCATGGGGCCGGCTTGCGTGGCGGTGGGCTCCGCGCTGGCGGGTTCCATGGCGTCCGAGTGGGCGGCTACCGTGGTGGATACGGCAGGTACGGCCGCTACGGGTACGGCTATGGCCGCTATGGCCGGTATGGCTATGGCCGGTACGGGTACGGCTATGGGTACCGTCCCTATGGCTACGGACTGGGCGCGGCTGCGGTTGGCGCGGCTACGGTTGGCGCGGCTGCAGCTGGCGCGGCCTACGGTGGCTGCGGGCCTTATGCCTATTACGACTCGTATGCCGGCGTCTGCCGCCCCTACTGACCGGCGTTCCGGCAGGCATGCGCCTAGGCTCGTCGGCCACATCCGACGAACAGGTTCGAGGCGCGGACGGTGCACCGCCTGGATCCGCAAAGGTCAAGCGCGCTCACATAGAAGCGCGCTCACATAGAAGGACCGATGGGTGACATGCGGACGATCGTGCTCAGCGAAGCGGTCGCTTCGATTCCGGACGGGGCAACGCTGATGGTGGGCGGCTTCATGGGTGTTGGGACCCCCGAGCCGCTCGTGGACGAACTCGTGAGGCAGGGGCGGCGAGAATTGACCGTGATCGCCAACGATACCGCCTCGCCCGGCGTCGGTATCGGCAAGTTGGTGACGGCTAAGGCGCTCAGCCGGGTGATCGCGAGCCATATCGGCCTCAATCCCGAGACTCAGAAGCAGATGATCGAGGGCAGCCTGCAGGTGGAACTGGTGCCCCAAGGGACGCTGGTGGAGCGCATCCGCGCCGGCGGCTGTGGCCTCGGCGGCGTTCTCACCCCCACGGGGGTCGGCACCGTCGTTGAGGAAGGAAAGAGAAAGATCGAAATCGAGGGCCAAGAATACTTGCTTGAGACCGCACTCCAGGCTGATTTTGCCCTCATCCAGGCCTTCCTTTGCGACTACCTCGGCAATCTCACATATGCATTGACTGGGAGAAACTTCAACCCGTTGATCGCGATGGCCGCACGCACGGTCATCGTCTGTGCGGAGCACGTCGTTCCGGTCGGGGTGATCGCACCCGACCACGTCGTCACACCCGCTCCTCTCGTCGACTACGTCATTGCCAGGTGCTGACCCCATGGACCCGCAAATCCGGATCGCGCAGCGCATCGCTCGCGAACTTCGCGACGGCATGCTGGTGAACCTCGGCATCGGCATCCCAACCTTGGTTGCCAACTATGTTCCGGCGGGCATGCACGTGTTCTTCCAGTCGGAGAACGGGTTGATCGGCACGGGCCCGGTGCCGGAACAAGGCATGACTTTGCGCTGGCTCACGGATGCCGGCGGAAAGCCGGTGACGGCGCTGCCCGGGGCATCCGCCTTCGACAGCGCGATGTCGTTCGCGCTCATCCGTGGCGGTCACCTCGATCTTACGGTGCTCGGCGGCCTGCAGGTCGATCAGCACGGGCGGCTCGCGAACTGGATGGTGCCTGGCAAGATGATTCCGGGCATGGGCGGCGCGATGGATCTCGTGACCGGGGCGAAGCGTGTCATTGTCGCCATGCAGCACACCGCGAAAGGCCGGCCAAAGATCGTCCGCGAGTGCTCTCTTCCCCTGACCTCGGCACGCTCGGTAGATCTGGTTGTCACGGAACTGGCAGTGATCGCCTTCCCAGACGGGCGCGCCACCCTCATCGAGGCAGCGGAGGGCGTGACCGTCGAGGAGGTGCTGGCCGCCACCGAGGCCGAACTTATCGTGCTTTAGGGCGCGGACTAAGGGGTGCGAGTCAGAATCGCAATTTCGGCGCCGGGCTATCAATCCGTAGCCCATCCTCGACCGGGAGCTGCCGCGCCCATCCAATCAGCAGCACATATCCGGTAGCCAGCAGAAGGCGACTGCTTCGGCCTGTGATGAGGCGGGTTCTGGTGTTCCTGCAGCCGCATCTCGGTTCCCGCGACAATGCCCGCCGTGGGTAATACAGCGAGCGTTTTGGCACTGAAAACGGGCCTCTCCTGCCGCCAAGCATGTTGGACGCGACGAGCAGCAGGTTCGGCTTGTCAGAGTTGACGGGCCGCTGCTAACTTGGTGCAAGGGAACGTTACGCTGGAGAGCGTAGTTATAGGAAACGCCGATGCTTCTGCGCCATATGGAATAATGGTGACGCGGTCTCGGGAGCGGCCCTTTGGAAGGGCCGCGGCAGCCTGCAATGTGACCCAGCCGGCGCTCTCAAGCGTGCTCAAGGCGCTCGAGATGGAACTCGGAACCCCGATCGTACAGCGTCATGAGCGGTTCGAAGGTTCTACCTCGGAGGGCGAGCGGATCGTTGAATGGTGCCGTCACATTCTGGCCGACCGTGGCGCTATGCTCCGAGAACTGGAGTCATTTCGCAGCCGTGCCCCGTGCTGTCAGGCGCGCCTCATCGTTCCCGCCGCACTTTCGAGGGGAAGGGCCCCTATTCAACACTTTAGCTGAGCTAAAGCGGATCGCCAGCGCAGACAACGTCGCGCTATCGGATCTACTTCGATAGACACCACCGTCACGCCAAAAGGTCGCTTTGGTTTAGCTTGGCTAAGAATGTGTCGGAGGCTGCCATGAGCCTTGCTGCAAATACAGACCTTGGGCAAAGCTACCGTTCTGGATCGCCGTCTATTCCGTTGCCGCAAACTGCAAGTGAAATCACGACCGTCATCGCGCATTACTACCGAGGTGAGATCGCTCGAGCGACAGGTTGGCGCGATCGCATTGACAGAACTACGAATTGGGCCATTACCCTCATCGGCGCAATGCTCTCTGTGTCCTTGGCGGCGCCGGTCGAGCAACACGGTATTTTGTTGTTCGCTATGATGCTATTGCTCGTTTTTCTGATCGTTGAGGCGCGACGGTACCGGTATTTCGACGTCTACCGAGTGCGCCTACGGCAGCTAGAGCGCCATTATCTTGCGCAGATATTTGCTCCAACTCAAGAGAAGGGCGCAGACTGGACTTTTCTTGTTGCCGAAGATCTTCGAAGGCCGGTGTTTCTGATGACGTATATGGACGCACTTACAAGAAGGTTGCGACGCAATTACCTTTGGATGTTCCTAATACTACTATCTGCATGGATACTCAAGATTGCATCTGCAGGGAATTCTAGCTGCATTGTCCCTGTGCAACCCGCGTCGTTGCTTCAGAAAGTTGCCGATAGGGCGGCGCTCGGCCCACTTCCAGGACAAGTTATTGTCGTAGTGGTCTGTGTGCTTTATGGCGCACTTCTCATTCAGGCCTGCCGCCCTTCCAAATGGAGCATGAACCGTGACGATGGTCAGGTCCACGTTTGAAAGCCGTTGACCCGACGGTTTGGATAGTTGAATCTCGAGTCATGCAGGCGCTGCCCCTAGCTTGTTATGGTCATGCAGTCGTGCCCTAGGCGCACTAGGTCAGGTGCGATGATGAAGCAAGTTTTTGTTGATGATTTAGCAGACGTCGATCTCAATCAGATTCGCGCCTTCCGCATAGTCGCCGCTGCAGGAAGCTCCACACGAGCTGGCCTCCGACTCAATCTGAGTCAATCAGCCGTTAGCCGTCAGGTGGCCAGTCTTGAGCAATCGCTCAAAGCATGTTTGTTCCATAGAAACGTGATCTCCATGTCACGAGCAGCGCAGCAGGAAAGCCTACCGCCCGAAGCCCCATGCCGGCACGTCTCGGTAGCGTACTGGATGCAATTGCCAAGCTAGCTAATGGTGCGGCTTGAGTGCTCCTCGGTTACGGTGGGCACCGGGTATAGCCTGGGCATCAGCACGCCTGACCAGGCGGCCCGAATGATGCCGGCTGCGGAAGGAGCCCGAACAGGGTGATCGTGTCCCAGCCGAGCCGGTCAGCCTCGGGCCCGAAGTCGTCCACGAACCGCCGGCAGTTCGCGAGCGTCTCGACCCATTCGTCTGGCCTGAACCCGGGGCACGGCGGCTGGCCCGGCGACAGGCTGGCAAGCCCGCGGCTCCATGCGAGGACGGTGGGGGAGAGGGCGTTGAGCGTGGCCGAGTCGGGCATGGCGGGACGCTGCCGATGAACTGCTCACCGCGCGAGATAGCCGCGCTCAGGCTGCTGCAACAGGTGGGGAGGGCGGGCCCACGACGACGGTGCCGCACTTGCAGCCTGCGATGCTGCAGCAGACGCAGGGGTCATCCCAACGGGCCTGTTCAAGCCCCGTTGGTTCCGGTCTCGAATGGCCGCCCAAGCCGCTCCAAGCCTCCGGCTCGGCATCGACCCGTCGAGATGGCCAACGGCCCGCTGCATCCGCATCGCGGGCCGTCGATATCCGGGGCCGCCTCAGGCCGCATGCCTCTCCGGGGCCGCGACCTGCAAGGCGGCCGCGATCGGGGCGCCGTCGGCCGAGCGGCGCACCTCGATCGTATGCGGCCCATGCTGCGTCAGCGCCTCCGGCAGCGTGAGGCTGAAGGCATGGCGCCCGTCGCCGATGCCGATCCCTTCCAGGTCGGCGCGGTACCGTTCGGCAAAGGCCTGGGCCACGACCGTGCCGTCGATCACCACGTCCAGGCAGACCGGGCCGTCCGGATGGGCCAGATCCTGCGCCCAGCCGACCACCGTGACGCCGCCCTGCGCGTCGGTGTCGCAACGATCGATCGAGCCGCGCAGCGGGCCGAAGACGCGTGCTGCCGGAACCGGCAGGCCGGCGCGCTCGGCCAAGCGCCGCCGTGCCGCTTCCAGCACATAGCCGCTCTCGACGCGGGGCGCACAGTAGATCGCCTCTTGCGGCGGCGTGTCGGGATACAGCTGCGCGAAGGTGTGTGCGTTGTGGAACATGCCGCGGCTGTGATCGTCGACGAAGCTCTCGGAGGGCGCCCCCTCGGCGAGCAGAACGTCGTGGCGGTCGAGTTCGACGTGCCAGTACTCGACGCTGTCGACCCGCTCGGCCGTGGTGATGGTCACGCCATTGACGAGATGCACGGCGGGGATGAGGCAGCCGTCGAGGAACATGGCGTGCTTGGGCGAGACCCAGAGGTCGCGGGCGGGTGTGCCATCGGCGAGCGAGCCGGCTTTGAAGCAGATCGGCAGGACGTCCGGATTGGCGTTGGCGAAACGACCGGTATAGGCACGATGACCAATCCACCGGATGGGGCGATGCTCCCCAGAAACAGTGACGACGACGTCGCCGATTGCCAAGTCCTCAACGGACACCTCGCCGCGCGCCGTGCGAATGTGAGTTCCACTCACAAAGCATGGAGGGGAGGCGTTGAGGACGAGATTTCCGGTTGAGGCTGCGCCTCCCGACAGAGAGCCGCCGGCCTGGACATAGTAGGTTTGGCCGGCTGTTGCATTGAAGATAACGGTCGAGGTTCCGCCCGGCGGGAGCGGTCCCTGTCCAATGTCATCACTAGCATCGAGTTCGGTGAGATTTGTATAGGAAACTGGCTGTGCCGGATTCGTGACACTGAATACCTGAAGTGTGGTGTCGTAGTCTGATCCGGCCGTATTGATGCTCGCCGTTCCGCTAGTGGGCGCGGTATATGTAAACCAAACCGTGCTACCAACGTCCTGAGGTATCTCTGCGCTAACGTCTTCGCCTGAAGCTGTTGTTGCGCCAGCAGTGCTTTGAGCCGTTGTGGCAGCCGCGATCGGGGTTGCGTTAGCGATGTCATCATTTGTCGGAAATGGGCCAGAAGCCATCGCGCTCTCCTCCCTCGCATTTAGGTTTTGATCTTACCACGTATCAAGAGGGAGGGGTGTGTCGTATCTGCATCAACAGCCTTCCTGATGCAGTTTCAAACTGAAGTGATTGTCGCACGTGTTGCCGCATAGGATATATTCAATGGATCCATCCCGAAGCTGTTGACGATCCGTGGGCAATTCAATGGTGTTTCAACCAGTTCTCGGGCTTAATGCCAGGCACGGGCAACAGGCAGGCGAGCCCACGGCTCCATGCAAGAACGGCGGGGGAGGGGGCGTTAAGCGTGGCTGAGTCGGCCATGGCGGGACGCGCCCTGCGGGCGAGGCGCTGGACGTGACCCGCTCGACACAACGCCGCGGCGGGCCTTTTGCGCTCACGCGGCCGTTCCCCATGCGCGCGAGCGGAACGGAAGGGGATCGGAGTGGGGGACCTGACCGAAACGGACCTCCGCTACCATCCGTTTAGTCCGCTTGGTCAATGACTTGGCGGGCTTTTTGGTGCCCGATCCCTGGCCGAAAAGTGTTGTGATGAGCTGCAACACGACCTGTGAATTTACAATGGGTTACATGCGAGCGTCGGCTGCTCCGCGCAACACGGACGCAACACGAAACCGAGCTGGGACGAAGGAACGGAATGGTGGCTTGAGCCTTCGCGAGCCGGGCAACGCCCGATGTCACCGCAGGAGGGCATGAGTCATTCGACATGAATCTCCCCCTCCAGGAACGCTTCTGTGGCCCACGAGCCCGGCGCGGCCTCAGGCTCTAGCATCGTCGTCCGGGAGCCTTTCGGATGGAGATAGGAGGTTAGCTGCCCTTCGCGCCATCGGTCTTGACGCACCGAGGCATGATGCTCCCTGCCGCGTCTCGGCATTGCAGCATGCCCAAAGAAGCCCCGGATATCACGATCGAACAAGCTTGGGGTGCGCAGCGCATATGCGGCCTCGATGAGCGTGGTGACGGCTCATGACTCGGCTCAACGAGCAGGTTGGCATGAGAGCACCGGATCGCTCAGACCTACAAACTTTTAATCTGTAGGTCCTGGGTTCGAATCCCAGCGCGCTCACCAACACTCAGCTCAATCCGCCGTTTCCGCGGGGACGGTTTCGGGACGATCGAAGCGCGGGAAATCCCGGGAGACCGCGGGAGCTTGTTGCCTCATCAGGCTGTCCAGCACACTTCATTTTGGATAGGCGCCGACCTCGCGCAGGAACGCTACTGTTGCGGGATGCAACCATGTGGCTGGAACCACGCCCGCGAGGTCTCGCGGATCACTCGCACGTCCTTGCGGGAGCCGCCGCGCCAAGGCGCTCTGGCCGAGGTCAATTGCCCGGACGAGACGTGACACCGCTGCGGGGTCCAGACCCGGCTTGGCGATGATGAAGCTCCAGGAACCGACCGTTTCGATGGCCTCCGTCTGCAAGGGAAAGGAGCTGGCCGGCACCGTCATACGCCGCAGCGAGGGGCTGAGGGCCAGGATCCTGTCGATGGCCTGAGGAGCCGGACCAAAGAAGCGTGCCCCGCCCGGTGTTTCGGCCAGCGTCCTGAACCCCGGCCAGCCGAGTCCTCCACCCCACAGCGCGGCGGCACGGCCGTCGAGGACCATGCCCGGGCCGTCTCCGGCGCGATCGAGCAGGATCGGCTGAATATCGTGATCAGGGTCGATGCCGGATCCTCGCAGCACAGCTCGGGCCATCATGGTGAGACCGGAGTTCCGGGTGCCCAGGGCAACCTCCCGTCCTCGCAGATCCTCGACCGATCGGATCGGGCTCGATGCCGGCACGACGAAGAGACCAGGGGTGGCGTATATGGGGGCGACCACCGTGAGCTTGGGCCGATCCTCTTCTGCGGCCAAGGCCTTGTAGGCGAACTCGCCCTGCACGAGAGCGAGGTCGAGCTTGCCGTCTCGCAGCAGGGCCAGGTTCTCGGCCGAACCGCCTGTGGCGCGAAGCTCGAGCTCAACGGTCGGGCTCGCCTCCCGAACAGCTGCGGCGAGCGCCTCACCGTACGCCCTGAAGCCGCCTCCGGGCGTCGCCGTCCCGAGGACGAGGCGAGCAGGCTCCTGGGCGCGCGCTGCCTGCATCGGCCAGAGGGGAATGCTGGCCACCCATACGGCAGCGACGAACAGCCGGCGCCTCAGCATGTCAGGCCAAGCCTTTCGGATCTGCACGGGTCCTTGCCCGGAGTCGACCTCCGCGCCTGCACAGTCCCTTTCTCGCTGCTGCTTCGGACATGTGTATCAAGCAGATAGAGCAGGGCAGGTGAAGCGCTCACGGCCCGCCATCGGCGATGCGGATCGAGAGGTCGGGCAGCCCCGCGATCCGGCCCAGCAGGACGTCGCCCCGCACGACCGGCCCGACGTTCTCGGGCGTCCCGGAGAAGATGAGATCCCCGGCCTTGAGTTCGAATGCCTCGGACAGGTTCGCGATCTGCTCGGCCACCGACCAGATCATCTGGGACAGGTCGGCATCCTGCTTCACCTGCCCGTTGACCTCGAGCCGGATCATGCCGCGGGTGAGGTGCCCGACCGCGGCCACCGGATGGATCAGCCCGATCGGCGCCGAGTGGTCGAAGCTCTTGCCGATCTCCCACGGCTTCTTCTGCTCGCCCATGCCGCGCTGGAGGTCGCGCCGCGTCATGTCGAGCCCGACCGCGTAGCCGTGGACGTGGTCGAGCGCGGCATCCTTGGAGATGTTGCGCCCGCCCGACTTCAGCGCGGCGACGAGTTCGAGTTCGTAGTGGTAGTTCTTGGTCAGTGACGGATAGGGATGGTCGGCCACCGTGCCGGTGGGCACGACCTGGATCGCATCGGCCGGCTTCTGGAAGAAGAAGGGCGGCTCGCGGGTGGGATCCGATCCCATCTCGCGGGCATGCGCCGCGTAGTTGCGGCCGATGCAGTAGATCCGGCGCACCGGAAACACCTCTGCCGCGCCGGCGATCGGCACGCTGGCCTGCGGCAGGGCGAACAGCGCCTTCGGCGTGGCGGTCACCTGCGCGGCGGCAGGGGCTGCCAGCGACGCCGTGCCGAGCACCGCGCCGGCCGCGGTCCTCATGGCATCCCGCCGGGTGGTCGTGGTCATCGTCGTCTCTCCGAGCTCATCTCGTCCACAGGCGGCGGGTGATAAGCACCGATCCCTCAATGCGCGAGCGGATCCGGGCGCAGCTGGAACTTGAACACGTTCGGCGAGGCCTCGGTCCCACCCTCACCATGGAAGTTCGCGCGCGTCCCGGAGGTGGTCCAGAGCCCGCGCCCCTTCCAGCCCGCCGCCGGATCGTCGATGCGCCCGTCGACATTCTTCGTGAAGAAACCGAGCGGGTAGGGAACTCGTAGGCTCACGAAACTGTCGTTCACCAGGGCCAGCAGCCGTTCGCCGCCGTTAGCCGAGGCGATCGGCACGTTCGCACCCAGCCCGAGGATGTTGTAGCGGTCGACCCAGACGTAGTACGCGTGCTCGGCGCTGCCCGAGGTGTCCAATCCCCGGATCTGCGGGCCCGGGAAGCGGTAGAGGCGCCAGCCCTCCGGACAGAGCCGCCCCTCGGCGGCTTGCGGCCCGCCGAGGGGGCCCCTGCACTTCGAGCGGTCGAAGCTCGCCAAGTGCCCACTCGACAGCGCGGTCCACGCCACCCCGTCCAGGCCGATGTCGAGCCCACGCGGACCGAAGCTGCCCTCGGGCGGCTGGTAGATCTCGGCGAGGGCGGTGCGGGCGGGATCCGGGCCGAGGTCGAGGCGGATGATGTAGCCGGGCTGGTCGATCCGGGAGAAGCCGCGATCCATCGACTGACCCCAGACCGTGTTGTCGACCGGGCTCGGCATGACGCCGTAGAAGGCCGCCATCACCCGCTTGTCCTTGCTCGGGTCGAGGGGCTGGTCTGCCTCGACGAAGTCGTCGCGCCTGCCGTTGCCGTTGGTGTCGACGATGATCGGTGTCCACCCCTGCGCCTTCGCGGCATCGTGCGTCTCGCGGTAGACGCGCGTGTTCAGCCATCCCACCACGCCGCTCGCCGGACCGCCGGCGCTCGTCCACAGCGTGTTGTCGGGATCGTGACCGAAGTAGAGGTGGTGCGTGGTGAAGCAGGTGTCGATCAGGTCCCACCGCCCCGTCGCGGGATCGTACATCGAGAGCTGCCGGTCGGAGACCTGGAGCGGCGCCGCGGCTGCCGAGGGATGCGTGCTGCAGAAGGCGGGGTTCTCCCGCGGCCGCAGGCGGGCCGTGAACCAGACCTTGCCCTTCTCGTCCATCATCACGTTGTGGATGCTGGTGTGACCGTCCCAGATCGGCTCCTCGCCCCAGTAGGCGGAGGGGCCGCGCAGGGCATCCAGCGAGGAAGGGATCTTCGGGTCGAGGTACGGGTGCCTGACCTCGCCCGCGATGTTCCGGACCGGGTCGAGCGTCGGCACGAGGTCCGTGCTCTCCTCCGGCGAGCCCCAGATCAGGCCGTTGGCGTTGACGGTCGGATCCCGCTTGTCGGTCGAGATGGCGTCGTGCTGGTAGTGCTTGGGGTCGGCCCAGTCCCACGAGGTGATGACGACGTTGCGCTCGACGCCCTGCGGGCGCTCGGGCTTGGCGAAGGGCAGCTCTCCCGCGGCGATCCGGTCGGTCCAGTCCGCGAACACGGTGTAGGCCTTGTCGACCCCGAGACTGCCCAGCGCGACTGCCATGTAGGCTTGCGCCTGGCCCGCCTGGGTGCGAATCGCCCAGGCGGTCTGGGAATCATTCCCAGCGCGGAAGAAAGCCGGAATCTCGCGGATGCCGCGACTGCCGAGCGCGTGGCAGGACTGGCACATGTTCTTGATGGTGTCGACCCACGCCGCCTGGGACTTCATGGTCGGCGGGATGTGATTGCCGAGGTCGCCGGTTCCCGGGAACTCGGATTGCGGCGGCACGCCGAGCAGGGCGTACCAGTACATGCCGGGATAATATTGGGCGGCTTCGCGCGCGGAGGGGGCCGGAACGGCTCGCAGGTCGAGCAGACCCCCGGTCCTCGCGTCGACCTTGGGGGCATCGACGAGGCCGTAGCCGCGGGTCCAGACCCGGTATGTGGCCGCGGGAAGGTCTGGGATAACGAAGCGTCCCTGGTCGTCGGTGACCACGATCTTGGCGAACCGGGTCGGCAGGTCCCGCGTCTCGGCAATAACCCAGACGCCTGCCTCGGGGCCGTGCTCGCTGACAACGGTCCCGCCGATGTCACTGGCGCTGATCGCGACCTTGGACGTAGGCGCCTGCTGACCGTTGGTTGGCCCGATGGTCCCCAGCATGATCGAGAGGGCGAGGCTGGACATCTTGAGCCGATGGCCTGCTGTGAGGGGCATGCACCCTCCTCCCTCGAGCCGATCCGTCAGCATGGCCGAGCCGAAATGGCAGTCGGTCCGCAGGTCGGCAGCCTGCATATCGTCACAGTATGGTGCACCTGACGAGCGGGACGAGCCTGCCGGGCCATCGTCCACACCGGTTCGCAAAGAGGCCAGCGGAGCTGGTGATAGTCTTCTGGATGCCGCTCGGCCGTCCAATTGGCTGCGCATGGCTCTGGCGCCCTCACCTCAGCGATGAGACAAGGCCGATCCACAAACGGAGATCGTTGCCGTGACAGCCTCGTTCGATCCGGCCGAAGCCGGCTGGCAGACCGTCGCCCTGTCCGAGTTCATGGATCTGATCGGGCCGGTGTGGCAGCGGCACACCGACGAAAGCACACACTATGGGCTGCTCGTGGCGGAGAAGCACAGGAACCGCAACGGGGTCGCCCACGGCGGCGTGATGGCGACGCTCCTGGACATGGCGCTCGGCCGCACCTCGTCGGAGGCCCAGGGCGGCCGCAAGCAGGCGACGATCAACCTCGACGTGCAGTTCCTCGCTCCCGTGCAGGTCGGCGAATTCCTTGTCGCCGAGTGCCGCGTCGTGCGGGCCACGCGCTCGATCATGTTCATGCACGGAACCTTGCGGGTCGGGGAACGCGTCTGCGCCGTCGCGCAGGGGACCTGGAAGATCCTGGGGGCTTAGCTCAAGCACGAGCTCAGCTGTGAAACGCGGCCGGTTCGTACAAGGGGGGTCAGGCCTCCCGTTCACGATCCAGTCGAGGTGGGCAGCAGCGATGCGCCAATGACGAGCGACGCCGTCTCTGCAGGGCAGGGGGGGTCAAAGCTCATCGGCGAACGCCGCCGGGGAGCCATCCACCCCCTGACCGATGCCAAGACCTTCTTGATGCCAGTCTCACCCGCTCTGGGGGCGGTTCGGCCAAGGGCTCAGATGCGCCACTTGCAGACCTTCGATCGTTGCCGTTGGAATGGCCGCTCGTCGGCCTGGAGCGGACCTCTCTGAAGGTCCCGGACTGTGCAGGGCGAGGGCTCTCTGCCGAAGGATGCCAGCACGCGGTCATCGCGTCCCCTGAGATGCGTGCCGCTGCCGGTACTCCGCCGGGGTCAGACCGATGCGGCGAACGAAGGCACGTCGCAGCGTGTCGGCGTCGTGAAACCCGCAGGCGCCGGCCACTTGCTTGGAAGCCGCCTTGCCCTCCTCCAGGAGCCGGCGCGCCGCCTCGATGCGGACGTTCTCCACGAATGTGGCCGGCGTCAGGCCGGTCTCCGCCCGGAACAGGCGCGCGAAATGGCGCGGGCTCATGCCGGCGCGTGCCGCCAGCTTGGCGACGCCGTGGTCCGCGGCCGGGTGGGCCGCCACCCAGCGCTGAACTTCCTGAAGGGCTGACCGCCCAGCCGGCGCGCCAACGCCGCGTCGGCTGAACTGCATCTGGCCGCCACCGCGCTTGAAATACATGACCAGCTGCGAGGCGACCCTGCGCGCGACCTCGGAACCCAGGTCCTCGTCCACCAGCGCTAGCGCGAGGTCGAGCCCCGCGGTCACGCCCGCCGCCGTCCGGACTGGACCGTCGAAGAGGCAGATCGCATCGCCGTCGACCACGGCCTCGGGGTAGCGGCGGGCCAGGCTGTCCGCCACCGCCCAGTGCGTCGTGACCCGGCGCCCTTGCAGGAGGCCCGCCTGCCCAAGCAGGAATGCCCCGCTGCAGACCGAGCCGTAGCGCCGGGACTTGAGCGCCGCCGAGGCGAGCCACGCGCACAGGGCCGCGTCCGCCTGCAGCTCGTGTATGCGGGGCGCGCCCGCGACGAGGAGGGTGTCGAAGCCGGCCGGGTCTTCCGCGCCCGCCACGAGGTCGGCAACGAGGCACCTGCCCGAGGAGGTCTCGACCGGGCCTGGACGCGTCCCGACGACGGCGAGGTCGTAGATCGTCGTCCCGGCCTGGGTGTTCGCTTCGGCGAAGACGTCGAGCGGGCCGGCGACGTCGAGAAGCTGCACGCCCGGCAGGGCCAGAACCGCGACGCTGCGTACCACCTGCTCGCCTTCCATGTCCGTCCGAGCCTGCATGATGGCAGAAATCGCCGTACTCAGGCGATTGCTGCCGTCCACGGATGTGCGTACCTCATCGCTGTCCCTCGCGCAAACGAGATCCCGCCATGACCCCGAGTTCCCAGGCCGCGATTCCCGATAGCCGGCTCGCCCGGGCCATCACCGAGTTCGTCCGGGACAACGAGACCGAACTGCTCTTCAACCATTCGAGCCGGGTCTACCAGTTCGGCGCCCTGGCCGGCATCCGTCGCGGCCTGACCTTCGACCGCGAGCTGCTCTACGCCGGAGCCATGTTCCACGACCTCGGCCTGATGCCCGGTCACGGCAGCGCGCACGAGCGCTTCGAGGTGGACGGCGCGAACGCCGCCCGGGACTTCCTGAGGTCTCATGGTATTCCGGAAGAAGACGTCTACACGGTCTGGACCGCCATTGCGCTCCACACCACGCCCGGCATCCCGGTCCACATGCATCCCGTCGTCGCCCTCGTCACCGCGGGCGTCGAGATGGACGTGCTCGGTCTGACCTACGGCGAGTATTCCGACGCGGAGCGCGAGGCGGTGGTGTCCGCCTTCCCGCGCACGCCGCACTTCAAGGAGGACATCATCCGAGCCTTCTACGACGGCATCAAGCACAAGCCGGACACCACCTTCGGCAATGTCAAGGCCGACGTCATCGCCGACAAGGAGCCTCATTTCCACCGGGGCAACTTCTGCAGCGTCATCCGTCAGTCCCCGTGGAGGGGCTGACGACCCGCCACGGTGAAGTGCGGGCCGATCAATCTGCTGCGGCGCATCCATCGCGCTAGACGCGCCAAGGTTTCCCCCGCGCGGCCGCGATGATAGGTGTGAGCACATGCCCGAAGCACTCTCGACCGCCGACCGGAGCCATCCCGGCCAAGCCATCTACACCCGGACGACCCTGGCATTGTACGATCTCGTCGTGCTCGGAATCTCGAACACCTTGGTGTGGCGGTGTCCTACTCGCGAGATCCTGCGTCTTTACGATCACTACGTAACGGACGAGCACCTTGACATTGGGGTGGGCACGGGGTGGTACCTTGATCGTTGCCGGTTCCCGAGTTCGCGGCCGAGACTAGGGCTGTTAGATCTCAACCCGCACTCACTCCGGGCGGCATCCCAGCGCGTCGCGCGCTATCGACCCGAGCAGTACCAGGCGGATGTGCTGCGGCCGATTGCGATTTCAGCACGGCCGTTCGGGTCGATCGCGATGACCTACCTGCTGCATTGCCTTCCGGGTGCAATGGCAGAGAAGGCGGTCGCCTTCGATCACATTCTGCCTCTACTGCGCCCGGAAGGGGTGGTGTTTGGGGCCACGCTTTTGTCGAGAGGCGTGCGGAGAACGCGAGCGGCGGAGCGACTCATGGCATTCTATAATCGAAAAGGCGTGTTCTCGAACCAAGCAGACGATGCAGAGAGCCTGAGAGAGGCCCTTCAACGGCGTTTCTCGGAAATCGATGTCAGGATCTTTGGCTGCGGTGCACTTTTCGTCGCCCGCAAACCGCAGTGAACGGCCTCTGACAGGCGGCTGGAATGCGCTGTGCTCTTGAAGCGGTCAGCGTTTCGCGATAATCACCTCTCCATCATGGCGTAACCGATAACTGAATATTTGCCTACGCCTGCTTTTTGGTCGGATGCGGGCGAGCTTGTATCGCTGCACCCGCCGGTTGGTGGGAGGGAGAGACGGGTGTTCCTATCGCGGCGACGCGAGCCGACCTCTTCGCTGGAATGAACCGTGTCGTGGACGTGGTCCTACGGCCGCAATGTGCGAAGGGCTTTGTGCTTCTGCCGAAACGGTAGCGGATTGAGCAAAGCATCGGTGCTCTCACGGTGTCGCGCCGTCTCAAGCTGGACTACGATACGCTGCTTCATATCTCGGTGTCTGCCATGTTTTTCGCCTCAATAACGAGGCTTCTTGCGTCTATCACTATGAAATGATCCTTTCCTAACGGAATCTGAGCCCGCCCGATCCAGCCGCGGCGGGTTTCTTTGTTCGGAGGTTGGGCATCAAGCCGTCCGGATCCGACCCTACTCGGACCGCACACGAGACACAGGCGAACCGGTGCTCCTAACCTGTTCCAGACATTCGCGAGGCGTGTGCCGAGCGTCCGAACCCGGGCATGTTCCGGATGTTTGATTTCTGGGCTATGCCTCCGCACAACGCAGCGAAAACAAATATCATTCAGCCAAAAATCGGGGCAGGTCTTCTATTGTAATGTGGTCTCGAAGTGAAAATGACGCTCTATTTCTACAACCGTGTAATCTTTAACAGCAGAATTGCTCCCTATAAAGATCTGATATTGACCAGGCTCGATGATAAGTGCTCCGTCCGGGTCATGAAAGCCAAGATCGCGTAGAGGCACGCGGAAAATCACTGTCCGCGTCTGTCCGGGCTCCAGCTCAACCAATCTCATTCCTCTGAGAAGGCGCGTCGGGCGGCTCCGCCGGGCCACAGGCTGGCGAATGTAAAGCTGTGCGACCTCGCGGCCTGGGCGCTGGCCGGTGTTCGTCACCGCAATGCGTACGCTCAGCTCTTCGTCTATCGACCCGCCCTCGCCGAGGCGTGGCGTTTGCAGCTCTGGCTTGCCGTACGCAAACTGCGTGTAGGACAGGCCAAATCCAAACGGAAAAAGTGGCTCGGGAGACTCATCTGCATAGCGCAACGTCCAGCGCATGCCTGGGTCATGTGGCCGCCCACCCGGCAACCGATCATAGGTCAGCGGCAGCTGCCCGACGGTTCGCGGCCAGGTAATTGGCAGCCTGCCTGCTGGGCTCTCGTCGCCGAACAGAACCTCGGCCACGGCCGAACCACCCTCTGTGCCGGGAAACCAAGCCATCAGCACACTACCCGCGTGCTGAAGCGCAGTGCCGAGTTCGAGGGGGCGACCGCCTATCAGCACAAGGATCACAGGCCGGCCTGTCTGCGCCAACTCCGCAAGCAATTCCTGTTGGAAGCCCGGCAGTGTCAGGTATGCTCGGGAGGATCCCTCGCCGGACAATGTACGCGGCTCACCGAGTACGGCCACGATCAGATCGGCCTCCCTGGCTTCCGCGACAGCGGACGCGAAGCCTGCCCGACTTCGGCAGAGGGGATCGCAGCCTGGATGTGTCGTCACCGTCGCCCCGATAGCTGCCGCACGCGTTTCAAGGCCCTTCAGAATCGTGATGGTGTCCTCCGGGCGTCCGGCTCCCTCATGCGGGCCAAGTTGATCCCACGCCGCATCGGCAAGCGGGCCCACGACAGCAATCCGCTTTGTCCGGGCGGGATCTATCGGAAGCAGTCCATCGCGGTTCTGAAGAAGAACGAGGCTTGCACGCGTTGCTGCTCTGGCCAAAGCTCGTGCCGAGGGGCTGAGGAGTGCACCCGCTGCGTCCCTTGGCTCATACGCCGGACGCTCGAACAGACCGAGGGCGAGCTTCATCCGCAGCACTCGACGAACTGCCGCGTCGAGCTGCGCCATCGTAACTCGGCCCGCCCTCACCTCGTCTGGCAAGTGGCGAACGAAAAGGCCGCTCGTCATGTCCACATCGACGCCAGCCAGGAATGCCTTTCGCGCCGCCTCTGCACCGTCGCGAGCGACGCCATGGGCAATGAGCCCCTCCACGGCCTGCCAGTCGGCTAGAACGACACCACCGAAATCAAGCTCCTTACGCAGAAGCTTGACGAGAAGATCCGCGTCAGCCGAAACAGGAACTCCGTTCAGGCTGGTGAGAGCGGTCATAACCGCCTCGCTTCCGGCTGCAATAGCGGCACGGAAGGACGGAAGATGAACGTCGTGCAGGTCAGTCGGCACGACCCGGGTTGCATCATAATCTCGGCCACCTTCCACAGCACTGTAGCCGATGAAGTGCTTCACAGCGGTCGCCAAGCCGCCCGCCCGATAGCCTTCGACTTGAGCCTGCGTGAGCTGCGCACCAAGCCAAGCATCCTCCCCTGTACCCTCGATGATGCGGCCCCACCGCACGTCGCGGGCAACATCGGCCATGGGGCTGAATGTCCAATTGAGCCCGATGGCTCGAGCCTCTTGAGCCTGCGCCTCAGCGACACGGCGCAGAAGGTTGGGATCGAAGCTTGCAGCAAGACCCAATGGAGGCGGAAAGATGGTTCGATAGCCGTGAACAATGTCCAATCCGATCAGAAGAGGGATGCCAAGCCGCGACGATCGAGCTATGGCATCTATCTCGGCAATTAGGTGCTGGTTGTTGAAGTTGACCACGGCGCCAGCTTGGCCCTTGCGCACGGTCTCTGGATCGAAGTCAGGGCCAAGTGAAACTAGATTCAGCTGTCCTGCCTTCTCTTCCAGAGTCATTTGCCTGAGGAGCGTCTCAATCCTGTCCTCAATCGAATCCGCACGCACTGGCAAGTTTGTGAACAGAAGGAAAGCGATCAGGAGGGCAGTGAGGAACATCGCCGGGCCGACCGTCGCGAAGCGAATGCACCAAGAAGCGGGTGCAGGCGCCTCTTAGTTCCAAGATACGTCGATAGCATCCCGATCATCTGTGGACCAGAGCTCGAACTGTCCGATCGACCGCTGAGCTGATCGAGAATCCCCATCGCGGTCGGGGTAAGCGCTACCTGTGGCCGCGCTACTGCGCAGCACTCACCGCAAATCTACGATTGCCTGCAGCCCTCACTCGGCAGGGCCGTCCCCCAAAGTTAGGAGTCGCCTATCGGCCATGACGCGGGAGGACATTATTCTGATCTTGTTCTACTCAAAATGAGATAGTCCACATCTTGCTCTTCCATGGATGGGAAAATTGTGGTTCTGCCACAACGGCAGAGTCTCCCCATACCTCGCAAGACCCTCGACCTAACCCTCGTCTAGCTGCGCGCGCTCGCCCACACCGCGAGCGCGCAGGATCTCGCCGCTCTCCTTCACAGGGTCCTCGACCGCTATGGCGTAGAGCACATGCTCGCCGGCACCATCCCCGATCCCGGCGTCTCGCCAGAGCGCCAGTACGGCCACGTGCTCCTCGACGGCATGCCGCGGCATGGATCGAGCGCTACGCGGCCCTCCGGCTTGGCGCCCGGCCGCGCGTTGACCGGCTCAGCCGTGCAGCGGGTCGTCGGCTGGCGGCCGCAGACCGATTCAGCTTCCG
The DNA here is from genome assembly GCF_000022085.1 of Methylobacterium nodulans ORS 2060. Classification (NCBI taxonomy): domain Bacteria; kingdom Pseudomonadati; phylum Pseudomonadota; class Alphaproteobacteria; order Hyphomicrobiales; family Methylobacteriaceae; genus Methylobacterium; species Methylobacterium nodulans. Next base: position 2,396,036 of record NC_011894.1, read on the forward strand.
ATAGGATACGCACCGGCCGTTGGGACCGCGATAGCCCGGCCCGCCCTTGCAGCCGCACCCGGAGCAGGTTTGCGTTCTTCCGGCCCTGCAACGCCGTTTCGAGCCTGTCCTCGACGCTACGAGGCAGGCGGTATCCTCCGGGACATGGGTGCTCCATCAGGATGCACCTGCCGCCCGGATCCCCGCTGACCACAGGCATGGCTCCGTCAGCGCTTACGGCTTGCAGGGCCACGCCTCGTTCAGAGCCTCCACGACGAGATCAGCGGCCCGCTGGGCGCGTTTTTCCGGATGGCTTGCGAGCCATTCGCAAACAGTATCACGAACTTTTCCCTCAGTGATGCCATCAGGCACGCAGAATTTGACCTTGCTGCGCGGGTATGAAAGTGCATGTTCATAGACGCCTAGAATGTACCCTAGCGCGCTTCCACGGGCGTAAAGCTCATCGAATGCTACGCAATCCACGTACAGTATTTTGCCACTGATTGCGATTGCTGGCTGAATGGCTGTTTGAAGCGCCAGGGTCAGGCCCAAGACCAGCACGCATCGGCGCATGACCGCATCTCCTATGCACGCTTCCGGAATGGCCACCAGCTCTGCACCCTTGTGTCAGAGCCATCATCGAGGGTTGGTTATCGCACCCAGACCTCCATGGCTGAGAATTTAAATTCCGGAGCCAAGGCCACATTCACGGTTGACGGCCGCCGCGCAGCAAGGGGCTGACAGGTGTCACCCGGCTACGATCCGGCCCATATGCAATCTCTACAGCCTCTCCCGGTCGCAAGACGAGATCCGCCGCAGCTTCGGGGGCGTGCGCGACGAGACCGGCAACCTGCCGCCGCTGCCCGGCATCTTCCCCGTCCCCTGCCGGACGACCGGATGATGGAGGTGGCGCGCGGCGAGCGGCGGGACGGGATGTGATCGCCTGGGCTCCGTCCCAGGCGTCCGGGTCTTGACCGCCGATCGGAGAATATGTTCCTGATCTGTTCTATGAGATCCGGGCGAGGCATCGGTGGAGCGCGCGTCACCTGTCCGGCGCAGTACCCGTTCGTGATCGTCCGCGTGGCCTGCGGAGTATGCGTCTCGCGGCGCGGCTCTTACCGCCTCGCACGGCTGGCCGAGAAGTTCGGCGCCGACACACCGCTGGAGCGCGTGCTGGAAGGCATCGCCCATGACTGCCCATACCCGCCGCCCGACAAGGTGCGCGGGAATCAGTACGTGCCACGCTGCCACGCCTACTTCCCGGACCTTATCGATGCACCGAGGCCGCCCGATCTCCCGCCCGGCCTCGCAGTGCTGAAGGTCGTACAGGGCGGCAAGAGCTGACCGTCTCGCAGGGGCGGCGGCCCGGCGCGCACGATCCATGGCCCGTTGTGCCGATCTGGATCAGCCTTTGAGCCGCTTGTTGCACTCGCTCCAGTAGCCGCCGCCCTTCACGATCCAGATCAGGCCGCCGTTGCCGGTGCCGCCTGCGGCCTTGTTGGCGGTGGCTGATCCAGGCCCGTTGTCTGCCGGGCGGTGCCGGCGGGCACGTCGGCGTAATGCCCGGCGAGAGATGGACCCTCGCCGGGCGCTGTGCGTCGCGTTGGTTACCGACCGCCACCGCCGGCGCCGCTGCCACTGCCGCCACCGCCGCCCTGCGGGATGGCGCGCTCCGGCTGATCGGCGTTGCTGCCCGCAGCGGGATCGCTGCTGATCTGAGAGGCCCCCGTCCCGCCCGGCGCGACGGTCACGTCCGGGACGGTGCCGGTCGTGCCGGGTGTCCGACCCACGGTCCCCGTGGTCGCCGGGCCGGGCGCGACAGGCGCCGCAGAATCAGGCGTGGCGGTCCCGGCCGGTGCTTGAGCGAAGGCGACACCCGCAGCCGCGATGAGGACGGAGGTGAGAGCGGCGAAGGAAATCGAGCGCATCTGACGGTCCTTTCGTGAGGTCTCACCCTCAACGCAGGCCGGCGGATGCGGTTCAGGATCTTGCCACGCAGACACCAAACAGCGCGCGCATTGCGCCACGATTGCGTGCAGGTGCGGCTATGCCGGTCTAGCCAGCAGAATCGCGGTCCGCACCGCCATGCGGCGCTGCGCCTCGGGTGCATTCTCCCGTGCGAGCACCTCGCGGGCATAGGGTGGGCCAGCACGACCGCGGCGAGGTCGAGAGCGGCCCCCTCCGCGATCAGCCGCATGCCGGGCGTCGGGTCATCGAGGTACTCACGGACGGCTGCGTCGATCTGCTCGTCCGTGACGTGCTTGGCCTTGTAGAGTTCGCCGATGGTCGGGGTGCCGGGCATGCGAAGGCCGCGCGCTTGCTAGCTCAGTTCAAGCTTCACAAGTTCACCGTAAATGCTCGCATAGCTCGACATGGGCGAGCGCGGCTCTTGCGGAGAACCAAGGTCTGCGTCAAGGTGGTAACCATCCGGATGTGCTCATACATCTGGAATGCGCACTTCCCAACCTAAACGGTTTAAGAAAATGCGTGGTGCGAGCAAGCGGTATCAGTGTGGCGCTGCCATAGCAAGTTGGCTCATTGTTGGTCAAATCTTTTGCGCCTCCGCTGTCATGGCTCAGACTCAAGAGCGGGCGCTCTTGACGAAGACCCGTGGCCGAGTCGACCCGCATACAGTTGGCATTGTCACCACAGCAGGTACCGGCCAGAGGATCGCAAACGAGATTTCCGCCGTTATTGCCGCTGGGCAGGAGACTGGCCCAAGAGGTGAGATGGCACTGCGTGTAGTAGCTACGGTCGGAAGTGGGGGAATTCAAGACATCCGCGACCTTCTCACAAAACCCGGTGTCGATATGAGCATCACTCCAGCTATTTTGGTCGATTTCGTGCGAGCCACCAAAGCGCTCAGTGGCTCCGCGCAGAAGATCGTCTATATTGCACCGCTCTACACCGAAGAAGTCCATGTCATTGCGCGCCCCGATATTCAGAGCATAGCTGATCTTGCTGGTAAAGCTGTTAATCTAGGAGCTCCGGGTGGTGCGGCTGACATTTTGGGGCGTGAGCTCCTCAACAAGATGAACCTTAGGGTTTGGCCGGTTAACATTGGTCAGCATGATGCATTGGAGAGGATTCGGACTGGCGAACTCGCAGCTACCTTCATTATTGAAGGTAAGCCACTGTCTTGGCTTCACGAATACAGACGAGATGCGGGATTTCATCTTGTTCCTGTGCCGGCATCGCTAATTGTTGACGATGTGTACTTTCCAACCACCCTAACTGCTGATGACTACCCCAACCTCATAGCTCCGGGGAAGTCCGTCGAAACTGTCGCGGTGCTTACGGCGTTGATGGTATATGATTGGCCGGAACGAAGTAACCGCCGCCGCCTGCTGCAAAGCTTCGTCTACAAGTTCTTTTCGCACTTTGCCGAGTTTAGCACTGCGCCACATCACCCGAAATGGAAAGAAGTCAACCTCGCTGCAGTGTTGCCAGGATGGAGGCGCTTTGGCCCGGCTGAGAGCTGGCTCCGCCAGTATCGTGGGGACGATCCCCAGTTCGGCTCTGTACAGTCAGGGGCTCCACTCCCGTCAGACAAACTGCGGTGAAGTGGATGAATCGGTTTCGGTCCTTTCAGATCCATTTGTGGGAGCAAATCATGGTCTTGTTACCACTCGTATTTTCTGCAATGCTTTCATCTGTTGCTTGTGTTAACGCACAAGAAAGGCAGATATGTATTAAAAGCTACGATCTTAGTGCGGCGAACGTTGCTTGGACACGGCTGAAATCGAAAAGGCAATCAGTTCGTTATCGAAGGAGAGATCATCAACATTTCCGCCGGTCACATAAGAGACCTAACGAGCGCAGGATGAGCGAGCAACAGGGATATAGGAAAGTGAGCTCCCTAGTGAATCTTCCTAGCTTTTTGCCGGGAATTGGCGTGCTGTATGTTAGGCCTGAGACTCTGCCGGTGGGGCCTTTCCGCGCCTTCGACCGGCAAGATCGGTTGGTGAGCACAATTTATATGATCCCCATTGAGGACTTCGAGAATAAAAAGACCTTCGATTTGCAACGCCCTGCCGGCAAGGGGGATCATGTCACGATGTACTTTAACGCTGGTCATGCTGGCGTTGAGATGCCGCATTATCACATTGTCATCTGGCACGTTAGCAAGAAGGACGAGGCACGCGTGGCACCGTAGGGCAAGAAGCGCCGTGTGGGCGCGCCGCCATTCCTGTGTTTTCCTGCAATGTGTTTACCATTGACGTGAGTGTAGAACCAGAAACCCTCTGTATAAAAGCGGGCTGAGCGAACCTCGCAGGCGGATCAGGCGAGCAGTTCGCTCTCTACCAGCTCGTTTGGAGCCTCGTTGGTCGCATCAGCCCGCCCGATTCGCCGTGGCGGGCTTTCTTTCTGTTTCAGCGCGTCTCATCCGGCCACGGCACGTCCAGCCCGGCCACCTAGAGCCGTGCCCGCCCCGGTTGGGTCGGATCACGGCTCTGAGCGTTTGATGTGACGCGCTCCCTTGCGCCGAACTGGTCTCCACTTCGGCGGGGAGCGCTCTAAAGCTGCTTCCGAAGTCCGACGCCCGGCCCCTCGCCACCCTCCTCAATAAAGAGGATCCCAGCGGCTTCGAGGGGGTCTTATGATCTTCGTCTAGCGTAGTGAGCAGCTGATGCCCGTCATCCCCGCTGAGCGTGAAGTGCGGCCTCCAGCTCGCGGCAGCGGGTCGCATATTCCCGGACCAGAGCATCGACGTGTCCGAGGACGTTCTCATATGCTTCCCTCTGGCCCTCCTCATTAGCCTCCTCAAGCCACTGCGCGAATTCTTCCCGCAGCGTGTCGAGGATCTCAGCGCCACCCTTCAGGTTCTCAAGATTACGTTCAAGCTCGGACATCTTCTGCTCCTCAGTCTCATTGCTGGCATCGGACTGATTGCATCTGAAAAACCTAGCATGCGGACCTGCATCGTTTATGCTCCGCCGCACATATGTTGAGAGTCGCTCATTGTCCACGACTCCTGAGTACGTAAGTTCGTCGTTGTATAGGCTTTTCCGCGGTCATCGCCCTTAGGGCAGCCTTTCGGCACTGACACAAGGCAGGTCATCACCTTGTCACCCACCCGCGAACGCCCGACTTCGGGCACATACTCGTAAGACACACCATACACACCGTTTTTCAGCTGCACAGTTGTCCCCTCGTCAACGCCGTCGCCTTTCGGCTTGACGAGCTTGTCGCTGAATCGCGTTCCGATGCGGACAATGACGGAGGCTGAGCACATCCCTACCTTGCTAGGCGGCCGAGCGGCTGCGGGGCCAAGTAGTGTGACGGCCATTAGGGCGCTGCCAGCGAGCGAAAGCACAAGTCGTTTCATTTCAGCCAACCCTTGGTCTTAAGGCTGATCATCTGGCCTCCTGCTTGCGGAGGCGAACGCCAGGGAGCCCCCGCCATTCTCCGCGATGAGGATGACGCCGCGGCCTATGGCGCCGACTCGCTTATCATCCCTCTCGGCATGTAGGGTTGGCCGGCGTCGAGAAGCACGCGATCGATGCTTTCGATGGCGGCGATGACCTTGGTGAGCGCCTCTACGCTTGAGAGGTCGAGCTCTCCCGTTCCGGCGATCCTTCGGGCGAGCAGGAGACGGCTTCTCGCGAGCTGCTCACGAGCTTGGGTGAGAGCCTCGATCTCGGTCGATGTCATCGGCTTGCCTCAGCCATTCAGGTTGCCCCTGATCATTCTCAGGCGTTGCCATTTCGGAGGCGCACGCCTGCGGCATCGAACGCGGCTGGTGCTACGGCGGGCACCCCCTCGCGCGCTCGAACGCCTGGATCTCAGCTATGGCGGCACGCTGACGGGCCGACAGCGGCACATCGGCCTGATCGTCGTACCGGCAGCCCGCATTTCCGAACGTCCGGATCGCTCGTGGCGTCTTGAAGCAATAGCCGGCCTCTTTGAAGAGGATGTTGCGCTGGTACCAAGCCTCCTCGCACGACTGTGCGAAAGCTGGGCCAGCCTGCGCCAGTGAGAGAAGGACGCACGTCGCAGGCGCGACGAGGATATGGCGCCGCTTCATTTCAGATAGCCCTTGACCTTGAGGTGCTCGGCGACTGCCTCCCGGATAGCTTCGGGCCGCGACGGCTTCGGATCTGGATGATCTGCTATCCAGGTATCGAGAGGACTGAGCATCGCCGGGGGCACGCGCACGGTAACCGGGGTGGCGTCAACGCGGGGGCGACCGCCCTTGCTTTTCTCGGTTTCTGACATTCACAACCTCGGTAGGTTTATAATGTCAGAAACCGTCCGGAGGAACAAGGCGTGGTGCTCTGACCAGCCTCGCCCCGGTGGATACTGCGTCTACCGCCCGAACTCCCACACCGGGATCCCCCGATACTGCCCCGGCTTGTGCCGTGGGACGGTCCAGAGGTGCTTCCGCATGAAGTCGGCCCGCACCTGCAGGACCGGGCAGGTGCACGGCATCAGCACGCCCGACCAGTCGCCGTGGATCACGCCGGACTGAGGGTGCACCCCGAACAGGGTGATCGTGTCCCAGCAGAGCCGGTCAGCCTCAGGCCCGCAGTCGTCTACGAAGCGGCGGTCATGCGCGCCCGCTACGGATATGAGCCGGGCGAGGCGTTCAAGCGCGAGGAGCTGCAGTGCGCACATTGTCGCCCGTGTAAACGAGAAACAAGAATTTTCACCATGCGTGCCCCTCTCCGTGCTTGGTGCATAGGCGTTCAATATGCCACGCCTGTGCTGCTGCCACTTCGACCGAGGACAGGAGGCGGCGGGCGTAGCGCCCGAGCTGCTCCGCGAAGACGACCCCGCAGCGGAACAGACCTCACCGACCCCCGATTGACTCTATCGGGCCACTCTAACCCTCATGTGGCCCCATCGACACTGCCGGCCGGACGGTCGCATCCCCGTGCCGGCATTTTTTGGCCGGCGCCTGCCCGGCTCGGGTCGATAGATCAGCGCAGTAGAGCCGCCCGCCCGCGAGGCCCCGCCAGAGGCCGATTGACTGGCACTCCACAGCCGGCCAGCGCGAGGCCCGCGCGAGACCTTCGGAACACTGTCTGGAGGGGCGGTTTCGCGTTCCAAAGGCTCGCTTACGCGCCCGGCGAAGCTTCACGCGCGCACGGCCGAGGTGAGTGTGCCGGCGCACAGAGACCCGGGATCAGGCTTGGCAGATTGCCCTCATCGCAGCGGCGCCAACCGCCATAGACCCGGGAGTGAGACGATGAGCTTCTTCAAGACCGCCTCCGCCGATCAGACCAAGGGTGCTGGAGCGGCTGACGAGATGGCCTGCTCCGAACTCTCCCTCAATGAGCTAGACGGTGTTTCGGGTGGTACGGGGTGGAGCGCGGCGAACTTTCACCCGCCCGTGAATGCTCCCGCGCCGTCCTGGATCCACCCCACCGGCCTCTATCCCGCCACTCCGAGTTGGTCGACCGTTTCCCTCTCCCCGGGGAAGTGGGGCCACTGATCGGCCGATGAATTGGGCCGCCCCTCTGCGCGGCCTTTCTCGTTCTGGGCCGGTACGCAGTAGCCATACTACCGCTTACGCGCTGCTGATGCGGCGATCCTGCCGACGATCGGGGTAATCCGAAAGGTTTCTTGTCTGGAGTGTTCGGCCAAGTACAGTTCTACCCACGCGGGTGAAGCAGGCGACGGTCAGGTCCCCCCTGATCGGCGGCGGGGCAGCACCGTCCCACCCGCTCCATAAGGGCCATTGCGCACCCACCGCGCCTCACGCGTGCGAGGCTGAGCCCCCTTCAACTCGTCGCCTTCAGCCTCCAGGGTGAATGCCGTTCGCCCTCGTCGAGGCTACCAAGCCAGCTCACTTTGATTCGCGCAGGCACAGGTTGGCCGGGACCTCACGCTCCTTCGTCGTGCCGTCGCCTGTGACGGCCGCTCCGCCTCCCGGTCTGCTGGTCAATGACGAGGTGCAGCAGGTGCTCCTCCGCTTCGCCAGCCTGAACGTGCGGGCTCGACAAGGCGATCCCGAACTGGCGACGTGGATCGATCAGGCGGGGCTACGAGCGGCGGCCGCGCGTCTGAGGATGTCGGCGAGAGCTCCTGTCATCGCCATGCCTGGCGCGTAGAGCACCTCTGGATCCGCAGACTGCGCTGCTCAGCATGCAGCGGCCGAACCGACAGGTCCGTTGGTCCGGCCGCCAGTCACGGCACCCTGCCTCGCGGATGGGGCTCGAAGGGCGGCGTGACGGCGGCAACGACGGGGCAGAGAGCAGCCAGGGCAATCGATACGACTGACCACCCAGCGCACCGATGGATGATGATGCCGTGATCGCGGGCGCCTTCAAGGCCGAGGAGCCGGCCTAGATCGGCTTCAGATATACCGTCGTGTCGATGCCTTGCCTCTCGGCCTCCTCGCCAGCCGCATCTACTGCGTCTTCAATGATCGTCTTGAAGACAATGCCGGTGTGAACGGTCCCATCCTTGGTAAGGATGACCTCGTACCTGGGCGTGAATCCCTGATAGTCATGCTCAACGACCATTACGGCGTTGCCTGGATCGGGTGGCTGCTGTCCATCCTTCCAGATCTTCACTTCAAGCATGATCCCTCCTCCCGTTCCTGATTGTGTTTCAAGCCATGGTTATGCGCCAGAGCTCTGCGCGCTGAGTTCTCGACTCTGGCAGAAGCACAACACATGCCCCCTGCACCCCTCGATGGCGTTGTGCCAGCGGGCCAAGGCCGCTTCGAGTGGAGATCCTGGCGCCTCGGCCCGGGGCAGGTGCTTCGCCCCCATCAGCAGAACAGCGCCGCCTGAGCTTTGCTTATGGGATGCGACAACCCGCGAGCTCTCAGTCAACGTCGAGGACGGCCGGGTGGGTGCAATGGGTCGGCGCGCGGCCTGTGGGCGCCGGTTACCCGAGGCAGGTCGCCGAAGGAGCTCGCTGAGGCCCTGCACCGGCTCCCGCGCGCCGAGCGCGATGCCGTGAACCGGACGGTGGGTGAACTGGAAGTTGCGGCCTACGAGCGGGCGTTCGACCGCATCGGCACGGCCGCCTGACTATCCCGAGATCCCGTGCCGGGGCACCAACCGGCACGGGTAGGCTCCTTGGGACCGCACGTGGTTTTGGCTGGGCCGCCGCAGCGACCGAGGGGCCGCTTTCCTTCAGAGGGCCAACAACACGGCTGCAGTGATGTGGCCCTCCGCGCGCCGCTTGCCGATCGGCGGCGGCGGGATCTCCCGGCCGTGCTCGTCGTAGGCGCGGCGTGGGTTGCGGCGTCTCACGGATCAGCCCCTTCGGTCATCACCCGGATGATAGCGGCGGGAGTCGATGCAGTGAGAGACTGGTTGAGGTCGCCGACGTCACCCTGACCAGCAGGAACGCCGTTCGCACGGCTGCACGCACAGAGGGGAGGGTGTGCCGACTCTTGTGCGTCCGGTGTACGCGTGATGCTCCGAGATGTCCGCTTTGTCCCTCAACCCAAGCGTTGAAAAACAAAGGGACAATTGGCTGGGGCGCCAGGATTCGAACCTGGGAATGGCGGTACCAAAAACCGCTGCCTTACCGCTTGGCGACGCCCCACCGTGCGGATGGCGCTTCCATAGCGGCGGAGGGCGGGCGTGGCAACCGCCGGGTTGGAGCCCTGGGGACCGCAGTGATAAGGCCAGGGAGGGGAGAAGACCCCAGGGAGGATCCAGATGAGCAACGGGCCGCAAAAGGTCGCGCTGGTGACGGGAGCCGGATCGGGCGTCGGACGGGCCGTGGCGCTTGGTCTCGCGGGTGCAGGCTACGATGTCGTCCTCTCGGGCCGGCGGCTCGAGCCCCTCGCGGCGGTGCGGGCGGAGGTCGAGGCGAAGGGGCGCCGCGCCCTCGCGCATCCGACGGATGTCGGGGATGAAGCCTCCGTCGCCGCCCTGTTCGCCGCCGTCGCCGAGACCTTCGGACGTCTCGACCTGCTGTTCAATAATGCCGGCATCTTTGCGCCGCCGATTCCCCTCGACGAATTGCCGGTCTCGGCCTGGAAGGCCGCGGTGGACACCAACCTCACCGGCGCCTTCCTGTGCACGCAGGGGGCCTTCCGGCTGATGAAGGCGCAGACCCCCCGGGGCGGGCGGATCATCAACAACGGCTCGATCTCGGCCCATGCGCCGCGGCCGAACTCGGCCCCCTACACGGCCACGAAGCACGCCATCACCGGGCTTACCCGGTCGACCTCGCTCGACGGGCGCGCCTTCGATATCGCCTGCGGCCAGATCGACATCGGCAATGCCGCGACCGAGATGACGGCGCGGATGCAGACCGGCGTCTCCCAGGCGGACGGCTCCGTCAAGGTCGAGCCGGTGATGGATGTTCGCCACGTCGCCGATGCGGTCGTCTACATGGCGAGCCTGCCGCTCGACGCCAATGTCCAGTTCATGACCGTCATGGCGACGAAGATGCCGTATATCGGCCGCGGCTGAGCCTGGGAGGGGGCTGCGGCGCAGTGACAGCGGAGCGGTCCAGGGGCCTCGGCCGATGGCGTGACCCGTCCGGCCGGAGGGCGCCGCCCCGATGGCCGGGGCGGCCGGCATCCTGTAGAAGGGCCCGCATGGTGACGCGGCGCCCGCGGCACCCCATCTCCCGGTTGTTCGGCCGCGCGGCCCCGCGCGGCCTTGAGATTGTCCCGTTCCCATGCTGATGCAGACCGATCCCACGACCGCGACCGCGCGGCCCGCCGACCCTGTGGCGCGGCGGCGCACCTTCGCGATCATCTCCCACCCGGACGCCGGCAAGACGACGCTGACCGAGAAGCTGCTGCTCTTCGGCGGCGCCATCCAGCTGGCGGGCGAGGTCAAGGCCAAGCGCAACCGCATCGCCACGCGCTCGGACTGGATGGGGATCGAGAAAGAGCGCGGGATCTCGGTCGTGACCTCGGTCATGACCTTCGAGTACGGCGACTGCGTCTTCAACCTGCTCGACACGCCGGGCCACGAGGACTTCTCGGAGGACACGTACCGCACGCTCACGGCGGTCGATTCCGCCGTGATGGTGATCGATGCCGCCAAGGGCATCGAGGCGCGCACACGCAAACTGTTCGAGGTCTGCCGCCTGCGCGACATCCCGATCGTCACCTTCGTCAACAAGCTCGACCGCGAATCCCGCGATCCCTTCGACCTCCTCGACGAGATCGAGAAGACCCTCGCCCTCGACGTGGCGCCGGTGACCTGGCCGATCGGGCGCGGGCGCAGCTTTGCGGGCACCTACGACCTCGGGCAGAAGCGCGTGCGCCGGCTCGACGCGGCGGACGAGGCCGCCACCGCGCCCGTCTCCGGCCTCGGCGACCCGCTGTTCGACGCGCTGCTGCCGGAGCCCGGCGAGGCGGATGCGTGGCGTGAGGAGGCGGAGCTGGCCGAGGCCGGCTGCAAGCCCTTCGACCTCGCGGCCTTCCGGGAGGGACATCTGACGCCCGTCTTCTTCGGGTCGGCCCTGCGGAATTTCGGGGTGCGCGACCTGATCGACGGGCTCGCGGGCGTCGCCCCCCCGCCTCGCGGCCAGGCGGCCGACCGGCGCGAGGTGGCGCCGACCGAGCCGAAGATGACGGGCTTCGTGTTCAAGATCCAGGCGAACATGGACCCGAACCACCGCGACCGCATCGCCTTCATGCGGGTCTGCTCCGGCCGGCTGACGCGGGGCATGAAGGCCCGGCTGGTGCGCACCGGCAAGCCGATCTCGCTCTCGGCCCCGCAATTCTTCTTCGCCCAGGACCGCGCCATTGCGGACGAGGCCTATGCGGGCGACGTGGTCGGCATTCCCAATCACGGCACCCTGCGCATCGGTGACACGCTCACCGAGGGCGAGGATCTCGTCTTCCGCGGCGTGCCGAGCTTCGCGCCCGAGATCCTGCGCCGTATCAAGCTCACCGACGCCATGAAGGCCAAGAAGCTGCGCGAGGCGCTGCAGCAGATGGGCGAGGAAGGCGTCGTGCAGCTCTTCCTGCCCCATGACGGCTCGGGCGCGATCGTGGGCGTCGTCGGCGCGCTGCAGCTCGACGTGCTGAAGGAGCGCCTTCAGGCCGAGTACGGCCTCCCCATCGACTACGAGCCGACGCGATTCACCATCTGCCGCTGGATCGACGCCGATTCGCCCGCGGAGCTCGACAAGTTCATGGCCGCCCATGGTTCGTCGATGGCGGCGGATCTCGACGGCGCGCCGGTCTTCATGGCGACCACGGCCTTCTCGCTGAAATACGAGCAGGACCGCTGGACCGAGATCCGCTTCACCGACGTGAAGGACTATCAGAAGCGGGCGGCCTGAGCCGGCGGCCGCCACAGGGCCCGACCGCCCGTGGCCTGAGCCTGACGAACCGGTCTCCGGTTCGTCATACGAGATCCGGATCAGAGCTTGCCGAGCATGGGGAAATCCGCCGAGAGGGCGGAGACCGGCGCGGCGGGCTGGTCGCGCTTGCGCGGGCGGCCGTTCAGCACCTGCTTGAGCTTCGCCTTCAGCAGGGCGAGGTCGAAGGGCTTGAGGATGAAGGCATCCGCGCCCGCGACATGCGCCAGGTTGATGTCCTCGAAGCTGAACGACGTCTCGGTGAGGATGAAGGGCGTGGTCATCAGCGCGTCGTCCGCCCGGACCTCGCGCAGCAGCTGGATGCCGTCCATCGGCTCCATGTCGAGGTCGGAGATGACGAGGCCGTATTTGCGGCTGCGGAGCCGCTCGAGCGCCTGCATTCCGTCCGTCACGCCATCGACCTCCGGGAAGCCGAGGCGGTTCATCAGCTCGGTGACCAGGCGAAGCAGCTTCGCCTGGTCGTCCACGATGAGGATGGGAGGAGCGTCGCTCATGGAGACAAACGGGACCTGACTACGGTGTTGCACCCATTCCGATGCAGTGCTTGGCGTGGCATGCCACACCAAAATGATTGATGAAGCGCTACCCCGATGCGCTGCGGAGCTAGGGGTCAGACGAAGAGGTGGTCGATGCCCTGCTTGGCCATCGTGTCGGCCTGCAGCGCCCGCGCGAGACTGTAGATGATCGGCGCCTTCGGGGTGCCGCGCTGGAGCATCGGCAGGAGGTTCGCCTTCTGGAACAGGGCGTCGTTGCCGGCCGTGCGCTGGGCGATGTTGAACGAGGTGACGAATTCGCGCTTCACGATCTCACGCCACTCGATGATCTGGACGTCCCGGTGGCGCCGGTCGTTGACGATGCGCGCGAAGGTGTCCTGGATCGAGGTGCGCTCTCCCTCCAGCACCTGAAGGAAGTAACCCTGCTCGAAGATCAGGAAGCTCGTGATCACCGAGAACTCGTTGCGCTTCTGCGCCTGCCGGGCGATTTCCGCGAGTTCGCGCGAGCGGGCGCCCGCCTCGGCCGAGAGGAGCGCGCGGGAGAAGTAGATCAGGTGGATGAGACTGTTCCGCTTGGTCCGCATGCGCTTCAGGTCCGGCAAGGCCTCGTCCGGTCATAGGCGCTGCGCGCTCAACAGCCCGTAAACGCGGTGACCGGCTTTCGAGCCTCCCGCGGCCGCACCCGGCAGCTTCTGCCCGGCTTGCGCGGCCGGATCGGCAGAAACTGCCTCTCCGGGGCGCAATAGGGCCAGGTGGATCAAGCAGTTAGGCCTGGCATCGGGCTTGCCGCGCCCCCCCGATCGATGCCGACAGGACGATGCCGAGATGGACGTTTTCAGCGCGCTGCAGACCGCGGTCTCCGGCCTCAAGGCCCAGGCGTTCTCCCTGGACAACATCTCGGGCAACATCGCCAACGCGCAGACCACCGGCTACCGCCGCATCGACACCACCTTCGTCGATCTGCTCGCCGAGCAGCCGGTGAAGTCTCAGACAAGCGGCTCGGTGGCCGCCTATTCGCAGCTCACCAACACGCTGCAGGGCAACCTCACCTCGACCGGAATCGGCACCAACATGGCCCTGAACGGGGACGGCTTCTTCGTGGTGCGCATCCCGGGGACGGATACCGCCGGCCAGCGCAGCTTCTCGAGCGAGAACCTGTACACGCGGCGCGGCGACTTCACGGTCGACAAGGACGGCTTCCTCGTGAACGGGGCGGGGTCCTACCTCGTCGGTCAGAGCCTCGACCCGCTCACCGGCCAGACCACTGGCGACGGCGTCATCAAGATCTCCAACCAGGTGCTGCCCGCCAAGGCCACGACCGCGCTCTCCTATGCGGCGAACCTGCCGAGCACCCCTACCACCACCGGCTCGGCCCTCCTCGCGGCGCTCCCGGGCGGCGACGTGCGGGTGCTGTCGGGCACCGCGTCCACGCCGGCGAGTGTGGCCGCGGCCGACACCGACGGCTTCCTGTCCTCCAGCATCTCCGGCGGCTCGCTCACCGCCTATTCGTCGACCGGCTCGCCAGTGAACCTGCAGCTGCGCTGGGCCAAGGTCGCGTCCGCCGACAGCACCGCCGGCACCAGCGACACCTGGAACCTGTTCTACGCCGCGCAGAACGGCACTACCTCGGCCTCGTCCACGTGGAAGAATGTCGGCACCGCCTTCACCTTCAATGCCAGCGGGCAGCTCACCGCGCCGACCGGCGGCACCCTCGCGATCCCGAACGTGACGGTCGACGGCACTTCGCTCGGGACGCTCACCCTCGATACCGGTTCGGGGGGCCTGACCCAGTACGGCGCCGCCAACGGGCAGGTGACGACCAATACGCTGCAGCAGAACGGCTACGCCTCCGGCACCCTCACGGCGCTCGCGGTGACGAGCGACGGCAAGATCACCGGGACCTATTCGAACGGCAACGACCTCGCCCTGGCGCAGGTCGGGGTGGTGCGGTTCAACGCCCCCGACGCCCTCAGGGCGGAGTCGCTCGGGAACTACGCCCGGACCGCGGATTCCGGCGAGCCGCTCATCGGCCTGAAGGGGGCAACCGTCGTGGGCGGCAATGTCGAGCAGTCCAACACCGATACGGCCAACGAGTTCTCGAAGCTCATCATCACCCAGCAGGCCTACTCGGCCAATACCCGGGTGATGTCGACCGCCCAGCAGATGATGACCGACCTCATCAACATCATCCGGTGACGGCGGTACTGGAGATCGGCGACCGGAAATAAGGTGCGACGATGGCCCTGAACGCGCTCAACACGGCGACGGCCGGCCTGCAGGTGACGCAGGCGGCGATCGGCATCGTGTCGCAGAACGTCGCGAACCAGAGCACGCCCGGCTACGTCAAGCGCACGCTCACTCCGGTATCGCAGTCCGGCAATGCCGGGGTCGGCACCGGCACGGTGACGCGTGTCCTCGACGCCGCCGCGCAGAAGCAGCTGCGCCTCGAAACCTCGGGCGCCGCCTATACGGACCTCGTTGCCTCGATCCATTCCCAGATCGACGCGCTCTACGGCACGCCGGGCAGCGAGGCGGCCCTCGACGGTGTCGTCAACGCCTTCGCGCAGTCCCTCCAGTCGCTTGCGAGCGATCCGAGCTCGGCGCCGAACCGCTCCACCGTGCTCAGCGATGCCGGGCGGCTCGCCAACCGGATCAGCGACGTCGCGAACGGCGTGCAGGAGCTGCGCACCGGCCTCGAATCGCGGCTCGGGGCCGATGTCGCATCGGCCAGCAAGCTCCTGTCCGAGATCGCCGCCCTGAACGTGAAGATCGTCGGCTCGACCGGAAGCGGGGGAGGGGATTCGCTCGCAGCCGAGCTTCTGGACCAGCGCGACCAGCGCATCACCGAACTCGCCCAGTCCATGGACGTTCAGACGAACGCAGTGGGCGACGGCTCGGTGACGGTGCTCACCAGTTCGGGCGTCACCCTGGTCGATCACGGCTCGGCCGCGACGCTTGCCTTCGACGGGCGCAGCCAGCTCGGGCCCTCGGCGGTCTACTCCACGGATGCGAGCATGCGCGGCGTCGGCACCATCACGGCCACGACGCCCTCGGGGGCCCGCATCGACCTCGTGGCCGATAAGGCGATCCGCTCCGGCTCCATTGCGGCGGCGCTCACCTTGCGCGACGACACCCTGGTCCAGGCCCAGCGCCAGCTCGACGACCTCGCGGCCGGACTGTCGCGGGCGATGAGCGACAGGAATGTGAGCGGCACAGCCGCGACGGGCGAGGGCGGCAGCGGGTTCGACATCGACCTCACGGGACTTCAGGCCGGCAACACGGTCACGCTCGCCCTGCGCACGTCCGGCGTGGCGCGGAACGTCATCCTGATGCCGACGATGGGCAACGCGCCCGCCGCCATCGACCCGAACCTCATGGACGATCCGACTGCGCTCGTCGTCCCCTTCGACATCGCGGGCGGGCCCTCGACCTTTGCGGGCGCCATCGCCTCCGCGCTCGGGACCGGATTCGCGGTGAGCGCGGCACCGTCCGGCGGCGCGGGCGCGGTGCGGATCCTCGCGAGCGGCCTCACGCTCACGGGCGCGACAGCATCGATCACCGTCCCGACGAGCGCCACGGACACGCGGAACGGGGCCGAGCAACTCCCTCTCTTCGTGGATTCCGGCTCCGGCAACAGCGTCTACACGGGATCCTTCGAGGGCGGCTCGCACCTCACCGGCCTCGCGCAGCGGCTGACCGTCAACCCCGCCCTCATGGCCGACACGTCGAGCCTGATCGGCTATGCGGGCACGACCGGAGCCGGCGACGCCAAGCGCCCCTCCTTCCTGTACGACGCGCTCACCGGCCGCAGCCGCACCTTCTCGGCGGCGAGCGGGATCGGCGGAATCAGCGCGCCCTACAGCACCAGCGTGCAGGATTTCGCGCAATCGATCATCGATGCTCAGGGCGCGGCCGCCGCGCAGGCCCAGCAGCTCGACGAGGGGCAGAAGATCGCGCTCTCGACGGCCCAGAGCCGCTTCGGCACGCAATCGGGCGTCAACATCGACGAGGAATTGTCCAGGCTGATCCAGCTCCAATCCGCCTATGCCGCCAATGCGCGGGTGCTGACGGCGGCCAAGGACATGATCGACACCCTGATGCGGATCTGACGCCATGGCGATCACCCCGTATGCCGCCGGCACCTACGCCAACGACATCAACACGAGGCGGCTCGTCGCGCTGAAGGGCCAGCTCAACGACCTGTCGGGGCAGCTCGCCACCGGGCGGGTATCGGAGACCTATGGCGGGCTCGGATCCGGCCGGGGCACCAGCCTCAACGCCCATGCCCAGCTCTCCGCCCTGGACGGCTACGACGCGGCGATCGATCTCGGCAGGATCCGCATCGATCTCGCGAGCGCCGGCGTCGGGCAGGCCGCGACCCTCGCCTCGGACACCTGGAACCAGCTCAGCAACACGGTCGCCCAGGTCGGCGGCAGCGCCCGCCTCAGCCTGAAGAGCATCGCGGAGGGGCGGCTCGGCGGCTTCGTCGACGCCCTCAACCAGAGTTCCGCCGGCCAGTACCTGTTCGGCGGGCGGGTGACCGACATCGCGCCGGTCGAGACGGCGGACAAGATCCTGAACGGCGACCCGGCGGCGGCGCTCGACGGCATCGGTGCGGTGATCGCGGAACGGCAGGCGGCCGATCTCGGCACCGGGACGCCGCGGACGGGCCGGCTGTCCCTGACCCAGGCCGGGGCTGCGCTGACGCTCTCGGAGAGCGCCGACCCATCCGTGCGCGCGAATTTCGGCTTCACGATCGAGGGTGCCGTGAGTTCCAACCCGTCCGCGCTCGGCCTCGCGAGCGTCGTGGGCTCGGCCGCGACGGCCTCCCTGGCCTTCGCGAGCCAGCCTCGCGACGGCGACATCGTCCGCGTGACGGTGCAGAATGCCGATGGCAGCCAGAGCTTCGTCGGCCTCATGGCGCGGATCTCGCCGGCACCGGAGAGCCGGAACACCTTCGCGATCGGGGCGGACGCCGCGCAGAGTGCCGCGAATCTCGCCGCTTCCTTGAGCGGCAGAACCGTCGTCGGCGCCCAGAGCGCCGCACCGCCGGGCGTGGCCGCGACCCTGAGCGGCGGCACCGCCGCCGCGGCGTCGATCAGCGTGGCCGCGCAGCCAAGCCCCGGCGACACGCTGCGCATCACCCTCGGGCTGCGCGACGGGACCAGCACGACCATCACCCTGATAGCCGCGGCGGACGGCGACACCGCCGCCGGCCGCTTCGCGATCGGCGCGACGCCCGAGGAGACAGCGAGCCATCTCTCGGCGGCTCTCTCGGCCGCCCTCGAGGATGCCGCCGCGAACGAGCTGACGGCGAGTTCGGCGACGCGGGCGGCTTCCGACTTCTTCGCGGGCTCCGCCTCGCCGGGCCTCGCGCCGCGGCGGGTCGCGCTCGATGCCGCCGGCGCGGCCACCGGCTACGTCGCCGACCCGAGCGACCGGACCGTGATCTGGTACAGGGGCGACGACGCCTCGGCCGACCCGCGCCAGACGCTGAGCCTGAAGGTGTCGTCCGGCGAGTCCGTGGCGGTCGGGCTCCAGGCGAACGAGCCCGCCCTGCGCAATGCGCTCGCGGGCATCGCCGTTGCCGCGAGCGTGGGTTTCACGGACGACAAGGCCGACGATGCCCGCTTCGCGGCCTTCGCCGACCGTCTCAAGAGCTTCCTGCAGCCCGATGCCGGTCAGACCATCGAGCAGATCAACACCGATCTCAGCCTCGCGTCGAGCCGCATCCAGACCCAGAAATCGCAGAACAGCGCCACCCGTCTCGTCCTGCAGAACTCGCTCGACGGCATCGAGAGCGTGAGCAATGAGGAAGTGGCCGCCAAGCTGTTGACGATCCAGACGCAGCTGCAGGCGAGCTATCAGACCACCGCAACCTTGGCGAAGCTGTCGCTGGCAAACTACCTCTAGTGTTTTGTCCTAGATCAAGTGCCGGGGAGAGGCTGCGCGGCTTGTCGCGAGCTTGGCAGGTCGTGAAGTGCCAGTTCACCTTGGCGGCGTTGCGCCGCTCTTCCCAGAGGGCGACCTGACTGCTGAGCGTCTCGGCCTGGGCGATGCGCCGGGCGAGGCACATCTGCCCCAGTGCGCTCAACTCGATCTCGGCCATGGTGAGCCACCAGCCGTGCTGGGGCGTGCGGCGCCCTCGGCCTGAGACCTCCGCCACCCCTTGCCAGCATCGGGCGCGAGATGCCGCAGCGCCGGCAGACGAGGCCGGCATCGCCGGTCCGGGCATAGAGTTCGACCGATCCCGTGCCGTCGCCAGATCCATGGCCGTCTCCCGCCCCGGCTGAGGATCTGATGGACAGCGCGTGCCGCGCTGCCCACAGCTCCACAGCCGCGACAGCATCAGAAGGCCAGATCAGCCGGACACTGGGTCGCTGAAATCGAAACGATGTCGCCGAACCTCACACGCACGAAGTACGACCTCATCGCGCGCGCGACGGGCGCGATGACCGGGCTCGCACAGGGCGAAGGCGCCGGGGCGCGGCGCCTTCGAGGAGGCATAGGCCAAGCGCCTGTCCCGGATGCGAGGCGATGACCCGGATCTCGGGGGCGGCCCGGCTCGGCCGGATGCCGGCGCTGCCCGTCTACCGGGAACGGTCCAATATCGGCCACGCGAGCAGGATCAGGCAGGACAGCAGAATGGCCACGGGTGGCGGGACCAGGAGCAGCAGGCCCAGCGCGACGATCGTGACGAGAGCGGCGGCGAAGCGCATGCGAGCAGGCTCCCGGGGCCCCACGGACCGGGTTCGGGCGGCTGCCCGCGTGAGCGGACGCCTCACGGTCGGGTTCACCCTCGTGCCGATTGTGCCACCAGCGCCGGTCACTCGGCCAGCAGAAGCCATTCCGAACGGCCGTCCGGTGCGCCGGGACGAGAAGGTCGGGTCGGGCGGAGGGGTCACGCTGCCGATCTCATCGCGCCACCCGGCCCCTCGGAACTCCTGATGGCCTTCTGCCCGGTGGAAATCCGCTGCAGAGCTCCGTGCTGAAACGAAGAAGGCCCCGCCGCCGGTCGCTGCCGAACTTGCGAGGCCATCTCCACGTCTGGTCTCTGTTGATCCGGATCGTTGCCCGGTCGCCTCGGGTTCTGCCTCCCAGCCCCGAAGTCATGAAGGCAGAATGCAGGGCAACCTTGAATCGACGGCTAAGAAGCGCGGTGAACGTGCGCGCAACAGGTATTGCCGGAACCTTTCACTCCGCCGATGCTGAAGCGCGGCGCCGCACGGTCTGAGCCATGCGGATCAGCTCGCGGGCGGTCAGGCTCCGGTGCTCCTGCTGCCGCCACACGTCGTCTGGCCTGCTCGCCGCGGCCAGCCTGATGTTGAAGAATGCGGGCCGGCCGGGTCGGGCGCACCCGAGAATCGGACCGACCCCAGCGCGCGGTGCTTTCGCTGCTGCAACCATGCTGGCTCCCGTGCAGATCAGGGCGCAGAGTCGGCAAAGCGTGGCGGCACGGACCATTCCTGACGGATCCGGCGCTTGCTCCACCCGCGGGCGAGGTGGTCCAGCCGGCGACGCGGTTCCTGTTCTCCGCTGCGCCGCCCCGTCGCCATCACCCGGCCCATCGCGCCTCACCTCTGGTGCAGATCGCCTCAGCTGTCTCTAGCGCAAGTTAAAGGCAGTGCACAATGAAGCAGCGCACACCCGGATGTGCTGTTCGCGACGCTGATCAGCCGATGGCGAGGCAGGATGCGGGCTGCTTTAATTTTATTGCACAACCCGGATTGCTGTGGCTTGATTCGGCAAAGGCGTGCGGCCAGGAGGCTGACATGCGCAGAGCTCAGCGTTATCGGCCCGATCACGTGGAGCGGCATCTGGCTGCCGTGCTCGCCGCGGACATGGTTGATTACAGCCGCTACATGGGCGCGAACGAGGAGTGGACGCTGGCACGTCTGAGATCCCTCCGCCGTGACCTCATCGATCCGCAGATCAAGCAACATGGCGGCCGGGTGGTGAAGGCCACCGGCGACGGCGTCCTGGCCGAGTTCCCGAGTGCTGTCGAGGCGGTCACCTGTGCGGTCGAGATCCAGCACGGCATGGGTGCCTGGAACGAGGGCGTGCCGGAGACGCTCCGGATCGCCCTGCGCATCGGCATCAACATCGGCGAGCTGGTCGTCGAGCCTGATGGCGACATCTACGGCGACAGCGTGAACATCGCCGCCCGTCTGGAGGCGATCGCGCCCGCCGGAGGGGTATGCCTGTCGCGGGCTGCTCACGACCAGATGCGTGGAAGGCTGCCCTATCCCGTCGAGGATTGGGGCGAGCGGTCGCTCAAGAATATAGACCAGCCTGTCCGTGTCCTTGCCATCCGGTCCGACGCCATCGCGCAGCTCCCGGACATGGTTGAGGCGGTGAAGTCCCCACAGGAAAACCGGCCGCGATCGCATGCAGTCCTTTGGCTGGCCGGCTCGTCGCTCGCCATCGCGGGTCTGATCTGGGTGTCTTACCTCGACACGCATCCGGTCTCGATTGGCCCGACCTCCGAACAATCGTCCTCGACCGCAGTCCAGGCAGCCGCAACGGTCTCCGCCAATCCGGTTCGGCCTCAGCTCCAGGACAGCCTGGCCGCTCGGCTCTCGATCGTGGTCCTGCCCTTCGCCAGCCGGGACGGCGGTCCGGAATACGAGCGCTTGGCGGAGAGCATCGCTGCCGAGATCACCTCCGACCTGTCTCGCATCGAGGGCAGCTTCGTCATCGCGAGCAGCACCGCCTTGGCCTACAAGGACAAGCTTGCCGACGTGCGCGATCTCGGACGTGAGCTGCGCGTCCGCTACCTCCTGAATGGCAGCCTGCGCCACACCGGCACCCGCGTTCGCATCAACGCTCGCCTGATCGACACCGTCACGGGCGCGGAAATCTGGGCAGAGCGCTTCAAGAGCGATGCATCTGCCATCTCCGATATCGAAGACGATGTTGTCGCCCAAATCACGAGAGCGCTGAACATCGAGCTGACCGAGGCTGAGGTGCGCCAGTTCCAGCACGAGCGGCCGAACAACCCCGACGCCGCCGATCTGGCCGCACATGGCTGGTCTGTTCTCAACCGGCCGCTTTCACGGGAGAGCCTGCTGCGGGCGCGAACCCTGTTCGAGCAAGCTCTCAAGCGAGACGGCGAGAGCGTGCGTGCGCGTGTGGGCCTTGCCCGGTCCCTGGCGCTGATGGTGAATTTCGGCTGGTCCACCTCGGTGACGAGTGACCTGGCGCGTGCCGATTATCTGGTGGACACGGTGCTCGCCAGCCGGCCGGACGAAGCGATGGCCTACTGCATCAAGGGGGAGATCCTGCGGGGGCAGAAGCAGTACGAAGCGGCGGTTGCCGCCCACCAGACTGCGATCGCCTACAATGCCAGCCTGGCACCCGCTTACGGGTCCATGGCCAACGCCAAGTTGCAGCTCGGTCAAGCGGACGAGGCATTCGCGCTGGCCGAGCGGGCCGTCCGGCTCAGCCCACACGATCCTCTGCTGAGCCTGTGGTCTGCGACGCTGTGCGAGGCCGCAGAACGTCGGCAGCGGCACGATGAGGCGATCACCTGGTGCTCGCGATCACTCGTGGCACCAGCGCCCCTGAGGGCGGTCAGCTATCTCAATCTTGCCGCCGCGTATGCGCGAAAGGGTCAGAACGAGGAGGCGAGGGCCGCGGCTGCCCAGCTCGCGGCGATCAGACCTGGCTACACGATCAGTCGCTGGCGCCAGGAAAGCCAGTCGACCCATCCGGAGTTCGTGCATCAGACCGACCTCCTCGCACAGGGGCTACGTGAAGCCGGCTTGCCGGAATAGGTCCCGGGACCGCCCCGGTTGCGTGGCTCAAGCTGATCACGCACTCCAGGTATGGCCGCGAGGTCGCCGTCGATGTTGGTGGGCTCGTCGAAAAAGGCCCTGATCACAGGGCCTTCGCTTGCCCCATGGATCCCTCCCGGGATGGTCGGATCGGGCCGTCGACCATACGTTGGTCACATCTCGATCAGGCAATTCCAATGTATGGGAGCGTGCATCAATGGACGCCGTGACGCCCTCCGACCTGCTGCGGCTCCAGGACAAGGCGGCCGACGCCGCGCGCCTGCTGCGCCTCCTCGCGAATGAGAAACGCCTGCTCATCCTGTGCCTGTTGGTCGCGCGCGGCGAGATGGACGTCACGCGCCTCGCCAGGGCCGTGGAACTCGGCCAGTCGGCCTTGTCGCAGCATCTCGCCAAGCTGCGCGAGGACGGGCTGGTCGCGTTCCGGCGCGAGAGCCAGACCCTGTACTACCGCCTGGAGGATCCGCGGGCCGTCCGCGTGCTCGCCACGCTCAAGGACATCTTCTGTCCGGAAGCGGGCTGAGCGGAAGAGGATCGCACCCGTCCGATGCGCCGTTTCAATCCGCACCCTGCCGGGCATGGACCGCGTCGACGGCCATTGCCGGTTCGACATCAGTCTGTAATGATTCTAGTTAAGATCTGCCTGCCCGCTGGAGGCGGCGGGCTGCCGACGAACCCTCGCTGCGATGTCCAGCAAGAAGTCCCCACCCATCCGCCATCTCAGGCGCTACGGCGGCTGCCGGCTCTACGACCCCGAGAGCAAGGTCTATCTGTCGGCCAGTGACCTTGAGCACCTGATCCGGCAGGGCGTGAGGATCAGCGTCCGCGAGGTGGAGACGGGGCAGGACGTGACCCATGAGGTCATCCCGCCGAGCCCTCACTGAGCGTCACGGCCGGACCCTGCCGATGGCGGCGCCGCGCGGCCTCCCTTGAGGAACAGGCCGGCAAGGCATCGGCCAGGGGGCGCATCTCCGCCTGGCGCGTCAGGGCCGATCCCGCACCATCACTGCATATCTAGAGCCTTGCCGCCATGAGCGCATGGCTCACCCGAGTGTCATGGTCGCCCGCGCCCGGCCCGATCGGGCCGAAATCGCCCCTCAGCGCCTTCAGGGCATTGCGCTCGACGTCGATCTCCCGGGCGGTCCGGAAGCCGAGCCTCCTCAGGAGCGGCAGCGGCGGGCACCAGCCCTGGATGGCATGCTGCAGGAGGAACGCCGTCACGGCTGCCGGCAGGACGAGCCAGCGCCGGTCCCTCGTCGCGCCGAGCACGGTTCCCGCGAGCGCGAGCGTCGCCGCATTGGCCTCCAGCATGCGCTCGATATCCCACTCCTCGTCGAGCTGGCGAAGACGCCGGCCGATCGTCTCGGGATGCGCGGCGTGCCAGCGCACGCTTTCATTGAGCTCCGCCTCGATCCGCCGGGTCACGCGGCGGCTGGTGTGGAGCGGGATCCGTTTCGAGGTGCCGGGAATCATCGAGCCCTCCTGCGCCTTGACCGAACATTAGAAGCATCTGAATAAGTTTAAGCTAATTCATGAATGCACCGGTGACCGGCATCGCGATCCCCTCCGACAACCCCCGAACCGCCTCCGAGGTCGCAGGCATCCTGCGCGCGCTCGCCGTGCGGCAGGAGGGCATCGTCATCGTCCGGCGAGAGCGCCAGAGGCCCTGGCACCACATCGCCGCCGCCCGTATCGAGACGCAGTTCGCCACCCTGCACGGCCTGTTCTGCCGAAGAACCGGCGCGGCAGGCCAGGAGTGAGCCTCATGGACGCCTTCACCCCGCTTCCCGCCCTTCTCGGCGGCCTCATGATCGGCGCTTCCGCCGCGCTGCTGCTCGTCCTCAACGGGCGCATCGCCGGCATCAGCGGCATCCTCGGCGGGTTGCTGCCGTCGGAGCCCGGCGAGACCGGCTGGCGCATCGCCTTCCTGGCCGGCTTGGTCCTGGCGCCCCTCGTCTATGCCGGCCTCGGCGGCACCCTGCCGCCGGTCACGGTCGCTGCCTCGTACGCCCTCCTCGCTCTCGCCGGGCTGCTGGTCGGTTTCGGGGCGAGGCTCGGGGCCGGCTGCACCAGCGGTCACGGCGTGTGCGGCATCGGTCGCGGCTCGCCCCGTTCCCTCGTCGCGACCGGCGTTTTCGTGGCCGTCGCCGTCCTGACGGTCTTCGTCACCCGCCACCTCATCGGAGCCTGAGCCATGTCCAGGATCGTCTCGTCCTTCGCGGTCGGCCTGCTGTTCGGGCTCGGCCTGCTCGTCTCCGGCATGGCCAACCCGGCCAAGGTCCTGGCCTTTCTCGACGTGACCGGCCGCTGGGACCCGAGCCTCGCCCTCGTCATGGCGGGGGCCGTCGCGGCCTCGGCCGTCGGCTACCGCGTCGCGCGCCGCCGCGGTCGCCCCGTGCTCGCGCCGCGGCTGGAGATCCCAACCCGGCGCGGCCTCGACCCACGCCTGCTCATGGGCGCTGCGGTCTTCGGCATCGGATGGGGCTTGGTCGGCCTGTGCCCCGGGCCGGCGCTGACCATCCTGTCGGTCGTGCCGCTCCAGGCGGCGACCTTCGTAGCCGCCATGGTCGCTGGCATGCTGCTGTTCCGCCTCCTGCCCTCCGCCGGCTCCCGGCCGAATGCGAGGACCTCGCCTGCGGGCGTGGACGCGTGATCCCGGGCTCGGTCGCCTCGGACTTCCGGGGGCTCGATCCTGGCGGTGCCGCTCCCGACCGATAGGGTGAGCGTGTGCTTGCCCCATGCCGCCGGACTTGTGATTTCGTGATGTATCGCCGGCGCACCTGATCCCGATGCCGCCATTTGCGGAGGACCAGGCTCCGAGCGGGCGCTTGCAGCGCTGAATCGACCGAAATTGATCTGGCACAATCCTCGTAATGGCTCGTTGCTTTAGAGTGCTCCAAGCCGCTGTGGCTGCCGGTCCGGCGCCCGAGAGCGCGACACAGCAAGAGCTGAAGGGCCGTGCCCGATCCAACCGGAGCGGCCGATCCAACCGGAGCAGGCACGGCTCTCGGCTGGCGCCCCTGCGAGCGTTTCGGATCGGCCGTGTGCGCCGACCCCGGCACGTCATCTTGGCCGGAGGCAAGGATGAGCCGACGAGTCTTTCAGAATCGCACCGAAGCGGGACGGGTGCTTGCGGGCAGGCTCACCGCTTACGCGGGCCGGCCGGACGTCGTCGTTCTGGCTCTCCCGCGCGGCGGCGTTCCGGTGGCGGCCGAGGTTGCGAAGGCGCTTCGCGCGCACCTCGACGTATTCGTGGTGCGCAAGCTCGGCGTACCCGGACACGAGGAACTCGCGATGGGCGCGATCGCGAGCGGCAACGTCCGCGTGCTCAATTCCGACATCGTGTCGTCCCTTGAGATCCCGTCCGCCGTCATCGATGCGGTGGCAGCCCGGGAAGAGGAGGAGTTGCAGCGGCGCGAGCAACTCTATCGGTGCGGACAGCCACCCGCAGAGGTGCAAGGGCGCATCGTGATCCTCGTCGATGACGGGCTGGCCACGGGCGCCACGATGCAGGCCGCGATCCAGGCCGTCAGACAACGCAATCCGGCGCGGATCATCGTGGCCGTGCCGACCGCGTCCCGGGACACGGTCGAGCGGCTGGAGCGGGAGGCCGACGAGATCGTCTGCGCCATCATTCCCGAGCCCTTCTGGGCCGTGGGGGCCTCCTACAGGGATTTCACCCAGACGAGCGACGACGAGGTGCGACGGCTGCTCGGCCGGCCCCTGCTCACGCCGGAGGCCGAGCCCGTCCGGGAGGATCCCGATCCCGCGCTCGTTGCGAGCCTCCGGGAGGCCGTGATCAGCTTGACCGGGGACGCGCGGGATTACGACCCGCTGATGGATCTGATCGGGGAGGCGCGGTTCGCCCTCCTGGGAGAGGCCTCGCATGGCACGCACGAATTCTACTGCGAGCGGGCGGAGATCACGAAGCGGCTGATCCGGGAGAAAGGCTTCACGGCGGTGGCGATCGAGTCCGACTGGCCGGATGCATGGCGGGTCAACCGCTACGTTCGCGGGGACAGCGAGGATCTCGATGCCGTCGAGGCGCTCGCGGGTTTCCGGCGCTTCCCGACCTGGATGTGGCGCAACACCGAGATGGTTGCGTTCCTGGAGTGGCTGCGCGCCCACAACCATTCCCTCCCCCACGGAGCGACCAAGGTCGGTGTCTACGGGATCGATCTCTACAGCCTGCGCGCCTCGATGAAGGCGGTGCTGCACTTCCTCGCATCGGTCGATCCCGCGGCAGCCGAGCAGGCCCGCGCCCGCTACGCGTGCTTCGACCAGTTCGGCGAGGACTGCCAAGTCTACGGCTTCGTGGCCGGGCTGAACCTCGCGCGCTCCTGCCAGGATGAGGCCGTCGCGCAGCTTGCGGCGCTGCAGCGCCGGGCGGCAGCCAGTCTGGCCTGGGCTGACAGCATGAACCGCGACGAGGTGTTCAGCGCAGAGCAGAACGCCCGCGTGGTCAAGAGCGCCGAAGAATATTACCGCACGATGTTCCTCCGCGAGGTCTCGTCCTGGAACCTGCGCGACGGTCACATGGCCCAGTGCGTGGAGGCGCTCGTCGCCCATCTCGGCCAGGGCGGGTCCGAGCCGAGGATCGCCGTCTGGGCCCACAACTCGCATCTGGGCGATGCGCGCGCGACCCAGATGAGCGAGCGCGGCGAGCTGAATCTCGGCCAGTTGCTGCGCGAGCGCTACGGAGACGCGGTGGTGCGGATCGGCCTCACCACCTATGCCGGAACCGTCGCGGCCGCCTCGGACTGGGGCGCGCCCGTCGAGCGCATGCGCATCTCCCCGGCGCTGCCCGGGAGCTACGAGGCCCTGTTCCACGCCCTCGGCCTCGGCCGCTTCTGCCTGCCGCTCACGGCCGGGACGCACGCGGCGGAAGCCTTGTGGCCGGCGCGGCTCGAGCGGGCGATCGGGGTCATCTACCGCCCGGAGGCCGAACGGCAGAGCCACTACGTCCGCGCGCATCTTCCGGACCAGTTCGATGCCGTGCTGCATGTCGACGAGACGCGCGCGGTCACGCCGTTGGAGACGACGGCCCTGTGGGAGGCGGGCGACGTGCCGGAGACCTTCCCGGCCGGCTTGTGAGGCGGCCTCCGCCCCGGTTTGATCCCAGCGGTCAAATGACCGTTGGTTCCGTTCTCGGATTT
Source organism: Methylobacterium nodulans ORS 2060 (assembly GCF_000022085.1). Classification (NCBI taxonomy): domain Bacteria; kingdom Pseudomonadati; phylum Pseudomonadota; class Alphaproteobacteria; order Hyphomicrobiales; family Methylobacteriaceae; genus Methylobacterium; species Methylobacterium nodulans. Next base: position 2,423,720 of record NC_011894.1, read on the forward strand.
TTGCCAAGCCTTTGGCTTGGCATCGAAAATTCGAGACAGGTCGCCGGCCCGATGCAGCAGCATCTAGGGGCCGTTGGTATGAGTCACGGAGAGCGCGCATGGACGGCCCGTTCGACCTTACGGAACATCAGGTCGCGATCGCGGCGGATTCCGTTGCCCTGGATGCGACCCTCTGCCAGCCCGGCGGCGCGCATGGAGTCGTCCTCTTCGCGCACGGCTCGGGCAGCAGCCGCTTCAGTCCCCGGAACCGGAGCGTGGCGCGGCGGCTCAACGAGGCAGGCTTCGCCACGGTGCTGGCTGATCTCCTGACGCCGGACGAGGAGCGCATCGACCGCTCGACGGGACATCTGAGGTTCGACATCGGCTTCCTGGCCGGGCGGCTCTGCATCATCTCGGACTGGCTCGCGGACCAGCCGACCCTGAGCAACCTGCCGTGCGGCCTCTTCGGCGCCAGCACGGGGGCGGGGGCGGCACTCCTTGCGGCCACGGCGCGCCCGCGGCGCGTCGGTGCGGTCGTGTCGCGCGGCGGGCGTCCCGATCTCGCGGGAGCAGCACTGTCGCGGGTGGCGGCGCCGACGCTGCTGATCATCGGCGGGAACGATGTCGAGGTGCTCAAGCTGAACCAGGCCGCACTGTCCCAACTGTGCTGCGTGAAGCAGCTTGCGGTCGTACCGGGAGCGACGCACCTCTTCGAAGAGCCCGGTGCGCTCGACAGGGTGGCGCGACTCGCGCGGGACTGGTTCCAGCAGCACCTGCGCGCCGACCGGCCCTGAGAATGGGCCGCACTGCGACCGGCCGAGCCGGCCCTGCCGCCTTTTTGAGGCATATCAACGTAAGCTGGCGGGGCGATGTTATACCAACGGTCCGGGTTGCTGCTGCAGCGGGTGCTGACGCAGCGGGCTGTTGACCCATCCCGACTGGTCGATGCCACGCCAGAGGCTTTGTGAAGAGGCTTGGCGACAATTCGAGAACGGAACCAATGGTCACATGAAAATGCCCGTCGGTATTGTTTGGTACGGGAGTCATCGAATGCGCACCTTCGCTGTCGCCTTCCACAAAGTCGTTTCGGACGACACCGGGCATGACCGTCGCGTCCTTCAATGGAGGTGCCTCATCCGGTCGTCCTCGGAGATGTTCGCTCTCGCTGAAGCCAAGGCGATGCTGTGTGAACGGCTGGGCGTGGCCGATTGGCAGATGCGGGCCGACAGCTGCGAGATCCGCGAGATCACCAACCTAGCCGCATGAGGAGCGACCAGGATGAGTTCATCTCTGACCGAGCCCGTGTACTGGCAGGGACGGCAATGGGCCGTGACCGGCTATGGTATCGAGGCGCTCGACGGCATGTACCACGTTCCTGCTGCGGAGATCGGGTCCGTGGATGAGAGGCCGCCGCAATGGCTGGACGACCTGTGGCGGCGCTACGGGACGGATCGGAATGACCTGACCGCTGCGGTAGCCGTGGCGCGGAGAGTATTCATCCGCACGGGAGCGGTGTGACGAGCCGGCGATGCCGGACAGCAACCCGCGTTCGCTGCCCGTCGAGATCGCGGCGCCTCCGGCCTGCTCTCGGCCGCGGGTCCGATGCGTCCCTGTCAGCGCCGGAGGAACTGAGATAAGGCTCGCCAGGACAGCTGGGCCATTGTATCATACGGCATCGCTGTGTGGCCTAGGCCAACCGCAGTTATGCCCCCCTAGGTTGCAAACTTGCGGCGACTAGCTGATCAAGTGCAGGCCCTCTGCCTCGGATCACAGAATGACCACAATCGCTCCACCATGTCGCCTTGCGAGATATTGCGGTGACGGAGTTCGGCTCGAGGCGCTTGGCAGCATCGCGCCGTCTCGTGGATTAGGCCAGTCGGCTTAGTTGCATTCTGTTGTGCAATGCAGCATACATGATGCGCCGCACAATAGGGCGGTGCGTACCAGCCCTGGAGAAACGTCCATGACCACCCAGAACCCCTTCGAGGTCCCCGCCGAGCTGCGCGACTTCGCCGAGAAGAGCGTCGAGCAGGCGCAGAAGGCCGTCACCGCCTTCCTGCAGAACACCCGCAAGATCAACGAGACCTTCCAGTCCTCGTTCAAGTCTTCGCAGCTTCCCCTCAGCGTCGCTTACACGCGCAGCCTCGACTTCGCCGAGCAGAACGCCAACGCTGCCTTCGAGGTCGCCCACAAGATCATCCGCGCTCGCGACGTGCAGGAAGCCGCTCAGATCCAGGCTGAGTACGTCCGCTCTCAGATCGCCGCCTTCCAGGCGCAGGCCAAGGAAATCTACGCGGTTCCGCAGGCTGCGTAACGGGATGTGAACGGCAGGAACCCGCGCCTCGGACAGAGGCGCGGGTCTGCCTCTGAAAGAGGAGTGCAGCGACATGGCAGCACGCCGCGGCCGACGGTCACCACCGGTCCAGAGGGAAAACTCTATGATCGAGTCAGTGGCTCATGGTGAGCAGTCTACTGAAGCCAGCTTCGAGGGTGAGGCTGCTGAGCAGCCTGACGCCGGTGAGCAGGCGGCGCACGAAGCGGATCCGGGCAGCAATTCTCAGCCATTGCTCGCTCAGGAGGAGGCACCCGAGGCTCTCGCGCCGGAAGCTGCACGACTCGAGGCTCCCGAGCCGGAGCAGGTCCCCGAGAACATCATCCCGGAGCCGAAGCCGGAGCCGGTAGCCCTCGAGTCCAGCCCGGCCGAGGTGGCCGAGCCGCTGCATGACGCGCCCGCTCCGGTCGCGAGCCAGTCACCGGCCGCTCCCGAGACTGCGGCACCGCAGCCCGCTGCCTCTCAGGCCAGCGCCTCCTCGGTGGCTCGTCGCCTGCTCGACAAGCTGGGCAGCCAGCAGGGCATCTGGCTGTCCTACGTCGAAGGCGAGATCGAAGCGCGGCTTGCCTTTGCCGGCGCCCTCCAGAACGTGCGGACACCGTCAGATTTGGCCGTGAAGTCAAATGCTGAATACGTGCGGGTGTTGATCTCAAGCAACAACCTCATCGCCGATTTGCTCGTAAGCCAGATGAGATCAGCGTAAGCTTCTGGCCTCATCTCGCCTGGCGAGCGCCGCCGACGAAGCCGCCCCCGCTGATGATGGGCGGCGGCTTCGGTCGCGTGCTCACGCACGCGAGTCCGTCCGGGCGACGTGAACGCCTTATTCTCGTCCGGACATCCGGCACAGGGGGCCGCGTCAGACCTTGGCGGCGACCGATGTGAGCGCAGTCATGTTGACGATGCCGCGCACTGTCGTCGTGGGTGTCAGGATGTGAACCGGCCTCGCTGCTCCCAGCAGGATCGGTCCTACGGAAATGCCTTGGCCTGCGACGATCTTCAGTGCGTTGAAGGTGATGTTCGCGGCGTCGAGATTCGGCATGATGAGAAGGTTCGCCTCAGCCCTGAGCGCCGCATCGGGAAAGATCCGTTGAAGCGTCGGGGAGCTGAGCGCCGCATCGGCGTTCATCTCGCCCTCGACTTCGAGCTCTGGCGCCCGCTCCCGGATCAGGGCGAGAGCGTCGCGCATCTTGCCGGCTGCCCCATCGTTCGCAGTCCCAAAATTCGAGTGAGACAACAGCGCAGCGCGAGGTGTCTGGCCGAATCGGCGCAACTCCGCCGCTGCCAGGACCGTCATCTCCGCAACCTCTTCAGCCGTCGGATCGAGATGGATGAAGGGATCGCAAATGAACACCGTATGTCTCGGGAGCTGCAGGAGGCTCATGGCCGCAAAGCTGTGCGCCCCGGGCTTGAGGCCGATGACGTCCGCGACATGCTTCAGGTGCGCGCCGTAGCTGCCATAGGTCCCGCACAACATTCCGTCGACCTGCCCGCTCTGGAGCAGCATGGCGGCCACGAGCGTCCCGTTCCGACGCATCTCGACCGAGGCGGACTCGCGCGATAAGCCTCGGCGCTTCAGCAGCTGGTAATAGCGATCCGCTGCGGCTGTCGCAAAATCCTCGTCGTCGAATCCAACCACATCGGCATCGCGATCGAGCTGAAGCCGCAGATCCAGCTCCCTGATCCTGTGCGCGATGGTGTCGCGCCGGCCGACGAGGACCGGCTTGGCGAGGCGCTCGTCGACGATCACCTGCGCGGCTCTCAGGATGCGGTCGTCCTCACCTTCCGCAAAGGCGATGCGCCGCAAGGCACCTTCCGCCGCGGCCGCAAAGACCGGCTGCATCACCGTGCCGGAGGTGTAGACGAAGCTCTGCAGCGAGCGGCGGTACGCTTCGAGATCCGCGAAGGGTCGTGTCGCCACGCCGCTGTCGATCGCAGCCTGCGCCACGGCCGGAGCAACCCGCAGGATGAGCCGCGGGTCGAAGGGACGCGGGATCAGAAAGTCGGGCCCGAACCTGAGGTTCTTCGTCCCGTAGGCGGCGCTGACCACGTCGGATTGCTCCGCTCGGGCGAGTTCGGCAATGGCGTGCACGGCGGCGAGTTTCATCTCCTCGTTGATCGCCGTCGCACCGACATCGAGGGCTCCGCGGAAGATGAACGGGAAGCAGAGCACATTGTTGACCTGGTTCGGGTAGTCCGACCGGCCCGTCGCGATGATGGCGTCCGGCCTGACGGCTCTGGCGCGCTCCGGCCAGATTTCCGGCTCCGGATTGGCGAGCGCCAGGATCAGGGGCTTCCTCGCCATGCTGGCGACCATGTCCGGCGTGAGGACGCCCGCCATCGACACGCCGAGGAAGATGTCGGCGTCCCGGACGGCATCGGCGAGGGTCCGTGCCGTCGTCTCCCGGGCGTAGGCGGCCTTCTGCGCATCCAGCGATCCGAGGCGGTCCCTGGTCAGGACGCCACGGCTGTCGGTGACCAGGATGTTCTCCTTGCGCAGCCCCATGCCGACCAGCAGGTTGAGGCAGGCGATCGCAGCGGCGCCGGCTCCCGAGCAGACCAGCTTCACCTCGGCGATCTGCTTCTCGACGATCGTCAATCCGTTCAGGACCGCGGCAGCCGCCACGATCGCGGTGCCATGCTGATCGTCATGGAAGACCGGAATCTTCATGATCTCGCGCAGGCGCGTTTCGATGATGAAGCATTCCGGTGCCTTGATGTCCTCGAGATTGATTCCGCCGAAGGTCGGCTCCAGGCTGGCGATGATCGGAACAAGCTTGTCCGGATCCGTCTCGTCGATCTCGATGTCGAAGACGTCGACGCCGGCAAATTTCTTGAACAGGCAGCCTTTCCCTTCCATCACCGGCTTGCCGGCGAGCGCGCCGATATTGCCGAGGCCGAGCACGGCGGTGCCGTTCGAGATCACGGCGACGAGGTTGGCGCGCGAGGTGTATTGGGACGCTGCCAGCGGATCGTTGTGGATCGCCATGCAGGCGGCAGCGACGCCGGGAGAGTAAGCGAGCGCGAGATCCCGCTGCGTTGTCATGTCCTTGGTGGGCATGACCGAGATCTTCCCAGGTCGAGGAAACTGGTGGTAGGTCAGTGCGGCTCGGTTGAGCGCGTCGTCGGACCCGGCATCACCACTCGTCGCTTCACCCGGAGTTCTGAGATTGGCCTCTTCGCTCACGAGCGCCTCCCTGATCTGTGTTGGGCGCGGCCTGTCGTCGCGCCGTGCAGTTGTGCGTGACAACGCGGAATCGGGCAAGCGTCCGCCCGCGCCGTCCCGTGTCGAGGCCGACCGGGCGGAAAGGCGAGCGGGAAACACCATGAACACAAACGCGGTCGATCAGCGGAAAGCGGCGCCGGCATGATCCTGCATGCGCTCCGCACCCGACTGCTCGCGCTCTGGATCCTGCTGCTCGCCTCGGCCGCGGCGACTGCCTACCTGCTGGTCGAGTTCTACAAGCAATCCGCCGCCGTGCAGGTCGCCGCGGCCGAGGGGGCAGTGGCGCGGGCCTGCCGCGATATCGGCGAGCGCTACGCCGTCTTCGTCTCGGGCCGGAGCGGCAATGGGCGGGAGATCGACCCGACGCTGCAGACGCAGCTGACCGACGTGGTCGACGCCGCCCTCGCGCGAGCCCCCGGCATCGAGGGCGGCATCTGGACCGGCGGATCCGGCTCGGCCGCCTACGGCTTCCCGACCTATGAGGGCACCGGCCCCAAGACGGATCTGCCGAGTGCCGAACTCGACACGATCCGGCGCATCAACGCCGAGGCGGCCCGGAGCGAGCGGCCCGTCACGGTCCGGATTGCGGCCCGGACGCAGAGCCTGGTGCTGCAGGCCTGTCCTCTGCGAGGCCCGATCCCGAACGCCACGGCCTGGACCATGATGCGCGTCCACACCGACCAGGGACCGGCCTACATTCAACTGCTGACGGGACTCGGCTTCCTGGCCTTGACCGTGATCGGGTCCGCCTCTCTGCTCGGCCGTCTGCTCTACGTGCTGTCGCGCCGCATCGGCAGGCTGGAGATGCGGCTGAGGACGCATGACCAGGATAGCGGGGACCTGCCGTATCTGGAGCCTACGGGAATTCGCGAGCTCGACCGTCTGGTCCTGGCTCTCAACGCGGCGGGCGCCCGCCTCGCGGCGGCCCGGCAGCGCGCCGCCTCGGCCGAGCGGCTCGCCGCGGTGGGTCGCATGGCGTCCGGTGTCGCGCACGAGATCCGCAACCCGCTCGCGGCCATGCGCCTGAAGGCGGAGAACGCGCTCGCGAGTCGGGACCCGATTCGGTCCCGGGCAGCCCTGACGGTCGTGCTCGAACAGATCGACCGCATGGACCGCCTGCTGCGAGATCTGCTGAGCCTGATCCAGCCTCGTCCGCCCGCTCTGGCGCCGACCGACATTGCGGACGTGCTTGCGGCCAGCGCGCGCCTGCATGAGGAGCTTGCCGGGGCCAAGCGCATCCGAATCGAGATCGTCGCACCCGCGCTGGCCCGGGCCGATCAGCCCTGCCTCGACGAAGGCCAGATTCGGCGGGCCGCCGACAACCTCATCCTCAACGCCGTCCAGAATTGTCCCGAAGGCGCCCTCGTGCGCGTGACCGCCGCGCGGGCCGGAGACCGGCTGCGGATCGCGGTCGAGGACACGGGTCCGGGCGTGCCGGACGCGCTGCGTGCGCGTCTGTTCGAACCTTTCGTCACGGGCCGGCCCGACGGCACGGGACTGGGGCTTGCCATCGTCCGCGAGATCGCCCGGGCCCATGGCGGCGAGGCGCGCCTCGAGCCGGGCGGACCCGGCGCAACCTTCGAGCTCGACCTGCCATGGCAACCGTCCTGATCGTCGATGACGAGCCTGCCCTGCGCGAGGGACTGGCCGAGACCATCGCGGATCTCGGTCACGAGCCGGTCCTGGCCGCCTCGGGCCGGGAGGCTCTCGCCCGGCTCGCGGCGAACCCGGACATCGCCGCCGTGCTGCTCGACCTGCGCATGCCGGGAGATCTCGACGGCATCGCGGTTCTGAAGCGTATCCGGGACCGGCCACGGGCCCCGCCGGCGGTGGTGCTGACCGCCTATGCCAGCGCGGAGAACACCATCGAGGCGATGCGTCTCGGCGCCTTCGACCACCTCACCAAACCGGTCGGCCGGGAGGAGCTGCGCGCCCTGCTCGGCCGCATGCTGTCGCTGCGGGCACCGGGCGAGGCCGCCCCCGCGGCTCCGGCGGCGGCCGCCGAGACCTGTCTGGTCGGATCGAGCGAGGCGATGCGGCGCGTGCAGAAGGCGATCGGCCTCGCCGCCGACAGCGACGCGACTGTTCTGCTGCAGGGCGAGACCGGAACCGGCAAGGAGGTCGTGGCCCGCGCCCTCCACGATCACGGACGCCGCTGGTCGGCCCCGTTCGTTCCGGTCAATTGTGCGGCGATTCCGGCCGAGCTTCTGGAAAGCGAGCTGTTCGGGCACGTGAAGGGCGCGTTCACCGGCGCGGCGGCGGATCGCCCGGGCGCCTTCCGGGAAGCGCAGGGCGGCACGCTCTTCCTCGACGAGATCGGCGACATGCCTCCCGCCATGCAGGCCAAGATCCTGCGCGCGATCCAGGACAAGGTGGTGACGCCGGTCGGCGGCAGGCCGGTGGCGGTCGAGATGCGCGTCGTGGCCGCGACCCATCGCGACCTGCCGGCCCTGGTCGCCTCCGGCGGCTTCCGGCAGGACCTCTACTACCGCCTGAACGTCATCCCGATCGTGCTGCCGCCGTTGCGGGAGCGCCTCGCCGACATCCTGCCGCTGGCCGAGCACTTCCTCGCCCTCGGTGCGGGGGGCGGCGGAGTGCCCCGGCGGCTCACCCCGCAGGCCGCCGCTCGCCTGCTTCGTTACGATTGGCCCGGCAATGTGCGGGAGCTGCGCAACATCATCGAGCGGGCCGCTGTGCTGGTGCGGGGTGAGGTCATCGACGCGGCCGATCTCGACCTGCCCGGGTTCGATCGGCCGGGCGGGCCGGCACCCGAGGATTGGCTGTCCGGCGACCTGCCGACCGCAGTGGCGCGGCTGGAGAAGGCGATGATCGCGCGCGCCCTGCAGGAGTCCAGCGGCAACCGCGCCCAGGCCGCCAAGCGCCTCGGCATCCAGCGCCAGCTCCTCTACGCCAAGATCGAGCGCTACGGGCTCGCCGACAGGGGGGGCGGGACGTCGGAAAGGACGACGCCCGGTGTCGGGAAAGACGACACCTGACCCGCGCGGCTGCAGCAATCCAATTCTAAATCAACACCTTAGATCCTGGCACGCCGGTTGCCCTCCTGTGCCTCGCAAGCCGGTTCCGGCCCAAGAGCGCAGGAGTGATGTCCATGATGGTCGGCAACCAGAAGGCGGAGCTCGACAGGAGACCGCCGAAGCCACGGCGCCGACCCGGTCCCGATGGCCACCACGCCCTCGCAACACCGGCTGCGTCCTCCCCGCCGCCCGCTCCCGCTGCTCCGCCGCCACGCTGAGCGGAGCCGCCCTCGCCGGCAGAGGCAGCTGCCCCGGCGCCGGCCGTCTCGACAGACGCAGATCACCTTGTCTTCATCAGAGACAGAGAGAATGTTTACGGATTTATGCCGTTCATCGCGCGGCAACGACTGCAGAAAAGGCGATTTCCTGCAGACGACCTTGCGTCAGGGGAGATGGCCATGACCAACACGCCTTCGTCTCCGGATGCTGCCGGATTGTGTCACGCGCCCGACCCGTCACCTCGGGCCCTGCGCGGCCTCGACGCGCTCAACTTCTTCCTCGCCGATGTGCGCGACGGCCTCGGCCCCTACTTGGCGATCTACCTCATCGCCGTACAGGGGCCGGATCGGGGCTGGAACGAGGCAACGACGGGCCTCGTCATGACCATTGCGGGCATCGTCGGCCTGATCGCCCAGACGCCGGCCGGTGCCCTCATCGACCGCACCCGCCACAAGCGGGCCATGGTCATTGCCGGTGCCCTTGCGATCACGGCGAGCTGCCTCGCCCTGCCGTGGATCTCGAATTTCTACCTCGTCACCGCAACCCAGTCGCTCGCCCATATGGCGGGTGCGGTCTTCCCGCCGGCGATCGCAGCCATCACGCTCGGCGTCGTCGGCCCCAGGGCCTTCTCCCGGCGGGTCGGCCGCAACGAGGGCTTCAACCACGCCGGCAATGCCGTCTCGGCCGCCATTGCGGGTTCGACAGCCTACTTCTTCGGTCCGGTGGTGGTGTTCTGGCTGATGGCCGTGCTGACGGCCCTGAGCATCAGCGCGATGCTGATGGTGCCCGCAGGCGCGATCGACCACGACCTCGCCCGTGGCCTCGGCTGCGCCGAGGACAAGGCCAGCGACGATCAGCCGTCCGGCTGGTCGCTGCTCCTGCGCAACAAGGTCCTGCTGCTGTTTGCGGCCCTCGCGGCGACCTTCCATCTCGCCAATGCGGCGATGCTGCCCGCCGTCGGCCAGCTCCTCGCCCGAATCGTCGGCAAGGAGGACGCCACCTCGCTCATCGCGGTCTGCATCGTGGCGGCGCAAGTCGTGATGGTGCCGATGGCCGTGCTCGTCGGCACCAAGGCAGACAGCTTCGGGCGCAAGCCCATCTTCCTGGCCGCGTTCGGAGTGCTGGCCCTGCGGGGCGTGCTCTACACCCTCTCCGACAACCCCGCCTACCTTGTGGCGGTGCAGTGCCTGGACGGCGTGGGCGCGGGCATCTTCGGGGCGCTGTTCCCGATCGTGGTGGCCGATCTCACGCGCGGCACGGGCCACTTCAACGCGGCCCAGGGCGCGATCGCCACCGCGCAGGGAATCGGCGCCGCGCTCAGCGCGACGCTGGCCGGCCTCATCATCGTCTCGGCCGGCTACGCGGCCGCCTTCCTGGTGCTCGCGACGATCGCGGCGCTCGGGTTCGGGCTGTACCTGCTCCTGATGCCCGAGACCTCCGGCTTCGGTCCGCACGCGGCCCCCTCCGGGGCGGGCGCAGGCACCCCGCTGGCGATCCCGGCGGAGTGAGCGGAGTCGTCATCCTCACTGCCGCAATCGTCCGGGGACGCCTCGTGCAGGCCCCGGACCAGCTTCCTCTCTTATGCGGCAGCTCAACCACACCGGCCGGCCATGCGCCGCGCCCTCTGAGACCCGGAGTTCCGCAGCCATGGGCGGCCTGAGTGTGACACCCAACCTCGCCACCTGGGGGATCGCGGCGCTTACCACCCTGGGGGTGATCCTGCGTCCGCTCGGCTGGCCGGAGGCGATCTGGGCGGTGCTCGGGGCGGCTTCCCTGGTGGCCCTGGGCCTGCTTCCCGCCGGCACGGCCTGGGCCGGGGTGCTGAAGGGAACGGACGTCTACCTGTTCCTGATCGGCATGATGCTGCTCGCCGAGGTCGCCCGCAAGGAAGGGCTGTTCGACTGGCTCGCCGGCATCGCGGTGCGGCAGGCCAAAGGCTCGGCGACGCGGCTCTTCACCCTCGTCTACCTCGTCGGCACCCTCGTCACGGTGGTCCTGTCCAACGATGCCTGCGCGGTCGTGCTCACCCCGGCCGTCGCCTGCGCCGCCAGGGCCGCACGGGTGCGCGACCCGCTGCCCTATCTGTTCGTCTGCGCCTTCGTCGCCAATGCGGCGAGCTTCGTCCTGCCGATCTCCAACCCGGCCAACCTCGTCGTCTACGCCGCCCACATGCCGCCGCTCGGCGAGTGGCTGGCGCGCTTCGGCCTGCCCTCCGGCCTCGCCATCCTGGCGACCTACGGCGTGCTGCGCCTCACGCAAGCGCCCATCCTGCGCGCGCAGATGATCGTCAGCGACATCCCCACGGCGGAGCTCTCGCGCACCGGGCTGGTCGCGGGCCTCGGCATCCTGGCGACGGGTGGCGTGCTGATCGGCGCCTCGGCCCTCGGCCTCGATCTCGGCCTGCCCACCTGCCTGGCCGGCCTTGCCACCGCGCTCCTCGTCCTCGCCCTCCGGCGGGAGGGCGCGCTGGCGGTGGTCAGGGACGTGTCCTGGAGCGTCCTGCCCCTGGTTGCCGGCCTGTTCGTGCTGGTCGAGGCCCTGGAGAGGTCGGGCGTGCTGGGCCTGATCGCGGCGGCCCTGCGATGGGCCGCGCAGGCCGCCCCCGCCGGGACGGCCTGGGGCGTCGGCCCCCTGGTCGCGCTGCTGTGCAACGCCGTGAACAACCTGCCGGCTGGCTTGATCGCGGGGGCGGCGGTGCAGACGGCGGAGGTGTCCGACAGGGTGGCGGGCGCGATCCTGATCGGCGTCGATCTCGGCCCGAACCTGTCGGTCACGGGCTCGCTCGCCACTATCCTGTGGCTCACCGCCATCCGGCGGGAGGGCCAGAAGGTCGGGGCGTGGCGCTTCCTGAAGCTCGGGGCGCTGGTGACGCCGCCCGCCCTCCTGCTGGCGCTCGCCGGCCTCCTTCTCGGACCCTGAGCTCCCTGGCGATTGCCGCGCTGCTCAATCCCGTCCTCCTCGTCGCCCGCGCGCGAAGCGCCTTGGCATGCGGCGTGGAGAGCGTCGTCATGACCGATGTGAAGAAAGTCTTGTGCCGTCCAGGCTTGTCCCGAACCTTCCGCGCGCAGGCCCGTTCTCTTCGTAAGGCAGGCTCAGCCGTGAGATGGGCCGGAAGCCAGGAGGAAACGATCATGAAACGAGTGTTGTTGGCTTGCAGTCTGGGCGCCGCGATCTTCTCGTTCGCCGGTGTGGCTCAGGCGCAGGGCATCATCGGTGGCGCTGAGGAGGGGGCGGCGCGTGGGAACCGCGCGGCCGGCCCCATCGGCGCCATCGTTGGTGGCGCGATCGGTGCCGGTGTCGGTGGCGTGAACGGCGCCCTGGGCATTCGCCCGTACCGCCGCGTGCACTACGGCCCGAGGCATTACCGCCACCGTCACTACCATTACCACTACCGCGCCTACTGAGGCGGCTGTCGTTCGGTGATCGAGGGTGAGGCATGGGCGGTCTCACCCCCAGTCGCGAATCACGGCAGGCGACGCGAGAGCATTGCGCACTCCCGCGACCATCATGCGGCTCGGTCGAATGCCGAAACAGCTTTGGACCAGGGCCCGAAGACTCAACGCGCCCGCGCGACGGCGCCCCTCGGTCCCGTCGCGCTCCGGCAGCGACCGCCGTGGAAGCGCCCCGATAGAATGCCGCCCCGCAGCGGCGCCAGAGCATGCTGGCTCTCATTCCAGCGGGCATCGAAAATGCCCGCCGGTATCATAAGACAGCATTGAGCTTGTCAGCCATGGATTGCTGCTTATCCCGGCGCGACCCGAAAGTCATCGTGTAGAAGACGCGCTGAACACCCAACTCGCTCAGCCTTGCCTCGCACTGCTCGATGAGCTGACAGATATCGCCAAGTTCACCCTCGATATTCGTGCCGTTCGCATGCATTTCCGCATGGAGAGGGCTGGCGTCGATGACGGCCTTGATCTCCTTCACATACGAGGAGACGGATGGTCCGACCGCCATGGGTACGATGCACAGATCCGCAACAACCTTCATGCGTCCTCTCCCTTCTTCCGCGAGTGTCCGTCCTCGATCTCGATCGAGGCCAACGCCGCACCAGCATGACGGTTCTCGGTGAGCTGGGCCTTAAGGCCCGCGACCAGCATGCCGGCAGGCTGTCCGGCCGTAGCGCAGGCGGGCTGCGCTCGAGCCGTGCCCGACCGGTCGGCTCACGGCCCTCAGGTCTTGCCGTCACGCGCTCCCCTGCGCTGAACCGGTAGCCACTCGGGCGGGGAGTGCTCTAGAGCTGTTCCCGCTCAGGTTGCGAGGGCCAAGTCATCCTCGTATCCGGCTGCGGCACGGTAGTTGCGGCGCTCCTGAGGTTGAAGCTGGACGGCCTTCCTGATGGCGGCCCGCACCCCCAAGGAGTGCCGCTGGCGTGAGCAGGACCGCAATGATGGTTCGTTGCGCCGGTCAGTACCCCACGGGGCTCTCGTCCATTCGGCCCGCGATTGGCTGCCGCTTGAGTGCGGCCGGAGAAAGCTTGGCGCCGTGCTACCCACAGGTGGCTCGCAGTTACCCGTGCTGCTACCCGGTGCGGAGTTAGACCCTGGAACAAGGCCGAAAATCCGGTTTAAGTTGTTGATTTCAATGGTGAGCGCGCTGGGACTCGAATCCAGGACCTGCAGATTAAGATCAAAAGAATGTTGATGGCGGCCAAATTGGCTGAGACATCAAAGGGGCGGTTGCCAAGCTTCACGGCACGAATGGGGTAAAACCGCCATCTTGGTACAGGGGTTTGGCAACTGCGGAATGTACCGCAGGAATGCCGGTCTAAACAGAAACTGGCCTCTCAGTGGCGGGAGCGCGGGTACAAATGAAGCCGAGCTTGGAGATCTGGCGGGCGAGGCGGTTGGCCTGATCTTCTGGTGAGGTGTGGCGGAAGTGGTCGGCGCCGAGGTCTCGGTAGAAAGTGCCGTCTCGCAGCATGTGATAGACGGCGGTGAGGATCGAGGCAGCGACGGCACAGATCGCCTTCTTAGGCCCGCGCCGGTGCCGCAAGCGCTGGAACTGGGCTTAAAGGTAGCTGGTCGTCTTGCGGCTGCCCGCCCAAGCACACCCGCGTTCCCCGTCGTCGGCATGAGCCAGCCTTCCTCGCGGACACCTGCCCGGCCGTCGATCCTGCGTTGCGGGGCGGCCCGCCCGCGGCGATGCTCGGCCTCCGGTGCCGCTTCGCGCGCTCCCGATGCGCCCGCCGGTCGGCGTCACGCCGCCTTGGCGGCCGGACGGGGATAGGCAGTATCCGCCACGTCCTGCGAGAGCGTGCCGACCTCACTCTGGTACTCCGACAGCGCGCGCGTCAGGAAGGCCATCTGCAGCTTGAGTGCCTCCGCCGGGGAGTTGCACCGGCCGAGCGCCTCGACGTGCTCCGCCTGCGCCTGCAGGCGCCGGCTGGCAAAGGTCAAGAGCTCGGCCGTAAGCCGCAGCGGCAGGTCGATGCCGTATGGCCGCCAGACCTTGGCGTCGAAGAACGGGCCCCGGAGCGGATCGTTGAGGCCGAATGCCTGGAAGTTCTCTCTGCTCTTCTGCTCGACTGTCATGAATGCCTCCTCTGACCATCGGTCATCACCGGCATGGCGGGCGCGGCGCTCGTGACGCAGATCAGGAGGGCCGGAGCGGCGGGCTGGAGGACCCGCCGGCAGGGCCCCGGCTTGCTCAGACCGCCCGTGTGCCGCCGCGCGGGTCGGCCTCCTGCGTCGACAGGAGGACGAGGCCCGACATCGGATCCACCCAGGTCAGACGATCGTGGACCGCGCGCACTCCCGACACCGACTCGGCCGCCGCGCGGATCGCGGCGCGCTGCCGCTCGTCCGTGAGGGAGCCCCGCAGGCCGACCTCGCCGTCCACGACCGAGATCTCGATCAGCTCCAGCGGGATGACGCCCGCATCCACGAAGGCCGTCTCCACGTCGGTCCGGATCGCCGCGTCGTCCCGCGGCGGCGCCTCGCGGGCCTCCTGCAGCGCCCGACGGAGGCTGCGCAGCAGATCCGCGCGGGTGACGAGCCCGACGAGCCGCCCGCCCTCGACGATGGGCACGCGCTTGATGCGCCGCCGCGTCATGAGGTCGACGATCTCGTCGAGCGGCGTCTCCGGCGAGGCGGTCACGACCTCGCGCGTCATCACGTCGCCGACCCGGCGCCCGCGCTCTCGCGCATAGGCTTCCGCCAGCCGACCCGGACTGATCAGGTACTGAACCCAGCCCGGCTTCGGCCGGGCGGTGCCGAGCTCGGGACGGGCGAGGAGATCGCCCTCGCTCACGATGCCGACGACGGCGCAATCCGGATCGAGCACGGGCAGTCCGCTGATCCGCTTCTCCAGCATGAGGGCGATCGCCAGTTCGACCGAGAGATCGGCCCGCACGCTCGTCACCTCCTTGGTCATGATGTCGCGCGCGCGCATCCGCCTCTCCCGATCCCGGCCTGCCGCTCCGGTGCGGCAGTCTGCGGTTTCGAACCTATCAGCGTAGATCGCGGGAAGATTTGATATGGATCATCCGAAATCCGGTTGATTGCTTGGCGGTATGGGTTTCTGCGTCGCTCGGGCCGGCGCGGAGCTCCGCACCGCGCGGGCTTGGTGATCCGTCTTCGAACGAGCGGTCGCAGACCGGATCACAGGCGCTCCACCCCTTCCTGCTCCCTCTTTCCCGGATCTCCTTCCGCTGGCGCCGCATGCGCCCGGGACAGGGAGAATGGGCGACAGGCCGGGCGAGACGATCCTCGATCGTCTCGGAATGCGGCCATCCTGCGCCGTGCTCGCCCCGCCGGTGATGATCTCGCTCAACCCCGGGGCATCATGATCCAGATCAAACCCCGCGGGCGGCCCCAATCGTCGGGTCTACGACAAGCCCACCGGCGAGGCGGCAGATCCTGCCGGTCCGAGGGGGGCGCCATGCGCGCTCGTGACATCATGTCGAGGCGGGTGGTCAGCGTTCGTGCTGACGCGTTCTCCGCGTCACCCACATCTCGGCGCAACATGGTTCATGGGATTGGATCAGGGCGAAGGCACGCCGATATCACGCGTCGAGCGGCTTGCGCGCCTTCGGCCATGGAAGCAAGGGTGCGGTGTCCAGGCCCGAGCGCCGGCTGGCGCTCGAGCGGTTCATCTGCCCCGGCAGCCTGCTCCTGTTCGCGCAGCCCGAATTGCAGCGCTTCCTATGAAGGCCTGCCGCGCGGCAGTGGCCGGCTGACGAACCGCGAGCCCGCGAGCAGGAACCGCCAGGGCGTCTGGACGCCGCGCGTGATGCCGATGCGGCTGCCGGACATGACGGTGACCGGCTGATCTCGCGCCAGCAACACGAAAGGAGCGCGGTCGAGAGGCCGGCCGTCGTGCTCACCGGAGATCGCGAGGGCTTGGCAGACGCGACCAGGCCCGGCGCAGAGCCGGTGCGGATCCGTCGTGAGCCGGCGCGCCCGCATTCTGTCGAGGCCCGCCATCGGTTCGAGCGCCCTGACGAGAACCGCGCTACCGGGCTCGCAGACGATGTTCATGCACCAGTGCAGTCCGTAGGAGCGGTAGACATAGGCGTGTCCGGGCGGACCGAACATGCTGGCGTTTCGGGACGTTGGCCCGGCGAAGCTATGGGAGGCCGGGTCGGACCGGTCGTAGGCTTCGGTTTCCACGACGAGGCCTCCCACGCCGTCGACCAGCAATCGGCATCCTATCAGATCGGACGCCACGCTGGCAGCGCTGCGAGCAAACCAGGGGAGGGGGAGCTGCGTCACGGGGGTGTGTCTCGGTCAAGCTGCCGATGGCTGTCCCTCTGCGGCGCGCGGCGGCAATCACAGCAGGCGGATCTCCTGTGCCCGCACGACGATGCTCTCCTGCCGGAACCGCTCCTCGAGCGTGCGCCTGTAGCGGCCCCACCAGCCCGGATCCAGATCCGGGCCCATGACCTCGAACACCACGATGTCGTCGCGGACCGTGTCGGCTTTCTCCTTCCAGAAGCCTTCGGCAGGGCCGCGCGTGAAGGCCGTCATGCCGCCGAACCGCCCCGTGAGCTCGTCCCGAACCCGCGCATACTCGGTTTGCGCGAAGGGCTGCCCGTCATTGTCGGACAGGGGCAGAAGGATCTGGATCAGGTAGCGGGTCATCAGCGGTCGCAACGCTCACGAGAGGAGGTTTCCGATACCGGACATCGGTCGGCGTCACGGCCGCGCGAAGACCGCGCTGCGCCCGCGTCCGGTTCCCTGGCCCAGATAGGACGCGATCGCCGCAGCGATCTTCTCGCCGCCACGGGCGGAGGGCTCGATGGGATTGGCGAAGTCCGCGTCATCGCCGCACAGGAGACGCAGATCGAGCAGCGCGAGACCGCGCGCGAAGGTTTGTCGCGTCACGACGTCGTTGATGAGCGCCAGGGCGGCCGACGCGGCGCGCCTGCGCGCGGGGTCGGGGTAGCGCGGATCGTAGATGGTGCAGATCGCGGTCGGGCGCCGGCGTTCCAGGACGGCCTCCAGCATGGCCGCGTACTGCGCCTGGAAATGCTGCTGCACGTCGGCGAGCGCGCCGATCGCCTCGGCGACCGATCGGACGGGGCGATCGAGCACCCCGGAGGCCCTCAACGCATCGTTGCCGCCTGCGCTCACGACGAGATGGGTCGCGTCCTCCGGGAGGCGATCAAGCTGACGGGGCACGTCCGCGAGGACGGCGCCATCGCGTGCGAGCAGCGTGGCCTGCCAACCCGGCGGGAGGACGGCCCGCACCTGCCGCACCACGTCCGGGCTCCCGGGCACGTAGGCGGCATTGTCGAACACGGAATCGCCGAGAAGAACCACATGCGGCATGAGCGTGTCGCCTTCGGGTTGGGATCCGGACCGGGCCCGGCCGGTGAGCAGGAACAGCGGGAGCGCCAGAACGCTCCGTCGCGCCATGCGGCCGACCGGAGACCGCGAGGGCGGAGAAGGCGGGGGCACGGACGGCGCGATGGCTCGCCCCCTAGCCGGACAGGAATGTGGTGAGGGCCGCGTTCACCCGCGCGGGCTCCTCGTGATGCAGCCAATGCGTGGCATCGGGGAGCCACTCGATCCGCCCCTGCTCGCAGAGGTCAAGGCACTCGGCCGCGAGGTTCGGACTGAGCGCCGGATCCTTGCGGCCCCACAGGATCAGGGTCGGAACCCGAACCCGGCCGCGCGCGGCCTCCCGCTTGAGGCGAGCGGCGCGATACCAGTTCAGCATCCCGGCGAGCGCGCCCGGCTCGGACCACGCCGCCCGGTAGTGCGCGAGATCGTCGTCGGTGAAGGCGCCCGGCCGGCTCGTGAGTCGCAGAGCCTGCCGCAGGGCCAGGAAGTTGGCGGCACGCAGGCCCATCTCCGGCAGCCAGGGCACCTGGAAGGCCGCGAAGTAGAAGACGCGCAGGGCCTGCGTGGGATGGCGCAGCGCGTAGGCCGCCAGCAGGTCGGGATGCGGCGCATTCAGAACGGCGAGCCGGTCGATGCGGTCGGGGTCGCGCGAGGCCAGCCACCAGCCGACGATGCCGCCCCAATCGTGTCCGACGAGCCGAATCCTCTCGGCGCCCTGGGAATCCGCCAGGGCCAGCACGTCGTCGGCGAGCCGGTCGAGATGGTAGGCGGCGACCTCCGCCGGCTTGCTGCTTCGGTTGTAGCCGCGCTGGTCGAGGGCGACGACCTGCAGTCCCGCCGCGGCGAGCGGGCCGATCTGATGGCGCCAGCCGAACCAGAATTCCGGGAAGCCGTGCAGCAGCACCGTGAGCGGCCCGTCCCGCGGCCCGGCCGAGACGAGGCCAAGCGTCACGTCCGGCAGATGCACGAACGACAGGTCGGATTCGGACAGCAGGGCCATGGCGGCTCCCGGGGTGGGCCTTCCCGGCAACGTCGTTGCCCGGCTGCGGATCCCGGCCGGACCGAGCCCCGGACTGCCGACACGACGGTCAGGTTCTGAGCGGCCGAAGGCGCCGGATCTCCAATCGGGCACGGTGGTTGAGAACACGGGTGCGGCCGCCTTGACCGTGCACCGTCGAGGACGGCGGGGAGCGGCGCTCGACGCGATATGAGCATGGATCAGCCGACTTCTCCCGTCCCGGATGGCTTCCGACCCGGGCAAGCCGCGCAACGCCTTTGCGTCTCTCGGCGGCTGCACAAAGACCGGACGAGGGTTTCAGCAGGGCAGGGCGGCTTCGAAGGCTGCATCGGTTGAGAGCCCCGGGCTGCGGGGGCCCTGGACGGGGGACTGGCCAACGCACGAGGATGACGCGGCAGAGCCGCCCACGGGACCCTCATCAATGCCGTGCCGCTTCCTCGATCAGCGCCTCAGGCTGTCCCAGCTGCGCATCGTCGACGCCCTCGAAGTGCATCGCAGCCTCCTCAAGGCGGCCACCGTGCTCGGGGTGAGGCAGCCGGCGCTCAGCAAGAGCCTGCACGAGATCGAGGACATCCTGCAGGCGCGGCTGTTCGACCGCCACTCGCGCGGCGTGCGCCCCACCGAAGCCGGCATGGTGTTCGTGCGGGCCGCCCGCCGCATTCTCGCGGAGGTGCGGCGCCTCGACGAGGAATTCGACCTGCTGGCCGCGCCGGGCGGCGGCTCCGTCGCGGTGGGTGTGCTTCCCGTGGCGGCGGCCGGCATGCTTCCGGGGGCTCTGGCCCGCCTCAAGGCGACGCATCCGGACATCCCGATCCGGCTGCAGCAGGGGCGGACCGAGGAGCTTCTGCCGCTGCTCGCCTCTGGAGAACTCGATTTCGTCGTCGGGCGCCTCTACGCGCCCGCCTTGCCGGACCAATTCCTGCGCGAGCCCCTCCGGACCGAGCCGATCTCGATCCTGGCCCGAGCGGAGCCTCCGATCTTCGCAGGCCCGGCGACCATCGAGGCGCTGCGCCGCTATGAACTCGTCCTGCCCACCGTGAGCCAGTTCCTTCGGCTCACACATAATACTGATCCACGGCGCAGATTAAGCACGATCGCACGCCGCTCCAAGGTCGTAAGACGCGCTCACCATTGACAGCCAGGTGCACCCCTCCAGATTGATCCAGGTACATGCGGTGGGAAACATCACACCGCATAATGGAATGGTGAATCTCGGTCCCGCTCAACGAGAGAGGCCTTCGTGAAGAGGCTCGCGCCATCGACCCTCGTCCTCCTCTGTTTGCCGTTCGCAATCCCTGCTGCCGCGCAGGAACCGGCCGCCCCGCCGAGACCCGACACGTCGACAGGGGCCGAGCATCCCCGCCCTCCCGCCGCCGCAGCCCCGGCCGATGACGGCCAGTGGACGATGCCGGCCAAGAACTTCGCGAGCACCCGCTACAGCGAGCTTGCGGAGATCACGCCGGACAACGCCAAGAACCTGCGGGTGTCGTTCACGTTCTCGGTCGGCGTGAACCGAGGGCAGGAATCCTCGCCCCTGGTCGTGGGCGGCACGATGTACGTGCTCTCGCCCTATCCCAACATCCTCTATGCCCTCGACCTGACGAAGCCCGGAGCGCCGCTCAAGTGGCAGTACAACCCCAAGCCCGAGGCCGCCGCGCAGGGGGTCGCCTGCTGCGACGTCGTGAATCGCGGGCCGACCTATGCGGACGGGCATCTCTTCTTCAACACGCTCGACGGGAACGTGGTCTCGGTGGATGCCGCGACCGGGCAGGAAGCCTGGAAGACCAAGGTCGGCAACATCAACCTCGGCGAGACCATGACGATGGCGCCCCTCGTCGCCCACGGCAAAGTCTTCGTGGGCAATTCGGGTGGTGAGCTTGGCGTGCGAGGCTGGATCCAGGCCCTCGACCAGCAATCCGGCAAGGTCGCCTGGAAGGCCTTCAGCACCGGTCCCGACAAGGACGTGCTGATCGGGTCCGACTTCAAGCCCTACTACGACACGGACAAGGGCCAGGACCTCGGCGTGAAATCCTGGCCGCCGAACGCCTGGGAGCAGGGCGGCGGCACCGTCTGGGGCTGGCTCTCCTACGATCCGGACCTCAACCTGATCTATTACGGCACCGGCAACCCCGGCCCCTGGAATGCCGATCAGCGCCCCGGCGACAACAAGTGGACCTCCGGCATCTTCGCGCGCGACGCGGACACCGGACAGGCGCGCTGGTTCTATCAGTGGAGCCCGCACGACCTCTACGACTGGGACGGCATCAACGAGCAGATCCTGCTCGACATGACCTGGAAGGGGCGGCCCCGAAAAGTGCTCGTCCGCCCGGAGCGCAACGGCTACGTCTACGTCCTCGACCGCACCAGCGGCGAGGTGCTGTCGGCCAAGCCCTTCCACGCGATCACCACCACCACCGGCGTCGACCTGAAGACCGGACGCCTGCAGTACATCCCCGAGAAGAAGCCGCAGGTCGGCAAGGTGATGCGCGACATCTGCCCGAACGCCTCGGGGGCGAAGGACTGGAGCCCGTCCGCCTACTCGCCGCGGACCGGCCTTCTCTACCTGCCTCACACCAATCTCTGCATGGACGAGGAGCACATGCAGGCGAACTACATCGCCGGCACGCCCTATCTCGGATCGGAAGTGCGGATGAAGCCGGGTCCCGGCGGGCACCGGGGCGTCTACACCGCGTGGGATGTCGCGGGCGAGCGCGCCGCCTGGTCGATCAAGGAGGAATTCCCGGTCTGGAGCGGAACCCTCGTCACCGCGGGCGACGTCACCTTCTACGGCACCATGGACGGCTGGTTCAAAGCGGTGAACGCCCGCACGGGCGAGGTCCTGTGGCAGTTCAAGACCGGATCCGGGATCATCGGCCAGCCGACCACCTACCGTGGTCCGGACGGGCGCCAGCACGTCGCCATCCTGTCGGGCGTGGGCGGCTGGCCCGGTGTCGTGGTCTCGGCCGATCTCGACCCGCGCGACGGCACCGGAGCGCTGGGCTTCCTCAATGTCATGCGCGACCTGAAGGAGGTCACGACCAAGGGGGGCATGCTCTATGACTTCGCCCTTCCTTAGGCTTCGTCGGGCCGCCATCGGCTGCGCCGCCATTGTGCTGTGTTCGGGGGCCGAGGCGCGCGAGCTGCGCGTCTGCGCCGATCCGAACAACATGCCGTTCTCCAGCCGGACCGGCGGCGGGTTCGAGAACCGGATCGCCGAACTGATCGCCCATGATCTCGGCGCCACGGTCACCTACACGTGGTGGGCCCAGCGGCGCGGTTTCCTGCGCAACACGATCCTGGCCGGCCGATGCGATCTCGTGACCGCGATGCCGGTCGGACTCGAAGCCTTGCGGCCGACGCGGCCCTATTATCGCTCGTCCTACGTTGTCGTCTCGCGCACGGACGGCCCCTCCGTCACCTCCCTCGACGACCCGAACCTGCGACGCCTGACCGTCGGCGTGCAGCTTGCCGGCAACGATGCGGCCAGCACGCCGCCGGCACAGGCGCTCGCCCGGCGGGGGATGACCGAGAACGTGCGCGGCTATCTCCTCACCGGCGACTACGAGAAGCCGAACCCGCCCGCCCGGATCGTGGAGGCGGTGGCGAACGGCGACATCGACCTCGCGCTCGCCTGGGGGCCGATGGCCGGCTATTTCGCCGCCCGCTCCGAGCCGCCGCTGCGGGTGACCCCGATCCGGCCCGCCATCGACGGGCCGAAGGGGCCGATGGTGTTCGACATCGCCATGGGAGTGCGGCGGGAGGACGAGGACCTGCGCCGGGAGGTCGGCGCGGCCCTGGAGCGCCACAGGGCGGAGATCGACGCGATCCTCGCCGAATACGACGTGCCGCGTCTGGACGACCTCCGTCGAACCGAGATGGCCAAGCCATGATCCGGCGCCTATCCACCCTGCTCCTCGGCGCGCTCGCGCTCTCGGCCTGCCAGCGAGAAGAGCGTGAGGCGCGGCCGAGCCCTGTCGGATCCGAGTCGCAGGAGCAGGTTGCCCTCGTCACCCTGTCGCCCGGCGAGTCGCAGCCGACGACCTCCACCAGCGGCAGGGCCAAGGCGTTCGAAGGCAACGCCTATCACCTGAGCCAGGGCAAGAAGCTCTTCACCTGGTTCAATTGCAGCGGCTGCCACGCCCAGGGCGGCGGCGGCATGGGGCCGGCCCTGATCGACGACCGCTGGATCTACGGCGGCTCGATCGAGAACATCGTCCAGACCATCCGCGAGGGCCGTCCGAACGGCATGCCCTCGTTTCGCGGGCGGGTGCCCGACGAGCAGATCTGGGAACTCGCGGCCTATGTGCGCTCGATGAGCGGCAACGCCCCGTCGAGCGCCGCGCCCGCCCGCAGCGACAGCATGCACGCGCATCCGTCCGAGAACCGGACGAGCCCGAGCCCGCCCGTCTCGGGCGGGATCGTCCCGCCCTCGGGCCAGATGCCCCAATGAGCGTGCGGATGAGTGCCTGGCGCCTCCTGCCCCTCGGGCTTGCCGCGATGCTGGCGGGCTGCAACCTCGCGCAATCCCCTCTGAACCCGGTGAGCCCGCAGGCGCGCGACCTGTTGTGGCTGTTCTGGATCTTCTCTGGCGTGCTGGCGGCGATCTGGCTCGCGGTGATGCTCGCGCTCCTCGCGAGCGTCCCGGCGCGGAGGGCGGAAGGAGCCGACCCGCTGGCGGTCGACCCGCGGCGCGAGGGCAGGGCGACCGCTCTGGTGGCCGGGCTCACCGTCGCGACCGGCCTCGTCGTGCTGGTGCTGACGGGCTTGAGCTATGCCGGGCAAAGGCGGCTGTTCGGCGAGGCGGAGCCGGGCGTCACGATCCGCATTCTCGGGCACCAATGGTGGTGGGAGGTGAGTTACGAGGATTCCGACCCGAGCCGCAGCTTCAACACCGCCAACGAGATCCATGTGCCGGTCGGGGTGCCGGTTTTCATCACGCTCGAATCGACCGACGTGATCCACTCCTTCTGGGTCCCGAGCCTGATGGGCAAGCAGGATCTGATTCCGGGGCGCAGCAACGCGATCCGCTTCACCGCCGAGCGCCCGGGCATCTACCGCGGCCAGTGCGCCGAGTTCTGCGGGATGCAGCACGCCAAGATGGGATTGCTCGTGATCGCCGAGGGCGAGGCGGATTTCGCGCGCTGGCGCGACGGGCAGATCGCGCCGCGCCCGGAGCCTGCGAGCGACGAGGCCCGCGCGGGCGAGGCCGCCTTCGTCGCGGCTCCCTGCTCCATGTGCCATCAGGTGCGCGGCACCTCGGCGGGCGGCCGCAACGGTCCGGAACTCACCCATGTGGGCTCGCGCCGCACCCTGGCGGCCGGCACCCTGCCGATGAGCCGGGGCAACCTGGCCGCCTGGATCGTCGACCCGCACGGCATCAAGCCCGGGGTGAACATGCCCCTGGTGAAGCTCGACCCCGACCAGCTGAACTCCATCTCGGCCTACCTCGAGGGGCTCAAATGAGCGACGCGGCCTCCGCAGCGGGCGACCTGCGCGACACCGATCTCGACGGGACGGCGCTCCGCGCACGCCTCGCCCGGGTCTGGGGCACGCGCAAAGGCGTGATCGGCTGGCTGTCCAGCGTGGACCACAAGGCCATCGGCCGGCGCTACATCGTGACGGCCTTCCTGTTCCTGTTCCTCGGCGGGCTGACCGCCGTCGTCATGCGTCTGCAGCTCGCGCGGCCGGAGAGCGGGCTGGTCGGGCCGGATACCTACAACCAGCTCTTCACGATGCATGGCTCGACCATGATGTTCCTGTTCGGCGTGCCGATCGGGGAAGCCTTGGCCGTCTATCTCGTGCCCCTGATGGTCGGCACCCGCAACATCGCCTTCCCGCGCCTCAACGCCTTCTCGTACTGGGTCTACCTCTCGGGCGGCCTGTTCCTCTGGGTTTCGTTCCTGCTCAATATCGGGCCCGATATCGGCTGGTTCGCCTACGTGCCGCTCTCCGGGCCGGAATACTCCCCGGGCAAGCGCGCCGATGTCTGGGCGCAGATGATCACCTTCACGGAACTCTCGGGCCTCGCGGTCGCCGTCGAGATCATCGTGACGGTGCTCAAGCAGCGCGCGCCCGGCATGACGCTCGACCGCATCCCCGTCTTCGTCTGGGCCATGTTCGTCAATTCCTTCATCATCGTCTTCGCGCTGCCGGCGGTGATGATCGCCTCAACCTTCCTGATCCTCGACCGGCTGCTCGGCACGCATCTGTTCAACCCGGCCGAGGGCGGCGACGCGCTGCTCTTTCAGCACCTGTTCTGGTTCTTCGGCCACCCGGAGGTCTACATCATCTTCCTGCCGGGCACCGCCTTCGTGTCGGCGATCATCCCGACCTTCGCCCGCCGCGAGATCTTCGGCTACCTGGCCCTCGTCCTCTCGCTCATCGCCACCGGCTTCCTCTCCTTCGGCCTGTGGGTCCACCACATGTTCGTGGCCGGGCTGCCGCAGCTCGGGGCGGCCTTCTTCACCGCCTCCAGCATGCTGATCGCCATCCCGAACGGGCTGCAGATCTTCTGCTGGATCGTCACGCTCTGGGACGGGCGGCCGGTCTGGCGCACGCCGTTGCTGTTCGTCGCCGGCTTCTTCTTCATCTTCGTGGCGGGCGGGCTGTCCGGCATCATGCTCGCCTCGGTTCCGATCGACACGCAGGTGCATGACACCTACTTCGTCGTCGCGCATTTCCACTACGTGCTGATCGGCGGGAACGTTTTTCCGCTGCTCGGCGCGATCTACTACTGGTTCCCGAAATTCACCGGCCGCCTGCTGAGCGAACGCCTCGGCGCCTGGAACTTCTGGCTCGCCTTCATCGGCTTCAACGTCGCCTTCTTCCCCATGCACATCGCGGGGCTGATGGGGATGCCGCGGCGCGTCTACACCTACGGGCCCGAGATGGGCTGGGGCGACCTGCAGCTCCTCTCGACGGCGGGCGCGCTGATCCTGTTCGCGAGCTTCCTCGTCTTCGTCTGGAACGTGGCGACGAGCCTGCGCGACGGAGCGACGGCCGGCCCGAACCCCTGGGGCGCCGGCACCCTCGAATGGGCGGCAGCCTCTCCGCCCGAACCGCAGAACTTCGACCGCATCCCGCTCGTGACCCACCGCGAGCCACTCTGGGCGGAGCGGAACGGCCTGCCGGCGGTGACGGGCCTGAGCGTCGGCTATCGCGAACTCGTGGTCAGCAGCGTGGCCGAGGCCGAGCCGCAACTGCGCGAGACCTCGCCTGAGCCCTCGATCTGGCCGCTCGTGGCGGCGCTCGCGGTGGGGGCGACCTTCCTCGGCTCGATCTTCACGCCCTACGCGGTGCTCTGGGGAGCGCCGCCGATCGCGGCGGCGCTCACCGGCTGGTTCTGGCCCAAGAACACGGCGGAGGATGAGCAATGAGCCCCTTGCGCGTCGAGGCGCGACCGGTCGAGGCCGATGCATCGCGGCCTGTCGGGCGCGACCTCTCGGCCCTGCCGACCTACGGCTTCGGCCCGACGAGCCCGATGTGGTGGGGCACGCTCGGCTTCTTCGTCATCGAAGGCATGGGCTTCGCGCTCGCGCTCGGCACCTATTTCTACCTGGTCCAGCAGAACCCGCACTGGCCCCTCGCGCCGGTCCCGCCCGATCATTGGGCGGGGACCCTCAACACCGTGCTGCTGCTCGCGAGCCTCTGGCCGAACCGGGTGACCGACCGCGACGCGCATGCGGAGGATCTCGGGCGCGTGCGGCGCGACCTCGTGATCATGTCGCTCGTCGCGCTCGTAACGGTGGCCGTGCGTCTCTACGAGTTCAGGGGTCTCGGCGTGCGCTGGGATCAGAACGCCTACGGCTCCATCACCTGGATTCTGCTCGGTCTGCACCTGGCGCATCTGATCACGGATGCAGGCGACACCCTCGTGCTCACGGCGCTGATGTTCACCCGTCACGCGACGGGCAAGCGGTTCAGCGACGTCAGCGACAATGCCTTCTATTGGTATTTCGTCGTGCTGTCCTGGCTACCGATCTATCTGGCCGTGTACTGGCTGCCGCGCTGGTGAGGCTGCGATGCGGAACTGGTTGACCAAGGGGTTGCCGTCGGCCGGTCTCTTCGCCGGCCCGGTGGCTTGGCTGGTGAGCACGCAGGCGAACTACGCGCTCGTCCCCTGGGTCTGTGCGCAAAGGCTGCCCGCCATCCCAGTCCTCGCGGCAGTGCTGGTCGTCCTGAGCCTGTGGGGAGGTTTCCTCTCGGGGCGGGCCTATCTCCGGCCGCCGGAGGCCGACGAGACCACCGTGCCCGCGCCGGACGGTTCGCGCGCCGCATCCCTCGACGCTCCCGAGGGCGGTCGCCCCCACCGTCTGGTTGCGGCGATGGGCGTGTTGATCGCTCTCCTGTTCGCCCTCGTCATCGCGGCGCAGGGAGCGGCCGGACTGGTCCTCGACGGGTGCGAGCGATGAGCCGATGCGGGGCACTGGGCAGGAAACGGGCGCCTCCCAGTGCGGCAGGCGTCTCCCTGCTCGCCGCAATCCCCCTCCTGCCGGCCGACGCCTCGGCCCATGGCGGTGATCTCGGGGAGCTCTGGCTGACCGGACCGGCCTGGACGAGCGACCCGAGGGTCGTCATCCCGCTCTACCTCAGCGCCGTCCTGTTCCTCGTCGGGACGCTGCGCCTGTGGCGGCGGGCCGGCCATGGCCGCGGGGTGCGCCGCTGGCAGGTCGTCTGTTTCTGGAGCGGCTGGACCGTTCTCGCCCTGGCGCTGCTCTCCCCCCTGCACTGGCTCGGCGAGCGTCTGTTCACGGCGCATATGATCGAGCACGAGCTGCTGATGGCCGTCGCGGCCCCGCTCCTCGTGCTCGCCCGTCCGGGAAGCACGATGCTGTGGGCCCTGCCGGTGCGCTGGCGTGCGCCCGCCGGCGGGATCGCCCGCCTGCCCATCCTCGGCGGCATGTGGCGCGCCGTCAGTGCGCCGCTGCCGGCGACGCTGCTCCACGCGCTCGCGCTCTGGGCCTGGCACATGCCGGGCCTCTACGATCTCGTGCTGGTGAACGCCTTTGCCCACTGGCTCCAGCATCTCAGCTTCCTGCTCTCGGCGCTCCTGTTCTGGTGGGCCCTGCTGCGAGGGCCTGCCCGGATCCGCGGCTACGGCGCCTCGTTCCTCTACCTGTTCCTGACGAGCCTCCATACGGGCCTGCTCGGGGTGCTGCTGACGATGTCACCTCGGCTCTGGTACCCGCGTCAGGTCGCGGCGGCGGCCGAGTGGGGCCTGACGCCGCTGGAGGACCAGCAGCTCGCCGGCCTCGTCATGTGGGTGCCGGCCGGGCTGGTCTATGCGGTCGCCGCTCTGGCGCTGGCGGGTCTCTGGATCCGGCGCTCGGGGCCAGCATCGGGGCAGGCCCATGCGACGTAGATGGATCGCCTTCTTCGCCGCGGTGGCGGTGCTCGCGGTTGCGGGGGGCATTGCCGTGCATCGGATCGAGCGCCATCAGCAGCAGGTCCGACTGGCCAGGACCCTGACGGGAGGCGACCCCGACCGGGCGCCTGATCTGATGATCGCCTATGGCTGCGCCGGCTGCCACGAGATCCCGGATCTCGCGGGTCCCAGAGGGCGGGTCGGGCCACCGCTGCGCACCTTGGCCGAGCGCGTCTACATTGGCGGCGTCGCGGCCAACACGCCCGAGAACCTGGTGCGATGGATCGTCAACCCGAAGGCTTTCGCCCCTCGGACCGCGATGCCGGTCACCGGGATCTCGGAGGCGCAGGCCCGGGACGTCGCCGCCTATCTGTACGCTCACCGCTGAGCGATCAGGCGTGCCTGCTGATCGGGATGGGTCGCGGCTCACCCCATGAGCGGCGCCCTGTCCCGCTCCGTTCAGCCTGCGTGAGAGAAGGACGACCTGCTCCCATTCCCGGACAAGCTCGTCGGCCGACACCACCGGATGGCGGACCGTTCCGAGGCCGGCGCCATCGGCGGATCGGCAGCTGGTCGCATCCTGAGCCCTGAGGAGTATCCCCTCGCACGGGCGGTCAGGGGCGAGGTCGTCCATACCATGAGTTTCCTGCACCGGGCCGACGACGGCCGCGAGTGCTGAACGCGCGTCGGCGGCATCCCGGTGCACGACGGCGATCCGCAGGCCCTCGTGGTGGTCCAGGACGTGGACGACCGGAAGCGGGCGGAAGACGCGCTGCGCGAGAGCGAGGAGCGGTTCCACCGCTTCGCGCAGCCACGGCGCCGAGGCCCGCAGCCTG
The DNA here is from genome assembly GCF_000022085.1 of Methylobacterium nodulans ORS 2060. Taxonomy (NCBI): domain Bacteria; kingdom Pseudomonadati; phylum Pseudomonadota; class Alphaproteobacteria; order Hyphomicrobiales; family Methylobacteriaceae; genus Methylobacterium; species Methylobacterium nodulans. Next base: position 2,452,515 of record NC_011894.1, read on the forward strand.
CACGGAGCCGCGTCGGGCCCGAGGCTTCACGGCTCAGGTGGCGTGAAAGCCTCCTCGTCGGCCGCCCTCAACAACTCGACGATCCGTGCCGCACGCCCAGACGGGATCGGCCGCCCTTCGTTCAGCATGGCCTCATCGTTCTCGATCCAGGCCCGCGCCTCCGCGAGTTCGGCGCGCGTCGCGCCCAACTTCAGGATCTCGGCCAGGGTCAGGTCATCCACGGGCCCGGCGAGCGCCCTGGCCTCCGACAATGTCAGCGTGTCCGCCAAGACGGTCCTCCATCATCGTGAAGGGTGACGGGATGCGATGTGGGAAGGGCGGCACGGGGTTCAACCGGCCCGAGCGCAGGGTATCGCTTGCGGGGCTCTGCCCGACCGCGCCGCCACGGCCGCTATCCGGACGGGGATGGTCCGATGTCCCGCGGATCTCATGAGCGGCAGATCGATCGTTTCACCCGCTTCGCGCCCTTGACACAGAGAGAGGCGCCACCATCTTTAACATCGCCAAGGCTAGAGTGCTTGGCGCCATGGGCGCTGGCAAGTGTCCAGCGCTCTCATACCCATGTTGCTCAATGGAGGATATGGCTATGAGAAATCTGATTCCCTGGGGACGCAGCCGCAATTCGGTCCCGAGCAGCGCAACCGGCTCCGAGGTGAGCCCGTTCCTGACGCTGCACCGTGAGATGAATCGGCTGTTCGATGATGTGTTCAGCCGCTTCGAGACGGGCATGCCGTCCTTGCTTGGGCCGTCCTGGCCGAGCATCGAGGTGAGCGCATCGGACAGGGAGGTCCGCGTCTCGGCCGAGCTGCCGGGCCTGGAGGACAAGGATGTCGAGATCCTGGTGGACGATGATGTCCTGACCATCCGCGGCGAGAAGAAGGCCGAGACGGAGGACAAGGAGCGCGGCTTCAGTGAGCGCACCTACGGCCGCTTCGAGCGCGTGATCCCGCTGCCCTACGGCGTGGAGGAGGACAGGGCGCAGGCGTCGTTCAAGAACGGCGTCCTCACCGTCACCCTGCCGAAGTCGGCCAAGGCGCAGGAGCGCGCCAAGCGCATCGCCATCAACGGCAAGAGCAACGCATAGCATGGATGCAGACTCGCCCCCGCGTGCCACGCCGCCCGCCGGGGGCGTTCCCTTGGCTGGGACGAGGGAGCGAGACCATGGAGCAGATGCAAGCCGAAACGCAGCGTGAGATCGCCCGGACGTCCTCCGCGGCGGAGACAGCCCGGGTGTCTCCGAACCGTCGTTCCTGGAGGCGCTCATCCATCCGGTGAGCGTCCTCCGCGATCCGTGCGAGGTCGTCTGACATCCGTGGTTCACCGACGACGAGAAGCGCATCATCCTGCTGTCATGGGCTGTCATGGGCGCGCGATGAGCTCGCGGCGGAGCAGATCGCCTGCAGGGCAGTTCCCGAACTCAAACCACAGTCGCGGATCGACGCCGTGATCGAAGCGCTATCGGAGTTCGAGCTCCTGGCGGCCGGATTAGGCGGGCTCGAGCGCGTCCTGCGGCGCACCTTCGGAAGCCTGGGCCTGGTGAGCGGGCGGTGTCCTGCCGGCAGACGTCGCGATCCGATCGCGCGAAAGCTGCCTCACGGACTTGAGAATGCTGCGGGCCGCCGATCGCGCGTTGCTGGACCGAAGTTCCGCCATCGGCATGCCGTCCCGCAGCGCGACGAAAGCCAGAGCCCGCAACTGATTGGCATCCGCGATCGCCCTTGCTCGCAAGGCCGCGATCTCCTCGGCGGTGCGCAGAACAGCCAGATGGTCTCCAGGAGGCGAGTGCATCGTTTGCGCCTTCGACCGCCGCCACATTCCTGCCCGAAATATGGCAGGATCGCACCGCGATGGACAGGGTGCAGCAAGTGCTGTGCTGGCCGCCGGCGTTGCAATTCTGGACTAACCAACTCGGCTTCCGGCTCGGTCGACCCAAATCGACACGGGTACGGCAGGGGTGGCGTCTCCATTGCGGACAGCGCCCGGTGCGCGAACCCGACGCCGATCCGGAGTTTGCGCGGCGATCTCCGCCATGCCGACGGTTGTGCGGCGACGGCCTTGATGGCCGCCGCGCCGGACCGGCATACGCGATCGATGTCGTAAGCGAAAATGGCGCGACAGGCTGGATGTAATTTGATATGGTTCGCTCTGCCGTGCTCGAGAGCTTAGCGATTGGGCTGCTGCTGTTTAAAGCTTGGCCGCTCGTCGCAGACAGGTCTTTCGTGTGGAGGGACGCGCGATGGCGATGCTTGATGCTGCCTCCTCTCACCGTGTGATGGCGCGTCCAAGCGTGCGCCCCATCGGCGCCCGGGATCTGAAGGCTGCCCTGATAAAGGGCGTCGAGGATTTCATGGCGATGCCGACTCACGTGCTGTTCCTGGTCGCCATCTACCCGATCGCGGGAGTGATCATCGCGACGGTGACCTTCGAGAATGAACTCATCCCGGTCCTGTTCCCGCTGGCCTCCGGCTTCGCGCTGATCGGGCCGTTCGCGGCGATCGGCCTCTACGAGCTGAGCCGGCGGAGGGAGCAGGGTCTCGATGTCTCCTGGGCTCACGCCTACGAGCCGCTCACGAGCCGCTCCGCCGGGTCGATCGTGGCGGTCGGCTTCCTCCTGATGCTGATCTTCGTCGCCTGGCTCGTCGCCGCGATGGGGCTGTACTGGGCGCTCTACGGCAATGAGACCCATGACTCGGTGTTCGCCTTCGCGCGGGAGGTTCTGACCACGCCCCGGGGCTGGATGCTGATCGTGTTCGGGAATCTCGTCGGAGCCGCCTTCTCGCTGGTCGCGCTGGCCCTCAGCGCCGTCTCGTTCCCGTTGATCATCGATCGGGGCACCGATGCCGGAACGGCCATCGAGACCTCGGTCGCCCTCCTGCGGGAGAACCCGCGCACGATGATCACCTGGGGCCTCATCGTCGCGGGCCTGCTGGTCATGGGCATGCTGCCGCTCTTCGTCGGGCTCGCCCTCGTCCTGCCCATTCTCGGCCACGCGACCTGGCACCTCTACCGTCGGGCCGTCGCACCCTGATGTCGCGAGAGCCGTTCCCGATCGGGCTGGATCAGGCACGGCCCTCAGGTCTGTCCGGTTGCGTGTTCTGACGACGAAACCGACGCGTCCCGCTCTCCGGACTGGGCGCGGGAGGCGACAATGGCCGTCATCCTCGTTCTGATCGCTCTCGGATCGATCGCGTTCCATCTTCTCAGCCCATGGTGGTGGACTCCGATCGCCTCCAACTGGGGCTACATTGACACCACGTTGATCATCACCTTCTGGATCACGGGCGTGGTGTTCACCGCGATCGTGCTGTTCGTGGCCTATTGCCTCTACCGCTTCCGGCACCGCCCCGGGCAGCGGGCGGCCTACGAGCCGGAGAGCCGGCGGCTCGAAGGCTGGCTCACCGCCCTGACGGCGCTCGGCGTGGCCGCCATGCTGGCCCCGGGCCTGGCCGTCTGGGCGCAATTCGTCCGGGTCCCCGACAACGCCGCGGAGGTCGAGATCGTCGCCCAGCAATGGCGCTGGAGCTTCCGGCTGCCCGGCGCCGACGGGCGCCTCGGCGCCGCCGATATCCGCTTCGTCAGCGACGACAACCCGCTCGGGCTCGACCCGGAGGATCCGGCCGGCCGGGACGACGTCATCATCGATGGCGGCGATCTGCACCTGCCGCTCGGCCGCCCCGTGAAGGCGCTGCTGCGCTCCTACGACGTGGTGCACAACTTCTACGTTCCGGAGTTCCGGGCCAAGATGGACATGATCCCCGGCATGGTGACCTATGTCTGGTTCACGCCGACCCGGACGGGCGCGTTCGACGCCCTCTGCAACGAGGTCTGCGGCGTCAACCACTACGCCATGCGCAGCCGCGTGGTCGTCGACGCGGAGCCCGCGTACCGGTCCTGGCTCGATCAGCAGAAGACCTTCTCCCAGTTCGCCACCCGCTCACCGGGCGGAACACGCGACGCCGCCCTGCTTCGGCGGGTGGCGGAAGACCGCTGAGGATTGACACCATGGCCGATGCCCAGCTCGGGACCGCGGGCCCATTTCCGAGGACGGAACTGGACGATGCCGACCTCTACCATCCGCATAGCTGGCTGACCCGCTACGTCTTCAGCCAGGACGCCAAGATCATCGCCATCCAGTACTCATGCACCGCCATGGCGATCGGCCTCGTGGCGCTGGTGCTGTCGTGGCTGATCCGGCTTCAGCTCGGCTTCCCCGGCCTCTTCTCGTTCATCGGGCCGACCGAGTACTACCAGTTCATCACCATGCACGGGATGATCATGGTGGTCTACCTGCTGACGGCGCTGTTCCTCGGCGGTTTCGGCAACTACCTGATTCCGCTCATGCTCGGCGCGCGGGACATGGTGTTCCCGTACGTGAACATGCTGAGCTACTGGGTCTACCTGCTCGCCGTGCTGGTCCTGATCGCGAGCTTCTTCGCACCGGGTGGTCCGACAGGGGCGGGCTGGACCCTCTACCCGCCGCAGGCCATCCTCTCGGGCACGCCCGGGCAGGAATGGGGCATCGTGCTGATGCTCGCCTCGCTCATCCTGTTCATCATCGGCTTCACCATGGGCGGCGTGAACTACGTCGTCACGGTGCTGCAGGCCCGCGCGCCCGGCATGACGCTGATGCGGATGCCGCTCACCATCTGGGGGATCTTCACCGCGACGGTCTTGGCGCTCCTCGCCTTCCCGGCCCTGTTCGTCGGGGCCGTGATGATGCTCCTCGACCGGCTCCTCGGGACGAGCTTCTTCATGCCCGCCATCGTGGAGGCGGGCCAGCGCCTGACATACGGGGGCGGCAGCCCGATCCTGTTCCAGCACCTGTTCTGGTTCTTCGGCCATCCAGAGGTCTACATCGTCGCGCTGCCCGCCTTCGGCATCGTCTCCGACCTGATCAGCACTCATGCCCGCAAGAACATCTTCGGGTACAGGATGATGGTCTGGGCGATCATCGCGATCGGGGCGCTCAGCTTCGTGGTGTGGGCGCATCACATGTATGTCAGCGGCATGAATCCGTATTTCGGGTTCTTCTTCGCGACGACGACGCTCATCATCGCGATCCCGACCGCCATCAAGGTCTATAACTGGATCCTGACGCTCTGGCGCGGGGACATCCACCTGACCGTGCCGATGCTGTTTGCGATCGCATTCATCGTGACCTTCCTGAACGGCGGCCTCACCGGCCTGTTCCTCGGCAACGTCGTGGTCGACGTGCCGCTCTCCGATACGATGTTCGTGGTCGCCCACTTCCACATGGTGATGGGGGTCGCCCCGATCCTAGTGATCTTCGGCGGCATCTATCACTGGTATCCGAAGGTCACCGGGCGCATGCTCGACGAGCGGCTGGGCAGGCTGCACTTCTGGGTGACGTTCCTCGGCGCCTACGCGATCTTCTTCCCGATGCACTATCTCGGACTGCTCGGCGTGCCGCGGCGGTACTTCGAGATCACGGGGCTGGACTTCATTCCGGCGTCGGTGTCGCCGCTCAACGCCTTCATCAGCCTGATGGCCTTCGCGGTCGGGGCGGCGCAGATCGTCTTCCTGGTGAACCTCGTGCGCAGCCGGACCCACGGGGCAGAAGCCGGCGGCAATCCCTGGCGCGCCACCACCCTGGAATGGCAGACGCCCCAGACCCCTCCGGCCCATGGCAATTGGGGCGACAGGCTGCCCGTCGTGTACCGCTGGCCCTACGATTACAGCGTGCCCGGCGCCGATCAGGACTTCGTGCCGCAGAATCAGCCGGACCGCGGCCCGGTCCTGGCGGGGGCGGCGCGATGAGCATCGTGCTCCTGTATCTGGCAGCGCTCGGTATCGTGTCGGCGCGGTGGCTCGCCCGGCAGCGCCTCACCGCCAAGCCCTGGCTGGGGGCGGGACCGGCCCTGGCGTTCGCGCCAGGCGGCCCGACGACCGAGCCGGCCAAGGTCGGGCTCGGATTCTTCCTCGCAGCGGTCGGGCTGCTGTTCGCGCTGCTGATCGGCGCCTACGGGATGCGGGTGCCGCCCGGCGCGCCGCGCATCCAGTTCGACCCCTGGTTCGTCTGGCTCACCACGGGCCTGCTCGGTCTCGCGAGCCTTGCCCTGCACGTGTCCGGATCGGCGGCCCGGCGCGGCGAGCGGAACGAGGTGCGAGCGGGTCTTCTGGTCGCCGGCGTGGCGACCCTCGGCTTCCTCTCAGGGCAGGGCCTCGCGTGGCGGCTGCTGTGGGAGGCCGGGGCCGGTCGCACGCCCGACGCCGCCGGCTCCTTCTTCTATCTGATCACGGTGCTGCACGGCCTGCATCTCGCGGGCGGCCTCGTCGCGCTCGCCTGCGTCACCGTTCGGGCCATGCGGGAGACGCTTCCGACGCGCGTCGCCCCGAGCATCGGGCTCTGCGCTCTCTACTGGGACGCCCTATTGGCGATCTGGCTCGTCCTGTTCGGCCTCCTGTTCCGGACGCCGTGGTCGGGCCTGATCGACGTCCTGTGCAGGCCCGCCTGACCACCGCGAGACCAATCATGACCGATACAGCCTTGCGTTCGCTGCCGCCCTCCGCCGAAGCACCGAAGAGCCAGTGGCGGCGGCTCACGGACGACTGGGCGGGAGATCGGCAGGCCTTCGCCGGAGCCTCGTGGCGCAAGGCGATGATCTGGATCTTCCTGCTCAGCGACACCTTCGTGTTCGGCTGTTTCCTCATCGGCTACATGACGGTGCGCATGTCGACGACGGAGCCCTGGCCGAATTCGAGCCAGGTCTTCGCCCTGGAGATCGGCGGCGCGTCGCTGCCCCTGATCCTGATCGCCATCATGACCTTCGTGCTGATCTCGAGCAGCGGCACGATGGCGATGGCGGTCGCCTTCGGCTATCGCCGCGCGCGGCGCAAGACGGCGCTCCTGATGATCGTCACCGCGCTCCTCGGCGCCACCTTCGTGGGCATGCAGGCCTTCGAATGGACGAAGCTGATCCACGAGGGCGTGCGTCCCTGGACGAATCCCTGGGGAGCCGCCCAGTTCGGCTCCGCCTTCTTCATGATCACGGGCTTCCACGGCACCCATGTGACCATCGGCGTGATCATTCTGCTGATCGTGGCCCGCAAGGTCTGGCGCGGGGACTTCGACACGGGCCGGCGGGGCTTTTTCACGAGCCAGCGCGGTCGCTACGAGAATGTCGAGATCGCCGGCCTCTACTGGCACTTCGTCGATCTCGTCTGGGTCTTCATCTTCGCTCTCTTCTATCTCTGGTAGGAGGATGCCATGCAGGGTGCCGCAGGGCAGGGAACAGGACAGGGCCACTCGATCCGGCTCTATCTGGTCGTGTGGGGCTGGCTGTTCGTGCTCAGCGCCTGCTCCTACCTGGTCGACTACTTCCACCTGCAGGGTCTCCTGCGCTGGTCGCTGATCCTCCTGTTCATGGTCGTCAAGGCGGGACTGATCACGGCGGTCTTCATGCATCTGGCCTGGGAGCGGCTCGCCCTGATCTACGTGATCCTGGTGCCGCCGACCGCTCTCTTGATCTTCGTGGTGATCATGGCCTCCGAGGCAAGCTACACGCTGTTCACCCGGATCGCCTATTTCGGCGCGAGCTGATCCGAGCCGCCCCGGATCTCCCGGAACCCGTCGGGTTCGAGTCGGGCGACCCGGGTCGGCAGGACGTCAAGGCTTGAGAGCCGCCGACCTGATGCAATCAGGTCGGGAACAGCTCTAGCATCAGGAAGGCGCGGCTGCGGCCAGGAAGCAGGCGATACCGGCAGCGACCATCACCAGCCCGGGCCAAGTGGCCCGTGGGCTCAGTCCGGCCGCGCTGTCGGTTCTGATCCTTGCCCGGAATCGCGCGCCCCAGTTCCCCTTGAAGGCGGTGAACAGGACGCCGCCGAACACGAGCAGCACGCCGGCCCAGACGAGCAGCATTCTCGTCTCAGAGGCAGCCTGCACGATCATGGCACACCCGGAGCGGTCGCCTCAGGCCGCGCCTGTGCCCTCGAGCAGGAACGAGAGCTTCACATTGACCCGGTACTGGGTCACCTTGTCGTTCTCGACGACAGCCTCGAATTCCTTGACCCAGACCGACTGAATGTTGCGCAGCGTGTTGGACGCGGTCTCGACCGCTTGCTTGATCGCGTCCTCGTAGCTTTGCGGAGATTGTGCCGACAGCTCGATGAACTTGACCACCGACATGATGGCCTCCTTGAGCGGGTTGGGCATCAGATCCTATGCCGAGACGATCCGGGAGGCAATTCGCCGTGCCGCTGCAGGCGGGGCGGCTGCCATGTCGGTCAGGTCCAATCCCGACACTCCCCGGCCCGCGGTTATCGGACTGAGCCTGGCCGAGTTCCGGAGGTTCCAGGCTGCGGCGGCCGCGTGGTGGCGCTCGCCGCGGAGCCCCTTCGGGCCCCGCCGCAATGGATCCCGCGTCAGGAGGCGCTCGCGACCGCAGGAACGCCAGGGCAGGGAAGCGAGATGCGGGTTTGCCGGCCGCCGCGGTCCTACTTCGACGACGCGGGCGTCTTCCGCGAACGGGCCGGAGCTTTCTTCGCCTCGGCCGGCGCACTCATCGCGGCCCCGCTCTCCGGGCGATTCTGAACGGCGCGCTCGCGCCGCAACTGGCCGAGACCGAGTTTCTTGGCGAGTTCGGAGCGCTGGGCCGCGTAGCTCGGGGCCACCATCGGGTAGTCGGTCGGCAAGCCGAATTTCATGCGGTATTCGGCAGGGGTGAGCCCATTCTTGGTCAGATGCCGTTTCATCGACTTGTAGAGCTTGCCATCGATGAAGCTGACGATGTGATCCGGCGTGATCGACTTCCGGATCTGAGCCGGGGTCAGCTTGGGCGTCTCCTCGACGGCAGGCTCCGACGGCTTGCCAAGCCCGCCGAGCGTCTGGCTTACCGCCGCGATCAGATCCGGTAGATCGGCCGGACGCACGACGTGATTCGACACGTAGGCGGAGACGATGGCGGCGACCAGATCGATCGTGTTCATCTCCGATTGCAATGTGACAGTGCCTGCTTCGTCGCTCATGGATAGAATCTCCCTAACGAGGCAGGGTTTTGGAGGAATTGCGGCCGCAGTCAATGCGATCTCGCAACAACTCACAGACGATTTTACGATGGAACTCCCTGCGTAATTTGGCGATCGCGATTTGCGGGAGAATACGTAGATGACTTGAGCATCACATCGCTGAGCTGCGGCCGCCCGATCCTGCACAACCGCCAAGGTGAAAGGCGCGGTCATCTTCACGATGCGCGGCCGGCGCGGGCCCGGCGGCCGGGATCCCGCCGAAGACTGGGGCCAGCATGCGGATCACAATTCCCTGATGATCCTGGCCGGCGATCCCCCGACAAGCACATGGGCCGGGACATCTTTCGTCACCACGGCGCCGCCAGCCACGATTGCATTCTCGCCGATCGTGATGCCCGGCAGGATCAGCGCATTGGCTCCAATCCATACGTCATTATGGATGGTGATTGGCTTCTGGATGCGCTTTCTGTGAATGCCGTCCCTTTCATAGATTTCATGCGTATTCGTTTCCAGGCTTACATTCGATGCAATCTGGCATCTTTCTCCAATCGACACACGGCTATTGTAGGTGGATATACGAAAATCGCGGGCGATGTAAGTTTCCCTCCCGATCGAAATCGACCCCAACGTATCATAGGTCATGCTATAATCGGTCTGCATCGGGCCAACGATTTGTACATCATGAGAAATTTTCATGCCGGATAGGCGGTAAAAAATCACCTTCAGCGGTGCAAATGCCTGAAATCCGGGTATCAAATTGCCGATGAACAGAAATGTATACTTTATCATCATAAATATTGCCGTCATTTTCTTCCCCCTGGATTCTCATGGTCAAAGACAAATCGTACAATACCGATCGTGCGGCTTGGATAAGAAATGTTAGAGCGCTCCCTTGCGCCGAACCGGCGTCCACTTCGGCGGAGAGCGCTCTAAACGCCGAACACGATGCCTTCCCGCTCGTAGTCTTCGTGCACGCAGTCGAGGATCAGGCCGATCTCGGGGGAGGGGTCGTCCTTGCGATAGCTCATGATGACAGGAATGAGCGCCTTCTCCTCGTCCAGCGGCCGGTAGGCCACGCCGTCGCGGCGCAGGCGCTCGACGGAGGCGGGCACGACGCAGACCCCCACTCCTGCGGCGACCAGCCCCAGGGCCGTCTGCAGCTCGCGCACCTCGTGAATGACGGGTGGGCGCACGCCGTGATCGCGAAACAGCGCCAGGATGCGGTCGGCGTTGTTCGGGCGCGCTCCCTTGGGATAGACGATGAGCGGTGAATCGGCCAGGTCCCGCAGCCGCAACGGGCCGCGCAGGCCGGAATCCCAGCCCAGGGGCACGGCGACGATCAGCCTCTCGTTGCGCAGCAGCACGCGGGCGATGGCCGGGTCCTCGATCTCGATGCGGCCGAAGCCGACATCGATCCGTCCCTCCTTCAAGGCGGCGATCTGCTCCAGCGTCAGCAATTCGAGCAGGGTGAGATCGACGTCCGGCCGCTTCAGGCGGTAGCCCCGGATGATCTCGGGCAGGCGTCCGTAGAGGGTCGAGGCGACGAAGCCGACCCGGAAGCGGTTGCGCTCCGCCAAGCGGAGGCGGCGCCCGGTCTCGCGCAGGTCGTCGATGCGCTCCAGGATCTGGATCGCCTGCTCGAAGATCAGCCGTCCCGGCTCGGTCAGGCGGACCGGGCGCGAGCCCCGCTCGATCAGAGCCATGCCGAGTTCGTCTTCGAGCTGCTGGATCTGCTTGCTCAGCGCGGGCTGGGCCACATGCAGCGTCTCGGCGGCTCGCGTGAAGCTCTGCTCGCGGCCGACCGCCACGAAGTAGCGAAGATGCCGAAACTCCAATCATTCCTCCCAGGCATAATGGTGTTCCTCATCGGTCTTGGACGCCGGTATGCGTCCTGACTAGAACTGAAAAAAGAGGAAACGCACAGGAGCGAGCGAGGCTCGTCAGGAGCGGCCCGAACGGCCGGATCGAGCGCCACGCCCTCCTTGGCACAGATGGACGAAGAGCTTGAGCTGGCCGCGCACCTTGCGTCGACCCGCACCGATCCTCTTCGCCCGCAAGCAAGGCCGGCTTCGCGGCCAGGAGGACACCGTGCTGGAAGATCTGCATCAGCTTGTCGAGACCGCGGTCGAGGAGAACCCGGAAACCGGCGTCCACCGCTGCCGGCGCGACATCTTCACGGATCCGGACATCTTCGAACTGGAGATGCAGCATATCTTCGAGGGGAACTGGATCTATCTCGCGCATGAGAGCCAGATCCCGAACCCGAACGACTACTTCACGACCTATATGGGCCGCCAGCCGGTGGTCATCACGCGCAACCGCAAGGGCGAGCTCAACGCTTTCGTCAATGCGTGCAGCCACCGGGGCGCGATGATCTGCCGGCACAAGCGCGGCAACAAGGCGACCTTCACCTGCCCGTTCCACGGCTGGACCTTCAGCAACGGCGGCAAGCTCCTCAAGGTCAAGGATCCGGAGGGGGCGGGCTATCCGGAGAGCTTCAACCGCGACGGCTCCCACGACCTCGCCCGGGTGGCGCGCTTCGAGTCCTATCGCGGCTTCCTGTTCGGCAGCCTCAACCCGGAGGTGAAGCCGCTCGCCGAGCATCTGGGCGAGGCGGCCAGGATCATCGACATGATCGTCGACCAGTCGCCGGACGGCCTGGAGGTGCTGCGCGGCTCCTCGAGCTACATCTTCGACGGCAACTGGAAGCTCCAGACCGAGAACGGCGCGGACGGCTACCACGTCAGCGCCACGCACTGGAACTACGCGGCGACGACGAGCCGCCGCAAGGAGGCGCATGTGGTCGACAAGACCCGCGCCATGGATGCGGGCGGCTGGGCCAAGCAGGGCGGCGGCTTCTACTCCTTCGAGCACGGCCACCTGCTGCTCTGGACGACCTGGTCGAACCCGGAGGACCGGCCGCTCTGGGAGCGCCGCGAGGAGCTGATCGCCCAGCACGGCCAGGCGATGGCGGACTGGATGATCAGCCGCTCGCGCAACCTCTGCCTCTACCCGAACGTCTATCTGATGGACCAGTTCTCGTCGCAGATCCGGACCTACCGGCCGATCGCGGTCGATAAGACCGAGGTGACGATCTACTGCATCGCGCCGAAGAACGAGAGCGCCGAGGCGCGGGCGCGGCGGATCCGGCAATACGAGGATTTCTTCAACGCGAGCGGCATGGCCACGCCCGACGACCTGGAAGAGTTCCGCGCCTGCCAGCTCGGCTATCGCGGCCGGGCGGCGCGGTGGAACGACCTCAGTCGGGGCGCCACCCACTGGATTTCGGGCGCCGACGAGGGCGCGAAGGCGATCGGCCTCAAGCCGCTGCTCAGCGGCGCCAAGACCGAGGACGAGGGCCTGTTCGGCATCCAGCACCGCTACTGGATGGAGACGATGCGCCGGCACATCGCGGCCGCGGACGCCAAGCAGGGCTGAGACACCGGTCCTCCCGCCCGGCCGGTCCGGCGGGAGATTCCCAACAGACAGGTTCAAGACAGACGAGCGAGGAGGGCCGGGCCCGCAGCGGCACCGAACGCCCTGCCACGCCGGGAGGAGACACCCCGATGACCCTCACCCTGGAGCAGGTTCAGCAGTTCCTCTACCGCGAGGCCCGCTATCTCGACGACCGCGACTTCGACGCGTGGCTCGCCCTCTACGCGCCCGACGCCGAATTCTGGATGCCGTCCTGGGACGACGACGACGAGCTCGTCACCGATCCGCAGCGCGAGGTCTCGCTGATCTACTACGACAGCCGAAGCGGGCTCGAGGACCGGGTGTTCCGCATCCGCACCGAGCGTTCCAGCGCCACCAGCCTGCCGGAGCCGCGCACCTCGCACAACATCAGCAATGTCGAGATCCTCGAACAGGATGAGGTCTCCTGCAAGCTCCGCTTCAACTGGCTCACCTTCAACTACCGCTACAAGACAATAGATACGCATTTCGGAACATCGTTCTACACGCTTGACACCAGCGGAGAGACGCCGCTGATCAAGAACAAGAAGGTCGTTCTAAAGAACGACTACATCCATCATGTCATCGACATCTATCATATCTGAGGGGGGCGCAGCCATGTACAATGTCGCGCTCAATTTCGAGGACGGCGTCACCCGCTTCATCGGCTGCCGCCCGGGTGAGACGGTGGCGGACGCGTCCTACCGGCTCGGGATCAACATCCCGCTCGATTGCCGGGACGGCGCCTGCGGCACCTGCCGGGTCAAGTGCGAAGGCGGCCGCTTCGATCCGGGCAGCTATATCGAGGACGCGCTGACCGACGAGGAGGCCGCCCAGGGCTTCGCGCTCGCCTGCCAGATGCGGCCGCAGACCGACCTCGTGCTCGCCGTCGCGGCCTCCTCGGACCTGTGCAAGACCAAAATCGCCGCGCACAAGGGCACGATCGCTTCGGTGCGGCGCCTCTCGGACACGACCTTCGGGCTCACGGTCGAGACCGAGGAGCCGATCGGCTTCCTGCCGGGACAATACGTCAACGTCGCGGTGCCGGGCAGCGATCAGACGCGCTCCTACTCGTTCAGCTCGATCCCCGGCAGCCCAGAGGCCCAGTTCCTGATCCGCAACATTCCCGGCGGCTTGATGAGCAGCTTCCTGGCGGATAGCGCCAAGCCCGGGGTGAGCCTGGACCTGACCGGCCCCTCGGGAAGCTTCTACCTGCGCGAGATCAAGCGGCCGGTTCTGATGCTGGCGGGGGGCACCGGGCTCGCGCCGTTCCTGTCGATGCTGAGCCGGATCGCCGAGACCGGCAGCGCCCACCCGATCCACCTCGTCTATGGCGTGACGCACGACGCCGACCTCGTCGAGACGGAGGCGCTGGAGGCGGCCGCCGAGCGCATCCCGGGATTCAGCTTCGACACCTGCGTGGCCTCGCCGGAGAGCGCGCATCCGAAGAAGGGCTACGTCACCGAGCACCTCGCGGCCGAGCATCTGAACGGCGGCGACGTCGACACCTATCTGTGCGGCCCGCCCGCGATGGTCGACGCGGTGCGCAAGTCCTTCGCCGCGCAGGGGCTCACCCCGGCGAGTTTCCACTACGAGAAATTCTCCGCGAGCGGCACGGTCGGGGGCGGCGCATGAGCCGGGCCGCAGGCGTGATCGCACCCGGGCGCTTTTCCGGGAAAGTCGTGGCGGTGACCGGTGCCGCGCAGGGCATCGGCCGCGAGGTGGCGCTGCGGCTCGCCCGCGAGGGCGCCGATCTCCTCCTCACGGACCGGTCCGCGATCGTGGAGGAGACCGCCGCCGAGGCCCGCGACCTCGGCGCGACCGTCGCCGTCGAGCTGGCCGACCTCGAACGCTACGAGGGCGCCGAGCAGGTGATGGCCGGCGCCGTCTCGCGCTTCCGGCGCCTCGACGTGCTGATCAACAATGTGGGCGGCTCGATCTGGTTCAAGCCCTACGCCCATTACGCCCCGCAGGAGGTGGAGGCCGAGATTCGGCGCTCGCTGTTTCCGACGCTCTGGTGCTGCCGGGCGGCGCTGCCGCTCATGCTGGAGGGCGGGGGCGGCAGCATCGTCAACGTCTCGTCGGTGGCGACGCGCGGCGTCAACCGCGTGCCCTACGCGGCCGCGAAGGGCGGGGTGAACGCGCTGACCGCCTGCCTCGCCTGGGAATATGCGGCCCACAACATCCGGGTGAATGCGGTCGCGCCCGGCGGCACCGAGGCGCCCCCGCGGCGGATCCCGCGCAATCCCGCCGCGCCGAGCGAGCAGGAGCGTGCCTGGATCGACGAGGTCGTGGCCCAGACCAAGGCGTCGAGCCTGATGGGCCGCTACGGCACCCCGGCCGAGCAGGCGGCAGCGATCCTGTTCCTGGCCTCGGACGAGGCCTCCTACGTCACCGGCGTCACGCTGCCCGTGGCAGGCGGCGACCTCGGCTGACACCCTTCAACAACCCACGAGAGGAGACGCCCGATGACGACCACGCTCACCGATTCCCCCGAGGTCCAGGCTCTGTTCGACAAGGTCGCAGGGCTCGACACCGACGCGGGCAACCCGCGCATCAAGCAGATCGTGCGCCGCGTCGTGGCCGATGCCTGCCGCATCATCGAGGAGTTCGACGTCACGCCGAACGAGTTCTGGACGGCGATGAGCTACCTGACCGAGACCGGTCAGAAGAACGAGTTCGGCCTGCTGATGCCGGGGCTCGGCATCGAGCACTTCATCGACCTGTGCATCGATGCCAGGGAGCGGGCGATGGGGATCGAGGGCGGCACGCCGCGCACCATCGAGGGGCCGCTCTACGTCGCGGGTGCGCCGCTCGCGAAGGGCGAGGCGCGCCTCGACGACGATCCGGAGGACGGGGAGGTGCTGATCGTCGAGGGCCAGGTGACGGGCCGGGGCGGCGTGCCGCTCGCGGGCGCCGTGGTGGATGTCTGGCATGCCAACACCCTCGGCAACTATTCGGTGTTCGACAAGAGCCAGAGCCCCTGGAACCTGCGCCGCCGCATCGAGACGGATGCACAAGGGCGCTACCGGTTCCGCAGCATCCTGCCGAAGGGCTATGGCTGCCCGCCCCAGGGCCAGACGCAGAAGCTCCTCGACCAGCTCGGCCGTCACGGCCAGCGCCCGGCGCATATCCACTTCTTCGTCTCGGGGCCGGAGCACCGGCAGCTCACGACCCAGATCAACCTCGCGGACGACCCTTACGTCTATGACGATTTCGCCTTCGGCACCCGGGACGGGCTCGTGGTCGAGGTGGAGCGGGTGACCGACCCGGCGGCGATCGCGGCGGCGGGCCTGAACGAGCCGTTCTCGAAGATCCGCTTCGACTTCGCGCTCAATCCCGAGATCGCCGACGCGCCCGACCCGGTGGTGATCCGGCCGCACGCGCAGGCCGCCTGATCCGCCCGGTGCTCCTCCCCGGGGAGGAGCACCACGCCATCACCCCGCACGAGGTCGCCCGGCCCGGACGCGTCTCCCGCGTGCCGACCTCGGCCTTCGACCATCCACGCAGTAGGGCAGGGCGGGACCGGATGCCGCGCGCCCTTAGCGCCCTCCAGCTTCCCAAGGCCCTGTCATGCTCGCGAAAACCCAGATCCACGACCACGCGGCCGGCTCGCCGGCCCGTGACCTCGCGGTCGCGCAGATCCGCGCCACCATCGTGGACGTGCCGACGGTGCGGCAGCACAAGCTCTCGCAGACCTCCGTCACGGCCCAGAGCTACGTCATCGTGCAGGTGCGGCTCGAGAACGGTGTCGAGGGAATCGGCGAGGCCGCGACCCTGGGCGGTCCGCGCTGGAGCGAGGAGAGCGTCGAGGGCATCAAGGCGACCATCGACGCCTATCTGGCACCGGCCCTGATCGGGCAGCGCGCCGACCACTTCGTCACGGCGGGCCTCGTCCTCGACGCCGCCGCCAAGCGCAACAACGCCGCCAAGGCGGCGATCGAGACCGCCCTGTTCGACGCGGTGGGCAAGACGCTGGGGCTGCCGGCCGCGGCGCTCCTCGGCGGGGCGGTCCGCTCCAGCCTGCCCGTCCTGTGGACGCTCGCCTCCGGCGATCCCGACCAGGAGATCGCGGAAGCCCACGCCAAGCTCGACGCACGCCTGCACCGCACCTTCAAGATCAAGATCGGCGCCCAGGCTCCCGAAGCCGATCTCGCGCGCCTGACCCGGCTCGCGGCCGCGCTCGCCGACCGCGCCACCCTGATCGTCGACGCCAACCAGGCCTGGGACGAGACCACCGCTCGGCGCTTCCTGCCGCGCCTGCGCGATCTTAAGATTGCCCTCGTCGAGCAGCCGCTGCCGGCCTGGAACATCGCCGGCATGGGCCGCCTGCGGACCCGGGACGATAGTCCGCCGCTGCTCGCCGACGAATGCGTCTTCACCGCCCACGACATGCTGGCGGTGGCACAGGGAGCCGCCGCCGATGCCGTCTCGCTGAAGCTCGTCAAGCATGGCGGCCTCATCGGGTTGCGCAAGGTCGCGGCGGTGGCGGAGGCGGCCGGCATCGGGCTCTATGGCGGGTGCCTGCTGGAGAGCTCGATCGGGGCCGCAGCCCACCTGCAGGCTTTCGCAGGGCTGCGCGATCTCGCCTGGGGCTGCGAGCATTTCGGGCCGCAGATCCTCACCGACGACCTCGTGACCGAGCCCCTGCGCTTCCACGACTTCGAGGTGCACCTGCCGGCCGGCCCCGGCCTCGGCGTCACGCTCGATCCCGACAAGCTGCGCCATTACGCACGGAGCTGATCCCATGCTGTACTGCGTCGAGATGGATGTCGCCATCCCGCACGGCCTCGATCCCGAGTACGTCTCCCGATTGAAGGCCGACGAGAAGGCCCGCGCCCAGGATCTGCAGCGCCAGGGCAAGTGGGTCCACCTGTGGCGCGTGGCGGGGCGCTACGCGAATATCAGCATCTTCGATGTCGCGAGCCATGACGAGCTGCACGACATCCTGTCCACCCTGCCGCTCTTCCCGTTCATGACGATCCGGGTGACGCCGCTCGCGCGTCATCCCTCCGCCATTGCCTGAACGGCCGCACCTCGCCGGCGCCCTGGCGCGCTTCGCCGGCGCGCTGGCGCGCCGGCGCAACAAGAAACCGGAATGCCAGAGGGATCAGGAAATGCCCCCGTCACGCACCATCGACATTCAGGACTTCATCGATCAGCACAAGGTATCCGGCTTCCAGGTTCGGATCGTCATGCTGTGCTTCCTCGTGGTAGCCATCGACGGTTTCGACACGGCCGCGATCGGCTACATCGCCCCGGCGCTGCGAAGCCAATGGCAGGTGAGCCAGGCGCAGCTTGCGCCGCTGTTCGGGGCCGGACTGTTCGGCCTGATGATCGGCGCCTTCCTGTTCGGCCCGCTCGCCGACCGCCTCGGCCGCAAGACGGTGCTGGTCGTGACCACCGCCTTCTTCGGGCTCGCGAGCCTCGCCTCCGCATGGTCGACCTCGATCGAGATGCTGACGGCGCTGCGCTTCGTCACCGGGCTCGGGCTCGGCGGCGCGATGCCGAACGCGATCACCCTCACCTCCGAGTACTGCCCCGAGCACCGCCGCTCCTTCCTCGCCATGGCGATGTTCTGCGGCTTCACGGTCGGCTCGGCGCTCGGCGGCTTTGCGGCCGCGCACCTGATCGCCGATTTCGGCTGGACCTCGGTCCTGGTGCTCGGCGGCGTCCTGCCGCTCGCCATCCTGCCGCTGCTCGTCATCGGCCTGCCCGAGTCGGTGCGCTTCCTGGTCCTCAAGCAGGCGCCGTCCGCCCGGGTGGCCCGGCTCCTCAACCGCATCGCTCCAAAGGCCGATCTGTCCGCGGCGACCTTCACGGGCATCGCCAAACCAAAGGGCTCACCGATCGGCCAGCTGTTCCAGCCGGGCCTCGTCGCCGGCACCCTGTGCCTGTGGCTCACCTTCTTCATGAGCCTGCTGATCTTCTACCTGCTGTCGAGCTGGCTTCCGACCATCATCAGCAGCGCCGGCCTGAGCCTCAAGGAAGCCTCCCTCGTCACCGTCATGCTGGCGACCGGCGGCACGGTCGGCGGGCTCGTGCTCGGTGCGCTGATGGACCGCGCGAACCCGCACGCGGTGCTCGGCCTCTCCTATCTCTGTGCGGCGGGTTTCGTGGCCCTGATCGGCAGCGCCACCGGTTCGGTCGTGCTCCTGGCTGTCGCGGTGTTCGGCGCCGGCTTCTGCGTCGCGGGCTCGCAAATCGGCATCAACGCGCTGTCGGCGAGCTACTACCCGACCGCGAACCGCGCCACGGGCGTAGCCTGGGCGAATGCGGTCGGCCGGATCGGGTCGGTGGTCGGCTCGATGGTCGGCGCCTCGCTCCTCGGCCTCGGTCTCGGGCTGCCGGCCACCTTCGGCCTCGTGGCGGTCCCGGCGCTCGTCGCGGCGATCAGCATCGTCCTCAAGGGCCGGCTCGGTGCTCCGGTGCTGCCCGTCGCGGCGCCGGCCCCGGCGGTCCAGGGCTCCTGAAGCGGCATCGCGCGCCGCCGCCTCCGCCCGACCCGGGACCGCAAGGATGCCCGGGTCCCCTTCCCACGGACATGTCCTCCGATGAGCTCTCTTTCTCCCGTGGTGATCGCGGTCGCGATCACCGGCTCGGTGCCGCGCAAGAAGGACAACCCGGCCGTCCCGATCCGGGTCTCCGAGCAGATCGAATCCACCCAGCAGGCGTTTGAGGCCGGCGCCACGCTGGTGCACATCCACGTGCGCAACGACGACGAGAGCCCCTCCTCCGATCCGGACAAGTTCGCCGCCGTGCAGGAGGGCGTGCGCCAGCACTGCCCGGGCATGATCGTGCAGTTCTCCACCGGCGGGCGCGGCCGCGACCCGGGCGCGCGCGGGCTGTCGCTGGTCCACCGCCCCGACATGGCCTCGCTCTCCACCGGCTCGGTCAACTTCCCCAGCATCGTCTACGAGAACCCCGCCTCGCTGGTCACCGAGCTCGCCACGCAGATGCGCACGCACGGGGTGCGGCCGGAGATCGAGATCTTCGACCTCTCGCATCTGCACGGGGCCAAGCGGCTGATCGAGGCCGGGCTGATGGACGCCGCGCCCCACGTGCAGTTCGTGATGGGGGTGCAGAACGCCATGCCGGCCGACGAGCACCTGCTCGACATCCTGCTGGCCGAGACCAGGCGCATCCTGCCGCAGGCGACCTGGACGGCGGCCGGGATCGGGCGCGAGCAGGCGCGGGTGATGGGCTGGGCACTGGCGCGCGGCGCGGATGCGGTGCGCACCGGGCTGGAGGACAACATCCGGATCAGCAAGGAGCGGCTGGCGGCGAGCAACGCCGAGCTGGTCTCGCTGGCGGCTGAGATGGTGGCCCGCCACGGCCGGCGCGTCGCCACCCCGGCCGAGGCCCGCCAGATCCTGAACCTCAGGCCGGCCGCCTAGGCTCCGGCGACATGGAGGCCGGCTCTTTGCAGACGAGGTGGCAGGCTCGGAATTGTCTGAAGGCTCCCGATCCTGTGGCCCGGCACCGTCGGGTGTCCTGTTGTGTCGGGATTGGCCGCGCTGGCGACCGCATCCGGCCTGTCGTCAGCGCAGGTCGGCCTCGGTAGGCGCGCGATCCCCGTGCTGACCGCCGGTGGCGGGTGCCGCCGCGTCCTCAGCGAGGTAGCAACCGTGGCCCCCGCATTTCGGGCAGGGGAGGGAGCTCAGGCGGCCATCCGGCTGGCGCACCCAAATCGCGCCCCAGCTCATGTGGCAATGGTCGCACCACTCCGCGCGGAGCACGGATGTGCCGGACGTGCCGTCCTGCGAGCGTCCGCATTCCCGCCCCGAGCCCGTTCTTGCTGTCTCCCTCTGGAACAGCGGCTGCGATCCGGTGCCCGAGGCGGGAGCGGATGGTGGGGGAGGGGCGGCGCAATGCGCACCGAACACCTCTCCTGCGCCGCCCCCTGATCCGTCGCAAGTGCGCGAGGCGGAGAGAGCGGCCAGGGCCTCGTCCCGCTGGCGGGTCAGCCGCTCGACGGCAGCCTCTGCGGCTTCGGTGCGGGCACGGAGGTCTGCGATCGTGGCTGCGTCTTCCGAGTGCGCCATGCGCAGAGAGATCGTTGTCTCCTGGGCGATGGCAAGGCTGTCGCGGAGGTCTGCGAGCGGGCCTGCAAGTATCCTCTGGGCGATCCTCCCGAGCGCATGCTGGACCGCGGTGTCGGGACCTCTCGGCGCGAGCCCGTCGAGTTCATCGTGGATGATGGTGGCGATGGCTTCGCGGAGGTCGCCGGTCGTCCGATGCTGGGCAGCCAGATCGCGCAGCGCGGCCCGTGTTTCCTCGATCGTGTCATAGAGCGGCGGATCGCCGAGAAGCGCGAGCGCCTCGATCGGCAGGCGCTCGCCGAACATTTCGACCAGCTCGGAGTGGGTGATCCTGCCGGCAGGCGCGACCTCCCCGCATTGCTTCGAGGCGGGCGAGGTCATGGCTGTGGCTCGGGGGCTTGACGGAGAGCGGCACGGCCGGCCTGCGCCACGCCCTGGCATGGAAGGGCGAGCGACGCCGCCTTTCCGCGATCCGGACGAGCGGCTACACGGCGCCACACCGTCTCGTCCCGCGGCGGGAGGTCATCCCGGGCGGCGGCCATGCCGGAGGGCAGGGCGGCCATGAAGATGGCGCGGGCAGGGTCAGCCGCCATGGTACGCCTCCCTGGGCAGGGAGGCGTGCGCTCCACCTGAGGGCGGAGTTACATAACCTCGGCGACCGCGAGTCCGAGCACGAGCAAGGTCAGCGCCCCGATCAGCGACCAGTTCCAGAGGTGGGATGGGTTCATCGGGTTCATGGCTGGCGGGGATTCTACACCCGTCCTCAGCCCCGATACAGAGGCACAGTTCCTGAAAAATGTTATGACGCCGGCAGCTGCGATGCGGCGACAGCGAGATTGCGTGCATGGTCCGCCTCCGCGACGAAGCCCGGTACCCCGGCCGCAATGCGCATGGCTCGATGGCGCTCGGCGCAGCGCTGTCTACGGGCGGCGGAGACTGTCGCATCCAGGGTATCTCCTGCTGCGGGTGAGGGATGAGCACCGGCCGGGTGGGGCGCCGGGCATCTGCACGATGATGAACTGCGCCAGGCTCGCCGGCTGGTAAAGATCAGCCTGAGCACATCCTGATGCGCAGCCGGGGCGCTGAGGGCTCCGACGGGGTCGGGCGCATTCTACGGACCTGCTTCCCTGCCAGCTGGCCAAACCCGGAGGCGGTCGGGACCGTCTGCGCGCCTCCTCCTTGGGGCGGGCGAAATGATGCTGGAGCGGGTACGCAGACGCCGCGTAAGAGAATGGCTTAAGCTTTCGTTAATTGCACGCACCGCGCGATTGGCACAACTTGAAGACAAATTCGTTGACGCCTCGCAGATATGCCGGGGAGGCTGGTCATGAGCCGCAACATACAACCCGCGTACGCGACGCTCTCCATCAATGGGGCGACCTTGCGCGGACGCGTCCTGGTCTCAGGGCAGAGGCAAATTTTGCAAAAAACAGAAAATACGGCACGAAAAACATTCGAGTTTTATCTTATCGATTTCGGCGAGGCGTGCGTGCCGGTCGAACTGTGGCTGGTCGCCGATGATGATCGGCCGGCAGGGCAGGGCTGCGGCGAGGTCCCCGCCTGGCGGTAGACGCAGCTTGCAGCTCACACAGCCGGAGAACCAGCGGCATCGCGATGGCCCGTAGGGACGGCAGCGGTGGCTATGCTTTCAGCGTTGCAGCCCGCCTCGCCGGCACACCGCGACGCTGACGGGCCCCCTGGTGCGGTCATAGGCCGATGCCGGGCCCGTGATAGAATTCTGGTGGTTCACCGCCGGAACTGCGCGGCCGGTTTCCGCTCCGGCTGCTAGAGCCGTGATCCGACCCAAGGGGTCGGATCACGGCTCTTCAGTTTTTGATTTGTCGCGCTCTCTTGCGCCGAACCGACGTCCACTTCGGCGGGGAGCGCTCTAGCAGCCGTCGTTTCCGCCCTGATTGCCCGGCAGTTCGTTCACTCCCACGTTGTTCATGGCGCCTACCGTCTTCGGTGAGCTGGGTTGTTGACCGCCAGCCATGTTCTTGGTGGAGCGATCCACGTTCGAACTCTTGTCGTTCGAGGCTTGCTGCCCTTGGCCCTGCTCCGCCATCGTCGGCTTGCCCTGAGCCTGGAGCGTCACATCAGCCGGCGAGGTCGCTCGACCGGCTGCCGCGTTGTTCATGGCACCCACCGTCTTCGGTGAGCTGGGCTGCTGGCCGTCCGCCAGGTTCTTGGTGGACTGATCGGCGCTCGAGCTGGTCGGGTTCGACGCTTGCTGTCCCTTGCTTCCGGTGCTGCCCGTCGTTCCTGTCACACAAGGGCCCGCGAGAGCCGAGGCCGTGGCAAGGGTCAGAATGGCGGCTGCGCTGATCAGTGACGAAGCTGTCCGCATGGCATCCTCCATGGCTGCGATCCGTGGGGACATCGCATCTGCCCCGGCGCGGTTCCTCCGAAGGGCAGGGGCAAGATGCCAATCCAGCAATTGAATTGCGTACGATCTTTATGGATCGGTCGCTGTGCCGGCCGGTCAGGATTGCAGAGTCTGGCCCTTGCCCCTTCAGCGCTGGCGGTTGGTGGCTCGCAGCCGACCATCAAGGCTGCGAGTCACACAGACGGAGCCGATGAGAGAGATTGCGGACAGGCTCGATGAGGAGAGCCCCAACGATGCGTCCTCCCTGCACGACCGCGGCCGCCTGATCGGCCTGCGGCGCGACAGGTCGGAACTGCAGGCCGGCCGCTACCGGCGACTGCTGAGTGAAGGCGGCGTGCTGGCCTTTGCGCGATGGCAGGGACGGTCGGGGCTGGTCGTGGTGCTGAACCTCAGCGCCTCGGACGTGACCCCAGCTCTGACCTGCCGCGGCAGGATCATCCTCGGCACCGATCTCGGCCGGAAGGGCGAGAGGATTGAGGACCAAGTCTCGCTGTCTCCGCACGAGGGCGTGATCGCCGCGGCCGAGGGCGGATGAGCCAAACGACCAGCCGCGGCTCGTACTCGCCCGTCACAATCGATCTCACACCAGCTTCCCACGCCCACGCGACGGACAGGGGAGTGTGACATTCCTACTTGGCCCAGGTGAGACACTTTGATTCGCATAAGGTATGTTATGGAACGAAGACATGCTCAGACTGCCGGTTGAGCAAGCGTCGCATAGGGTCGCATCGCCCCTAAGAGCAAGATTTCATGAGGGCGGCTCAGAACGACGAGCTTGCCCGGCGTGCCGGTGAACGTGCAACGGCGCCACTACGCGACAGTCATGCCGCCGAACCTGCCGCGCGCGCGGCAATCCGGCATTGTGGAGCAGCAGTCGAGATGATAGCTGGGGCGCGAGGGGGGTCTCGGATGAGAGACCAATGCAAGTCCAAAACAAGTTCGACAAGCTGAGGCGGTCGCGGAACAAAGGCGTCCAGACCAGCGTGACAATACGCGCCGCAGCCGCGGCGCAAAGGGCGGCTGTGACTATTCCGATCATCCGCGAGGTGCAGGCGGCGGGGGCCACAAGCTTGCGTGAGATTGCGAATGCCCTCAACGATCGCGGAATCCAGACTGCGCGGGGGAAGTCCTGGAGCGCGGTCCAGGTGCAGCGCGTGTTGCAACGGGTCTGACCATCGGTTCCCCAACCGCCATCAGCGCCCGAAAACTGTCCCGGGTGCTGCGAGCCGGACCGGAGAGTGAGAGCGGGCCGGGACTGCCTTCGACGGAGCGAGCCTCCCAGCCAGAGAGGCTCGCCTGCGAGGTTCTTCCGCAGGTCGGATGACCGCACGCCGCGTAGTCTGGGGCAGCAGAGAGTGTACGCTCAAATACACTCCATGAAATCACTTTCTTGCCACGAAGCTGGGCCATTAGCTGCTTCAACCTGAGCAGATGAGTCGGGCGAGATGGACTTTGTAGAGCAGCGCGAACGCGCGCAGGAAGCGTGGGAGTTCGCCTTGGGGCATCTCGTGAGCAAAGGCTGCGATGAAGCCGTGGCCCTGGAAACGATGGCTGAAGTCGCGCTCAGAACCTATGCCGACCGCCAGGGCGCGGCGGCGGCCGCAAGCTATCTTCGGTCGCTTGCGCAGCAGGTCGAGGATGACGAGTGCAGGTTTGCGGCGGCGCTGATGCGCGGTTGAATAGCCGAACCGGAAGCCGGCAAGCTCCATACGCGGACCACGTCGTCTCCCTGCCCTGCCCTCCCGCGATGCGGACGCTCGCCGTGATCACGTGCCGCTTCGGCCACCGGCTCGGGACGCTTTTGTGAAGCCGCGGCGAGGTGGCGATAGGGCGGCTCCCTCCCGCAGGGCGAAGCGGCCGCGAGGGCGGCGGCAGGTCGAGACCGTGCGCCGCCGCTATTCGGCGGCGTCCCGTCGGGTCCTCTCCCATCCGGTGCCAGGCCCATGCGCGTCGAAGCGCTGCCGCGCCGCCTCGATGGCAGGGAGATGCTCCCGCGCCCAGAGACCCAGCGCCCGGACCGGTTCGAGGAGCGAGCGCCCCATGGGCGTCAGCTCATAGCTCACAGCGGGCGGGACGGTGGGAAACAGGGTGCGGCTCACGAAGCCGTCACGCTCCAGGCCGCGCAAAGTCAGCGTCAGCATGCGCTGCGAGATCCCGCCGACCCGCCGCTTCAGCTCGTTGAAGCGCAGCGATCCGTCCCCCAACGCCATCACGACCAGGATCGACCACTTGTCGCCGATCCGCTGCAGGACCGGTGCGATTCGCCGGCACTCGGCGGGCACATGGATGTCACTGTCGCTCACGGATGTGCCTCCTTGTGCGGCCCCCTGCCGAACTCGTATCCGATAGGCACAAACAGTAACTGCTCGCGGCTCTGCCGAGAAGGAGATCGCCTTGTCCCTCAAGCTCCACGTCATCATCGGTTCCACCCGGCCGGGACGGATCGGGCCGAGCATCGCCCGCTGGTTCGACGGCTATGCCCGCCGCCATGGCGCTTTCGAGCCGGTTGTGGTCGACCTCGCGGAATTCGATCTGCCGCTCTTCAACGAGCCGAAACATCCGCGGGCGCAACAATATGAGCATGAGCACACGAGGCGGTGGTCGCACAGTGTGGCGGCCGCGGATGCCTACGCGTTCGTGACGCCCGAGTACAATTACGGCACGTCGCCGGCGCTGCTGAATGCGCTCGACTACCTGGTGGTCGAATGGGGCTACAAGCCCGCGGGCGTGGTCAGTTACGGCGGCGTGTCCGGCGGGCTGCGGGGTGCGCAGCACCTGAAGCAGACCCTCGCGACCCTGAAGATGGTGACGCCGCCCGAGGGGGTCGGGATCCCGAACGTCGGCGGCCATTTGAAGGATGGTGCCTTCGTCTCCAATGAGCTGATCGATCTCAGCGCCAAGACGATGCTGGACGAACTCAGCCGCTGGGCCGCGGCGCTGAAGCCCATGCGCGCGGCCTGAGCGCGAGCAATCCGTCAGTCGCGCCGGCAGGCGCGTGAGCCGGCGCATCCTGCGGCGGCTCTCAAGCCTTGATGTGACGCGCTCCCTGACGCCGAACCGGCCTCCACTTCGGCAGGGAGCGCTCTAGAGCAGGATCCGTTCACGGTGGAACGGATCCTGCTCTAGCTCTTTGATTTTGCCGCATTGTCTGCGACGAACCGGGATCCACTTCGTCGGAAAATGCTCTAGCCCCATGGGGCTAAGCCGCCAGCCAAGCCAGCGACACCTGAAACCATCGTGATCGCCGCTGCGGCTTCGGGCCTGCCGGCCTGCGGTCAAGCTGGAAAAGTTGACGGCCGGCGACTTCTGTCAAGATTCGGCGAGTTTATCGATTGCTCTGCGTCGCCGAACTGGAAAAATTGCAAGTCGATATTGATCCTGTCAGATGACATTGTGTCGTGATGGATCGCCGCCGGTCGGCACGAGAGCCGGGCCCGAGCTGCCGCCGGGTCGGGCCGCATCGCCGATGCCTGTCGCGCGGCGCTCCCTTGCGCCGGGGCGGCCTCCATGTCGGCGACAGCGCTCCAGCCTGGTCGAACCAGCCGCCCCTTCGCACCGACGGGGTCTTCGGACCAACGATGCCCGACACTCGGCCGATGCCGCCGATGAGGGAAGCGAGGGAGGCCGGATATGCAGCCAGCGCATCCGGGCCGGGCAAGCCGACCATGACACAAGCGTCGGCACCAACGCCCCGCTCCATTGCCCGCAAGTACTTCCTTGCGTTCTTCGCTGCGGTGGTCGTGCCTCTCTTCGCGAACGGGATCGTGGAGGCGTGGTTCGGCTACCGCGATCAGCGCGCTCAGCTGAACGAACTGCTCGGGGTCGAAGCGCGTGCGGCCGCCTCCCGCATCCAGAGCTTCATCGACGGCATCAGGGATCAGCTCGGCTGGATGGTCCAGCTTCCCTGGACCGCCGGATCCGACGATCGGCAGCGGCTGGATGCCTTGAGGTTGCTGCGACAGGTGCCGGCCGTCATGACTCTCACGGTGGTCGATGGCACCGGCAAGGAGCGCCTGCGCGTCTCCCGCGTCGGCCTCAATCAGATCGGGAGCGGGGTCGACCGCTCCGCGGAGGCGGCGGTTCTCGGCGCCAGGGCGGCGCGGGTCTGGTACGGCCCGGTGACCTTCTATCGCGGCTCCGAGCCCTTCATGACGATTGCGGTTGCGGGCAACCGCGCCTCGGTCGGGATCGCGATCGCCGAGATCAACCTGAAGCTGATCTGGGATGTCATCTCGGCCATTCGCGTCGGGCAAACCGGCCAAGCCTTCGTGCTGGACGATCCAGGGCGGCTGATCGCGCATCCCGACATCAGCCTCGTGCTGCGCGGGGGCGACGAGGCGGTCGCTCGCCCCCTGTCAACGCTCCG
The DNA here is from genome assembly GCF_000022085.1 of Methylobacterium nodulans ORS 2060. Lineage (NCBI taxonomy): Bacteria > Pseudomonadati > Pseudomonadota > Alphaproteobacteria > Hyphomicrobiales > Methylobacteriaceae > Methylobacterium > Methylobacterium nodulans. The sequence continues at coordinate 2,479,750 of NC_011894.1, forward strand.
CGATGTGATCCGAGCGGCTGGCGACAAGTCGGCAATCGGCAAGGATGCGTCAGGCTCTGCCGTCATCGCGGCGATGGCGCCGATCCCGGGCGTCGACTGGACGGTGATCGTCAGTCAGCCCCTGGTGGAGGCGTTCGGCCCGATCTACGGGGCGCTCTGGCGCACGGGAGCATTGCTGCTCCTCGGCATGGCCTTTGCTGGCGCCCTCGCCTTCTGGCTCGCCCGGCGGATGACGGGTCCCATCCGGCTGCTCGAATACGGGACGGAGCAGATCGGCGCCGGACACCTCGACCACCGCATCGAGATCGCCTCGGCGGACGAGCTCGGCCGGCTCGCCGCCCGCTTCAACGCCATGGCGGGCGAGCTCGCCCTCTCCCAAGAGCGGCAGGAGCGCATCGCGCGGCTCAAGCGCTTCCTGGCTCCCCAAGTTGCCGAACTCGTCGACCGCACCGGCGACGACGGCGTGCTCGAGGCGAGACGCGTCGAGGTCGCGGTGATCTTCGGGGATCTGCGCGGCTTCACCGCCTTCTCGGCGAAAACGCCGCCCGATGACGTCATGCAGGTTCTGGCGGAGTACTTCACGGCGCTCGGCCGGGTGATCACCACCCACGGGGCCACCCTGACCTCGTTCACCGGCGATGGGCTCATGGTGCTGGTCAACGCTCCCGTATCCTGCCCCGACCCTGGCTTGACCGCCGTTCGGCTGGCGATCGGCATGCAGGATGCCGTCCAGCCGCTCGTCGCGGAGTGGCGGGCCAAAGGTTACGCCATCGGGTTTGGTGTCGGCGCCGCGATGGAAACCGCAACGGTCGGACGAATCGGATACGAGGACAGGTGCGACTACACGGCGATCGGACCGGTGGTCAATCTCGCGGCGCGGCTCTGCTCGGCCGCGGAGGACCGGCAGATCCTGATCGACGCCGTTCTGTTCCAGAATGCGCGCGATTGTGCGGAGATCACCCCGCTCGGGGCGCGACAGCTGAAGGGGCTGGCCTCCGGGGTCCCGGTCTTTGCAATCCTGCGCTGAACCAGATGATGTCAACGGTCATACCATCGGTCATTTTCATGTGACCGGTGGTTCCGCTCTCGCATTGTCGCCAAGCCTCTGACAAAGCCTTTGGCTTGGTGTCGACGATCCGAGATGAGTCAACGGTCCGCTGCGTCAGCAGCCCGGACCGTTGCTATTCACTACCCGTCGGGATCACTCGATCACGACATCGGCGATGGAGATCAGCGACGGCGGGACGGTCAGACCAAGGCTGTCGGCCGCCTTCAGGTTGATGAAGAGCTCGACTTTCGTCACGAGCTGGACCGGCAGGCCGGACGGCCTCTCGCCCTTGAGGATGCGTCCGGCATAGATCCCGGTATGCCGGTGGGACTGCTCGAAATCGCCGCCGTAGCTCATCAGGCCGCCAGCGTTGGGAAAGTCGCGCGACTGGGTGATCGCCGGCACGGCGTGGCGAGCCGCGAGCGCAGCCAGCTGCTGACTGCGATACGCGAAGTAAGGGTCGGAGGTGAACACGAGGCCGCCCGCCCGCAGCCGGGGCACGGCTGTGAACAGGGCTTCGAACTCCTGTTCGGTGCTGGCGTGCAACGCATGGAGCTCAACCCCGAGGCTGGTCGCGGCTCTCTGGAGGTCCCTCACCTGCGACTTCGCGGTGGGACTGGTCGGGTTGACCGCAACGGCGAATGCGCCGGCGCTCGGGAGCAACTCGTGCATGAACTCCAGCCGCTTCGGAGTGACCCCGACGCTCAGGCTCGAGACCCCGGTGAGATTTCCCTCCGGCCGGGCCAGGCTGCCCACCACGCCGAGCGCGATCGGGTCGCCGCCCAGCTCGAAGACGATCGGGATCGTTGTGGTGGCCGATCGTGCAGCAAGCACGATCTCTGCACCTCCGGGCGCGACGATGACGGCGACCTGCCGATTCACCAGATCTGCCGCGAGCCTCGGCAGCTGATCGTAGCGGCCTTCGGCCCACCGGAACTCGATCGCGACATTGCGGCCCTCGGCATAGCCGGTCTCGGCCAAACCTTCGCGGAACGCGTGCAGGCGACTGGCGTAGCGCCCCGGCGATTCGGGGCCGAGATACCCGATGACCGGCACGGCCGGCTGCTGCCCGCTCGCCGGGAGCGTCCATCCGGCGAGGCCACCAAGCAACGCGATGACGTCGCGCCGTCTCATCCGACCGGCATTTCGACGAATGGGCGGAATCGGCGCAGAGGATGGCCATCGATCCCGCTCCCATGACCGAGACTCTCTGGAAGGGCCATGTGCATCCCTCCATCCGTCACCCGGATCCGGCAGCTGTACCGCGATCCGGACGGCTGCGCGTGTCGCCCACCCGAATTGTCTTCGCTGCCGCGCATTCCGCTCTGGAAGCGCCGATTGATCGACCGCTTCCGAATTCTTGGACCGGATTCGCACCGACCTCAATGATGCTGGTGCGCTTCGGGCGTGGCCGACACCGGCCCGCCGGTCGCGGCGCGAAAGCGGGTTCCTACAGGCCGCCGTCGGTGATGCGGTACCAGGCGATCACCGCGGAGGCGTAGACGCGGTGCAGGCTGTGGAGCGGGAGCGGCCGCACCGGGCTGAAGGGGAGCGGCAGAGCACTGGCGTCGCCCGTCGCCATATAGGCGGCGATGGCCCGGCCCATGCTCGACTGGAGCCCGACGCCCCGACCCTGGCAGCCGATGTCGATGACGAGCCCCGGGACCGGCTCGTGCAGGTGGGGCAGGAAGTCCCGGGTGATCGCAACCCGGCCACACCAGCGGTGGTCGAATCCGACATCCGCGGCCTGCGGGAAGATCTTGGCCACGATCCGCTCCAGATGCGCCCAATCCGCGGCGCCGCGCGGCTCGCGGAAGGGGCCGCGCCCGCCCATCAGCAGCCGGCCGGTATGGTCGAGGCGGAAATACAGCAGGAGCTTGCGGGTGTCGGAGGAGACCTGCCCCTCGGGCAGGATCGAGCGGCGCAGGTTGTCCGAGAGCGGCTTCGTCGCGACCTGGAAGGAATTCGCCGCGATGATCGTGCGCGCGAGGCCCGGCCACAATCCGCCAGTATAGCCGTTCGTGCAGATGACCACCTTGTCGGCGCGCAGATCCGGGCCGTGCGCCGTGTGCAGAACGAAGGCCCCGTCCCGCCGGTCGATGGCTGTGACCGGCGTCTGCGTGTGGATCGCGGCGCCCGCCTGGAGCGCCGCGCGCGCCAGGCCGTGGGCATAGCTCAGCGGCTGGACCGCCCCGCCGCGCCCGTCGAGCCAGCCTCCGAGATAGCGCGGGCTGCCGAGAAGCCGGTCGGTCTCGGCCTTGTCGAGGACCCGCACGGGCGCGCCCCGGCGCGCCCACTGCTCCGCCCGCCGCTCCGCCTGGGTGAGCCCCGCCGCCGTGTGGGCGCCCTGGATCCAGCCCGTGCGCGTGTGGGGCACGTCCATGCGGTGGCGCGCGATGAGGTCGAACACCGTGTCGGCGGTCGCGCCCGCGAAGGCGGCGAGCCGCTCGCCCCGCTCGGGCCCGAACTGAGCGACGAGTTCATCCGGATCGTATTTCAGCCCCGGAATCACCTGCCCGCCATTGCGGCCTGATCCCCCGAAGCCGATCTCGCGCGCCTCCAGCACGACCGGCTTCAGCCCGGCCTCGGCGAGGTGCAGGGCCGTCGAGAGGCCGGCATACCCCGCCCCGATCACCGCCACGTCCGCCCGCCCGGAGGCGTCCAGGGGCGCTGTCGCGGGCGCGGGCGCGGCCGTCGTGGCCCAGAGCGAGGGTTGGAGCGGAAACGGTTCGGTCATGGATCAGCCTATCATGGGACGGCCTACATGGGGTGGAGCACGCGGCGCAGGAAGTCGCGGGTGCGGGGATGCTCGGGGGCCGTGAGGACGGAGCGGGCCGCCCCCTCCTCGACGATGACGCCGCCGTCGAGGAAGAGGACGCGGTCGGCCACCTCGCGGGCGAAGCCGATCTCGTGCGTGACGACGACCATCGTCATGCCTTCCTCGGCGAGCGCCCGCATGACGCCCAGCACCTCGCCGACGAGTTCCGGATCGAGCGCTGAGGTCGGCTCGTCGAACAGGATCGCGTCCGGCCGCATGGCGAGCGCGCGCGCGATCGCGACCCGCTGCTGCTGTCCGCCCGAGAGCTGGGGCGGATGGGCCTCCTCCTTGCCGGCGAGCCCGACGCGGGCCAGGAGGTCCCGTCCGCGCGCGACCGCCTCGGCCCGGCTCTCGCCCTTCACATAGACGGGTCCCTCGATCACGTTCTCCAGGGCCGTGCGGTGGGGAAACAGGTTGAAGCGCTGGAACACCATCGAGACCTGGATCCGCACCGCGCGGATCGTCCGGCTGGCCCGGTCGACCCGCTGCCCGTTCACGCGGATCTCGCCGCCATCATAGGCTTCGAGCCCGTTGATGCAGCGCAGAAGCGTCGACTTGCCGGAGCCGGACGGGCCGATGACGCAGACCACCTCGCCGCGCGCGATCCGTGCGGTGATGCCCTTGAGCACCGGCACCGCACCATAATGCTTCCTCACGCCGTCGAGCTCGATCATGGCCGCCCTGTCCGCTTCTCGAAATGGCGCACGATCAGGATCAGCGGCAGGCTCAAGGTCAGGTACATCAGAGCGACGAGGGTGAACACGCTGGTGTTCTTGAAGGTCGCGGAGGCGATCAGCTTGCCCTGGAGGGCCAGTTCCGCGACCGTGATGGTCGAGGCCTGGGAGGAATCCTTGAGCATCATGATCATGACGTTGCCGTAGGGCGGCAGCGCGATGCGCAGCGCCTGCGGCAGCACCACCCGCCGCATGGTCAGGCCCCAGCCCATGCCGATGGTCTGGGCCGCCTCGATCTGGCCCTTGTCGATCGCCTCGATCGCGGCCCGGAAGTTCTCGGCCTGGTAGGCCGAGTAGGCGAGGCCGAGACCCAGCACGCCCGCCTGCACGGCGGTGAGCGCGATGCCGAAATCCGGCAGCACGAAGTAGATGTAGAAGAGCTGGACGATGATCGGGATGCCCCGGATCACGTTGATGAACGTCGCGCTCAGCCCCGACAGCAGGGGGATCCCCGAGACCCGCATCATCGCCCAGACGAGCCCGAGCGCCGTCGAGACGACGAGCGAGCCGACCGTGATCAGGATCGTGAGCTGCACGCCCTGAAGCAGGATCGGAACGAATTCCCGGGCATCCGCAAGGAAGCTCTCCATGAGACGGTGCGAGCCCGGCTCAGGACGGGTTCACGGAGGGCTTGAGGCCCCACTTCTCCAGGATCCTGGCGAGTTCGCCGCTCTGCTTGATCCTGGACAGCGCCGCGTCGATCTTCGCGCGCAGCTCGGAATCCTCCTTGCGTAGGCCGATGCCGACCGAACCGACGACGGTCGGCTTGTAGGACTCGACGAGCCGGACGTTCGGGAACAGGCCCTGCTTGAGGTTGTAGGCGAGGATCGGCCCGTCGGCGAAACCGGCCTTGAGCCGCCCCGCATTCACGTCGCGCAGGATGTCGGGGATCGTATCGTAGATCTTGACCTCGGCGAAGAGGCCGGACTTCTTGAGCGGCTCGACGAAGGCGGTGCCGACCTGGACCCCAACCGTCTCGCCCTTGAGGTCGGCGAAGGTGACGTATTCCCGCGTGTCGGACTTCGGCACGATCATCCCTTCGCCGTAAGTGTAGACCGGCTCCGAAAAGTCGATCACTTCCTTGCGGGGCGGCGTGATGAACATCGCGGCCGAGATGATGTCGATCTTCTTGGCGGTCAGCGCGGCGATGAGGGTCGAGAACTGAAGCGGCTCGACCTGGACCGCGAAGCCCGCCTCGCGCCCGACAGCCGTGATGACGTCGACCATGACGCCCTGGATGGTGTTGGTCTTGGTGTCCAGGAAGGTGAAGGGGATACCGGTGGGCGTCGAGCCGACCTTCAGGGTCGTCTGGGCCACGGCAGGGCCCGCAAGGCCGAGCGCGAGGGTTGCGCAGGCGGCCTGAATGAGACGCTTCATCTCCATGCTCCTGATCGGGGCGGACGCGCCCGGAGGCGGGCCTCCGCGGCCGTGAATCTCACTGACGCGATCATTTGGGCATACTCGGCTGAGTGGCGCAATGAGCAAAACAAATCAAAGGCTTATCCACAAGTCGCGGGATCGTGCCCGTCCCGGCCGGCAAAGCCGCCCTCGCCCTGCCCCCGCACCGCCCGGCCGCCGGATCAGGCACGTGAGGACTGCAGGAGGGTGAAGCTTGGCGGAACGCGCGCAGGCTCGCCGGCGGCGAGTATCCCGCCCTCGACGCTCTCCGGCGCCGGTCGCTTCGCGGGTGATGCCAACGGGTCATGGTCGATGCCCGTTGGATTGATGTCAGGACCGGAAGGCGGAGCCCGAGCTGGCCGGACGACGGCCCGGATGATCGGAGGCCGGACGTGAGGATGTCCTCGCAGATCCGGCATCGATCCGCGCTTGGCCGCTTGCGGCAGCCGGCGCAGACATCGACGGGAGGGCCTGCCCGACCCGGATCCGAACCGCAGGCCGGATGCTCGGTTCCGAACCGCGGCAAGTTCCACAATTGCAACACACCACCGCATACCATTCAGGGCCGGTTGAACTGTGCATCGCAATTTGGGATACTATGAACCTGCACAGCCGCGATGGCATCGCGGCTGTGCCTGCCCTCTTTGGGCGTTTCCTCCCTAGACTTCCGGCCGTCTCGCAAAGGGCGGCCTTTTTTCTGGCTAGGCGCGAGGGTGATAACCGAGAGCCTCGTCGGTTCGCAACCCCCTTCGATGCAAAATTGTGCGCCAAGGGGCCGCGGGCGGCATTTTCCTGCGCATCCGCCTGAGCCTTGGCGCGACGGCCCGAACTCACGGGCCAGGTGACGATCCTCGACCGCTCCGGACCGGTGCCGGAGAACTCTGCCGTGATGGCCGCGGCCGGGTCAGTGCCCGCCGCCGTCCTTGCCCGCCTCCGACGAGCCCTTGTGCGAAAGTACGTCGTCGCGCAGCCTGCAAGCTCACGCGGCAATTGCGCGTCCTGCGCCATAACAAATGTCATTGCTGGAAGCTTACTCGATGCTGGAGCCTGCATCGCAATCAGGGAGGAATATTAATGCTTAAAGCTTTCGAGGAGCGCGAGCGAGCAGCTGAGCTTCTTTTTGTCAGAGGCGAGGAGATGCGTTTCGCGGCTCATTGCTATGCAGTCCGGTCGCTTGCAGCTTACGCGATGAGAAAGCTCGGTGTGGATGGACAGACATCTGAGGCTTATGCCCGCGCCCTGATTGCCACCCTGATCGAAGGCGTTGCGGACGATGAGGCCCTGATCACACGCGTCCAGGCCGACCTGGCAGCAAACGGTGTCGATGTTCCTCTTGCCGAGCTTCGCATCGAACTGATGCGCTCGACAGCGCAGACAGCCGGCGCCGCAGGCCTCATGTCAGCCGAACTGAATCAAAGCTCAAGAAGCCAGCCTGTTGTGTAGCACGCAGACACAATCGAGAATTGGAGATGCCCGAGCCGGCTTCGGCGAGGTTCGGCCGCGTCCCGTCTTGAACCCTGCCCGCGGATCGGTGGCCGGACCGCCCGGGTGGGGCGAGCCGTGACCGGACGAGACGGGATCTGGCGAGAAAGCCCCTGCCGCAGGCAGGGCCGGGCGGGGCTGACGATGGACGGTCACCCCCCGGTCCTGGCCGCCCGCATGCCGACGACCACTCGGCGAACCGCCCCGCCCTCCGGCGGTCATCCGCGGATGGATGATGCCACTGGTCATCGGCTTGCGCCCTGCTGAGGGTCGGTCTCAATCCGCCCGCAAGAGTGCTCCCCGCCGAAATGAGCACCGGTTCGGCGCCAGGGAGCGTGTCACCTCAAGACCTGAGAGCCATGATCCGACCCAATCGGGGCAGGCACGGCTCTAGTTCAACTTGGCGTCCGTGCATTTCTCGGCGTCTACGATGTCTTTGTAAATTGGAAGGTAGATGCCAACCTTCTTGTATTCGGAAATTTTATTGCGAATCGTTCTAACTGATACGCCAAGCAGCTTGGCTGCATGGGTGCGATTGCCGCGGCAGCGAATGAGGGTTTCGATCACGAGCCTGCGTTCGGCATCCGCTATAGTGGTCGCTTGCGCCATGCTGTTCTCCTCATAAAGATCGAGGACACCCCTGGACGTTGTCAGTTGATTGCGCGGAGAAGCTGCGTTGCTATGATTAACAATTCGTTAAAGTCGGTCGGAGTTTCTGGACAACGGTGGTCGTTGCGGGTCCGCAGTGGAATGTACGCCCACGGACATATTGATTCGCAGTAATTACCCACGCCCGTGAGAGCGGGATCAAGCGCCGATGGTCTTGAGGATGGTGCCGAAGGTGTCGGCACCCGAGAGGCGGGCGGTGTCGACGACCGTACGCACGTCCGCCTCGCCTTCGGCCGCCCACAAGGCCCGGTCGCCGTTCGTCACCTTCCGCTGCACGACCGTCGGGCGCAGCGCCCGCTGGCAGGCGGTGTTCGTGACCGCCACTCGGCCGGGATGAGCGAGGAAGACCAGAAGCTGGTCGCGAGCCCGGCTGATCTTGGCCTGCAAGGCGAGCGTCAGGCCGCGCGGCACCGGATCCTTACTCACCTCGACCGCGTAGGCGACGTCACGCGCCAGATGCGCCAAGCAGGTCTGATGACGCACACCGCACCGGAGAGTTGGGGGCGCCCTCGACCCGGTGCCGCGAAGCGGGCCTTCGTGTCGCGGCCGGCAACATCGCGTCGGCTGCAACGTTCTGGCCTGCGAGATCACCTCCAGCCGGACGGAGCCAACCATGATTCCGAACTCCTCTCTGGCCAGGCCGCGGCGCCTCCGCGTCGCGATCGCCGCTGCCCTGCTCATCGGCGCCGGGACGGCCCTGCCCGCCGTTGCGGCGAACGACCTTCCGCCCCCGACGGCGGGCGGCGATGTCATGCCGCCCGTGAAGGTGACCATCACGTCCGAGAACGGCGCGGCCAAATGCGATCCGGCGGAATTGCGCCTGCCCGCCAACAGCAACGTCGCGCTCCAGGTGACCAACCAGTCCGATGCGCGCGTCACCATCACGGCGCCGCAGATCTTCCAGAACAAGAACGTCCTGCACCACGACGGCGACGTGGTCCACGTCGCGAGCAACGACGGGTACCTGATCAAGGCCAGGGGCACGGGCGAGATCCGGATCCGGACCATCGCGCCCGGCCAGTATACCTATGGCTGCACCAGCATCACCGAGCAGAGCAAGCCGTTCGAAGGCAAGCTGACCCTGGTCGATCCGGCCCGCTGAGGCAGGGCCGCCCTCCGGGGATCGCCCGCCTCCCGACCGTCAGGGCTCCTCCTCGTCCGGGCGCGACAGGCCGAACCGGTTGAGAAACCGGAGCAGCACGAGCACGACCAGGCACAATCCCATCGCAACGGCGAGCAGCATGAACTGGGCCGCGCCCGCCACGATCCCGGCCGAGGCCGCAAACCAGATGCTCGCCGCCGTGGTCAGGTTCTTCACGCTGCGCCGCGCGACGAAGATCATTCCGGCTGCGATGAAGCCGATCGCCTGCGCCAGGCCCTGGATCACCCGGAGCGGATCCGCCTCGCCGCCCTGTTCGCGCACCGTCGCATAGAGGCTGAGCGCCGAGGTGGTGATCAGAGCCGAGCTGAGGCTGACGAGCGCATGCGTGCGCAGGCCGGCATCCTTGCCGCGCATCTCCCGCTCGATCCCGAGCAGCAGGCCGCACAGCGTCGCCGCCCCCAGCCTCAGGAGCACGTCCGCGAGCGGAAGGGCGGTCGCGTCCGGCAGCATCAGGGGCCGCGCCCCGGCCCGGGATCCGCGCCCGGAACGACGACCGGGACCGCCGCGCCGGTCCGGCGCCGCGGCCAGGGCGCGGTGATGAGATCGTGTTGCGGGAGCATCGATCGGCCTCCGCCGGGCGCTGCGCAGCCTGATTGTCTGTCGGATGCTTCTATAAGCGTTCGGCAGGCACGGGGCACCCGCCGGGGCGGGCCTCGTCTGGGCCGGGTGCTGTTCGGGCTGACGCCGAGCAACGCGCCCCCCAGGGGGCCTGACGCCCGCGCGGGCGTCAGACCGCCGCGGGGACGAGAAAGGCCGCCTCGCGCTCCCGCAGGCGGGCCTCCGCGGCGGCGATGTAGTCCCGGGTGAGCGGCACCACGTCGTTGCGCCGGGCGAGCTGGATCTGGAACACCACCAAGTCCTCGTAGCGGAAAGCGGCCTCGCAGCCGGCGAGGTACCAGTCCCACATCCGGCAGAAGCGCTCGCCGTAGAGGGCGAGCGCCGTGTCCCGCTGCGCCTGGAACCGCTCCCGCCACGCATCCAGGGTGCGGGCGTAATGCAGCCGGAGCACCTCGATGTCGGTCACCATCAGCCCCGAATGCTCGATCGCCGGCGCCATCTCGGACAGGGTCGGGAGATGTCCGCCCGGGAAGATGTAGCGGGTGATCCAGGGATTGGTCGGATAGGGCGCCCCCGTGCGGCCGATCGTGTGCAGGAGCATCACGCCATCCTCCGCGAGCCGCTCGCGGGCGATGCGGAAGAATCGGGCGTAGTCCGCCCGCCCCACATGCTCGAACATGCCCACCGAGACGATCCGGTCGAAGGTCCCTTGCGTCCGGCGGAAATCCTCCAGTGCGAAGCGCACCCGGTCGGCGAGCCCCTGCACCTCGGCCTGGGCCCGCGCCCGCGCGAGCTGCTTGCTCGAGAGCGTGATGCCCCGCACGTCGTCGCAGCCGGCCACTGCCGCGAGGTAGAGGGCGAGGCTGCCCCAGCCGCAGCCGATGTCGAGCACCCGCTGCCCGGGACCCGCCAGCAGCTTCGCCGCGATGTGGCGCATCTTGGCGCGCTGCGCGGTTTCGAGGTCGTCCGCGTCCGTCTCGAAATAGGCGCAGGAATACTGCCACGCCCGATCGAGGAAGAGCGCGTAGAGCTGCTCGTCGAACTCGTAATGGTGGGAGACGTTGCGGCGAGCGCGTGTCGGCGTGTTGCGCAGGCCGACGCGCCGCAGGATCCGGCGCAGGGCCGCCATGGCGGTCATTGAGGGCAGCGGCACCTCGCCGTGCGTGCGGGCGAGAAGGACCCGCATGAGGTCGGGAAGCGTGCCGTTCTCCAGGACGATCCGGCCTTCGGTGTACAATTCCCCGAACTTGAGTTCGGGATCGAGGAGAAGGCTGCGGGCGGCCGCCCAGTCGCGCAGCCGCAGCGTGACCGATGGTCCGTCGCGGTCCCCGACCGTGAGGCGCCGGCCGTCTGCCGACACGATGGTGAGGTTGCCGGCCAGATCGATCGACCGCAGCGCCCGGCCGAACAGACTTGGGATGAGAGCCGCCATCGGAACGCTCCGCACAACGCCCTGCCCTCCGGCGCGCGCAAGCGCCCGGAGATGACATCCGGTGCTCCCTCAGGACGAACAACGCCACTCCGGCGAGTGGGTTGCGCGGCTTTCGCCGGCCCGCGGCGCGTCCTGGCCGATCGGCCGTTGAACGATCCGCTCCGCACCGTCGTTGTCGCGAGACCGCAGGCTCGACTGCAGCTTGCCGAGAGACGAGCGCCGATGCGGCAACCGCCATGGTCCACCCATCGGGGCTGATGGTGCCGGGGCCGGCCCTCCCCCGCTCGCGAGCGGAAACTCAGCCCTGCGCGGCCGAGCGGCCGGCATCTCACCGGCGATCCCGCCGCGCGCTTCGTCCCGCCGCCTGTTCGGCACACGCGGCACCTCGGCCTGACGGGCCCAGGCTGCGGTCGTGGCGAGATCGACCCTACGGACCCGCGAGGCCAGCCAGGGCCCACCCTCCGAAGCGACCGGGCCACGACGAGAGGGTCCGCTCCGGTCGGAACGGACCCTCCTCGCGAGATTGATCGTGCCGCATCGGGTGCGATGGACCGGCATCCACGCGTCGCACCATGCTCGAGGCGCGCGCAGCCCAGCGGCGATTGGTCGTGCTCGATGCGCCCGGGGCGCGTCGCGCCGATTCCGCCGGGACGGGGCTCAGCGCCCGCTCGTGTAAGCCCGGCGCGGCGCCGTCCGCCCCGGCGCCGTCTCCTGGGCCACCGCCGGCATGCCGCCCCGGACGTGGCGAGGCTCCCAGCCGAAACAGTGGCTGGCCATGGCGGCCGTGTTGCCGAGCTTCATCTGCATCTCGCAGTCGCTGCGGAACGCATCCACTTGGCCGCAGATGAACGGCACATTGGGGTTGTCGAGGGGCTTGCCCGTCGCGTCCTGCGGCAGGCACGAATATTTCGTTGCGTAGGTCACGCCGTCAGGCCGGCTCTGCGCCTGCGCGGCAGCGGGGAGAATCACCATGGTGGCGACGGCAGCGACCATGCATATCGACCGAAAGCACATCAAATGCTCCTAAAGCGTGGCGAGTTGAAGGGTGGCGGCAAGAATGTCGATGATCAGCACGAGACCCAGCAGGATCCCGAACATGAGCACACGAGGTGAGACTACCAAAGCTTCGAGATGCTCCTTATCTTGGCTCTCATCTCCAGCTGCGATTGAAGATGAGATGCGGCCTTGAGCAGGAGCAGAGCGCCCATAAATGCGCAGAATATTACCATCATCTTTGTCTCGTCTTTGTGCCGGGGCGTCTGCCATGGGCACCTGCCGCAGCCATGGGCGCGAGGTCCGGGCGGGGAGCGGGAGCGGAGTGCGGGCATGAACAGCGGTCATGGGCATATAAACGATACGTACCGTTTCTATTGCTGAATGGACCATCCACGCCGTGCCGTCAAGTGTTTCGTGTGGGAGTTGCCCCCGGATGCCTGCGAGTTCGCCCCCGCCTTCCCGGACCTCGGTCGGCCCGGTCCGCAGCTCGGAAAGCCACGAGGCCATCCTGGCCGCCGCAAAGCAGGTCCTGCGCGAGCGCGGCTATGGCGGTTTCTCGATCGATGCGGTCGCCCGGCTCTCGAAGGCCTCCAAGCCGACGATCTACCGGCGCTGGCCCCAGAAGGCGGCGCTGATCATCGAGCTCTACGACCGCGAGACCGCCCACGTCCTGAACGTGCCGGATCTCGGTTCGGTCGCCGCGGAATTGATCGCGCTCGCGCGCAGCAACTGGGCGCTGTGGCGCGAGACCGCGGCCGGTGATGCAGTCCGCGGCATCATCGCCGAGGCGCAGACCGATCCGGAGGCCCTGCGTCGACTTCGCGACACGTTCATGCCGGACCGGCGACGCTTCGCCCGTCAGGTCTTCGGGCGTGGACAGCAGCGCGGCGAGATCCCGGCGAGCGCCAGCATCGAGACGGCCGTCGACATGTTCAACGGCTTCAACTGGTATCACCTGTTGACGGACCAGATCCGCAAGACAGATGAACCCGCGATCGAATCGGCCGTCGAGATCCTGCTCGCCGGCCTGACCAGGTCCGGCGGATAGGCTCGCGGATCCGGCTCGGTCACGGTGGGCATCCAGCTGCGCGCTGCCGCCCGACAGGTTGTGCGCAGATGCCCGCGCCCACCTTCGCGGCCGCCACGGCCGAGATCGACGATGATCCGAGCAAAACCGTGCTTCGGCTCCCCCGCATTGCCGGCGAGCGGCCTCGGTATCCTCCTGCGCGAAGGACGTGGCGAAGCCTGACGAACAGCCGCGGTTCGAGCCTTCGAGCCCGACTTGATGCCGATTTTCACTGCAGCCGAGGTGGGACCAGGCGGCCTGTGGAGGCAGGGGCGGCGGAACTCGGTGCGGAGGCTCCTCGGCTGCCGCCCCAGCCTCCCGCTTCGTTTGTATCGTCGTCGTTCACATCTGTCCGCCGGGCCAGGATGGACCATGTGTGCTCCCACGGGATGAGGGAGCATGATGGATACGTTCACGGTCACGATCGAGACGCCCGTCGGACCACTCTCCCTGCGTCGAGACACAGCCGAGGCGGCCATCGAGACAGGCCGCCTGATGCAGCGGGAGGGCGTCGGTCAGGTCTTCATCACGCCGCCGGGCGGTACACCGATGCCACTCGCGGATTTCGCCTCGGCCATTGTGAAGGATCTCCCCGACTGGGATCCAGCCTGAGGCGGGATGCGACGTCCAGCACGTAAGAAAATCAGTCGTATCGACCGCACCAGCTGCTCTTGGCGATTTCGTTGCCGCCGTCACGCTGCCCTTCGGGCCCGATCCGGTCAGGCAGGGTTCCGTGACCGGCAGCCGGATCACGGCCCTGTCGGCCCGGCTGCTGCACGCCGACGCGGGTGGGCCCACTCGCGTCGACGGCGGGACTGTCCTGAAGCTCCGGGACATAACCGCACCGCCAAGATTGCAGAGACGGGCGCTCCACGGTTGCGTCGCCATGTCGTGACGGGCAAGCCCGAGGCATCCCGTTCTCACGTGCGCAGGCGCACAGATTAATGTCAGATTAAGATCAAAAATCGCAGCATTCTCCGGGTTCGAATTGGCTGATCCGGAAGATACAACTTCGACACAAGCCAGCAGGAGCCCCAAGATGTTGGATGCATCGAATGAGATTCAGAAGATTTCTGCAGAAACCTGCGAGCTCACAGAGTCACAACTCGATCTCGTGAATGGCGGCTCGATCAACAGCGTCCTTACAGGCGTTGTCAATGCGGTTGCAAATGGAATTTCAGCTGGCATCAAGGTAATCAACATGGATCAAAAGGAGACGTATACCGGGAAATATGGCAGCGTCACGTTCTGATCGCAGACCCGAAGTAGCGGTCGAACTCGCCGCTCCCGGACGGGTTCGACCGCCGGCATTCCGGCGCTGTGAGCGTCACATGATACTTCTTCATCGCACGTCTCCGCCCTCCATCCAGGGATAACGCGAGACCCATCAAACGACCCTGGCAGAGTACCAGAGCATCTTTCGACGAAGTGGACATCGGTTCGTCGAAGAAAATGCGGCAAAGCCAAAGATCTAGAGCGGAGCGTCATGGAAAGCGCGCGCTCGAGCTAACACGGATCCTGCGTGATACGGTGCAGGATGTATTCGACCCTCTCCTGCGCAGCCAAGACAGGCACACGCTCCACGTGGAAATCCAGATCGGAATACGCCTGCCAGAGAAGATGAGCAAGCTTGTCCCTCTCATTGACGCTTTCAACTCTCGCATAATCGACGGAATAGTTATCTAAGGGATCCAAATAGAAAACCTTTCTGTATCGAGCTGGTTTGATAAACTTCATGTATTTTTCTACAGGTATGCCATGCAATCTGAAGTAGGCTAGACTGTCAGGAACTCCACGATCAAAAAATATAATTTTCTCTTTCGGCAGATATTGCTCCGTTTCCAGCGAATTCATTAAAATGTCAACTTGAAAATTCTGCATGCTGGCGCGAATTTCCTGAATTTCTCGCCCTTTTCTCATTTCTCTATCTATATATTCTCGTGCGACCTCCGGCCTCACCCAGAATCCACGCCGAGATAGAAGTTCTATAGTTGTCGACTTCCCACAGCAAGGTGGGCCCGTGATAACGTACCATTGGTTTTGGATTTCAGACACGCTCGTTCGGCTCCAAATGGTACCGCACTCTACATAAATTTCGCCTCGGCAGTCCATCGTAGTGCTGCACGAAAGCTGTAGGGTTGAAATATGGACGGGGTGCCGCGACCTATGTGGCCGGATCGTCCGCCACATGCGGCCCCTGTCCAGGGGTACCCGCGAATGCATGGCACCAGCCGAGAGCTGCCCCATGATCCCGACGGCCCGAGATGTGATGCATCGGGCCGTTGACCCATCTTGCGTTGTCGATGCCAAGCCGGAGGCTTTGTGGGGAAGCTTGGCAAAAGTTCGAAACCGAACCAACGGTCCTTTTCAAGGCCCGTTGGGACGAGACGGGTCCAGCTTGGTTCTACGACCATCTCCGCCGAGCATGGTCATGCATCCGGGAGAACGGGGCGAAGCTTTCATCGGACGG
The DNA here is from genome assembly GCF_000022085.1 of Methylobacterium nodulans ORS 2060. Lineage (NCBI taxonomy): Bacteria > Pseudomonadati > Pseudomonadota > Alphaproteobacteria > Hyphomicrobiales > Methylobacteriaceae > Methylobacterium > Methylobacterium nodulans. Next base: position 2,495,583 of record NC_011894.1, read on the forward strand.
TTTTTCGACAGAGCCCACCAGCGACACCTCTATCCGCGCCCCAGCTCTGCCTGCCGGTCTCGGATCGCCTCCCGGGTGTGGGCGACGGCGGTACCGAGCACGGAGGGCGACCCGTCACTGGCGAGGACCTGATCCATCAGCGCAGCACTGACGAGCGCTCGCAATTCGCGTGACAGGGCCTCGAGCTCGGCCCGATCCGCAGCATCGGCCTCATCCGCGATCTCGATGAGACGCTTGACGAGGCGCCGCTCCCGCGCCGCGCGGCGGCGGTGTCCGTGGCTCACCGCGAGCGCCAGCCCCGACCCGGCGAGGCTCAGGCCAATGCCGCCGAGATAGAGATAGTTCTGCGACGTGTCGAAGAAGCTCTGGTCGCCGTTGGTGAGGTAGGCCGCCACGCCTGGGTGGACGGGCAGAAGCGGGGTCTTGTCGTCGAGGTCCGGCGCCTCGATGTGGCCGGCGAACGGGGTCGAGGCGGTCAGCATGGCCCGGGCGGTGAAAACCGACCGGGCAACGGCCGCCGCCACGATGTCGAGCATCGTGTGCGCGACGACGAGCCGGTAGGTCACCACGAGACTGTTGACGGTCTCGGCCGGCACCGCGGGCCAACCCCGGAAGGCGCCCACCGGCACCTCGACGGTCTCCAATCCCGGATAGCGCCGGTGGATCGCCTCACCCCTCGTCGAGGGCAATCAGGGTCGGCGTGCCTCGTCGCCCGCGCGACAGCCGCCACGGCCCGATGCTCCTGGATCGCCGGGCCGAGTGCCCTAGATCCACCGATTTTCTTCCATGCGCACCCAGCCCGGTGCGGCGCTCGAGCCTCTGCCGGCTCGCGGGCCGAAATCCTGTGTCGAAATCAGATGTCCGGAAAAACGCTCCGAACCGGGCATTCAGCACACAGGCTGCGACCGTCCGGAACAGGTCAGCCCCGGTCACCGCAGGCGAAGGGGTAGAGGGCCGCTGTCTACCCGTAGCGGCCCCTTCATAGACAAGGTGACCGGGTTTCGACCCTGATGCGCCCCGCGCCACAGAGCCGGCAACCCCGCTCGGCCCCACCGTAGAGGGCTGTTTCGTTGCCGGGGACGTTGTGCTCTTCTGCGCTCTCTCCGAGGTCGCTCTGAGCCCGCCAGCTTCGGCTGCGCGGGCTCTTTTCGTCTCAAGCCTCATCCGGCCACGGCACGTCCCGCCCGACGACCTTGTAGTGGGCCGGCAGCGGGCTGGCAGATCCCATGCGCCAGCCGGCTTGGTATGGATCCGAGCGTGGATGCCCAGCGTGTCGCGCATCGCCCCGACCTCCCGCGAGCCGCAGGCCGGGCAGCACAGCCGGAGCGCAAAGTCCGGGAAGGGCGGATCGGCCGGGAAGCGGTCGGTGATGACCGCGCTGTGGCCGCAGTCGATCACCTCGCAGTGGACGGCGGCCGTCCGGTCGCCCTCGGCGCGCAGTTCACCGATCGCCGACGGTGGATCTCCCGGCCATGCTCATCGTAGGCGCGGCGGGGCTTGCGGCGCTGTCTCATGGAGAGAGGCATGCACGACGCCCGTTGCTGCAGGATTGCGTGCGACGGTCGCGCTTGAGGCGGCAGATGGCGCGTGATGGGCGGGTGTGCCCCAGCACGCCGTCCCAAAGCTCTGGTTGCGATGCTGATCTGGTCCTGGCGGGCCCTTCGCGGGCTGCTGCCTCACCGGAGTTGGCCATGATCAAGCGCTCGCTCGCCGCTGCTGCGGTCTTCACCATCGGGCTGGCCACTGTCGCACAAGCGAATCTCACGCTGAACCAACCGGCCCCGCCGTCCTCTCAGCCCAGTGCTCAGACCGAACCCACCCTCACGCAGACACCGATTCGCACCGCACCGCGGGCCTACGCTGAGGTGAAGACCCTCGCCCCCGTGACGCAGAGCGATGCCGACGAGCAGCCCCAAGCCAGCAAGGCCGCTCCGCGCGTGATCGCCCTGCCCCGTGCGGACGCGCCGAACCAGGGCTACGTGGCTCAGGCCCCGACGGCGGCGCCGGCCAGAGGGCCTCAGCCCGAGCGCCTGTCGCAGGTCGAGCCAACGGCCCCTGTACAGGAACCCACCGCCGACGAGCCGCCGGCGCCGCGTAGGACCCGTACCCCGGAGAGGGAGGTTGTGGAGGCTCCGTCCGACTATCGCCGGACGAACCGCCCGGTCGGCTATCGCACGGCGAAATGGGATGGAGGCGGGGGTGCGACCTGGAAAACCGGGCGGGATGCCTACGGGTTCGAGGGAACCATCGGCGGCTGCCGTTTCGTCGGGTTCAGCGGTCCGCATGGCTTCAAGCTCGACAGGACTTGCCGGTAGTCCCGAACGACCGCGTCGACCTGCTCGAACTTGCACATCTCGTCGATGGTGGGGGCGGGCAAGCCGGCAATGTAGGGCCGCGGGCCGGGCACCCACGTCACGCGCCTCGCGCACTGGCGGCGCCGCCGTCTCGACCCTCGCCTCCGGCCTGAATCAGGGCATGGTGGCTGGCCAGCTCACAGCTCCCTTCGAGGATAGTGGGTGAGGGCAAGTCAATTGAGCTCGTGCATCGGGGCGGGGTCCCGATGGACCGACAGGCAAGGCCGTCGCCTATCAAGCCCCACACCTCATGAGGGCAACGGCGCCGGTTGCCGTGCTGGCATTCTATAACAGCGGCTTCGGCGCGTTCTCGCCGTGCAGTTTGGTAGCCGCACCCCTTGACCTTTCAGCTGAATTGGCCGGCATCAACGTTCTTCTAATCTGTAGGTCCTGGGTTCGAGTCCCAGCGCGCTTACCAAATCTTCCAAATGAACCAGCAACTTATACCAACGGGCCTTGGAGATGACCGTCGGTTCCGGTCTCGGACGGTATGAGTTCGCCACCGGCTGCGCCGACCCTGACGGATGAAACCGGCCGCGAGGGCGCGCCCCATGGCAGCCAACCCCGGCCCTCATGCTGAGGCGCTCCTGGCGATCGAAGATCGCACGGAGCCTCTGGCCGGCATCAGCCGGCACGCACGCCTGACCGCTGGTCCGAGGCTCTGGCGGGATGGGAGCACCGGTCCGGCGTGCTTCGAGGCTCCTTCGGAGCACCTCAGCATGAGGAGCGGGGCGGCTGCCACGCCGGTCAGGTTCTATTGAGAGGGTCCGCGCTCATGGGCGGCGTCCGTCTGCAGATGAGCAATCGAGGCACCCCGGGGCAGGGTGAGGTGGGAGAGGGCGGATTTGCAGGACGCTGACACAGGCGCGCTTGCGTCATCGGCGACCACGACGTGCGAAATCCGGTTTGTCTCGGCGCAGAATCCGCAATTCGCCGTTGCGCTGCGAAATTCGGTATGCCACCCATTATCAGCAAGTAAGGCAGTTGATTCGCGGTATGCTCCACCGGAGAACTACCAATGAAACGCGGTCCGATCGATGCGCGTGCCATGTTGTCTGATTCCGGTAAAATCTTAGTCGACTTTCCGCCAGGGCTCGTTTCCTGCGTGTTGCGGGACCTGTCGAGCGCTGGAGCACGCCTGCTGGTGCCGGACGCAATCAGTTTCCCGGATCGACTGCGCCTCGTTATTGATGCAGAGCGCGAGACGCTTCCCTGCCAAGTCGTCTGGCGCCGCGCGGGTGAGATCGGCGTCGTCTTCACTTGGGAACTCGGGCCGGCGGCATGATTGGCACGGGATGAACGGATCGGGATCGTCACCTCGCACCAGGAGCGGCTGCAGGATTGGCGCGCTCCGCCTCGTATGACGAGGCTGAGCGCGCTGCCGGCAAATAGATCCGTGAGGCGGGCGAGGGTCACGTGCTCATCCGGCAACTGCACTTGTGATCCAGATATCGGCGACGGTTTTCAACCGCTTCGCCAGGGACGCTGGATTGCGCAGCTTGCAGCGGCGTGATTGGGCGGTGCGCATATCAAGCATAGATGGCGCGATCGTCTCCGGATGTCCGGAGATATTGCATCGACTAAAGATAGGCCAAGTGACAAGCGGCCGATTGCATTGGAAGCGGGCAGGAAGAAATGGTGCATACCAAACATGCCGCCACCGTTCAGGTCTATATGAATGTAATGCGGGAGGCGATCGAGACTTTACCTTACGCTAATGAGACAGGAAAGCTCGACGATTTTGCGAGGGTCTGCCATGCTCTTCGGCAGAATGCTATTAGCGTTTTGACGAGCTATCTCATCAATGCGCCGGAGAAGGTTGGGGGGCCACAGGTTGCGAACCGGGTTCTGGCGGAGATCGTGACCATGCTGGGTCTGCCCGATGATGAGCCCTCCCTTGTCTCCATCCAGCGTCACTGAAGCCGCCATGCCGCCCGCCAAGCTGTCGATCACGTGGGAGCGGGTCGGTGCGCGGAGTCAGAATCCGCCACTGCGGAGGCCGGCGCTTGGTCCGCCGATCTCGCTCATGCCCATGCGTATGCGGCTTGCTTGCCGCCCACGCGGGCGTTGACGCCGACCTCTCCGCTCGACCGTTCCATTCACGTCACGGCATGCATCTCCCCGAGAAGCATGCATGATGCGCTCCGTCCGATCGGGAGGTCCCGCACAGCGGCGGCATCCATGCCGCCTGCCGATAGGCGCTGGTCACAGGCGCCTGTTTTCCCCGAACCGGAATCGGGTCGGCCAAGCAAGAAACGATAAATATCAATCGATTGTGCGCCTTCGAACGCTCGATGTTTGTATTGAACCGTACTGACACGCTTTCGCCTCAATGAGGTTGCTGTCTGGAAGGTGCCATGACTGAGCCGACTGCTTTCGAGATCCGAATCGCGACGTGCCAGACGCACAGCATCCTGCGCGCCCCGACCGAGCGTGAGGTGGCCATGAAGGCGGAATCCCTCGTCCGAAGGGTTCATGAACGCGGCGAGCTGGTCGGCTTCAGCATTACGGGACCAAGCAGGGCCGCCATCGGCCGCATCAAGGCCTATCTTGAACAGATCCTGATCGAGGTCGAGCGCCTGAGCGCTCGACTGTGATTGTCGTTCGAGAGGGCTCGCCCGAACCGGTGATGCAGTGGTCGGCGCGCGATCCGGTCCAGACTCGCCCGCGCTTCCGCCGCTGACCAGCCTGTCCGGCGTCGGATGGCGTGAAGGCACTGACCGCTTGGGACCCGAGCAGCTGATGCGGAGACTGCGGCTCCTGGCGCCCACAGGTCTTGGCCGGGTGCGATGTACCAGCGGAAGAGAGAAGAACAGGACGGAACCTTCGGGTGTCGCGGCCACACGTGCAGGGTCTGCCCGTTGCATTGCAGCAGACGTTGAAGCCGAGGCCCGCGATCATGCCGCCGCGCCTATGACGTGATGTTCTGGATCCAGGGCTGGTCGGTCGGCGAGCGCAGGCGCTCGGGCTTCCAGGTGTCGCAGCTGGCACCATCGAAGCTGCGCAGCGCCGTTTCAGCCGTGCGAGATCGTTCCGCCGAATCGGGGCAATGCAGGTCTCGTCCGATCAAGCGCGCCTCTATCGAAAGACGCAGGATGAACAGGGGCGGGCTCATCCGCCCCTTCAGGCGACGGAAGCGGAGAGGACGGCGCTGTTCATGATACGGAGATCCACCAGGGTATGTGCGCGCATGGGCATTGGTGCGGCCGCCGTGCCGCTCTGCTTGCGGGTTCGGGCACAGCCCCTGGTCATGCGCGTCAATCCACGTCTCGCTGACACGGGCGTCCCCGTGTTCGGCGGCGAGGCCGCCGTGCTCCGCACTATGAAGAGTCTGGAGACGCCGTGCGACACGTCGTGACGGAGACCCGCTCCGTCGCGGAGGCCGGTCGAATCGGCGAGGCCGACGCCCGCCCGGCCGCCGAGAAGGCCGGTACCTGCCCGAAGCTCCTCGCCGATCCGTAATCCTCAGCCGCAGAAAGGAGATCCGCCATGAGACACGCTCAGATCCTGCGACACGTGCTGATCCTGGTCGGCTTCGTCGCTGGCCTCGCCGCCCTCTCGCCGAGCCCGGCTGGCGCCGTGGTCTGCGCCCGTGGCGTATATCGGGCCGGCTGCGTTGGTCCGGGGGGCTCGGTCGCTGTCCGGCGGGGCATCTACGGCCCACGGCGCGTCGTGGTGCGGCGGGGCTATTACCGGCCGCGCACGGTGGTTTACCGGCGCGGCTTCCGCCGCTGGTGAGGAGGAGCCGAGGGCGCCTTGATCCTCCGAGCGACCGCGGGGCTCTTCGCGCTCGCGGGCCTGACCGTGGCGGCGCTCTATGCCGGGCTCGCCCATGCGGAGCTGCGCGTCACCACGGGCCCGCCCGGGAGCGCGATCCATCGCCTGATCTCGACCTTCGCGGCGGCGAACGCGCGGCTGCATCCGCGCGTGCGCCTCGTCCCGGTGGAGGAGAGCGGCCTCGCGTCGAACGCGAAGGCCTTGGAGGAGGGGCGGGTCGACCTCGCCGTGATCCGCAGCGATCTTCCGCCGCCGGCGAACGGGCAGACCGTCGCGATCTTGCGTCGTGACGTGGTCGCCTTGGTGCTGCCGCCGCACAGCCCCGTCACCACCCTCGGCCACCTCGCCGGCCGGGCGGTTGCTATCCCGACGGGCCCGTTCCAGGACGACGATGCCCGGCTCCTCGACGCATTGCTCGATTATGTCGGTGTACCGGCCTCCCGGGTTGAGCGGCTCTTCGTCGGGCCTAGTGGCGAGTTCGGCTCTAAAGCTCCGGCCCCGAGTGCGTGAGCGCGGGATCGCGGTCTCAGGAGGCGCGGGTGACGTCGGCCTTCAAGACGAGTCTCTTCCGGCTCGCAGCACCTCGAAGAAGTCTGCGTCCCCCATCTGCCCGCCCTTCAGCACGAGTTCCAGGCCGTCATAGGTCGCGTCATCCGCGTAGGCCCGGCAGAGCGGAGCACCGGGTGCAAGGGCGGCGGCGATTTCGAGGGCCTTGATCCCGAGCGCTCCCATCACCTCCCCGGAACTGTCGCCGCCCGCCACCGCCACCCGCCGCACGGACGAGCAGGCGATGATCCGGCGCATCACCTCGGCGAGCGCCGCGCCGACCTGGCGGGCCGCCTCACCACGCGAGAGACCAGCCTCGGCCGCCGTGGCGTCGAACCCGGTGACGGCGGGATCGTCCGGGCCCTCGGCACTGAAGACGATGGGGCTGACCCCGTCTGCGATCGCGCGCGTGGCGACCGCCGTCACGCGGGCAATCTCGTCATCCCGGCTCGCGTCTCGCAGCGCCCGGGCGAGGTCGAGGCGCTCGGTGAGGAAGCCCGCTGCCCGCGCCCGAGCGAGCTGCTCCGCGGTGCCCGGCGAGCAACTGCCGCTCACGGCAGCGACGACCGGGGCCGGCGCGAGCGGGGGGAGCGAAGGGATCGCCGGGATCAGACCCTGCGCCCGCCAATGGGCCGCGAGGGCGTATTGCAGGCCGGAGGACGAGGCGGAGAACACGCCCCCTCCCCGCTCCTCCCAGACGAGCCGCCCGGCCTCCGCCAGGGTCTCCTCGTCGAGGACGTCGATCAGCACCACCGGCACGTCCGGGCCGGCGAGCGCCGCCCGGCGGCCCGGCGCGGCGCCGGACTTGAGGGCCACGAAGTCGATGAGCTCGATGCGGCGGGTCGTCTGCCGGCCGAGGTGGCGGCGCAGATCCGCCTCCCGCATCGGCGTGACCGGGTGGCGCGCCATGGTCGGGTGCCGGTCGAGCCGGTAGCCGACGCCGTCCGCCACCGCGAAGAGGTTGCCGAAGGCCTGGTAGCGCTTCAGGCGCGGTGCGCCGACGATCATCGGGCTCCAGCGTCCCGGCATCAGCCCGACGCCGATATCGACGGCGCGGCCGATCGAGCCGGTCTCCGGCGAGGAATCGAAGGTCGAGCAGACCTTGTAGTGCAGGATCGGGGCGCCGAGCCGGGCGAGGCCGGCGAAGAGCCCCGGCAATTCGCGGTCCATCCACTCGGGCGAGCGCCCGCGGGACGAGCCGGCGAGGCCGATGCAGCGCGCATGCGGGAAGCGCGCGAGCCAGCGCGCGTCCGGGGCCTCCAGGAAGAGCACCGTCGGCACGCCGGCCGCCGTCAGCGCTTCCATGGCATCGGTCGAGCCCGTGAAGTCGTCGCCGTAATAGGCGAGCAGCAGGCCCTCGGGCCAGGCGCCTGTTCCGCTCACCGCCAGAACTCCAGGGCGTCCCTTAAGGCGCCGCTGCCGGAGGCGGCCTCCCGCAGCGGTACGCCCTGCGCCGCCGCCGTCCAGGCGGCCCGGAACGCCTCGACTCCCGCCGCGACCCCGCCCGGATGACCGAAGATGCCGCCGCCCGCGGTGTGGATCAGGTCGGTGCAGCCGAGCGCCGCGTAGGTCTCGGCGGCCTGCAATCCGGTCTGCCCGGAGCTGAACACCGGCATCGCACCCATCCGGGCGTCCGGGCCGATCGGCGCCAAGACCGCACGGGCGGCCGCGATCACGCTCTCGTCGGCCTCCGCGAACTTGTTGCGCAGGCCGTTGACGTGCAGGTGGTCGGCCCCGGCGAGACGCCAGAGCTGCTGCCAGGGCGCGTAGTCGTAGCCGAGGGCCGGGCAGCGGGTGAGCGCCCCCCAGCCGGCTCGGTGGGCGTGGATCGGAAGCTGGCTATGGCGGCGGAACTCCTGCACGCCGACGAGGCCGATCGCGTTGAGGCAGAGCATCACGCAGGTGCCCCCTTCCCTCAGCACGAGGTCGTGCCGGCGCCGCATCTGGTCGAGGTCGCCGGTGAGGTTGAAGGCCACCATGGCCTTGCGGCCGCGCCGGTCGGCGGCCTCATTCACCACGCGCATGACCGCGCGCACCCGCTCCTCGAAGGGGCAGCGGGCACCATCGGCCTGCAACTCGTCATCCTTGATGAAGTCGATGTCGCCGGCCACCAGCTCCCGCACCTGCTGGGCGGTCTCCTCGGCGGACAACCCGATGCTCGGCTTGATGATCGTGCCGATGAGCGGCCCCTGCGCGACCCCCGACAGCGCCCGCGTCCCTTCCACGCCGAAGGCGGGACCCGTGAAGGGCGCCGTGAAGGAGGGCGGGAGCGACAGCCCGGTCAGGCGTAAACCCGAGACTTGGCCGAGCTCGAACAGGTTGCCCGCGATGGTCGTCCACAGGTTCGGCAGCGAGGGGCCGAAATTCTCCACCGGCCAGGAGAGTTCGAGGATCGCCCGGGTATAGCGGTCGGACGGCCGCGCACCCGGGAGGCTCGGGCCTGAGACCGTCTCCAGCACTTCGAGCCGCTCCACGAAGGCACCCGAGCGCTGCTTGAGCTCCGGCGTCTCGGTGGCGAGCGCCACGAAGGTCCCGCTCGACTGCTCGCCGGCGATGACCTCCGCGGTCCGGGCCGGGTCGTCGCCGGTCTCCATCCAGTAAGTGGCGTGGACGCGTTCGCGCATTGGGGTTCTCGTAATCTGTCCGGGCGGCCCCTCCCCGTCCGGAGCCGAGGCCCGGACCTTGGCGGGAGGAGCCCGGGAAGGGCGGCCACGAAGGGAGACCTCTTGCGGCTTCCGTTTGATCCGTCCGGAGACAAGAGGGCGCGGGATCCTCTCTCCCGAGTGGGAGAGAGGTTTCCCGCGCGCCCTCGTCTCGGAGGGAATCAACCGGAAGCCGTATCAGGTAATCCGCCGGATGCTCTCGGCGATCTCGGCCTCATCCAGGCAGCCGAGCCAGTCGTCGCGCATCAGCCGCGGCTTGCCGAACTGGATCGCCTTGTTGCAGGCGTCCGAGAACACGCCGGGCACCTCCTTGAAGGTGACCGCCGCCAGGATGTTGAGGTGGCCGAGGAGGAAGTCGCGGGCGCATTCCGCCGGTACCCCGCGGCGCACGGTCTCGTCCATGGCCTCGCGCATCACGTCGAGGAGCGTGGCGCAGACCGTCTCGGACAGGCCGGGTTCGAGCAGCGCCATCTGCTCGACGGTGAGGCGGTAGGAGCGCAGGATCGGTGCCCAGATCGCCTTCGCTACCCGCTCGCCGAGGTCGAAGGCCTCCTCCGGCCCCTGCATCAGGGCGCTGGTGATCGACTGCTTCGCCGCGATGCCGCCGAAATAGTCGCGCCGGCCCTCCGGGGTGGTCTCGTCGTTGAAGATCGGCGGGTGGCAGGGGTGGGTGACGAAGTAGGTCAGGTCCGGCCGCTCCGGCAGATGGCCGGCGAAGGGCGCGGCGGCATCGAGGATGACCACCATGGTGCCGGGCTTCAGCTTCGGCGACAGGTCGTGCGAGACCTTGCCGATCAGGGTGTCGGGCACCGCCAGGATCACCACCTCGGCGCCGTCGAGGGCCGCATCGGCGTCGATGCAGTCGAGGCCGAGCTCGTCCTTGAGGCGCCGGCGCCCCGCCTCGCCCACCTCCACGTGGGACACGCGGAACTCCGACTTCACGAGGTTGCGGGCGAGCCGCACCCCCATCTTTCCGCCGGCGCCGAACAGGGCAATTCTCTCGTTCATCTCGTCTCTCCGTATTCGTGTTCAGGCGGTGCGGGGGCTCAGCGCGGGCTCGGGCGCCGCGCGCCCGACCGCGAAGGAGAGCCCTGCCGAGAGCAGCATGAAGCCGCCGACGATCAGCATGGGCGCCGCGTAGGAGCCGGTGGCGTCCTTGACCGCACCCGTGATGTAGGGGGCGGCAAAGCCCGCGGCGTTGCCGATGGTGTTGATGAGCGCGATGCCGGCGGCCGCCCCCGCCCCCGACAGGAACCGGGCGGGGATCGCCCAGAAGTTCGGCAGGGCCGAGAAGATCGCGCAGGCGGTGACCGTGATGCAGGCGACCGTCGCGGCGGGCGACCCCATCTGGAGCGCGGCCGGGACGCTCACCGCGCCGACGAGGGCCGGCAGGCCGACATGCCAGGAGCGCACGCCCCGGCGGGCGGCGTCGCGACTCCACAGCAGGAGGGCGATGGCGGCCGGCAGGTAGGGGATCGCCGTGATGAGGCCCTTCTCAAAGACGTTGAACTTGGTGCCGAACTGCCCCTCGAAGCCGGCGATGATCGTCGGCAGGAAGAAGGCGAGCGCGTAGAGACCGTAGATCAGGCCGAAATAGATCAGGCTCAGGAGCCAGACCCGGCCGTTCAGCATCGCGCGGCCGGCATGCACCCCGTGCGGCGTCGCCTTGGCGTGCTCCTCGCGGGCGAGTTCCTGCACGAGCCAGTCGCGTTCCGCCGGGGAGAGCCAGCGGGCATCCGCCGGCCGGTCCGGGAGGTAGAACCACGCGACGACGCCGACCACGATCGCCGGCACGGCGACGCCGAAGAACATGATGCGCCAGCCGGCGAGCCCGAACAGCCCGTCCGCGCCGAGCAGCAGCGAGGCGAGCGGCGCGCCCACCACGATGGTGAGGGGCTGGGCGACGTAGAACAGGGCCAGGATGCGGCTGCGGTGGCGCGCCGGCACCCAGAGGCTTAAGAAAAGGATCGCGCCGGGAAAGAAGCCCGCCTCGGCGACGCCGAGCAGGAAGCGCAGCAGGTAAAGCCCCTCCGCGCTCTCCACCCAGGTGAACAGCAGGGCGACGATGCCCCAGGTGACCATGATCCGCGACAGCCAGATCCGGGCGCCGAAGCGGTGCAGCGCGAGGTTGCTCGGGACTTCGAGGATGATGTAGCCGAAGAAGAAGATGCCGGCCGCGAAGCCGAACTGGGCCGCCGTGAGCCCGAGGTCGCGCGTCATGCCGTTGGGGCCGGCGAACGAGATCGCGGTGCGGTCCAGGAAATTGATGAAGAACATCAGGCCGATGAACGGCACGAGGCGCCACGCGATCTTGGCGATGGCGGTCTCTTCGACGCTGTGCCGCGCCGGCATGCCGGGCGTGGACATAGCGGGCGTGGACATGGGCTTCCTCCGGTTGGACCGGATCCGGGGGCGCCCCGTCCCGGCTGATTGGTTCGCCCGCTTGGCCGCGAGCCGGCCGGAGAGTGAGGGCGCTCCACAGCCGCGACAATCGATTTGTGCGCGCCGAGACGTGAGCTAAACTCACACCATGAGCTTTCCTGCGGAAGTGCGCGGATGGTCCAGGCCCTACCTTCCCTCGTGGCCCTGCGTGCCTTCGAGGCCGCCGCCCGCCACCGGAGCCTGACCCGGGCCGCCGAGGAATTGTGCGTCACCCACGGGGCGGTGAGCCGGCACGTCAAGGCACTGGAGGCGGCCCTCGGCGTGCCATTGATGCGGCGCGGGGCGCTCTCCTCCGACCCGACGCCCGAGGGCGCCTGCCTCGCCGAGGGTCTGACGGCAGCCTTCGGGCTGATCCAGGCCACGATCGAGCGCGTCACGCCCGGTCCGCTGACCCTGTCCTGCTCGGCCTCGATCATGCTGTGCTGGTTGATCCCGCGGATGTCGGCCTTCCACGCGGTGCACGGCGACGTGCAGGTCGAGTTGAACACGAAGTCGAGAAACTCAATAAAATCAAGGGATCTAGCCCCAGGTGCGGGAATTTCGCCCCCTTTGGTCGCAATGGGTTATTTTCACGCCATACCGCACCCTCCGAGCACGAAAAAGCCCGCTGCGGCGAGGCCGGGCGGGCTCTGGGCGGTTAGTGGCATCGGCAAGGCCGAGGCTACTGGCATTCCGGTGAGACGGATAGGCGGGTGAGGCTTGGCGGCTCTCGCGCGCGGCCTCGCCCGCGGGTAGCGTCCCGCCATGTCCGACTCGGCCACGCTCAACGCCCTCTCCCCCACCGTCCTGGAATGGTCCCGCGGGCTCGCCAGCCTCTCGCCCGGTCAGCCGCCGTGCCCGGGATTCCGGCCTGACGAATGGGCCGTGATCCTGAGCAACGCCCGGCGCTTCGTGGACGACTTCGGGCCCGAGGCCGATCGGCTCGGCTGGGACACCATCACCCTGTTCGGCGTGCATCCGAAATCCGGCGTGATTCGCGGCGACTGGACAGGCGTGCTGCTGGTCAGCCTCTACCCGGTCCTGGAGGTGCGGGCCGACTTCATGCGGAAGCACCTCTGGACGATCCCGCGGCACAAGCCGGGGCGGTATCGGGGCGTGCCGGTTTGGGAGTTCGGGCGCGGCTGACCGGCACACTTTAGAACAGATCCGCACCAAAACCTACCGGGCGCCTGAAACACGAGCGCAGCGCGTATCTGTAAGAACAGTCAAAATCCATCAAACACGTCCTTTGGAGTGCTGACGAACGATGCCGGACATCTTTCAAATTTCCTACGACGAAGCGTTGGCCCTATGCAGCCGCAATGAGGGTGACTTGTTTGACCACAAGGCGGCAAAGATCGAAGCTAGAAAGGTCGAGAAAATTGCAGTCGCTTTTGCTAATTCTGATGGCGGAGAGTTTGTAATCGGAATTGCCGATAGCAAAGACGAGCCTGATCCTGCCAAAAGATGGCAAGGGGCTGCCGCCCCTGAATCCTACAATGGAATTCTACAAGCCTTGTTCAATTTGAACCCGGCGGTCGACTTCCGGCATGAGTTTCTACAAGCAGACAAAATGCCGGGTATCGCAATGCGCGTCTATATTGACAAATGCCCGAACGTCGCGAAAGCGTCCGACGGCAAAGTTTATCAGCGGGTCGGAGCGCAGTCGCTCCCAATTACCGATCCGGACAAGATAACCGCGCTTTCTTTTGCAAAGGGCGCCGCGAGTTATGAGGACACACTACTCAATCTCGACCCTGAAGAGATCGTAGAGAGTCGAGAAATAGCAGCATTCACGCGCGACCTAGCGCCAGTCACACATCCGCTCGCTTACTGCGTTAACGAAGGGCTAGTAGACCGCAAGACTTTTGCACCAAGTTGCGCCGGCGTCCTCCTGTTTTCTGATCGGCCGCAGCCTATGTTTCCACGCCGCTGTGCAATCAAGGTTATCTTCTATGATACACGCCAAGAAGCTCCCGAGCGAGAACACCTGAAGGTCAACAAAACTGTCGAGGGGCCACTTTATAGGCAAATCCACGAAGCTGCTCGGTTAGTAACGGACATTATGTCTAGCATTAGCATTATGACGCCTGAGGGGCTGCAGCGCGTAAAATACCCCCCCGAAGCGATATGGGAGATACTTGTTAATGCGGTTATACACCGTGACTACTCAATCGCCGATGACATTCAGATTGTGATATACCAGAACCGAATTGAGATAAGAAGTCCAGGAAGGTTGCCGGGGTTTGTAACCACGGAGAATTTTCTGGACGTTCGTTACAGCCGTAACTCCAAAATCGTCCGCAGTCTCGCAAAATATAAAGACGCGCCCAACAAAGATCTTGGCGAGGGCCTTAACACTGCCTTTGAAAAAATGAAGGAGTGGAAGTTAAAAAGCCCAACTTTGGTCGAAGACGGTAACTATGTGCTCGTCACCATCCCGCATACACCTTTGGCCTCGCCCGAGGAACTCGTAATGGAATACCTGCAGAAGCACCCTGAAATCAAAAACAAGCAGGCACGAGAGATTACAGGTATTAAGTCAGAAAACCAAATGAAGGAGGTATTTTATCGCTTGCGCGACAAGGGCTTGATTGAGCTGATAGCGGGCCGCAAGGGCAATGCTGCGGCGTGGCAGCTCGTACCGGCGCCCGTTGAGAATGAAGCCAGTCCACCGGTGGCATGAGGGTGTTTCGCAAATGTCGCAGGTCACTCCAGGTCGTGGCGATTATTGCGTGTGGCCGTCAGCCGCCTGAAACGCGGTACGAACCGCGATTCTGTTGGAAAGGCCGGCGTGATACCAGCTTCGCCGGTTGTGCCGAGGCTGGCCTTATCATCGGCTCGGGCTGAGCGCTCAGATGATCAGCGCGCAGCTATACGAGAGATGCGCTCCTCAAGAGCGTTGCCCTGCAAGGTTTTGCCTTGACAGTCGATCATAACAGTCTGCCTTTGCTCGGCAGGCAAGCCCGCAATGAAGACCAAAGCATCTCCGATGGAAGCGAAATCGCGCTGTGCGCCATTCCGGGATACAATACCCGGCTTGCTCGGCGGGTTCGTGATCCATCGTGCCACAACCGGTCCATCCTCATCGCGCATGTTCACGGAGTTCTCCCTTTTTTGATAAGAGGGGAGGAACCATAGCCGATTTCGGGGCGGAGCCGGCGTGTTGTCCACAGGATCAAGCATTAACACGCCCCGCCGCAACCCACGCCTCGTCTACGACGAGAACGGCCGGGAGATCCCACCACCTGCAATGAGCGAAGCCGCCCGGCACATGGCAGTGCGGACCGCGATCCTGCTGGCGAGGCCGGCGTGAGCGAACCGGCTGGATTATGGGCGAGCGGAATCGGCCAGAGACTGAATCGGCCCTCGAAGCTGCTCTCGCGTGGCTTGCCAAGGGGATAAGACTGTGAGGGCAGAGGCCAGCGGAACCGTCGCAAGGGCTGCCGGGACAGCAGGGCGGCAGCGGCCGGAGTGGCTTGCGAGATTCATGCAGTCTCGCGGAGAGCGTCGGCGCCATGCGAGCCCTTCACCGCACCGGACCGCACAGAAGGGCTTTTGCTGGGTGAGCCTCCCAAATATCTACTCCGACGCTTTACTGGACAGGCAAATCTGCAAAAAGTCGAGCTGGGCGATTTATCCTATATGGACGCGGCTTCAAAAACCGGTATGCTGCGCCACCCTGGCGCAACTACGTGCGCCAGCATGGAACGCGTAGGACTTATCGGACCTTCACTCCATCAATGGAGGGAACCGTGTCGCGCATATCCAAGAGTAAGCGTCGGAGCGAAGTTGTGCCAGCGGTTGGCGTCGTCGGCTTGACATTGTCGATGGCCAGCGGGGCGTCCGCTGCTGTCAGTACTCCTGCGGCGGATGCCGCATCGCAGGACGGCCCGCCTCGGCCCGAAATCGCGCTCGGTCTCCACGAGGAAGAAGTCAGCGACGTCAGCCTTGCGACATTCTTCGTCTTCGACAGGGAAATGACCGATACGTTGCGCGGTGACGTGCAGCTCGCAGGCTACTACCGGGGCTGCCGCGGCTGCTGGGGATGGCGCGGCTGCAGAGGATGTCGCTGCTGGGGTTGCCGCGGCTGCCGCGGCTGCCGCTGCGGCTGTGGCGGCTGTGGCGGCTGCCGGTGTTAACGCATAGACGCAGTCACAAGGTGCACGCATCTCCGGGATTCACGTTTTCGCGGTAGACGTTTCGTGATGCGGCCCAAGATGGCCCGCCCGCGTTTCCACGCGGGGAGCCTCGCATGGGTCCACGTGAGGGGTCGCAGGACGCGTAACGCAGGTATGGCAAGCCGGTCATCGCGCGCCACACGGCCTTTCAACGACGCCGGTGGTCCTTCCGCCACGCGCTTGGTGTCGTGCCGGTCCAGCGCCGGAAAGCGTGGGTGAACGCGGCCGGCTCGGAGAACTTCAGCGCGGCCGAGATCTCCGCCATGCTCATGGTGGTATCAGCCAACAACCGCTTCGCGATGCCAAGCTGCGCCTCGTCGACGATCTGTGTGAAGCTCGTGCCTTCGGACTTCAGCCGGCGGCTCAGCGTGCGCCGATGGATCCCCATCTGCTGCGCGACCTGCTGCTTGCTGAGTGGCTGCTCAATCATCGTGGCGCGCAAGCGCTGGTGAAGCTCGTCTGTCATGTCAGCGGCAACGACAGTCTAAACCACTAGATCGGTGCCAGAACTAGATCACTAGCCTTCCACATTGTCAAACAAACTCCAACAGACTTGCCGATATCTGATCTGCGCTGCCAGCCACATGTGGCTATGGGCCGTGGAGATCTCGCGCTCGTTCAGATGCCCTCATCTGGCCTCGCACGCGGGAAGGCGATTCGCATAAGCGCAAGTATGGGACGAGAAGAGCCCGCCACGACAGGACCGGGCGGGCTGAAGGCAAACAGAGAGTGTGCCGACAGATAACCACACCTGCCGGCGCGGCGCATTCACCTGCGCTACTGGATCGCCCCTCGCGCGTGAGGCCGGCCAGGGCGATGTGAGTCTCATCGGATCAAGCGGCGCAACCGCAGCATGGCACAATGCAGATGCTCCGCCGCGTTGGCGCCGCGGCGGAGCATCTCCTTCTGGGGTTTTATCACCCTACCTTCGGGCCGCTCCGCAAGAGCGGCCTTCCTTTGCCTTGCTGGATTGCCCCTCGCGCGCGAGGGGCATGGGTCATTGCTCGCGGGACGCGTAAGCCGGTGTATGGAACCACCTCAAGCGGCCAGCTCATTGCCGGTTCAACAAGCCCTCCAGGGCAAGCCGGTAGCGGTGCAAGGCAGCCAGCGTCTGGGTGAGGATGGCGAGGCCGCGTTTCGCCTCCGCGAGTTCGGGGCTGTCTGGCCGCAGGCACGCGACCTGCCGGATCTCCTCCTCCCGCTCCTGCCCGACTAGGGTGATGAGGCGGTCCAGGTCGGCGAGGGTGTTGGGCGCCTGAAGCATGGTCTGTCCTCTCGGCCCAAGGCCCGCTCAGACCTCTTGAACGCGCATTCCCCGACCCGACTGGGGCTGAAGCATACTGCGCTGGAGTATCGTGGCATTAAGCTGGATCAAATCTGGATCAAATAACGAGCGCCGAGCGCGTGAGGCGCTGTATGGAACCAGAGCCTCTCGCGTCTCAGACGAAAAAGCCCGCCACGGCGGGACCGGGCGGGCTGGAGGAATCCTCATGTTCAGACCAGCGCAGCCAAGCACACCTACCGGCGCTGCGCCTTAACCTGCGCTACCGGATCGTCCCTCGCGCGTGAGGGCGGGCCATTCGCATAAGCCCCAGTATGGGTTCGAACGACAAGGGCCGCTCTGGATGAGCGGCCTGTCGGTATCAGCACGGTAAGAAGCTACCAGTGACAGCCCAAAATGGATGAGGCCGCCAAAGGCCAGGGCAGCCGCTCGCCATCTCACCGCCGAGGTTCGGTTCCAGCGCTACACGACCGTGAAGTCGCTCGCAGTGATCACGGGCTTGTTGTCGAGTGTCGCGAACGGCACAGCCGTAGATGCCGTGCCGGAGCCATCCGCATCATAGGACAGCACGCCTGTGCGGCTATTGTAGAGAATGCGGTCACTGGCATCGACCATGGCGCCCTTTACGCCCAGGTCCTTGAACGCTGCGGCTGCAAGAGGCCCCGTCGCCAGTGATCGGAACGCGCTCTGCGCCAGCTGGATGGTGTCGTCGTTGCCGCTCGCCGACGGGCTGAAATCCCGGATGTGATCGACACTTCCGGTCACCAGCGCGGTGCTGAAACCGAAGGTGTCGTTGCCCAGACCACCCTGCAGCGTGTCGGCGCCCGCACCGCCGTCGAGCACGTTGGCGGCTCCGTTGCCGATGATCAGGTTGGCGAGGCCGTTGCCCGTGCCATTGATCGCGCCCGAGCCAGTCAGGGTCAGGTTCTCGACGTCCTGACCTGCCAAGCTGAAGCTGACCGAGGCCAGCACGGTGTCGGTGCCCTCGCCAGGAACCTCGATCACCTTGTCGCCGACATTGTTCACCACGTAAGTGTCATCGCCTAAGCCGCCCCGAAAGGTGTCGGCGCCCAAGGTGCCCTGCAGGGTGTCGGCGCCTGGAGTACCTTCCACCAGAGGGTACCAGGAGGAAAAGGTGTTGAGCCATCCGGACATCGGCGTCTGGCCGGTAATCTCATGGGCGTCGAACGTTCCAGTGAAGGTGCCGTCTGTGTACCCACCGCCGGAGACGATGTTCCCAGGGTTGGCCGGGTTCTGGTACGCGGCGTTGGTGATGGTGGTATCGTTCGCCAGCGCGAAGATCAGGCCGTTCGAGAGAGGAGGTTTGCGTCCGGCGTAGCCGGTCACATGGTTGTCGAACGAGCGGACGTAGTCGAAGGTGTTGTGGCTCCCGTAGTCCGAGAACGCGCCGTCGCCCATATGGATCGCATCCACATGGGAGACCACACCATAGGAGGAATTCTCGAAGATAACACCAACCCCACTCGGAGAGTTGTTGCCGTCAACGACACCATTGCTGATGTGAACGTTATCGCTGCCGCCGATATTGATGTTGTCTTCGGTCCAAGATTTGTTCAAATCATTTTTGACATAGAAGTTGGTGAGCGAGCTATTGCTGGAGCCGTTGAACTGCACCAGCTGTCCGCGCGGAAATGGCCCGCGCATGTCGTAGCCTTCGATGCCCTGCAGCGCGGTGTTCGGGGAGTCCTGCACATAGATGCCCGTGGAGGTATCGCGGACGGTGACGTTGCTGATCTGGGTCCCGGGGCTACTGTAGAGCGCAATGCCATAGTGCTCCGGGCTCAGCTCAGCTCAGCGCCAGACGCCGGCGCACCGGCGTTGATGATCTCCACCTGGTCGATCTTGAGGCCGGCGGCATTGACGGCTCTAATTCCCATATTGATGGGTTTGTTGCCGAGGTCGTCACTCTTGTTGCCCGCGCCGTTGTAGTGGATGCGGACGTTGCTGATGGTGACGTTCTGGACACCGTTCACCTCGATGCCAGCTCCGCTGTTGACGTAGATGTCGAGATCCTTGATGACGTCCCCGCTATGCGCGACGATCGTGCCATCGTGACGGGTGAGCGTGACCGACGTCTCAGCCATGAGCGTACCCTCCGGCGTTGTCACGTGAAGTGATAGCAGGGTGACTCTGGTCGGGGTAGGAGGCGCGTAAGCGGCTTTATGGAACCGGATTCCGCCCCTCCGGACAGTGTTCGGAAGGTCTCGCGCAGACCTCGAGCCGGCAGGTAGTTGAGGGCCAGTCTATCGGCCTCTGGCGGGGCCTCGCGGGCCGGCGGATGTACTGCGTTGATCTACGGGCACGTTCTATGCAAAGAGCGCCGCCGTTCCACGCTCGTCTCCCACCCGGGCGCGGGACAGCGGGCCGGGTGTGAAGGGCCTCGATCAACATGCACTCGGCCCGCGCTCCTCCTAGTGCTCCAGACGAAGAGAACGCCGACCGCGGGTGAGAACACTGCCCGAGGCCGGCGCGCCGGCCGTCGCTGGCTAGGAAAGAAGCCGGCCGGAGATGCGTGATCCCAGCCGGCAGTGGGCAAGGGCCATGGGGGTTAGGCATGGCCACTGAATCAATCGAGGCGCGGCGCGGCCTGTTCCGCTGCAGGCTTGTCTTACCGCGTAGGGGCACGTGATCTGCGCATCACGGATCAAGGGCGCACAGCCTTGGACAGGGGCTACTGAGATGCCACGCCGCAACCCGCGCCGGGCCTACAACGAGCACGGCCGGGAGATCCCGCCGCCGATCATCGGCGATCTGCGCGCGGAGGGCGACCGAACCGCGGCGGTCACCTGCCACGGGTGCGGCTACCACGTGGTCATCAGCACCGATCGCTTCCCGGCCGAGCTGCCGTTCCCTGACAACGCGCTCCCGCTGCGCTGCTCGGCCTGTTGATCTCAAGACTTTCACTTCAGCGAAGATGGCAACAGGTTCCAGCCAATGGTTAAGGGCTGTCGTCTTGGGTGTCGGCGCTCCAGCCCGAGACCACCTGGCACCCCCGATCTCTAACACAATCGGACACCGCCGCTCGAAACGTATCGTTGTCGATCCCGTCGGGCTCACCTCGGTACAATTTTTTGTCTCGCAAATTCCACTGCGTATTCTTGATGAATTGGGAGTCTGCCCGGTCAAACGCTGCATGATAATCCCGAAGCGCTCGATCTATGTCGCCTACCGCTCGCCATACCTCGGCCCGCTGAATATAAGCCGCCGGCCGATGCGGCACCAGCCGGATCACCTCATCAAAATCACGCAGAGCCAACTCGTTTTTCTGAGCTTTCCCGTGCAGGCGGCCCCGCCGAAAGAAGACATAGGGGTCCTGGGGGCTGAGGGTAATGGCCTGATCGAAGTAGCTCATGGCCCGCCCCCAGTCTCGTTCGGCGACGATTTCTCCTAGCCTCACCAGGTAGAAGGGCTTGCATTGCATGCTCAGTTGCACAGCTTGCTCGTGGTCGCGGACGGCCGCTGCCCAGGCGTCCGTGCTGGATCCCCAGAACTCTGACCGCCGGGCGTGCGCATACGCCAACGCCTCCGAATCCGCCGTTCCGCGCTCGATCAGGCGATTGGCTGCCCTGACAACATTGGCGACGCTCGCGCTCAGCAGCATCTGCATGTAATCATCGTCATCAATTTTGCTGGTAAAGTGTTTCTGGTAGATTGTATTGATGTAATCGACAACGTGCATTTCCTGGGCCACTGCGCCGCTCGTCCATAATGACAGCACGAAGCCGAGCCATAAGCTCATGGCTCCCCATTGACCCCGCCTCAGCATGTCAACCTCAGGATGCAGTGACAGCAGATGCCGCTACTGTGAGGAGAGCAGAGCGCACCAAATTCATGGTCCACCTTTAGGCTGAGAGGGGCAATACTACCATCTACTCGCCTATATGGACAGCAAATTCGGATAGCACGTGATCTGGCCCTTGTCACGGTTTACATTCAAGAACTCAGGCCCAGCGCCCGATGAGCCGCATCAGGATCATGATAAGAGGCGGCGAAGAGGAAAGCTCGGGCGGAAGCTAGCGTCGCTTCCGGGTGTTTCCATGGCCACCAATCCCGGCTGATCCAGGCGAAGAGCCTCGACCCACCCGCGTGGGTGCCCTGCAAAGCCCACTTGATCGGGTAGCTTGCGGACGATCTCGATGGTGATGCCGGCAGGTGGCTGTAGCTGGCCCATCAGCGGCAGACAGCGGTGCGCCCCCTCGCCTGAGACCAGAACGGAATTGTGGTGCCTCAGGGGGGCGGGTCCAAGTGGGGCCACGCACAAGCGTTCATCAGGTCGCAGCTGGCGCCGCCCGGCACGGCCGGGGGCAGCGCCAGCCCGCCTCGCGGTCACCCCGTCGCCTCGGCGTTCAGCCGCGCGGCGATCGTCCGCAGGGCCGCGCACCTTGCGCTTGCCTATCCGCTCGCTCACGCTGCTGCGGGTCCGGCACACGGCGCTGAAGCGCCAGCTAGGTGACCCAAACGGCGGCCGAGCCAAGAATGTCGCTCCGCTCGGCTTGCGAGCCCCTCTTCAGGTCGCTCCGCGTGTCGATTGTCACTCCGCGTGCTGATTGGAACGTAGAATGTGCTGATTTTAGAGCTATAATTTAGCTGCTGATGCCCGGCCATCGGGGGCGGAGCGGAGCCATGCATCAAGCTCATGTATTGATGCTTGTTTTAGGGTTGCTTGGTCTGGCAACCTCAACAGCTTATGCATTGGATGCAACTGACTACTATAATCGCGGAGATGCCTTCCGGAGCAAGGGCGAGTACGACCGGGCGATTGCAGACTACGACCAGGCTTTGCGCCTCGATCCTAAGTCCGCAGTCGCGTACACCCATCGCGGCTTAGCGTTCTACCGCAAGGGCGAGTACGACCGGGCGATTGCAGACTACGACCAGGCTTTGCGCCTCGATCCTAAGTCCGCAGTCGCGTACACCCATCGCGGCCTGGCGTTCTACCGCAAGGGCGAGTACGACCGGGCGATTGCAGACTACGATCAGGCCCTGCGCCTCGATCCTAAGTACGCAAATATCTACATCAATCGCGGGTTAGCGTTCTACCGCAAGGGCGAGTACGACCGGGCGATCGCAGACTACGATCAGGCCCTGCGCCTCGATCTCAGGGACGCGGTCGTCTACACCAATCGCGGAGATGCCTTCCGGAGCAAGGGCGAGTACGACCGGGCGATCGCAGACTATGACCAAGCCTTGCGGTTCAATCCCAAGTACCCGTATGCCTACAGAAATCGCGGGGATACCTTCCAGAGCAAGGGTGAGTACGACCGGGCGATCGCGGACTACGATCAGGCCCTGCGGCTCAATCCTGAGGACGCAGCCGCATACACCCATCGCGGGTTAGCCTTCCAAAGCAAGAGCGAGTACGACCGGGCAATTGCAGACTACGATCAGGCCCTGCGCCTCGATCCTAAGTACGCAAATATCTACATCAATCGCGGCTATGCCTTCCGGAGCAAGGGCGAGTACAACCGGGCAATCGCGGACTTCGATCAGGCCCTGCGGCTCGATCCAAAGTCCGTAATCGCCTACACCGGGCGTGGGGATGCCTTCCGGAGCAAAGGTGAGAACGACCGGGCAATCGCCGACTACGACCAAGCCTTGCGGTTCAATCCCAAGTACGCCTATGCCTACAGAAATCGCGGGGATGCCTTCCGGAACAAGGGTGAATACGACCGGGCGATTGCAGACTACACTCAAGCTCTGCGCCTCGATCCCCAGTCCGCAACTGCCTACAACAATCGCGGGTTAGCCTTTCAAGACAAGGGCGAGTACGACCGGGCAATCGCGGACTACGATCAGGCGCTGCGGCTCGATCCTAAGGACGCAGCGGCGTACACCAATCGCGGAGCAGCTTTCTACCGCAAGGGCGAGCACGACCGGGCGATCGCGGACTACGAAGAGGCCCTGCGGCTCGATCCCAAGTCTGCAGCGGCCTACAACGGTCGCGGAGCGGCCCTCAACAAGAAGGGTGATTACGACCGGGCGATCGCAGACCTCGACCAAGCCCTCCGGCTCAAGCCCGGGTTCACCAACCCGCATTACCATCGCGGGATGGCCTTCCGGCACAAGGGCGATCTCGACCGCGCGCTTGCGGACCTGAATGAAGCCGTGCGCCTCAATCCCAAGTACGCGGACGCCTACCAGGAACGCGGGGTGACGTTCCAGGCCCGGGGCGAGTCGGACCGGGCTCTGGCGGATCTCGCTGAGGCTGTGCGGCTGAAGCCTGAGCTTGAGGCAGACGCCACCTTCCTCAAGGTGCGCGGCGAGGCGCAGGCGGCTCTGGCCAGCCGGCCTGCAGCCGCCGCGGTGGTGGCGGCCGTCCAGACCCCGCCGGTCGTCCACACGCCTGCTGTGTCGGCTGTCACACCGCTAACTGAGACCAGGGTCGCGCTCGTGATCGGCAACAGTGCGTATGCCGCTGTCGCGCCGCTCGACAACCCGGCTCGGGACGCCAACGCAATCGCCCGCTCCTTGCGTGAGGCCGGCTTCAAGACTGTTCAGCTCAAGAATGATCTTCGCTACGATGATCTGCGGCGAGCTCTGAACAGCTTCTCGGCGGAAGCGGACAAAGCCGACTGGGCCGTCGTCTACTACGCGGGGCACGGCATCGAGGTCGGCGGCGTCAACTATCTCGTGCCCGTCGATGCCCGACTGAAGACGGACCGGGCCGTACAGTTCGAGGCAATACCGCTCGATCAAGTTCTGGGCAGCATTGAGGGTGCGCGCAAGTTGCGCCTCGTCATCTTGGATGCCTGTCGCGATAATCCGTTCCTGCAGCAGATGACGCGTACGATCGCGGCGCGTTCGGTGGGACGAGGCCTGGCGAAGGTCGAGCCGGAGTCAAGCGGCACGTTGGTGGCATTCGCAGCCAAGCACGGCCAGGTGGCGCTGGATGGGCAAGGCAGTCCGGGGAACAGTCCCTTCGCGGCAGCGCTGATCAAGAACATTGCCAAGCCTGGCATCGAAATTCGCAAGATGTTCGGGCTGGTGCATGATGATGTGCTGGCGGGTACAGGTCGCAAGCAGGAGCCCTTTGTTTATGGCGCCCTCGGAGGAGACGATTACTTTTTCAGAGCGCGTTGATTGTGGCTGACGCTGACTTGCGAGCTTAGAGTCTGTACGCGAGCCGGGACGGCAGGGCGGCGGTGATCGGCGCGGCTTGCGAGATTCGAACGGGGTCGCGGAGGCGGTTGGGGCCGTGCGCTAAAGGCATGCTGCCGATTGGGTCTTCGTGACAATAAAGCGCTGGAACGTGTGTTCGATGGCATTGCAGGTGCGATGGAGAGCTGTCGATAAACCGGGCAGTCCCGACAGGCCACTACTTACTCAGCCGTAGCAAGCTTAGCGTTAGTGGCAGAAAACTGCATTGCCAAATATAAGCCGCCTCTCAACTCTGCGTTGAGCCTTCTTGGGGCAGATCAGCTCGGCAGCCGATTGAACTGGACGGCACTTAGAAACGAGCACATACTTGCTTGCTAGGTGTTCAAAACCGGGCTCATAATCGGCGACAAACTTAGGTATTGGCGGAAACTAATCCTCGCGGCGCTGGCTATTGGCAGCGCTGTTTCGGCAGGTCCGATGCCAAGGAAGGAGCCGTCCATGCGTTTCCCCCTAAGATATCCTCTCGCCCTGGTGCTCCTCGCCAGCGCTTTAACCGTGTTTCCCGCTCATGCAGATCCGAGGGGCGGAGGCGGCATGAGCGGAGGAGGAGGAACGGGTATGCGAGGTAGTGGAGGAGCTGGTGCCGGAGGCGTAGTGTCCGTCGGCAGAAGCGAGAGCACGACCTCTGGAAGGAAAATCCTCACGATAGATGAATACGAGGCAGAATCGAATCGAATTTATCAACTAATTGTTGAGAGAAATAGAGGTAGAGGCATTGATCTAAGCGCTATGGCGGGTGCTGCAACCGCCATTATGAATAAGAGGTACCGGCTGGCCAAGCCAGAGAAATACGATAATGACGCAGCATTTGAGAGAGGTCGCATACAGAATCGAGAAATGAGGAGAATCAACTCTAGAGGTCAATCTTCTCAATCCTCAACCAACACCAATGATCCATTCAGACTCAAAAAAAGCGGACTCACTCAACAAGAACATGACGTACTTTATAACCGTGGAGCAAGACCAACGGGTGACGAATGGTGATAATCACTCACCACCACTGAAGCCGCGATTCTGGCACATCGTTGGATAGCTAAGGACCGCGGAAATGTTCCTATCGTGAGAGGCAGCTAACCTTTCTCTTGCTGAGAAATTGTCGCGGCGAGCGGTTGCTCGGTCGTCATCGCGATGGACGGCATGCCAGGCAGATAATGGCGTGATGATTGCAGCCGGGCGCCTCGCAGTTTGCGCATTACGCAGGCTGATTTCGTGGATGCGGGCTCACCCGGTGATCAGCCCATGCCACCCCCTATGATCTTCAGCCCTCCCAAAGCGGGCGGCAGATCCGGTGGCACTGGCGGGCCGACCAGATCGGGGAAGTAGGCATGGCAGCGCGGGACGTACTGGTTCCCGCGCACCTTGTCGGGCGGCGGGTACGGACAGTCGGCCGCGATCCTCTCCAGCACGCGCTCGAGCGGCGTGTCGGCCCCGAACTTCTCCGCCAGCCGGGCAAGGCGGTAGGAGTCTTGCCGGGAGGCGCAAATCCCGCAGGCCACACGGACGATCACGAACGGATACTGCGCTAAGCAGGTGATCCGCGCGCCGCCGATGCCTCGTCCCTGCCCCATGCTCTGCCATTCCCGCGAGACTCATATGCGGAGCGATGCTAGAACAGCATAAGAACGAACGGCAGCCCCGGAGGCACCGATGCGCCGCGGCCGCGACCGAGACGACGAGAGCGGTCCACCCTCCACCACTGCCGAGTTGCGCGCGGCCGGCGTCACGACGGTTGAGGTCTTCTGCCGGCGCATCGGCTGCGGGCACAACGCCGTCATCGCGACGGATTGAGTCCCCGATGATCTGCCCTCGGATCGCTTTGCCCCCCGCCTGCGCTGCTCCCGCTGCGGGGCGCGCCGGCCGGAGGTCCGCCGGGACATCCTGGCGCATTACGCACAGATCCACACTGAGAGCGGCTGGCGCACGACCGGATCCGGCCCGCTGCCAGCACACTATAAGGTGGTTGGGCGGGACGTGCTGTGGCCGGATGAGAAGGCCTGAAACGCAAAAAGCGCCCCGCCGCGGCAGGGCCGGACGGGGTGAAAGGCAAAGCCTCGCTATCAGCAGCTATAGATAAGCACATCCTCCGCGTAAGGTGCATCTTTTCTTCGGGGGTAGGCGATCATCCGTGCGCGGGATCTACGGGCAGAATAGCCCGCCGCGGCGGGGGCCGGGCGGGCTTGGGTGGTCAGATCGACGGCCGGTCAGCGGGGATGCTGGTCGCGGCGGGAGCCGCGAGGCTGGCCATGGTGCGGCCCGCGGCCGCCTTCCTCCAGCTCTTCGAGGCGGTCGGTGAGACGCTCCAAGACGCTGATCAGCTGGTCATTGTGCCGGGCCGTGTCCGACGCGGTGTCCTCGCGGATGGCCAGGGCCAGCTCCTTCACCGCGTCCGTCAGGTCGGCCACGGCGATCGCATCGAACACCGCTGGCCCGGCTGTGGTAGCGATGTCCCGAGCCGTCTCGGGCTTCAACGCCTCGGCTTTCTTCGCCTCCAGCCGGTAATCGAGCAGGGTCTTGACGAAGCCGTTCAGCGGGACGAGCGCGCCCGCCAGCGCGGCTGTGATGCCGACGACGATCGCCGGCCAGCTGTCAAAGGAGACGCCCGAGTCGGCCACCAGCTCGCCTCCTCTTGCGCAGGCCGAAGGTGTCCTCGGCCGCCATGTCGGAGGCGGCCCGCCCCGACGAATGAAGCTCGGCGAGGGCGAGGACGCCGTAGACCGCGATGCCGGTGGAGAGTGGCGGGTAGGCCGCCGCGAAGCCGGCCGCGGTCGCGAGCCAGAAGGCGAATCCCGACATGCACCCGAGGGTGCGGATCAGGGAGGTCTCCCGGCCGCGGCGGCCATTGATCCAGAGGGCAAGGATGCGAGCCCCGCCCACTGCAATGGAGATCGTCCCGGCCGTTCGCTCCGTCACACAGGAGGCGATCACGCGCCATTCCGGGCCGACGAAGGTGGGCTCGGGGAGGAGCAGCACCGCCCCGAGCGTGACCATGATCAGGGAGAGCCAGACCTCGGCCCAGCGGGTCTGGCCGTAGCGGACGGCTCTGCGGATGCGCTCGTTGATGATGGGGTCGGGGTCGTACTGGATCATGGCGGTTCCGTGCCAAGGCGCAAGGTAAGCCAGCCAGCAGCGCCCTTTGGAGATCCGCATGGCCGCCTCCGGGCTGCCGGTTGCATCAGCGCTTGACCACGCTCGGCAGGATGGCACTGATCTGCGCATCCTTCTGCTGGCTGGAGCGCGACGAGCCGAGCCAGAAGGCGATGGCGGTGCCCAGCGCGAGGTTGGCCGCGCCATAGGCTTGGCTCAAGAGCTGGTAGACGCGCTCGGGGATCTCGCCCTGGATGAAGTAGAGCGCGCTGGTCAGCAGCGCCCAGGCGGTGAGGATCGCCAGCGTGACGATCGCCGGCATCGCGGCGGTCCAGTGACTGGCCTGCGCCAGCCCGAGCTGCATCTGGCGAGCGTTGGCGAGGTCTTCCAGCTCGGCCATCTGCAGCTTTGCGGCCGCCTCGATCTCGGCGAGCTTCACTTGGGCGCCGGAGGGATCGGCCTGCAGTGCCTGGCTGATTGCCTGCGGGGTTGCGGGCACGCCAAGGGCCGCGCCGATGGCGGCGGCCGCGCCCTTGCCCACTGCGGCCCCGATGCCGCCGCCGATCGGCCCGCCCAGCGTGGTGCCGAGGAGTGCGCCAAGAGAGGGCAGCCCGACCTGCGCGAGCTGCCCGGCGAGTTGAAGCCAATCCATGGGAGGAGGTCTCCACCCCTCTGCTGTTCCAGAGAGGGGGCGTGCGCGCGGCGGGCCCGGCCGGCTCGGGGGGAACTACCGCAGATTTTGCGGCGGTTCGGTTAGGCGACCTTGCCGCGCCACAGGCGCTTGAGCGCCGCGAGCAGGCCGCCGGTCTGCATCATGCCCGCCTTCGGCGCACCGCCTTCAGGCCGCGCCATGGTGGTCGCGGTCCCGACGACCGGTGCCGTGACCAGGGCGAGCGCTTCCGTCCGGACGCCGGCCACCCGCGTGGTCCAGCCCTTCCCGAAGGTGGGCCAGCTCTTCGTCAGCGACTGCAGGAAGGCCAGGCGGCTGTCGCAAAGCGCCTTGACGAGCCAGCGCTGATCCGTCCGCGCGACCGCCGCCAGGGTCACCGAGCCGATCACGCCGTCGTCCGCCACGCCGACCAGGCGCTGCAGCGCGATGGCCGCCCGGGCCGGCCCGCTGTTCACCGCAAAGTCGAACACGGCGTAGTCGACGCCGGCCGGCAGCTCGTCGCCGCGCACCGCATCCCAGAAGCGGGTGCGGTAGATCGGAGCGACCTTGGCGGGCGTCAGCGCCTTCACCTCTGCCCGGGTGGCGGGCCGCCCGAGCACCGCCGAGAGCGTGCCGATGGTCACCCCGAGGTTGGTGGGCCCGCCAGGGTCGTCGGGGTGATCGACGTAGCCGCCCTCGTGCGCCAGGACGAGCGTCAGCGCCCGGTCGAAAGTCGACGCGGCCATGGGGGATCTCCAATGTGGGGAATGGATGGGGTCAGCCCAGGCGGACTTCGAGCGCGGCGAGGCGGGCCTCCTGGCCGCGGGCAATGAAGAGGGCGAGTTGATCCGGCCGGAAGCCGTAGCAGTCGCCGGCCGGCCGGGCGGGCGACAGCACGCGGGTCTCGCCGGTCGGCTCACCATCCTCGCCGATGATCGGCTCGGAGACCTCGGGCTCGGCGTCCCACTTGTCGTAGCAGATGAAGCCGTAGCGGAAGGGATCGAGGCCGCGGGCCTGCCCCAATTCGATCGCCCGCTGCACCGTCAGGCCGATGTGGTGCCGCGCCCCGTCCTCGCCCTTCTCGGCAACCGCGGAGAGGAACTGGAAGGCGCCGATTTCCCGGGCCAGATCCTGCGCCCATGCGAGTTCCGCCTCGGTCAGCGGCGCGACCCCGGTCTTCTTGCGGGCGTCCGAGGTGTTGATTGAGCCCGACGCGGCGTAGACCATGCTCCACTTCGCGGTTGGCTGACCGAGCGCCATCCCGCCGTCATTGCCGGGAGCGAAGTAGGGGGTATTGAAGGTGAAGAGGTCGCCGCTATCGCTCCGAAACAGTCTCAGCGGACCACCGTACTGGTAAATGGTCCACTGTGTAGATCCAGCCGCTCTGTCAGAGAGCACGAAGCCTGAGCCGGTGCCGAGCGACTGCACCAAACCGCTCACGTTGGCGGCGGTGGCGGCGACGGTGCCGAAGGTGACGTCGGTTCCGGCCCGGACGATCTCCTCCCACGCCGACCAATTGCCGGCATCGCGGGTGCGCTGGTAGGTCTTCCGACCGGCCGATAGCTGGGTGATGGTCTGCTTGCAGTAGAGCGGGCTGTTCGAGTGGGTTTGGACCTCGATATGATACCAGTCGGCTGTCGGGGCGTTGACCATGCCAGCCCCATCGTAGAAGCCGGCTTCCGTGAGAGTATTGAGGTCGAACGAGCCGGCTATCGTAAAATTCTTCCCGTGTTTCAGTCCGACCGAGGTTAGAACACCAGACACAGCTGCGCTGCCGGCTAGGCTCATACCGCCGGCATCGCCGAGATTGAAGATCTCTGCTCCGTTATAGTAGTACCGAAGAGCGCCGCTCGTATGCTTGAGTTGACTTTTTGCATCGCTCGTGAAGACAACCGGGTTCGACTCTTGTAGATAAATTGCGCCGCCGATGTTAAACTCGCCAGTATCCTTGATGTTAAATAGTTCAGTTCCGTTGTAGTAGTAGCGAAGAGCCCCGACGTCATGCCGTAACATGGGCCGGTTTTCGGCGTCGAAGGAGATCGACATGCCTTCAGCCATTCTGAAGGCCGGTGCCTGAGCAATTGAAAAGCCCTGGGACGCATCGAAGCCGGCGCCGTTAAAGGCGATCTGTAAGCCGTAGCCAACCCCGACATAGGATTGGTCGGGCCAAGCGTAGCCAAGACCGCCATCCTTATTCGAGATGACGCTGCCCCAACCGAAATACGCCTTGGGTCCGGTCGGGTTTTGACGCCCTAAGACCATGTGGTGATTGATGCGGTTAGCCCCGGTGAAGTGGTCCTCACCGTTAGCAAACATGTCGTGTTCAAACCCGACCATGCTGCCCGTAGCGTCCGGGGGTTGGTTGGTCTGGTCGTTGGTCTCCACGTACAGACCCCAAATAGGGGAACGCTGCCCTTGCCCGTCACTCAGAGCATCCGCCGGACGTGTTGCAAGTGAAGCAAGGGCTACGTGCTCTCCCGCTCCGCGGCCTGACGAAGTCAGAATAGTAGAGTTCGCCCAACCGAAGTTATTCAGCCCACCTACGTTAGTGATTGTTTGATTCACACGAAACGCAGGAATGACGTTAGCAAGCGTCCCCCCGGAATGGTTGATGGTCTGGTCAATACGTACAACCGGGCCGTCATTGGGGCGGCTGTTCGCCTTGGCGAAGTATTTCCCACCTTCGACCATCGTTTCAACGACATCGGTGCCGATACCAATGACCGGCCACCCCTCCGGGGTTGTATTGCCTGACAACCGCCAGAGAATCGGAGTGGATGGTCCTCCGGCAGGGGTACCGCTCACCTTCCACGTACCCGGGGGGACTTCTACGGTGCCGTTGTTCGGGGTTGCGGCGCGGGCTGCGCTGAAGGCCGAAAGGTCTTCCTTCGTACCGTCAAGCTGGGCACCGAAGTCCTTGACGTTCGGGATGTCGGCCGCAGGGCGCTGCGCCAATGCGAGCTTGCCGTCCGAACCGAGTGTCGCGACCCCATTGGCTGCGCCCTTCTCGGTATCCGCGATGCGGGCGGCGATGGCGTCGCCGACGGGATTCCCGGCCCCTGCGAGGGCTGTGAGGCTGCCGAGGGTGCTCAGGGCGCTCAGCACCTCCGTCGCGGGCTGCCGGCCGGCGATGGTGCTTGAGAGCCCGTTGAGGGCCGCGACCACATCGGTCGTGCCGAGCGCCTCGGCGAGATCAGCATAGGCCCGCAGGAACAAGTTGACCTTCAGGAAGGCCGTGCGCAGGTCGTCGCCGGTGCCGTCATTGGGCACCCGCCCGATGTTGATCAGTTCGAAGGCCATGGCGCTCCGCGCTCACGAAAGAGCCGCCCGGGTGGGGCGGCTGCGATGGGGCGAGGGATGAGGGACGGGATCGGCAGCCGTCGGGCGGCCGCACCGGGCGGTGTCAGCGCATCTTCCAGGACGTCCCGTCGCAGAATACGGGGGTCTTCAAGTTGCCGCCGCCGACAGGCACGGCATTGTACGTCACCGCCGTGGCGTCGGTGACGTAGGCCATCGTGCCCTCCGACCCGGACACGCATGGATACAGCGTAGAGACCGTATAGGGGGCCAACTTGAGGCCGCCCGTCATCACAATGCCCGAGGCCGTGATGACGCCCATTGGGTTGACGTTCCATCCCTGACCGTTGATTTGGAAATTGGCGTAGGTGCCCGCGAAGGTCAGACCGACACCTTGAGCACCCGTCGAGATCAGGGAGTGGTGGGTGATGTCGCCGAACGGATTGACGTTCCAGCCGGGCCCTTGGATCTGAAATCCGGAGAAGCTGCCGCTCAACGCGAGACCGACACCATAAGTCCCGCCTAATCGAATGGCCGTTCCAGCGTGTGTCAGGTCGTAGTAGCCATTATCCGAGACGAGCTTGTCGCAGCACAGCGTGATGCCGTTGACGACGTGCGCGGGATCGCTCACGTCGTCGAGGCCCGCGATGGACAGCCCGGACGAGGAGCGCCGCGGCCCGTTCATGAAAATCTGAAGAGCCGTTGCGACACCGCCGGGTGTTGCCACTCCGTAGTCCGTCCGGTAGTTGACGAGGTCGATTTCCTGCGAATAGACGTTGATCCGTCTTCCGTCACCCTGCGAAATCTGCGTATCGACCGCGACCCCCCAAGTCGCCCCGGCATTATCTTCGGCATAGGTGAAGACGCCAAGATTGGTCTTACCGCCGTTAGCTGGGGACTTATTTGGTTCATAGCGCCACGTCACCGTGCCATCCGGGATATCGACGCCCGGCGTGGTGCCGGTCGGGCCGCCCGAGTTGCCGGACGTACCGCCGTAGGTGCCGTCCTTAACGACATACATATTGCCGCCATGCACGACGGTCGAGCGGTGCTTATAGACCGTGTTTGGCGTCCAGTTGCCGGGATAACCGTTGGTCACGTTCATATTGAACAGGTTAGCGTACTCGCCCTTATCGCTGTTCTGCGAGGCAGTATAGTAGCGCGCCAATCCAGCCCGGGTCAGATCCTGCGCCACAAGGGCCGGCGAGATGTTGCCGGATCCGTCGCGCGACCAGAACGGCCCCAGGATCGGCTCGGCCATGAGCGAGCCCTGCGTGACCCAGGTCCCGCTGGTGGGCATGCCGCCGGAGATGAGGTCGAGCGGTGCATCGCCGCCCGTGACCGCCAGGCGCCCGCCCGAGATAGCGCCCGGGGCCGTCACGGTGATCGCCTCCAGGCTCTTGCCGGCGAGCGGCGGGCGCTTGGCGAGGGCGGCGGCGTCGAGGGCGCGCGCCGGCGCGGCGCTCGCGAGGACGAGCGCGAGAATCGCGAGGAAGAGGCGCATCAGGTGTTGGTCCCCGTCACGAAGAGGGTGTAGCCGCCCGACGCGTCGCCCTGGCGGTACACCTTGTTGGTCCCGAGCCCGTCCGGCGCGGTCGGGCGGCTCAACAGCCACGCAACAAACAGCGCCTCGAAGGCGGCGTTGAAGGCGGCCTGCTCTTTGCTGAGCGCTTGGTCGGCCGAAGCGGTGGCCGCCGCAGCGGCGGCGACCGCCGCCCCGATGGCGCTCTGGACGTCCGAGAGGGCGGCCACGAGCGCTGCCATGTTGCGGTTGACCTTGGCGAAGGACACCCGCGGGGTGTCGCCCTGCCCGTCGTTGGGCACCCGCCCGATGTTGACGTGCTCGATCTCGACCATCGGCGGCCTCTCCTCAGGCCGCGAAGGCGGCGTCGATCTGGGCCAGAGTCGTGACGGTCGGTGGCTCGGCGCGGATCCCGGCCACGAGGGCGGCCTCCGTGGCAAAGCAGCTCTGGACATGGGCGCCGACCGCCAGGGCGATGGCGGTGACCTGCGCCGCCGTCAGCATCACGAAGCCGCCAAGCCCCTTGAACGCGACGCTCGGCGCGCCGGAGGACTGGAGGTAGGCGACCGCAGCCGTGAGCATGGCCTGGGAGGTGCGGTCGCTCGCGACCGCGACGCCGTCGACCGTGATCCCTCGGGTCTCGGCAATGTAGCGCTGGGCAGCGGCGTGCTGGAGGAGGTCCGTGACCGTGGGCGGCGGCGCGACAGGCGGGGCAAACTCCGCCCCATCGTAGCGCCAGCTGATCCCGACCTCCGCCGGAGCCGGCACGCAGAGCTCGATAAGGGCCTCCGGGTAGCGGCCCGGCGTCGGGTCAAGCAACTCGACCACGACGCCATTGACAAGGCGGGCAACGGCCACGGGCGCGTCTCCTCAGAATGTGAGCTTGATCAGGCCGTCGGCGCCGCGGCCCCCGACGGCGTTCGAGGACGCCCCGGAGCCGCCACACCCCGGCGCGCTGGCATCGGCGCCGGGATAGGGGCCATAGCCGCCTGCCGGGGCGGTGCCCAGGTAGCTGGAGCCACCGGCACCGCCGAACAGCGCGCCTGCGAGGCTGTAGGGGAAGCTGCCGAACAGGCCCGGCACGTTGAACCCGTCAGAGCCGATGCCGTTGCCGCCGAAGGCGACAGTGTTGCCGAAGCCGGAGGCGCGGCCCTCGCCGCCTGCGCCACCCGTCGCCGCGGCGAGCGTCCCGACCGAGGTGGTGCCGCCCGCCCCGCCGTTGCCGCCCCCCTGCGCCCCCGGGGCGCCCCCCGTGCCCACGGTGAGCGCGATGGTGGTGCCGGGCACGACCTTGATCGCCGTCAGCTCCTTGTAGCCGCCGCCGCCGCCGCCCGTGCCCGCGGACGACCAGTTGCCGTTGCCGTCCGCCGCGCCCCCGGCGCCGCCGCCGCCGCCGCCTGCCCCCCAGATCTGCAGCGTCTTGATTTCGAATACGCCGGCCGGGACGACCCAGTTCTGGCTCGTGCGCACAATGAGCGTGCCCGACGCCGCGAAGCGCGCCGGGTTGAAGTTCACAAGCCCCAGCCTGCCGTCCGCACGCACCGCGACCAGGAAGGCCCCCGCGAGCACGTCGTTGTCCTTGAGGTCCGAGCCATCGGCCCGGCAGACGCTGCGCGTGATGTCCGGCTCGAACCCGGTGAACGTCACGGTGGTCGCGCCAACGTTCGGGGTGGGGAAGATCAGTTCGATCAGCATCCCCTCTTCGAGGGCCTCGACGGCCGGGTAGAGGCTCGCGACGGCAAACGCGCCGCCGGACCCTGTCGCGGTGCCGATGTGCAGGAGCGCCTTTGGCGGCGCCGCGCCGCCGATCAGCGCCTTGACGGCCTTGAGCACCTGCTGAAGGTCAGACCCGCTGGGGATGAGCCCGGCGCCCTCGATCAGCGCCTTCAGCTCCCGCATCGGATGCTCGATGGCCTTCGGCGGCACCTTCGAGCCCTGGGTGCCGGCAGCCGTGTTCTTGCTTACATAAGGCGCGTTCGGGTCGAGCGACCCGGTCGGGGGCACGTAGTCCATGGGGGCTCCGGCAGGCAGGCGCGCGCACCCGGCCGCGGAGGGGCGGCCGATCAGCGGCGCAGGCGAATGAGGATGGTCAGGCGGCGAGGCTGTAGGCGAAGATCAGCCTTGTGTGCTGGGGCGCGTAGCGGTGGAGCAGGCACTCCAGATCCTGCGCGGTGGTGAACCCTTCGAGGGGGTCCGTGTCGCACTCGCCCTCGTCCGGGTAGAACCACGTTTCGCCGTAGCCGCGCACGTGCACGACCCAGTATTTCCACTGGGTCTCGTCGGAGACTTGGTCGGTGTCCTCGATGTCGGGCTTGAGGATGTAGCCTTCGAGCGGGGTGCTGTCGCACTCGCCCTCATCACAGGTGAACCACGTCTCTTCGAGCGAGTCGTTCGAGCACTCCGACACGTCGCACAGGAACTGAGTCGGCTCCTCGATGGTGATGTCGTAGCCGATCGAGGCGGCGAGACAGATGAAATAGGCGGGCGACGCGCCGCCCTGCGCGGCGAAGCGGGCGCGGACCGCCGCAACCCGCGCCTCCCGTCCCGTCGGGCCGGTGCCGCAGGGGTCCGGCAGCCCGAGCTCGGCCTCCCAATCAGGCAGAGCCCAGGAGACGGCGGACGGCAGGGCCTGGGTCGCGAGGTCGAACTCGACCCGGTTGACCTCCGCGACCCAGGCCGCGAGCGCGCTCCAGACCTGGCGCATGACGGGCGAGGCGCCCCGCCCGTCGCCGGCCTCGTCCGTGCCCCAGGCGGGACCCCGCGGCGTGAGCGCGAGGAGCTGCGGCAGGATTCGCTCGGCTGTCGGCTCGGCCTGGATGTCGTAGACGGAGGGCGGCTCCGCCCCGAGGTGGGCGCAGGGCCAGCCGGGCGGCAGCTGGCCGGGATAGTCCAGGTCGACCGTGTAGCCCTCGCCGTCAACCGTCGGCAGCAGCCGGTCGGCGGTGGGCAGGGGGCGCGGCGGATCGATGAAGCCGAGCGCGGTCGCATCGGCGGTGAGGCCGGTGGCGTCGGCCGTAGGGCTGAGCCGGTCGACGGACAGGCGGCGCAGCATCGGCCCTAATCCGTGTAGGAGATGAGCCCCGGCACCGGGAGCTGACCCGGCCCGAAGACGAGGTCGTCGGCGGGCGTGACGAGGCGGTGGCGGTCTTCGCCCGTCGCGCGCGAGATGGCCTCGGTGAGCCAGGAGCGCGAGAGGGCGAAGGCGCCCTTGGTCGGCTTGCCCGGCTCGGCGCGATCGACGAACACGGCCTCGACCTCGGCGGCGATCGCGTCGCGGATGTCGGGTGTGTCGGGGGAGAGGCCCGCGATCAGGAGGTTGATGTGGTGCGCGATGGGGGCTGACACGAACACCCGGGCGGTCACGGGACGGCGCACGCCGTCGTCGATGTGGGCCTGAACCGTCGCAACCTGGGCCGCGGTCGGGATGCCGTTCGGCTGGTCGGCGACGGTGAACATCACCCAAACCGAGCGCGCGTCGTTCGAGAAGCTGTCGACCCAGACCGCGCGCACGACGCCCGGTAGCGCCTCCGTCACCCAGGCGATGTAGTCGCCCTCCGCCCCGCCATGGGGCGGGTTGCGCTTGCGGGCGAGCACCCGGGCGCGCAGGGACTCCAGGTCCTCGGCGTCGATCCCGCCCGAGAGGCCCGACCCGTCCTCAGCCGCGACGACGGTGGCAACGGTGCCCAGCGCCTCGGGCGCGTCGCTGTCGGGCGAGAGCGTCAGTTCGGTCCCGGCTGCGACGTTCCCGACCTCGCCCACGAGGTCGGCTTCGACGTAGAGGGTGACCGAGTTGCCGGCCGCGATGGCCTGCGCCAGCGTCGTATAGGTGAGCCCGTCCTCGCGGACCCACGTGAGACCCGCGGGCACGACGAGGCCGGGCGTCGCCGCGACTGTGACCCGTCCGAAGGCGGTCTGACCCGCGCCCTGCGCCAGCCCCAGCTCGAAGGCGTGGCGGACGAGCCAGATCTCGTCCGCCGTCGAGGCGAACATCTGCTTGAACAGCCACGCGCGGCGCTGCTCGTGCTCGAAGTCGAGGAGGGCGAGGACCTTGGCAAACACCGTGAAGGTGTTGGCCCAGACGAGCGCGACCGCCCCCTCGACGGCTTGCGTAAAATACTTGCGCGCCTGTGACCCAAGTTCGGCGAGCGAGCGGATGTTATAGCCCGCCATCGCTGCGCCCCCAAAACATGTCGAATCGATCGGAATAGACCTTGCGACCGTCACGGCCGTAGAGGTCGACGAACAGCATCAGGAGGTCGTTTTCCAGAATGAGGTCGTAGCCCGTATCAATGCGGGCGACCGCCCTCTGCATGAGGAGCGGATTGAGGGCACGCTTGGCCTCGGCCGCGACCTGCATCGCGATCTGCGCGGACAGCGTCTCGCGGCGGTAGAGCCAGACCTTCGAGCCGAGCGGCGCCTCGCCATTCGCCGTGTCGACGTCAAACCCATCCCCGACCCAGCCGCGCCGATCGCCGCGGTGCTCGGGCCGAAGCTCATGCACTTCGACGCGGCAGTCCGAGAACAGCAGCATGATGGTGGCGGTGCGCAGCGGGTTGGCTGCAACCAAGCCGCCGACCGGGCCGTCCGCGGCCCGCGTCGAGACCCTGAAGTCCCCGACCACGCCGCTTTCGCCCCGCCCGGCCGGGGCGCCGTCGATACGCAGCCAGACGATGTCCGGCGGCAGCACGACGACGCGCGCGTCCGCGAGCGGCGTGATGGTGAGCTGCATCGAGCCGGTATCCCTGGTTCAGACCGCATAGACCTTGGACGCGCTTCCCACGGCGATGTCGCCGTCGCTGTCGAGGTCGTCCTTGCGGTGGACGAGCTTCGCGCCCGACTTGCCGCCGAGGTAGACCGTGCCCTCCAGCACGATCTCCGGGGCGACGATGTGGACCGCCTTCGAGTGCACGACCCGGATGTTCTGCTGGACCAGCGAGACGATCGAGCCGTTCGCGTCATAGAGCGCGGTCGAGCCGACCTCCCGGTTCTTCGGGCGGTGGTCGGGGTGCTCCAGCCCAAGCACCATGTTGAGGCGGCGGCCCCCTTCGGGACCGCCGCCGAACTGCACCCCGAGCCCGTGCGCTCCTTTCGGCACGCTCGAATGGAAACCGAAAGGCTGAAGGCGGTGGACCCGTTTCAGCTCCTCGCCCGCGGGCCCCAGGAGCGTCGTGGTCTGCAGGTCGCCCTTGTCATCGGTCTCGACATGTTCGACCCGGAAGAGACGTCCGCTCACGGTTCCTCCTCGCCGCCCTGGTCCTCGCCGTCGGCGCCCAATTCGCTGCCGGTGTCGAGATCCCCGCTCGAGGAGCCGCCGCCCGACTTCGCGCC
Source organism: Methylobacterium nodulans ORS 2060 (assembly GCF_000022085.1). NCBI lineage: Bacteria > Pseudomonadati > Pseudomonadota > Alphaproteobacteria > Hyphomicrobiales > Methylobacteriaceae > Methylobacterium > Methylobacterium nodulans. Next base: position 2,533,866 of record NC_011894.1, read on the forward strand.
CCCAAGCGTGCGCGGCTCGACGAGGACGAGATCGGCATAGGTGCCGGCCCCCTCCCCCTCACCCATCACCTGCACGAAGCTGATGGTCTTGATCGCGAGGTCCTGGTCGAGGTCCTCGCTCGGCACCCGTGCCGCGACAAGGAAGCCGGGCTCCCACAGCTTGCCGCCGGCATCACGCCACGTCGCGACGCAAGGCGACGCGGTGACGCCGGATCCGGAGCGGCGCAGCTGCTGCCACTTCGCACGGCGCTTCAGTTCCTTGGCGGTGTCGGACCCCTCGTTGAACAGGATCTCGGGCCGGTAGCGCTCGACGCTCGGATCCTCTTCCCGCTCCTCCTGGCGCAGGGCCTTGCCGCCTGTGCCCCGGGCGGTCTGACCGCGCACGATGATCGGCGAGCGCTTGTTCTGGATCGAGAATCGCAGCTTCCACTTCGTGACCGGAGACTGCCCCTCGACGAGGGCGCCCGCGTGTCGGGTCTTGCCTGCGCGCGTGATCTTCACGGACCCGTCGGGCTGACCAGTGAGAAGCGCGCCGATCCGGCGCGCCTCCCGCTCGACCGTCTTGAAGAAGCTCTCGCCCGGGACGGTCTGTACGTCGCGCAGCTTCTTCAGCGGAATGTCGGCCTTGAAGCCGATGCCCCACTCGTCGAACTCGTCGCAGACCCCCTTGAGGTCCTTGTTCTCGACCCGGCCGGTCTTGTGCTTGGCGGGCGGACAGTCGATGGCATCGCCCGCCTTCGAGCGGCCCGAGACGCCGACCTCGCGGTGACCCTTCGCGCCGATCTCAACATCGTAATCGTCGACGTAACCGGTGCAGAGGAGATCGGCATCTCCGGGATTGAAGCTCCCGAAGCCTTGCCCCTCGGTATCGGGAGCGGTGTAGATCTGCACCAGCTTGCCGCGGCGCAGAAGGCGGGCCTGTTGCGACCAGGCCGGGTTCGTGGCCACGAGGCTGAAGGAGATCGCGGCTGCCTCGGCCGAGCGGGTTACGCTGACCTGCTGCCAGCCCTGCAGGGCCTGTCCGTCGACCACAAGGGTGACGATCTCCCACGTCGCGGACACGCGTCAGGCCTCACGGGTTCGGGGACAGCGCCTCGATCACGGGCCCCAGAAAAAGCGGGGTCCCAGAATTGTTGCGGGCGACCAGCTCGGCGCCGCGCGCCGGGTCGCCGTAGAGCGCCCAGGCGAGCGCCGTCGACGGCAGCGCGCGGGCGGCCTGGACGCGCACCACCGGCCGCAGGCTCGCGAGCTGCTGGGCCAGATAGGTGCCCGTCTCCAGCGCCACCGCGTTCAGCGCGCCGTAGACCTCCTGCCCGAGCAGCCCGGCGATGCGGTCGCCGGAGGCGTCCATCGCGGCCGCGATGCGCGCCCGTGCCCTCTCGCCGGAGGGACGGTCCGCAAAGGCGGACCGCGACTCGGCCAGGAAGGCCTCACCCAGGCAGGCGACCTCCATGCCGGTCGCGAGCGCCTGTGCAGCGCGGTAGGCGCGCGTCAGGACCGGCGAGGCCGTGCGGGGATAGGCGTCCCTCGCGCGCGCCGCAGCCGCGTACAGGCCGGTCGCCGCGTCGGAGGGGTTCGCCGCCCTGGCGAGATCCTGGACGCCCTGCGCCAGCATCCGGCCGATGGCGCCGACGTCGGCCATGCCGCGCACCCGGGGCGCCAGAACCCGGATGATCTGGCGAGCGCGGCGCCCAACCGGATCCGCTGTGGCCGCCGGGGCCGAGAGCGCTGTGGCGAGGTCGAGCAGGATCCGGGCGAGCGCCTGCGCGCTGACCGCGCAGGCGGCAAGCGCGCTCGATGGAATGTCGGCCATCAGCGGACCCCGAAGGCGGAGAGGGCGGAGCCGATCAGCCTCGGCAGTGTGTTGAGCACCCCCTCGGCAATGCGGTCGCCGAGGGGGATCGCCGGGAACCCGCCCCCCTGCGCGCCGGCCTCGCCGAACTCAAGATCGAACTGCACATAGCCCTGACTGTTCTTCTCGGCGGCACGGGAGCAGTTAAGGCAGCGGACCATGATCCCGGGCAGCATCGGCAGGATGAGCATGCCTGCGCCCGGCGTCGAGCAGACCTCCAGAAAGGCCATCGCGTCGGCGTCCACCGTATCGCCGGTGAGATACGCCTGGACCCGGAACTTCCAGGCCTTGCGGCCCATATCCTCGGTGCCGTGCGTCTCCGCCTTCGCGAAGGGATGGAACGCGACGTAGCGCCCGGCGTCGTCCACGGTCTCGCGGGACACATGGAAGGGCGTCCCGCGAAAGCTGGCTCCCGGAACGGTCTTCGGCCAATTGCGCATGCGATCCTCAGGGCAGGATCTTTGCGAGTTCCTTGGCGATCTCCGCCGGCAACTCGCGGTGCACCACCTCGTCGAAAGCCGCTCGCGTCTTGCCCCGGATCATCTCGGCCGGGATCAGCACGCCCGACTTGACCTTGCGGATGTGGCCGCGCCAGCGACCGCCATCCGTGTTCACGTAGACATGGCCGTTGAGCTTCTTGACCATCCGGCGGTTCGGGTCGCGGCCAGAGCGGCGGAAGCCGCCCGCGATCACGACCTTGTCGCCATAGACCCGCGCCACAACGCTTCCCCCCTCCTCCCGGGGATGGAAGTACTTCAGTGAAATATCCCCGCCGCGAGTCCAGATGTCGACGCGCAGCTTGTTCGGCGACGCCCGGTTCATCTTGACGGCCTTGACGATGATCCGCCGCGGCAATCCAGTTTGCTCGGGAAGCGTGGCGACGACGACGGCCTTCGTGCGGGTGCCGACGCGGTTGAGGACGAGGGCCTGGGCGCTGGGGAGGCGCTTGCCCATCACCTCCAGTGCCCGCGCCATGTCCATGACGCCGGTGGTACTGAGATGGATGGAGAGCATTAGATCCAGTCCCCCTCCGAGCGCGCCTGAGGCATCGACACGCCGACATCGGCCTTGATCGGACCCGACGTCGTCGCGCGCATGCCGCGGGTGCGCGCCTGCAGCCCCGGTGAGGCCGAGACCTCGACGAGGTGATGCGTGCGCAAGGACATGTCCCGCAGCGTGGCGGCCACGTTCTGGAGCGAGGCCGAAGCGTCGTCCTGCGCGGGCTTGGGCGGCAGCGCGCGCTGCATCGTCTTGGCGCGCTCGTCGTCCTCGCGCTGGAACCGGTTGTACCAGTCCCGCCCGAAGCCGCCGCGGCGCCGACTCGCCCCCGGAATGTCGGCCGGGATCTCGAACCGCCGCACGCCAAGCGCCGCCGCTTCCTCGGGCGTCGTGGTCTGGCGCAAGCGCCCCCAGAAGCCCTTGTGGCGGCCCTGGGTCATCTCCCAGTAGGCCGCCTCGAGCTGCTGCTGGTGGGTCGCACCGTGGACGTTAATGCCTGTCCCCGCGAGGATCTCGCGGCGCCGATCCATCTTCCACATGAACGACCCGTAGGACGTACCCCGGTCGCCGTAGCCGTGCGGCTTGAAGTTGTTCTCGCCCTGCTCCATGCCGACGAGGCCGGCGGCCTGGGCGGGCGTCGCGCCCTTCCCGATCCAGAAGTCGTAGGACTCCCGAGCTCCGGCCGCGAGCCAGTTCGGGGCGCCGGTGTAGCGATCCCGGCCGCCTCCTCTGCCACTCGGGAGGGAGGCATAGCGCCCGCTGCCGGAACCGACGGCACCGCCGCCCTTGCCGCCCGGCGCAGCCGAGGAGATCGAGGCGAGAGCGCCAGCGGCACCGCCCGCCGTGCCGCCGCCGAAGGAGGCGCGCTGGATCAACGAGCCGCCCCCGCCGAAGCCCTCGCCGGGCGCGAGGTTGATCGGCATGTTGATGCCCTGCGCGAACAGGGCCTTCATCCGATCGTAGATCGTCTGGCCTTGGCTCTGAACCTCGGACGCCTTCTCCTTGACGCCATCTGCGATACCCTGCCCGGCGGCGCGGCCGGCCTCCTTGGCCGGCTCACCGCCGAACCACGTCGGGGCATGGCTCTTCCACCACTCCTTGATCGCTGGGCCGAACTCACCCATTGGGTTCTGGTCGATCACACCACCGGTCGCCGGATCAATCGCGGTCGGGCCCTTCTCCTTCAGAACCTTCGGCAACTGTTCCGCGGTCGCGACGCCGGCGACTGCCGCGCCGGCCGCCACACCTGCCGCCGCCACGCCGCCGGCAAGGCCTACACCGGCCGCAGCTGGGGCGGCCGTGCCTGCCACCCCAGCCGCGCCACCCGCGCCCAGCCGCACGGCTGCGGCATCGAGCATGGCCGCCGAGTGGGTCAGGGCCGTTGCCGACCCAGAGAGGCCGAACCCGGTGGCCAGCTTGTAGGAGAGATAGCCCGCCGCCCCGAAGCCCGCCCCCGCAACCCCAATGCCGCCCGCAACCGCAAGGTTCGGGTGGTCCTTGGCGACGAGCGCGAGGCTCTGCACGCCTTCGGCAACCGACTTCAGTCCGACCGAGGCCTGCGCCATCAGCGGAGACGAGGCCGTGGTGATCAGGTTCTCAAGCGAGGCCGTGACCGCCTTGAACGCCTGTGTCGGATCCTCCGAGAGGTTCCGGGCATAGATCTGGTCGAGAGTTCCGGCCTTGTTGATGTTGACCTCGTCCTTGAGCAGACGTTGCACGGACAGCTTCTGCGTCAGCGCCTCGGCGAACAGGTTCGAGTTCGAGTTGCGGAACATCGTGCCGAGAGCTTTCGTCAGCTCCAGCTTGTCGTCGACGTTGACGCCCTTCTTGCGCAGGGCCGGCAGCAGCACGGTCTGGGCCCATTCCAGCGGGTCGGACAGGGCGAGGTTGGTGTTCTTGACCGCCCCGCCGGACCACGAGACGGCGTGACCGCCCTTCGTAATCGTCTTCTTCGGGTCGAGCAGCCCGAGATTGAGCCAGGCCTCGGCCTGCTTCTTGTCGTTTGCCTTGCCGAGGATGACGTTCCTGAAGGCGTTGGCCGCCGTGCCGGCGCGGTCGCCGCCGTATTCCGTCACCAGGGACGGCGCGATCTTGGTCAGGAATCGCTCGCTGTAGAGCGGCAGCGACGCCTTCGCTTGCTGGGCGAAGTTGACCGCCTCGCGCGGGTTGAAGTTGCCGCGCGTGAAGGCCATCGCGCGGATCAACTCGCCGGCCTCCCGCTGGAACACGGGCGTGTTGCCGGCCGTGCCGCGCATCTCGAAGAACCGGGCGAGCTTGTTGCCGAGCTCGCCCGCGCCCTCATGGATCTTGTCGCCGGCCGAGGCGTGCAGCACCGAAGCCGACTTCTGCATGAAGGTCAGGTTCTCGATCGCGTGGTGCAGATCACCGAACGCGCCGGTCGTCTCGTTGATGACCTTCAGGTTCTCCTCGAAGGTCGCGGTCGGCACCGCGCGGGTCGTCGCGCGCGAGGCCGCCTCGATCTCCTCCATCTCGTGGGCGGTGCGGCCCGCGTTCTTGAGCGCCACGACCTCGTGCTGGTAGCGAGCGCCGGCTCGCACAGTCTCTGACACGCCGTGCGCCACGGTGTGGGCGCCGACATAGCCCGAGGCCGCGGCGGCGGCCGTGCCGAGAGCGCCGTGCCGACGCATGTGCCGGGCGTATTCCTGCATCTCCCGGCGGTGGTGCGCCGCGGCCTGGGCCGCGCGCTCCTCGGCCGAGATCTGCTGGCGCAGCGCCTGTGTCGTGCTCTCGGTCGCAGCCTTCAATTGCCGCTGCCTGCCGGCAAGGTTCGAGAGATCCGCCCCAAGCGCGGTCGCAGCCCGCTCGGCGTGCTGCAGCGTCGCGGTCTGGGCGGCCACTGCCGCGGTCGCGACCCGGACCGACCGCTCGGCCGTCCGGTACTCCTTCCCGAGCTCGCGCACCGCCGTGCGGGCAGCCGCGGCGGTGCGGGCCTGCTCCGAGCCCTTGGTGAGACGCACCCCGTTGAAGGCAGCCGCCGCGGCGCGCGCCTTGTCGTACTCGCCCGCGAGCCGCGCCGCCTCGGCGCTGGCTGCCTTGAGGGTCGCCTGCGCCTGCTGCAGGCCATTGCGCGCGTTCATCGCCGCCGTGACGGCCTTCTGCGCCTTTTCGGTCTCCAGGAGCGAGCGGGCGAGCTTGTCGACCGAGGCCGAGACCTTCGATGCGTCCTCGATCTGCTTAAGCGCCTTGACGACATTGTCGACGGCAGCCGTAGCCCGATCCTCGCCAGAGAGGACCAGTTTGGCCTCGATGATGCTGCTCATCTCTTGCCCTGCGCCTTGCGCTCAGCCCTATCGACTGCGCGACTCCACCACCACAGCAACTGGCTGATGGTCATTCGGCCGATGGTGTCGGGCTGGATTCCGACGTCGAAGAAGAGTCGCTCGACGATGACGTCGAGCCACGGATCACCTGCGGATCGACGTCGAGGAAAAAATCCATGATCACGTCCCGCACCTTGCGGGTGTCGGACGCGCCGAGCAGCGAGAGGGTGATCGGGTCGCCCGGCTTTTCGCCTTCCGCGATCAGGCGCTCGGCATAGGCCTTGATGTTCCCGTACATGGGGACCGGGATCATCCGGTCATCGCCCCGCGGTGTCCAGACATAGACGTCACCAATCTCCATGATGTCGTTCCAGACCGGCTCCCGGAACTCGAGCTGGTGGATGACCTTGTGACCGGTAATCGAACGGTCGAGAATGACGATCTTATTTGCCACGGGAAGAGCCTGTGTTGAGGCGAGCCATATCGGCAGGAATCGACGGGGCAGGTCAGCGCGTGCGCGCCCAACGGTACTGGTCGCTTTCGAGCTTCAGGCCCGTGACCTCACCGTCCTTCGTGTTGATCTCCGGCTCACCATCCCAGCCAGCCGCAGTGAGGTAATGGACGACACCCGCGTCCGTCTCCTCGAAGGTGACGTCCGGCTTCTGGAGCAGCATCGTCTCGTCCCACGGGATGCCCTGCCCGCGGTCGAAGCTCAACTCGATCGAGGCGAGCTTCGGGGCAACCGACGAATAGGCCGACCCGTCCCAGTTCACGCCGTTCGCGTTGACGGCTCGCGCTGGTCTCACCTTCCCTTCGCTTCGGCCGGAGAACCGGCGGCCGCCGATGTCAATGGTGTAGCGCCCACCCTTGGTGTCCATATCCCGTGCTCCGGCAAGAGATCAGCAACGTCCAGGCGCGCGAGAGCGCGCGCCCGGATCGGCCGTCAGAGGCCCGACGCGTTCGCGGCGGTGAGGTTGGTGAAGATCGTCTCGTTGACCGCGAACACGCGCAGCGCCGCAGCAGCCGAGGCCGGCAAGTAGAAGTTGACCCGGTCGTTATCGTAATCGGGGTCGACCACGAGGTTCGCGGCGAAGAGATCTGGTTGGCGCACGACCCCGGCAATGTTGCTGAGTTCCACGTAGCCGTGGATCACCGTTGCCCGAAGCTGCGGAGGCGTCGCCACCCCCTGAATGCTGTTCGGATTGTCCTCACGGAGAACGTGCCGCGGGTAGGTCCCGAGCAGCTTCGCCTTCATGTGGCGCTTCACATAGACCGAGATCATTACCTTCTCGATGTCGAGGAAGGTGGTGTCCGGCAGACCCGCGGCATTAGTCCGGTAAGTGGTGACGACCCGGTCAAGCGCGGCATCGCCGGACGCCGTGAAGACCAGCGCGCTGATCCCGTTCCGGTAGAGAGAATCACGGTCCGCAATGCCGAAGACTGCCGCCGGATCCTTGGGGGGGCGAACGCCGACAAGCACGATGGTCTGCATCGGCCGGGCGATCTCGATCGCCGTCTTCAACTCGCGGCCGAGGTTTTTGTAGAAGGCGATCGCGCCGCCGAGAGCGCCCGCGATGCACCAGGGCGCGGTCGGCACCTGGTTGATGCCGAGCACCGTGGCGTGGCGGTCGTTGCGGGTCACACCGAAGGCAGTCAGCGTCGACAGCGTGCCGTTCTTGACGGTGATGTAGTGCCCGTCGAGGCCGACGAGGGGGGCAGCGCGGCCGGTACCGGTGTCCGAGAGGAAGTCACCGGCCGCATTCAGATCGGACACGCTGCTGTATGGTGTCGTGATGAAGTCGGCCGGGCGATTACCGAGGCAGGCGAGCACGCTCGCCATATCAGGCAGGCCAGAGCCGCCGGTCATCGCCGTGATGGTCACGGTGAGCCCGGCCGGGTCGACCTCGTCGCCGTCGAGGCCTGCCTCAATGCGTAGGTCGTTCGCTTCCGCGCCGGTGTGGCGAGCTGTGAGGATGATCTTGCCGGTGTCGGTGCCGTCAATGGTCGCGACGACCGGGGCGCCGAGGCGGCGACCGAACTTCACGTAACCCGCGTTGATCTTGGCCGCCAGGGCAGCGGCGATCGTCGTCTTGGTGTCGTTGACCCCGACGCCGACCTGATATCGCTCACCACCGATGTAGCGCACGAGCGCGCCTGCTGCGGTGGCCGTGCCGTTGATGGTGATGGCGCCCGCCGCTTTCTGACCGCCGGAGGGATCGCCGACGTCAACGTACCACATCTCGCCGAGCGGGTTCATCGCCCGGGCATAGGCGATCATCTCCGCCCCGATCGATCCGACGCCGCAGAGTGCGTTCGGATCGGTAGAGCCGATATTCACGGGGGTCAGCGGCTGCGAGGCGCTCCCCGTGAGCGAGCGCCCGAGGACGTATTGCTGCGAGGGTCCGCGCGCGGTCGGCGGCCCCGCATTGATCTCGGCGGCGAAGATCGGAACCCGGATGTCGCCCGGGACCTGGTTGAACGCGACCTGGGAGGCGGCCATCGGGTTTCAGCTCCAACGAAAAGGCCGCCCCGGGTGGGGCGGCCTTGGGGTGGGGTCAGGGGTTGATGGCGCGGTCAGCGCCGGGGTCGAAGAGGGGCGCCTTCGAACGTCGGCGCTGTGGCTGCATCGCCCGTGGGCGCCGCGGTGCTTGCGGCCATGCCCGAGGCCTGAACTCCCTCGTTCGGCACATCCTCGGCGACGATGTCGCCGCGGCGCTCCAGCAGCGCCCAATGGGGGGTCCAATCGAGGACAAGCCCCTCGGGTGGGAGATCGCGTCCGCGTTCGATGTCGGGGATCACCGCGCCCGGTACGGCCGGCTTGATAAGCTTCTTCATGGGTCAGCCTTGGTCGAGCGGCACGATGATCGAGGTTGAGGGGGGATTCTGCTCGGGCGGAATCACCGGCTCGCCCTCAACGAGCGGCTGGGGCGCGATCGTCATCCCGACGGTCAACGGGCGCGGCGCAGGCTGACCTGCAACGGGCGGGTACTTCCCGGCGATCAGCGCGCAGGTCTGGTAGCCCGAGGAGCCGATGGGCATGGCTTCGCAGACGGTGCGCAGCGGATCCGGCAGGGCGCGGAACTCCCCAGGCCGGGCGTCCCACACCGACGCCGCCTCGTCTCCGATCAGTTCGACGTGTACGGTCAGCAACCGGATCGCGAGCTTCTCGCCGATGTCTTCGGTCGCGAAGCGCTCGCTCTCATAGCCGGTAACCCGACGGATGACCTTGCGCACGAGGCGGCCGGCGCTCGACCCAGCAAGCCAGAGGATGCGATCCTCCAGCACGTCGAGGATCGCCTCGGCCTCTCGGTCGGTGACAGGCGTCCCATAGCCCAGGAACTCGCCGGCCTCGTCGAACTCGACCGTACGCAGCGCGATCTCGAAGGTGAGGCCGGCGCTGTCGTCGAAGGGCGGTCCGCCGTTCTGGGGGTTCCACGCGCGCCCCCTCGAATCCTCGGTGGTCAGGATAACGACGGGATGGGGCTCGCGCGCGTTGAAGTTGCCGATGCGGCTGTCCCAGATGCAGTCCTGGCAAATCGTCTGGAATACAGGATCCGCGAGCATTCCCTGGTACATCGCGAGGCGGGCTGCCGTGCGCTTCAGGCTCATCAGGCGGGCCTCAATTGCAAGACGGCGCGGTCGAAGCGGCCGTCGAGGACCTGACCGACAACGAAGCGCTCGCCGGTCTCCCGGCGCTCGAGGAGGTCACCCTCGCGCACCTCCTTGAGCAGGTTCGCCTTGGCAACCGTCACCCGGGGCATGGCGGAGACCATCGGGCGCGTCATGTTGAGGGACACGTTCCGGTCCCGCGCCCGGACGTCCTCGGCCGAACCGGAGAACCGGCCGAGGAAATCAAAGGCGAGGCGGGAGGGATCCGGGACGTGGCGCGCCGAGCGATCCCCAGCAGGCGCCATGCGGGGCGAGAGCCGGAAGCTCTCGCCCCACTGGCGATCGACCGCGGCCGCCACGCGGGCGCGGCGCTGCGCGGTCCTGGACATGGCCGCCGATCAGTTGTTGGTGCTGACGCCGGAGAGCAGCGCCTCTGGCCGGGTGCAGATGCTGATGGCGTTCATCTGCACCTCCATGTTCCGACCTTTACCGTTCTCCTTGCGCCACTGGCGCGCGTAGCGCGGCAGTCCGATCGTGTTAACCGTCTCCTCGTAGTCCGCCGGCGCGAAGCGGGTGATGAAGAGGTCCTGGACGCCGACCGGGATGAAGCGCACCTCCTCCGACCCGAAGAACGGGCCGTTGGCCGAGGCGGTGGCCTGCGTTCCGGTCCGGTAGCGCTCGAAGGTGATGCCGCCGAACTCGAAGCGGAAGACGTGCGCGTTGCCGCGCAGCTCGGCTGCCTGGATCGTGTTAAGGTAAGTCTCACGCACCGTCTTGTGGGCGAGCAGCTTCTTCCAGAACCCGTTGCCGCAGAAGGCGTGCAGCCCCGACATCATCATGCCGTCGAGCGCCGCTTCGACCTGATCAATTACGTCGAAGCAGACCATGCGGACGTCGGTGGTGGCGATGTCGAGGTGGAACTCGATCGGGTCGGGACGCGTCAGCCCATACATCTGGTACAGGTCGAACATCGTGTTCCCGTACTTGTCGGTGATGAGTCCCTTGAGGCAACCGACCCGCTGGTGCTCGAGCGTGACGTCGAGAGCGCGCGTGTGCTTGCCCATCTTGCTCTCGACGAGACGCTCGACGGTCTCGACCTGAGAAGCCTGCCCCTCGGCACCGAACGCGCGGACGCCCTGCACCTCGTCCGCCATCACGCTGTCGTCGCGCTGATAGTGCGGCACCGGGAAGGCGCGCACCTTGCGCTTCTCATTATCTGTCGTTTCGCCGACTCCGCCACGCGGCGTCGGTGCGACAAGGGCGAGGGTGCCGTTCATCTCCTCGACCATGACGGTCGTGGTGGTGACGCCCTCTTCCTGGAAGATGCCCGTCGCGCCGATCTGGCCGGGCACGAAGGGCTGCTTGTTCACCTTGGCGGTCATCGAAACGACCGAGAAGGCGTCATTCTCGAAGATGTTCAACATGGACGGGGGTCCTCTGAAACGCAGAAGGCCGCCCGTCAGGCGGCCGGATAGAGGGGACTGGCGAGCGGGATGCGCGTCAGCGGACGATGATGCCGAGGGCTTTTAGCTCGGCGACCTTGGCGGCCACCTCGCCCGGCTGATCGACCGAAGCGTGGTAGACGAGGCGGGCGCCGTAGACCTCGGCGTCGCGCGCAATGGCGGCCGCCAGGACATCGACGGAGGTGGCATCCACGCGGTGGTAGAGGACCGCCGCGGCCTGGGCGCTGCCGTTCACGGCCGCGAGATCGGTGGGCACGTACTTGCCCGATCCGGCCGCGATCGTGATGTCAAAACCATCACCGCTGGCGAACGGGGTCCCGCCCGCCGTGATGGTGAAGCCGAGCGGCCCCGCGAAAGCGACACCCGTGCTGCCCTGCCCGACCTCCTCGCCATCAGGGTCGACGACGACGAACTTCGTCGCCGCCGTGAACTCGACCCGGTAGACGCCCGGCTGGACGTTGGTGCCGGTGGTCACGGCCGAGATGGTGCCGTTGCCGGCATTCCCCGCCTTCGCCGCAGCCGTTGCGGCACCCGAGGTGATCCGTCCCAGCACGGTGCCAGGCATCAGGACGCCAGAGCCGGACGCGACGGTAATGTTCTCGCGCGAGCGGTAGCCTTCGGCCTCGGACTTGAGGAATTCGGCGGTGTGCCGACCCTCGGTGAACGTCGGATAGGTGGGGAACATCGCTGGACCTCAAGATCAGGGGTGGCGGGCAGCAGGCGCGCGGAAGCGATTCAGACGTCCTTCGGACGGCGGGCGGCGTAGATCGCATCGGTGTCGATCACGGCCTTCTTCGGCTCGGGCGAGGTGGTGGCCTCGGGGTCGAGCACCAGCGGCTCGCGGGCGGACATCCGATCGGCGAGGCTGCCGCTCTTGGTGAGGCCGGCGAGCGCGCCCTTCGCGGCGTCGGGCGTCATGTCGGTGGTGAGCGCGAGGTGGCGGGCACTCGCCTCGCGGCCCTTCGCCTCGTCGCAGCCAAGGATCGCCGAGATGCGCTCGCGTTCGGCGGTGGCGCCGGCCCTGGTGCCTTCGGCGAGGCCTGCGGCGTGACCTTCGGTTCGCGCCTTGTCGAGGTCGGCCTGGGTGAAGCCCGAAGCGGTGGCGCCGGGCACGGTCTTGTCGTCGCTCATGGAAGCTCCATTCGATCGCGACTGGGTGGAGCGCCCGGCGGGCGCGGCGGAGAGATCGGCGAGCACCTCCTCTAAGGTGCCGACCGCGTCGACGAGGCCGGCTGCGACCGCCTCCTCGCCCATGAAGCAGCGGGCCTGTGTGCCCCGGATCTTCGTCTCGTCGAGATTGGTGCGCCCCTTGGCGACCGTCTCGACGAACTTCCCGTAGAAGCCCTCGACCTCGGCCTGCAGGTTGGCGCGGACGTCGTCGGGGAGTGGCTCGTAGGGGTTGGCGTCGACCTTGTGGTCGCCGGCGAAGATCAGGGTCGGCTTCAGACCCTCCGCCTTCAGCCACTCCGAGAAGTCGAGGTGGCAGAGCACGACTCCGATCGAACCCGAGATCCCGGTCGGGATGGTCACGATGCGGTTTGCCGCCGAGGCAATGGCGTAGGCGGCCGAGGCCGCCATGCCATTCACCAGCGCCGTGACAGGCTTCTGGGCCGCGACCTGGCGCACGACCTCGGCCGCCTCGAAGGCGCCGACCGCCTCCCCGCCCGGGCTCTCCAGGTCGAGCAGGATGCTCTTCGTCCGCAGGTCCGCCGCGGCCATCCGCATCTGGTAGGCGAACCCCTCGTAGGAGATCAGGCCCGACGAGGCGCCGACCCAGGCGCCGCGATTCACGAGCTCGCCGACCATGGTGATGATCGCGACGCCGTCGGCTGTGCGCCGGAACGGCAGAGGCCGGCGGGTGCCGTCCTCTGCCATCGGGTACTCGCCGTAGAAGCGGCTCGCCCGCGGCGTGTGGGCCTCGATCGAGCCGTCCGCCCGCTCCTGGCTGCGGAAGAGCTGCACGCTCTCGCCGGCATCGTGCTCGACGCCGCCCACGTTGCCGAGGGCGGCCGGGCCAGCGGCCATGCGCGAGAGCAGGAAGACCGAGATCGTCTCGGCCGCGGAGGGCGCGAGCAGGAGCGCCCGGTTGTAGAACCGGCCGGCGACGCGATGGTACTGCATGGGGCCTCTCGGTCGGGCCGATCAGCCCGCGGTGAACGCGAACCGCCGGGGCTTGCCCAGCGACCTCGCGGCGCACTGCGCCTCCGCATCCGCGAGTTCGGTGCGCAGAAGGTCGATCTTGGGAGCGGTGAACCAGACGTCCTCGTCGACGTCGCCGTTGCGGAAGCGGATGCGCTGCTCGTGCTGACCGCTGAGGAGGCCAAAGTAGGCCGTGCGCAGCGCGGTCGCGCGGGCGCACGGATCGGTCCAGTCGACCGCGTCGGCCATGCTCAATCGTCCTTTTGCGTGACGAGCTTGTCGGAGACGGTGTCGGGCACGGTACCGGCGCCATTCTCGGGCAGGCCGTACTCCTCCCGCATGTCTCGCTCGCGGGCGCGCTGCCGGTAGACGTCCTCGATGTCGACGCCGAGGTCGTTGGCGATCATCTCGTCGGTCATAACGCCCATGTTGCGGTAGGTCTCATGGGCCTTGGCGGTCTTGAGATCGTCGGCCTGGGGCTTCGGCGAGCCACGCCACTCAGCGCGGCAGGCGGCGGTGCGGTTGGCCATGAAGCCGTCGATCCCACCTGGGAACGGGATCGCGCCGCTCTCGATCTCCTCCTCGAGCCAGCCCTCGTAATGGGGCTGGCAGAAGGGCGCGACGATGTTCCGGCGGCGGTAGAGAGTGATCTGGAAGATCTCACCCGTCGCCATTCTGACCGACGAGTAGGTCGCGTTCGTGTAGTCGCCGGTCCCGCTCTCGTAGGTCAGGCCAAGGCAGCGGAGGAGTTCGCGAAGCAGAAACAGCGCTTGGTCCTTGTAGTCGGACGCGGATCCTTGCGCTGAATGGAACGTGAGCTCTTGGCCGGGAAAGAGGTGCGCGAAGCGACCCTTCTCCCCAAGGTCGATCGTCGTGCCCTTGTACCAGCCATCCTGCATCGACGCCCAGCAATCGAAGGCCGTCAGGCCTTCGCTGTGCATCCGCGCCTGTTCCTGGGGGGTGAGGAGCCCTTTGAGCACCTCCTCGGTCGGCTCGTTCGACTTCACGGTCGCCGCGAAGACTGCGCGGATCAGCGCGGCGGTCAGCGTTGCGTCCGCGAGCTGGTCGAACTGGCGAGCGACCTGGAGCGCCGGCACCAGGGGCGAGATACCCCGGTACTGACCCGCGACGCCGTCGAAGACATGACCGATGCGCACCCGCCCGCCGGCCTCGCGCGCCCTGACCTCGATCTCGACGTCGGAGAGGCCCTGGCGGCGCCAGAAGATGTAGGATTGGGGCGCCCAGTCCTGATCCATGCGCACGCCTTGGACGAGGCGAGGGTACTCCGACCGCTGTGATAGGCGGTGGGGCGGAATGAGCCGCACCTTGGTGCCGTACTGTCCTCCAGGTCGGGTCTTCCACGCTGTTTCGGAGACGATCTCACCGGGCGCGAACCAGCCGCGGAACGCGGCCGCCTGCAACTGCCCGAAGCTGCGACGGCACTCGATATCGCACTCGTAGGGGTTCCGTGCCCATAGTTCGAAGCGCTGCTCGATCAGCCGACCAAGCTTGCTGGCCTCGCCCTCGGTGAGACCGAGGGCGACGGCGTCGGGCAGCGCCGAGAGGCGCAGGCCGGTGCCGACGGTGTTGGCCACTGCCTGGTCAACGGCGCCAGCGACCCACCCGCTGTTGTGGATGATGTCGTTGGCGCGGCCCGCTGCCCGCCACCACGCCTGCTGGACCTCATCGGAGGCGTCGCGCACTGGCGGGTTCCAGCCGCGAAACAAGGGTCCATGGCCGCCTCGCATGTAGCCGGACGCCCACGACGGTACGGATGCTCGCGGCTGTGGCCGGCTGCCGGAGACGGCCGGCACGCCGCTCGGCATCGAGCCCTGCCGGATCCGAGGCACAACCGACACCATCCGCATCACCTGCCGTTGAGGCGCGCCGCGCGGGCTGCCATGCGAGCCGCGAGCGTCTCGCGGAGGGACTTCTGGGCCACCACGGCCTGGGGCGGTCCGGCGGGCGCTGGAACCTCCGGAACCGGCTTCGGGGGCTCCTCGAAGGGCACCTGTGGTGCGCTCCCCGCCGCCGGCAGCGGCGGGGGCGCAGTGTCGTCCCAGTCCCGCATGACGCCTTCCGGGATGCGCTGCACGTTCAGCAGGTAGCCGGCCGCAGCCGCGAGTGCCTCGCAGTCGAGGAAGTGGTTCTCGGCCGAGATCGGCGTCCAGACTGGCTTGCCGGCGACGATCTCCCGGACCTCCGAGACGAGCTGCTGACAGTACCGGGCCGGCACGTCGGAGGGCACGTGGAGCGAGCCCGGCCGGCCGATCGGCGTCAGGAGCCGCGAGGTGACGAGGCTCTTGAAGAAGTCCGAGTCGAGGGTCGCCAGGTCCACGCTGAAGCGCGCCGCCCTGCCCTTTGCGTCGACCTCATGCTTCTTCACCGTCAGCGGCTGCGTCCGGGTCGCCCTGCCCTTCGTCGGGCTGACCAGCCAGTCGTAGCGCCGGCAGAACTCGTAGACCTTGTGGACGTCGCCGGCGTCGGGCTTGTCAGGCCTGAAGCCGGAATCGATCAGCGCCTTCTCGATGTGGAGGCCCCCGTAGGCACTCGTGAGTGCGTCCGCGAGGTCGTCCCAGATCTCCTCGCCATCGGTCGGGCCAAGCAGCTCCTCGGCCTCAATCAGCCAGGAGGCGCCGCGGGCGCCGAAGCCGCGCACCACGTAGTAGATCGAGCGCCTCTGGACGTCGATGCCGGCGACGAGGCGCATCACCTCACGCGGCACCTCGCCCAGCCGGTAGGGCACGATCTTCGCCCGCACCGATTCCGCCTTCGGCGCGTTCATCGGCGCTTCGGCGTAGACCTCGCCAGCCTTGTTGACAGAGCCCTGGATCGCCTCGTGGTCGCTGGTCAGGCGGGCGAGCATCAACTCCTCGACCCGCTCGCCCCAAGTCACGAAGGGCGAGGCGAGGCCCGAGACCCACAGCGACAGGACCGTGGAATCGGGAGCCTCACCCTCGACCGCACCGTCCGGCCGGATTGTCTGCCCGGGCGCGACGAACACGCCACGCGCATTCATCTCGGGCTTCAACTCCTCGGTGATGACGCAGCCGTGCACCGGGCAGCAGAGGAACGTCTCGCGGCGCGCTTGCGCGGGCGTCGCGTCCTTGGGGGCCTTCAGGTCCTTGAGCCGCGGGATGAACCATTCCGAGCAGGACGGGCAGCGCCACGCCCAATGGTGGCGGGTGCCGCTCTGCCACTTCACCCAGATCGGGCTGTCGAGGACGGAGGGGTCCGCCACCTTCCAGAATTCGAGGCCCGAGCGCTCGCAGCGCTCGGTCTCGACCCGACCACGCTTCGGGGTCGAGGTGACCGCAATCTTGCGGTCCGCATAGGTGTCCGCGCGCGCCTTGGCGAGGGTGAAGGGATCTCCCTCGCCCCGCACGCCGCGGAGCATCTTGTCGTACTCGTCGATGTAGACGTCGCCGGCCTGATCCGAGGCCAGCGAGGTCGCCGAGCCGGCCCAGGCCAGGCGCACCGACACGCCGTTGACCGTCTTCCGGGTCTTCTTGTTCCGCTTGCCGCGAGCGACGAGGCCAGCGAGCCGCTCGGCCTCGTCGAACAGCTTCATGAGCCGGGGCTCGAACTGCTCGGAGACGAAATCCTTCGAGGGGCCCACGTAGAGCTGCGGGCGCGGCCGAGTGTCGAGCCGCCAGCCGATGACGTCGAGGATCCCGTCCGTTTTGCTCGACTGAGTGCCCGTGATGAGCGCGCAGACCTCGTAGCGCGGATCCTCGAAGAACCGCTCGAACGGGATGATGTAAGGGGTTAGCCCAGGGTCACGAGAACCGGGTACGCCGGCGCTGAGGGGATACACGCGGTTTGCGCGTGCCCACGCGTCGGGGCTTGTCTGCGGCCTTGGCTCCCACAGCTTCGCCAGCCGGGCCAGCGCCGCCGGCCGTGTCTGCAGCTCGCTTCGCAGCCGCTCCGAAAGCGTCATCGATGTGCGTCTCGATCTGCCGGCGAAGCGCGAGGTCCTTCGTCACCCGCGCGGGGATGCTCATGAGGTCCGCCCGGAGTGGCCCGGCGAATTCGTCCACGATGGCGAGCGCCTCGGCTCGCGCCTCGTTGATGAGCGCGCCGGAGCGCTCCTCGAGGCGCATGTCGATCTCCTCGGCCCGCTTGTCCTTCAACCGGCTCTCGCCGGCCGACTTCGTGGCCCGCCGCTGCTCGTCCTGCAGGTACCGCAGTCGCGCCACCAGGGCCTCGCGCAGTCGGTACCGGCCCTTGCCGTATCGCTTGATCACGCTGGCGCGGGCGAGCTTCAGGATCGTCTCGTCGGAGCAGTCCGCCCAGAGGCAGAGGGTCGTGAGCCCGACCTCGAAATCCATCCGCCCGTCATCGCCGACGACGGGGGTGAAGGGCTGCTCGGGGGTATCGGCCATCCACTCCAACCTGAAACTGCGGGAGCGCAGAAACGGGCGGGAGGCGCGCCCTTTTCGGCCGCAACCCCCTCTCTACTTGCTACGGTCCCTTAAGTTCTTAAAGTCAACCCCTCGACATCGATAAATCGCACTTTTATCTATCTTTTTTCATGAGGCTTGACTTCGATTGACCGACACCATCATGGTCTTGTCTTCAATCGTCTTGCGTCCAGCCCGGGCCAGTCTGATAACCCTTGCCATATCCTCGACGGCGGTGCGGGTGATGACGCCAGCCTCTCTGCGGGCGGCCTGCATGTCGCCTTGCAGGACGGCGTGAGCGGCGGCGGTGACAGCCGCCCGCCGCTCGGCACACCGGCATCCCATGCGCGTGATCCCAGCTGATGAAGGCCGCGAGGGGTGGAGGGATCAGGCTCGCGCGGACGGGGCCTTCGGAAGCCGGGTGGAGAAGCGGCCGGTGAGATTCTCGAATCGGTCATCGCGCGCGGAGTGCTCGACTGGGATTCGGGGTTTGACACGCTCACCAGCCGGGAGGGTCATCGGCCCGCGTTCGCTCACACGCTGGTTCAGCGGGTTGATCTTCATCAGGGGCACCGAGGGGAGAGGAGGCGCACCGGCTGATGTCGCGGGTGATCGCCTCGCTCGCTCGCGCCCCTTGAGGGGGTCGCGATCGAGGCGATCCGGCAGCCGTGCATCTCGTCGGGGCTGGAGGGGAGGCGTTGGCGTCTCCGCGCAAGGCGAGCCGTACCTCGGGCGGGACAGAGCCCGATTTCGTGTCGGGCGGCAAGTGCCGTGCGCTGAAAAACGGGCCAAAACCCGTTACAAAATTTTGTAACGCCCGTGAACGTTGTTTTCGTGTGTGGGATCAGAGGGTTGTGCCCTATTCGTGACCCCACGCTCTCGAAGGGAGAAATGCACCAAAACCCGTTACACCGATTTGGAACGCGGATCGGCCCGTGAACAGTGTTCTTTGCTTGACAGGTTTTCGGGGTGGGTCGGGATTCGGGGCTACGACGCGCTGCGATTCGCCCCGTGACGGGGCGTGACAGGCGGCGTGACGCGGATGCCAGGGGGCGTGACGATGGCGGATCCTGCGGGCATTCCGGAGCTGCTGCGGCGGCTCGCTCTCGACGCAGCGGAGATCGGGGCCGATCGCAATATGGACGTGGGCCTGGCGCTCACCGTGCTGGGCATCGACGTGACGGTGACCGGCGTGTCGCCCCGTACAGGCCAGAGCTACAGCGACCTGCGGCGGGTGAAGTGGTCGGAGCTCGAGTCGGCCGAGGAGTTGTCCGCGCCGATCTGCGAGGCGGTGCAGGCCGGCGTGGAGACCGTGACGGAGCGACTGAAGAGCCGGCGGTGAGGCACTTGATTCGGATTGCGGCTTACGTAAGTATTTGAGGCGCTGTTGTCCTTTTGAACATCTAGGTCGGTGAACATGGTATATCGCGTCATATATTATGAAGGCGAGGAAAAAGGGTCAACTCCACACGCTGGCCCTCTGCAGGATACAGTGGAGTTCGCAAAGGCCGGATTGATCCGTCACTCGGCCGACATGGCACGCATCATTGATGTCGACGGGAGCGGAGCAGAAGTCGAATCCGTTCGCCGCGACAACGAAGTCAGCAATACGAAATAACAAAGCACAGGCGCGCGGAACGCGCCTGTGCTACGCTCCTCCGGTTAGCGAGCGGCATCGTGAGATGTGGAGGCGCACCAGCCCGCCGGGGCAGGATGCTTTGCGGTGCGGCATGCGCGGCTGATGCCACACCTGGCCGAAGTCGTGCTGCAACTGCTTGGCAGCATGCTGGATCTGGTTAAGCCGATCGACCGCCAGCTTGGTGCGCTGTTCGTCTATTCTCATCTCCCTGCGCCGGTCAGTCCCATTCGATCCAGTCGCGCCCGCAGCGCCTGCAGTGACACTGCCAGCCGTGGTTGAGAGGCCACTCCTGGCGATCGGCGCCGTGCGCGAGGGTGCACCACACCGTTTTCAGCCACCTGCGCATCGACATCTCCAGGTGTGCCGGATCATGCCTCCGCCAAACTGCGGTCGCCAACTTCAGCAGCGCAGATCCGGAATGCCCCCTCATACAGACACTTGCCGTGATAGTAGCCCGGATGATGAATGCCTTCCCGCGCCACAACTGTGCTGCGGCGCACGTCGGCCTGACCCGCTGAATACGCGCGATAACAATCGAACGCAGCGACGGCGATCGGGCGCTTCGGAGTTTCTCATATTGCTGTCAGGATCGTTCCGTCTGCAAATCTCCTGTGAGTCCGTATCTACGGTATTGACAGGGCAACCTATCAGGATCAGGGGGGAACTGTTCGCATAGGAACAACAAGATGACAGACTCCGTCTCCACCAACTCCGTAGAACTCGCCAGTGACATCATCTCGGCTTACGTCTCGAACAACCCGGTGCCAGCCGCGAGCCTGCCGGAGCTGATCAAGGCCGTCTATGAGACGCTCAGCAACCTCACGAACCCGCCCGCGCCGGCCGTAGAGGAGACCCCCAAGGCGAGCCCGGCCCAGATCAGGAAGTCGATCACGCCGGACCACCTGATCAGCTTCATCGACGGCAAGCCGTACAAGAGCCTGAAGCGGCACCTCACCAAGCACGGCATGACGCCGGAGGACTACCGCACGAAGTTCGGGCTCCCGGTGACGTACCCGATGGTGGCCGAGACCTACGCGACCCAGCGTTCGGAGCTCGCAAAGAGCATTGGGCTTGGCCAGAAGCGTCAGGAGGCGGCGAAGGCGGCCGCCAAGGCCGCCACGCCTGATGCCATCGTGAAGGCGCCTGCGAAGACCAAGCGGCCGCGTAAGCCCGCCGCGGAGTAGCGTGAAGAGCCCCTTCTCACGAAGGCGACAAGTTGCGCCCACTCGTAGCCTGTCGCTCGCCTCGGCGCTCCTCGTGCTGCTCGGCGCGGTGATTGCTGTGATCGGCATCGTCTTCGCTGCGCAGGACTTTTTCGGCGGAGGGCTGCCGGTCCCGCGATAAGCCATGCTCTTGGCGGCAGAGTGTGGCATGCAAACAGCAGCTCAAGACACGGCGGGGCGCTACAGCGGCGCGAACCAGGACGCCGCCCTTGCACACCCTTCGTTTTGCTGTCGTTAGCTTCATCATCAGCACCCTCGTCGCCGCGGCCGCGATGGTGGCGATGGACCGGGATGCGCGTTACCGGCTGGCAGGAGCGCTGCAGGTCGCGCCGGCGACGCGGGTTGAGGCTCAGGCGAAGTAGCGGGCGGCTGCCTGCGAGCATTGCGCGCCTGAGCTCTATGCTTCTAGGCGTCATTTCGCGGGCGTCGGTATCAGGATCACCTTGCCGATCTGCGCCGTCGGGCTCGCGAGCCCCCTCTCGATCGCGGGCCACGCATCGTCCGGCGGATCGCAAGGATGACTATTGTGGGTTGATACGGGCCGCTCAACGAGGCGCCCCAGCTCTTCCGCCCAATCCTGCCACGCGGTCTGCACCTGTACGAAGTCGGAGATCAGGCTCCCGTCGCTGCCGTCGAGATTGGACCAGATGATATAGACATCGACGTCACTCAGCGGACCGAGGTCGGCCCGGGCGGTGCTGCCGAAGACAGCGATGCGCTCGATGGAGGCGTGCGAAGCAACGCGCTCGGCGAGAAACGACAGGATGGTGTGCTGGTCCGGCGTCATGCTCTCCTCGTCCCTCCTGATTTCGCGTCGAAGCCAACGCCGCTTCTCGGGCTGCCTGTGACGTATCCGATGGTGGCTGAGAGCTACGCGAAGGCCCGCTCCGAGCTCCCACAGGCCCGCTGGTCTTGGTCAGCGCCGCCGGAAGCTGCCGAGGCCCGCAAGGCCGCTGCCAGGGCGGGTGCTCCTGATCCAACGGTGAAGGCATCGGCCAAGCGGACCCGCAAGCCCAAGGCCGCCGCGTCCGAGTAAGTGCACAGCTCCTTCCGATCGCGACAGGCCGCGCGCAAGCGCAGCCTGACGCTCGGCTCGGCGGCCCTCGTGCAGATGAGGGCGCTGATCGCGGCCGCAATTGGCGGCAATTGGCTCTGAGAGAAGGCGCCGGGAGACGACCTGCTTCCGACGCGCCGCGGAACCCTAGCAGCGACTTGCTCTTGATGTAAGAGTGGCTCGCCCTGCCATAGCGACCGGAGCCTTCACATGGCAGACCTGGTTCTGGGCTTCCTGAAGACAGCAGCACTCGTCGCGTTCATCAGCCTGGCCGTGCTGCACGTTCATCTCGAGCGTAAGAGCGTTCAGCTACCTTCCAAGGCCGAAGCAACGCCCGCGCTCTCTCAAGCCGCCTACATCCCGCGCCAGTAGTTGTTTCTCTCCGGCCGGCGAGGTGATCCCTACCGGTGCACCGGCCCTTCCGCCTTGGCGGTGCCGAGGATGCACAGCGCGACGCCGATAACGCCCACGACCGTTCCGGCTGTCGAGTGGTGCATGTAGGACCAGTAGTAGCCCGGACCGCCGACCACCACGCCGGCCAGGGTGAGGACCAAGCCCTTCAGCGAGACTGACGGCTGCGTCGGTACCTGCAGGTTCCCGCTCACGTCCATCACGGACCTCCCTCGAGCAGTCCTTAAGCAAGCCAAAACCCAGAAGATGTCGGATGTGTGGAAGTTGACCGCGCGTTGTGGCCGCTCGCGCTCGGCGCACAAGCGGGCGCCGAGAGGATGAGCGCCCGCCAGCCGAGACGCGGCCGCTCCCGTCCGCGCGCATGCCGCGCGTCCGGCCTGCGGGCCGGAGCTGGCGGACACCTCGACCGTGTAGTGAGAGCGCCAGCTGATGCTTTCCAGCCGGTCCACCGCTGTGCATCCGCTCGGCCGCTACCGACCGTCGTCGCGGATCGTGATCAGACCAATTTCGCCACGCACCACATACCGAGGCGCATAGCCGGCACGCTCCAGCGCGCATATGGCGATGTCCTTTGGATTGGTAAAACCGTGATGCACTGCATCCTGGATTTGAACCAAGATGGTGGCCCTCTCTGCTGGGCTCAACTCGCGATACGCGTCGCGGAAGGCAACATTGACGATCGCCATGGCGACGATGTCAGGGCCCCGCGGACTGGCCGTGACCGTCACGAGAGGACACGCGCCCTCGCACCGGCCGCCCTCGCCAACTCCAACATGTTTGCCGTCCCCGTGCCGCCCGGGTAGGCCAAAACTAGATCAGGCTGCTCCTCCATCAACATCCTGATGCCGTCGGGCATCTGATTTGCAAGGCCCAGGGACGATGCCACTCACGGCCGTCCTCAGGGTCGCAGTGGGGTATCCTCGAAACTCAGGAGACCTCGTTTCCGGATGGTTTCGTGAGCATCGCGCGAAATGTCTGGTGCATACTCAAGGGTATCCGCTCACAAATCGCGTGTGATTCCGCGATCGTGGTGTTGACAGGCTGGTTCATCAAGCTCAGGGGGAAGCTGGTCGCATAGGAGCAACAAAATGACCGACTCCGTCTCCACCAACTCCGTAGAACTCGCCACCGACATCGTTTCGGCCTACATCTCGAACAACAACGTACCTGCATCCGAACTGCCGGCCCTGATCCAGAGCGTCCATGCAGCGCTCGGCGCTCTGGGGAAGCCGGCCGCTCCGGCCGTAGAGGAGGCACCTAAGGCGACCCCGGCCCAGATCAGGAAGTCTATCACGCCGGACCACATGATCAGCTTCATCGACGGCAAGCCGTACAAGAGCCTGAAGCGGCACCTCACCAAGCACGGCATGACGCCGGAGGACTACCGGGCGAAGTTCGGCCTACCCGTCACGTACCCGATGGTGGCCGAAAGCTACGCGGCCCAGCGTTCGGAGCTCGCCAAGAGCATCGGGCTTGGTCAGAAGCGCCAGGAGGCAGTGAAGGCGGCCGCCAAGGCCGCCGCGCCTGATGCCATCGTGACGGCGCCTGCGAAGGCCAAGCGGGCCCGCAAGGTCAAACCTGCAGCTGCCAAGTAAGGCGCAACAGATCGGCGCTGGCATTTTAGAATTCCAGCGCCGACGTTCCGAAGAGCCATCGTCCTTCGGCATGCCGCTTCGGAAGAGCTTGAGTTTGGCGCTGTTCAGATTAGCCCATCTGTCCAGCGCCATTCTGATGAATAGTAGCGGAACCTTGCCTGATAAGAGTACAGAAGATCTCAATGTATTAAGCTGAATCCTGGGTTCGACTAAGCGGCATCTGATCTTAGAGGTACGGTCTCGGCAATTCCATGAGGCGGCGCGACTGTCACCTCGACAGGACCCGGAGCGGCAGCCCGCCGGAGTTGGTTCAACGCATCAATCACGATGGGCAGTTCGGCCAGCACCGCTTCGAGCGGCATGCTCATAATGCGGGGCCCCTCGTCGTCCAAGTCTGCCGTTTTGGCAGCCTGTCGCCCAGCTTGCATATCGGCGACGATGCCGGCGGCCTTCGACCCGGCGATCGGCTGTACGGCTTGCACGCGTCCGAAGATCGCCAGCCCGCCGCCCACGACCGGGCCGATGATCTGGATCGCCTTCAATACGAAGTCCGCTGCCGAATTCGGATCAACGAGTTTGAGGGCCGGAAAGGCGGCGCTAAGCAGGGGGAGCGCGATAGCCATGATGCCGCCGATGACAGCCTTAGACTGGTACCAGGGCTTTGCCGCTGTATCGGGGAGCGACGGATTCGGCATGGCAGGTGTCTCCTTGGCAAGGTCGGACGCATGGCTTGCGGAGTAGAGCGCGATTGCCCGCTGGGCGAAGTTGAGTCGGGCCTCAATCCTTTTGATGCCGGCTTTCTCGTAATGCGCTTCGAATGTTTCTACGGCAGCTCGGACCGTCGTCGTCTTCTTGAGCTGCGTGATGGCGTGGCTGAATTTAAGATCCGGGATTGCGTCGGTCAGCTCGGCTCTCATGTAGCCGTAGTTCGCCTCGTAACTGGTGAGATCGAAGCCGCGGGCACGAGCCCAGCGCTCGAAGGCTACACGGCGCGCGCCCGTCCATTGCGCCCAGCCAAAACCGCCACGGCTGCCACGAATGGCTGGGCGCAGCTCCTGGATGGCTCGCAGGCCACTTTCCGCTCCCAGGTTGCCGAGGATTCCGGCTGCTTGCTCGACCGTCAGGTCGAAGTCGGAGATCAGCTCTCGCATGACTCTCGGCGCGAGATTATCGAATGCAGTCGCCATGGAGCACCTCGACATCAGCAACTAGCGATAAGGGTCTCACAGGTTGCTCTGTATGGCTAGAAATCGCTGCACGTGGGTGCGGTTGAATGCACCATGGCGTGCGTTTTCGCACGTACAATCATAGAATCAGTCCTGATTGGCTCAGCCCATGCGCTGGGCGTGCAGGGAATTCGCGCTTTGATGAAGCTTGGGTATTCGCCCGGCTGGACAGATTTGTGAGCGCAAAATCATGTTTTAGAGTTGATCGGGCGTTCGACGGCGCGGCGCGGCAGAGTTGCACCGAGGCCGGAGCAGTGGCAGCGCTATTCTTCTGTGCGCGCTCGGAGCAGGCTCTTGTCCCGGGGGCCTCCCTCAAGCCAGGAGAGCGTGGGGCCGGAGGAACGCCATGCCGCACCGCGGGTACACCGTGCGGAGGGCACGTGAGGGCTGGGGCGTCTATGTCGTCGGCACGGGTGAGCCCGTCCGCGTGGACGGGCGGGAGCAGACAGGGCTGTCGAGCGAGAGCGCCATCGAACTTCTCGCGGCACTGAGGGTCCTCGCCTTCATCAGATCTGAGTTCGGCGAGTGACCGGCTACTAATCCCGACAGGATCTTGTCAGCACTCGTCAGACGGACCTCCAGTGAGGCAGCTCGGCCTCGCCCATCTCGGCGAGGTGGCGACGCACCTGAGCGTCGAGCACGGCCACCAGAGAGCGAGAATCGACCTTGCCTGTCCGCGGATCGACTTGGATCTCGTCCGCGGCCTCGATCGCGATGCGAGCCGGCCAAGCCAGCCACGCATCGCGGTTCTCGCGCGCCGCGTCGAAAAACGCGGCCTCGGCCGCGGTCCGCTCGATGAGGCGGCCCTGCTGCTCGGCCTGGTCAAGGCTGCGCTGGCGGGCCTTCAGGATCAGCTCGGCGGTGCGGGCCTTGCCGAAGTCGATGCCGCCGTCCGCATCCTCCACCCCCTCCTCGGCCAGCACCCGGGCGATCAGGCTGACCGCCTCGCGAGCCTCGGCCGGGGTGCGCACCTCCGCGCGGGGGTGCGTACCGCGGGTGCGCACCGTCTGCGGCTCGGTACGCACCTTGGTACGCGCCGGATCGGTTGAGCCCTGCCACGCCTCGCGGACTGCCTCGGGATCAATCAGGCCATTCGGCAAGCGCTTGATCCGGTTGGCCTTGAGCGCCTTCCGCACCGCGCCCTCGGTCACGCCGAGGACCTTCGCCAGCTGCCTTGCCGAGACGCCGTCGGCCATGGGTGCGTACCTCGAATTTCGGGGTCAGCGCTAGGAACAGGCGGG
This sequence comes from Methylobacterium nodulans ORS 2060, assembly GCF_000022085.1. Classification (NCBI taxonomy): domain Bacteria; kingdom Pseudomonadati; phylum Pseudomonadota; class Alphaproteobacteria; order Hyphomicrobiales; family Methylobacteriaceae; genus Methylobacterium; species Methylobacterium nodulans. Next base: position 2,560,001 of record NC_011894.1, read on the forward strand.
GCCCCGCCCACCCGTATCGATTTCGACCCTCCAGGGGCCCTGACGCTTCGTCAGGAAGAGGCGGGACAGGGCGTCAGTCAGGGCTCTCCCTTGCCTCGTTCCTCCAGCAACGCCACAGCGCGCGACACCTCTGACGCTAGCTGCTGAAGGAGACTGGTCATGCCCTCCCCTGCGATGGCCGCCTCCAGCAGGTGCTCGACCTCTTCGCTGAGCGAGTGCGCATTCGCCTGCGCGCGAGCCTCGACAGCCTCTCGAATGGTGGGACGCAGGCGGACCGTCAGCGTCGGCCTTTTCGCTACGCCTTCCGCCTTGCGTGGCCTGCCTCTCGGCCTCTTTTCAGAACAGGGCATCGAGATTTTCCGGCCCGTCCGCAACCGGTGCATACCGGATCGCCGCACGGTTCCTGGCGCGGACTGCCTCCATGCGCTCCAAGCCACGGTGGAACTCGTGCTGCCCATGGCGCTCCTGGGTCAGCTGACCGAGTAGGCGAGAAGCGATGATCTGCATTGCGCCGCGGACCGACTGATCCCGAGCGCGATCAAATTCATCAGCACCGCTCTCACTGCGCCAGATATTCAGCGCCGCATCAACGACATCACGACCCGGCCGACCGCCGGTCAAGTCGAGATAAGCGTCGAACGCCTGGGCACATTCGACAACCGTGTTGCCCAGCTCCTCGGGCTTCCCGGCACCCCTCTGAATGCGGAGCAGGTTGGCGAGCATCTCGCGTAGGCAGCCACCAAGGCGCTCAGTCGCATGGCGCAGAGCGATATCGCGCTCCGACTGCTCGGCCACCAGTCGCAATTCAGTCATGCATGCTTCTCAATCATTGCCTGGCTAGCATTGGTCAAGGTGCTGCTTCCGGAGGATCAGCCACAGTGCAGCTCGGGTGGGATCCGTGGTCGACCCTTCGACCAACCGTCCAGGGTACCCCGGAAGATTGATTGCTCGGATCCGATGCCCCGCGTAGTCTCACGGACATGCGGGTGAAGTAGGCGACGGTCAGGGTTCTCACTGATCGGCGGCGGGGCAGCACCGGCCCACCCGCACCAATCTCTTCTCACCCCTACTGCCGTTCGCGGCACGGGCCCTGGCCGCAGATCGCGCAGGCGGTGAGGCTGGCAGGCCCGCTGAGCGGGCAGCTTTGGCACTGCGGGGTGTCGAAGTTCTCAACCCTCGGGTCGATCGCGCCCGCGGCAGTGACGACATCACGGGCGAAGCGCAGGGCTTCTCGCGTCGCGGTGTCAGATCGCTTCGGAGCATGGCGGCGCGTCCCTGAGCCGCCACGACGGGACCTGGACAAAGGATGCATTCCCCCTGTCGCGGCGCACGGGTCTTCCGGGCCAGGGCCACACCGGAGATGCACGCGAAGCTCGCGGATCACGCACAGCGTGGTCGTCCAACAGCCGAGGTAGCATGCTACCGCCATTCGAGCAAGAGGAGGAGCTCGGTCGGCACCCTTGAGGGGTTGAACACAGACGACTGTTTGATGAACCAGCGCTCCTGACCCGCGCGGGGAACTTCGCCGCCCCCGCGGCGAGCAACTGCTTTCGAGCGTCGTCCAGACGTTCGATACACGGCCAGCGCATGGGATCGGCACGGACAGCGCCAGATCGGAACGTGGGCACAAGGACTTGCGCTGCCCTCGTTGCAGGCCAGAGCGATGCCAGAGTGAACCAACGTCTCTGGACCCGGGCCGAGGCGAGCAAAGAATGAAGCTATGCTGATGCAGCCCCGCAATCTCTCTCCGAGTTTGCAGTACGCTCCCTTCAGCCTTTATACTAAAACAGTTACCCGTGTCGCGAAGTTGCGACAGGTACTATAGTCGCAGGGTGAAGCCATGCGCAAAACACATGCATTGCTGCTTGCCTTGGGGCTCATTGGCCAATCGAGCTCGACAGCTCTTGCGTTAGATGCGGCCGGCTACAATACTCGCGGGTACAGCTTTCAGAACAAGGGTGAGTACGATCGGGCGATCGCCGACTACAATCAAGCCTTACGGCTCGACCCCAAATTGACCGCCGCTTACGTCAATCGTGGGTTCACCTTCCGAAGCAAGGGTGAGTACGATCGGGCGATCGCCGACTACAATCAAGCCTTACGGCTCGACCCCAGGTCTGTAATCGCTTACAATAATCGCGGCGACGCCTTCTACCACAAAGGCGACTATGAGCGAGCGATCGCAGATTATAACCGAGCTTTACAGTTGGACCCCAAGCATCCGATCGTCTACAACAATCGCGGGTTCGCCTTTCACGGCAAAGGAGAGTACGACAGAGCAATTGCAGACTACAATCAAGCCCTGCAGCTTGATCCTAATTACACATTTGCATACAATAATCGCGGATTTGCATTTCAGGGCAAGGGTGAATACGATCGAGCTATTGCAGACTACAGCCAAGCCCTGCGTCTCGACCCCAAATACGCAATCGCCTACACCAATCGTGGGGACGTTTTTCGGAGCAAAGGTGAGTACAACCGGGCGATCGCCGACTATAATCAAGCCCTACAGTTCGATCCTAAGCCCATAATCGCTTACAACAATCGCGGTCTCGCCTTTCAGAATATGGGCGAATACGATCGAGCAATTTCGGATTACACTGAAGCCTTACGGCTCGAACCTAAATACGTGATTGCCGTTGTCAATCGTGCAGATGCCTTTCGGATCAAGGGTGAGTACGATCGCGCAATAGTTGACTACGACCAAGCCCTCCATCTTAACCCAAATTACGCTATAGCCTACAACAATCGAGGATTGGCCTTTCAGAACAAGGGTGAATACGATCGAGCTATTGCAGACTACAGCCAAGCCCTGCGTCTCGATCCCAAATACGTAATCGCCTTTGTCAATCGCGGGGACGCCTTTCGAAACAAAGGTGAAAATGACGTCGCGATCGCTGACTACAATCAAGCCCTCCGTCTAAATCCAAGTTACAGTACTGCCTACAACACTCGCGGGCTGGCTTTTCAGAACAAGGGCGAGTACGATCGAGCGATTGCAGATTATGAACAGGCCATCCGGCTCGATCCCAAGTCGGCGATCGCCTACAACAATCGTGGGTTCGCCCTCCAAAGCAAAGGTGAGTACGATAGAGCAATCACAGACTACAATCAAGCCTTACAGCTCAATCCCAAGTCCGCGATAACCTACACCAATCGCGGGTTCGTCTTCCAGAGCAAGGGTGAATACGATCGAGCAATTGCAGACTATGATCTCGCCTTGCAGTTCGATCCAAAGTACGCGATCGCCTACACCAATCGTGGGGATGTTTTTCGGAGCAAAGGTGAGTACGATCGAGCAATTGCAAACTATGATCAAGCCATCCAGCTCAATCCAAAATACGTAGTAGCTTACAACAATCGTGGGCTAGCCCTCCAAAATAAGGGTGAGCCCGACCGGGCGATTGCAAATTACGACCAAGCCCTTCAGCTTAATCCCAGATACATAGTCGCCTACATCAATCGTGGGGATGCCTTTCGCAGCAAAGGTGAGTGCGATCGGGCGGTCTCCGATTATAATCAAGGTCTCGAACTTGACCACAATAACGTGCTTGCCTACAACAATCGTGGACTATGCTTCCAAAACAGAGGGGAGTACGACCTGGCAATCGCAGATTACGATCATGCCCTGCAGATTGACCCCAAGTACGCAACCGCCTTTGTCAATCGGGGATTTGCGTTCCAGAAGAAGAGTGAATACGATCGGGCAATCGCAGATTATGATCGCGCCTTGCAACTCGATCCCAAATCTGCAGTCGCCTACAACAATCGCGGGTTCGCCTTCCAAAGCAAGGGTGCGTATGACCTCGCAATTGCGGATTACGATCATGCGTTGCTGCTTAAACCTGGGTTAGCAAACGCATATTATCATCGTGGAACGGTTTTCAGCTTTAAAGGCAACCTTGATCACAGTATCTCTGATTTGAGTGAGGCCATACGGCTTAATCCCAAGTACGCCGAGGCTTATCAAGATCGGGGCATCACGTACCAGGCCAGAGGGGAACCGGACCGGGCTCTTGCAGATTTCGCTGAGGCTGCACGGCTGAAGCCTGAGCTTGAGGACGATGCAGCCTTTCTCACGGCCCGCCGCGAGGCGCAGGCAGCTCAAACTAGCCGGACCGCAGCCGCCGTAGTTGTTACAGCCGTCCAGACCTCGCCGGTCGTGTCTCCGCCCACGATGTCGGTCATCACACCACTTTCCGAGAGGCGGGTCGCGCTGGTGATTGGCAACGGTGCGTATACCTCCGTCGCCGCACTCGACAATCCGACGCGAGACGCCAGCGCTATCGCGCGCTCTTTGCGTCAAGCTGGCTTCAAGAGCGTTCGTTTGGAAAATGACCTCCGCTATGATGATCTGCGGCGAGCTCTGAACAGCTTCTCGGCCGAGGCTGACCAGGCTGATTGGGCCGTGGTCTATTACGCTGGGCACGGCATTGAAGTCGGGGGCACTAACTACCTTGTGCCTGTCGATGCCCAGCTGAAGACGGACCGGGCCGTGCAGTTCGAAGCGGTTCCACTTGATCAAGTGCTGGGCAGCATCGAAGGCGCACGTAAGCTCCGTCTTGTGATCTTGGATGCCTGTCGTGACAATCCGTTCCTGCAGCAGATGACGCGCACAGTTTCGTCACGATCAGTGGGGCGCGGCTTGGCGAAGATCGAGCCAGAGACAAGTGGCACACTGGTGGCTTTTGCAGCCAAGCACGGCCAAGTTGCACTAGATGTGCAGGATGGTCAGGCAAATAGCCCTTTCGCAACGGCCTTGATCAAGAACATTGCAAAACCTGACACTGAGATCCGAAAGATGTTTGGGTTAGTACACGATGATGTCATGGCAAGCACAGGTCGCAAGCAGGAGCCTTTCGTTTATGGTGCCCTCGGAGGTGAGGATTACTTTTTCAGTATGCGCTAACGTATGTGACGGCTGCCTCTGCCCGACCGCCGTCAGTTGATCTGCCGCTGTGGGCGCGGATCAGGTGCCGTCATCTCCATGCGCAAATTTTTGCGGTTGAGTTGACCCAGCATGCGCTTCCTTCTCGCCTTAAGGTTCCGAGGCTATCATGAGCATGACTCCCTCCGTGTACTCCATTCCAGCTGCCTTCAGCTGTGCCGTCCTCGTTTTTGTTTATATATGCAAAGAAGCGCGAAGCGCGGCGGCGATCTCCGGTTCCGATTGAAAAACTTCCATCTGAGCTAATCTCGATGTTGCACCTGCCGTTAAGATACTTCTTTCCCCCGATTTCAATTAAGCATCGGCCCTCTTCGGATTCGCTGAGGCAATGTCCCTCGGAGCGCAACGTACAGGTCGCCTCCGCTGGCGAGATTGCGATTAGCGAGAGGACGGAAGAAATAAGCATTACACGCATTTGTAATTCTCCTCAGTCTGAGCAAATTGCCCACCCAGGACAATGTTATGTTCAAAGGGCACCCGCTCGTAATCATGCTGTCTTGTCCCGAATACAACTACTCGACTATATCAAGAACAGACAAGAACAGCAAAAATCCACATGAAAACATTCGCCGGTTCAAATCTACCGTAACCGCTTTGCCCTAAGCAAACAGCACAATTAGTCTCTCAAGCCTAGCATACGGCGGAGTCCCTGCGCTTGGTTGGATGTGACATCGTAAATGCGCCAGCCATCTGGAGCGCGCTTCAGACGGTATGTGACATGCGTGGGTTTGCTGAAGTTGCGGAGATTCGCTTGGACGACTGCGTATTCGCCCATCATTTTGCTCCGTTCGATCGACAGCTTTGAAACGTTTGCGTCCTGGGCGCCGATGAACGGATCAACATCAATGACATTGTCGCCGTTTGATGCACTGGCGAGATCTTTGAGCCATGCCCTTGCAAGCTCTGGCTCGAAGAAATGGTTCGCAGCCGCGCTGTCCAAGCGAAGTGAAAGCAAATTTGGCCTTTTGCTTGAACCCTGATATTGGGCGTAGACCGCTTGAACGGCAGCTTCCGGCGTCGCAAACTGAGCCTGTACGGCAGTCGATACTTCGAACGATATGATACCTGTTGCGAATACGAATAGCAGCAGTCGCATGAGGGCAGCCATATTAAGCTCCTCAAATTTTTGCTCCGTCGGCAGGACGGCAGCCTCGCTAAACAAGCAGCGGGCTCTCAGGACCAGTTTAGCAAAAAGCCCCGGCGGAAGACATAGCTCCGCAATCCCTGACATCATTTACCGCAAAAGCGTTCAATATCAATAGGTTATAAATCTTTATGACACGGTAGTACCGGAAAGCAGTGTGGTGATCCGCGCAGCGCGTGCGGAATCCCCCGTTGAGGGTGCACCGAGTCGTTCTCCGTGCAGGATCCCCCATCGAGGGTGCACCGAGTCGGTCCAAATCATTGACACCGGAGAGATCTTCGCCATACTTGGAGCAATAGTCTTTCCTGACGCCTTGATTTGCCACCCCCGAGCGAGGCTGGCGGTCGAGATCGCCCGGAGATTGAGTCTGGTCAGGAGGTATTCATGGCGCATCATGGCCAATGGATGCTTGCAGCGGCTGTGACTGGCTTCGTGCTGTGCAGCCCGTCCAGCGGATGGAGCGCGCCGGTCCAGGGCGCGGCGATCCTCGGCTCTCTGCAGGAGAACCCGCTGGTGCAGGATGCGCGGGTCTTCTGCTACAACCGACGAACCGGACGCTTCCTCCACTGGGGGTATTGCCGCCGCGTGTCGCGGCCGCGGGTCTACTGCATGAACCGGCGGACGGGCCGCTTCCTCCATTGGGGAAGCTGCTGGCGCTAACCCTCCTCAGCCCTCTACCACCAGCTCAAGCCGGCGGTTCACCGAGGTGAAGCGCAAACGCCAAGCTAACTACACGGCTTTCAACAGGGGCAGCTATATGAGCAGGAGTGGTCGTTCTCGCTGTGTTGGTCGAACTTCCGCTCCTGCCGGATGTTGTTGAAAAACTCACTTCGGCGCTCATTGGCGGATCTCAGCATACAAAGGGTTAGGTCTGCGCGTCGCGCCAGCTGTTACATATAGAGGCCCCGAAGGCCCTCTGCGTACCAAGTCGCCAACCTCGCAGAAGTCCAGGCGCTGCCCCTCCAGAATGCGCGCGGCCGCAGCCGGGAACTGCCCGACCGGCTCCGTGCCCGCATAGAGCACCGCCACGAGCTCGGCGCCGACCTTGTCCGAGAACCGCTGCAGCTGCTCAGGCCCGAACGGCCCCATCACGCGGTAGAAGGGGCGTTCCGCCTCGCCCTGCTGCCGGACCCGGACGAGGCGGCCCTCGTCCTCTAGCGCGAACACGCGGGGCGGCAGGCTCGCCATGACGCGGTCGTGGTAGGCCCAGAGCGCCGCGCGCCCGTCCATGCCACGATCCGCCCCGACGAACAGATAGCCCGGGACGGCGCGGCGGCGCGTCTCCCGGTACCGACCGCGATGCTCGATTACGGCGCTGCTGGCGGGCACGCAGGTCGCAAAGCCTGCCGTCTCCAGCCCCTCGCGGATCTTCCGCTCGCGGGTGGGGTCGATCCGAACGACGTACCAGCGGCGGTCTCCATCGACCACGACCCGCAGCCGATGCAGCCGCACGTGGTGTGTCGGGGTGACCTTCGCGTCGAAGATCTTGGTGCGGTTGCGGCGGCGGTTCCGCTTCCGGGCCATGCTCGCTGGGCTCCTCGGTAGGCGACAGGGAGACGATCGCCGGCGGCCGGAACAGGCCCGGCCGCCGGCAGGATCAAGCGCCGGTCTTCAGGCCCGCAACCGGCCCAGCCCGGTCTTCTTCGCCAGCTCGGAGCGCTGCGCAGCGTAGTTTGCCGCCGTCATCGGGTAGTCGGGCGGCAGGCCCCACTTCGCCCGGTACTGCTCGGGCGTCAGCCCGCGCCCGGCAAGGTGCCGCTTGAGCGTCTTGTAGGGCTTGCCATCCTCCAGCGAGATGATCGCGTCCGGCGTCACGGTCTTGCGGATCGGCACGGGCGGGACGAGGGCCGGCACTTCGGGCTCGGCCGGCTGGCCCAGGCCTGCAAGGGCACCGTGCAACGACGCGATGAGCACGGGCAGTTCCGCGGCAGGGACGGCGTTGTGGGCGACGTAGGCGCTGACGATGCGGCCGGTGAGGCCGGCGAGGTCGGGGGACTGGGTGTCGATCTCGGGCATCGGGATCTCCTCTATGTCTCTGAACTACCAACTGTTCTTCATCTGGAACGGCGGTGGCGCACCAGTCCGGTCCTGGGGTTTCGGTGGGGTTTTGGGGGGTTAGGGTGGGGTTTTTTTTCGAGAAACCCCACACCAAAATCTGCTGATCTGTCAGAGACTTAGAGGTGTTTTGGGGGTTATTGGGGTTTTTTCTCATTCTTACGCGTGCGCAGGAAAGGTCGCGCGTGAAGATTGGCGAAAAAACCCCGAAAACCCCCAAATCGGCCATAAACCCCTGTCCCACCGTCAGATTTTCCGTGGGGTTTCCGGTGGGGTTACATTTTTCGAAACCCCACAAACCCCAGCAGAAACCCCATTCGCGCGTGCTCACCTCCCTTCCTCCGGCGCCTTGCAGAGCGCGTAGCGGTTGCCCCGCTTCTCGTCGGCGACCATCTCGATGCGCATGCCGGCCACGACGCGACCGCGGACGCCCGTAAGCCAGCGGCCGAGGCTGCGGGTCGAGATCGCGGACCCCTTGCCGGCCTGGCGCATCAGCACCTCGCGCAAGGACGGCCGCAGCGGGTGCCCGTCGGTGCCGGTCTCCTGCGCGGCCGCGGCGATGTCGCCGGTGGCGTAGTAGGCGCCCTCGATGAGGTGCTCGCCCCAGGCCGTGATGAGCTCCGACAGCGCGGCGCGCTCGGGATCCTCGCCCCGCGCGATGTCCATGCTCGCGACCGGGTCGGCCTCGCCGAGCCACACCAGCGCGGAGCGGACCGTGTCCGACCACGCCCCGTAGGAGCCGATCGGGCCGCAGACCCGCGGCGCGCCGGCGGCGCGGTAGGCCCGGGCGATGGTGAGGGCGGCGGCCACGTAGGCGCCGCGGTCGGCCATCACGGCCTGCATCGGGTTCGACGCGAACTCGCGCTGCTCCGGCCGCTCCACGCCGGCGTCGAGCCGGCACAGCACGGCCCGCCGCGTCATGTCGCCGATCAAGGTCAAGTTGTTGCCGGTGGCGAACACCGCGGCCCGGCACTCGATCTCCGGCACCTCGGATCGGCCCAGGATGCGCACCCTGACCACCGGCCGTTCCGTCACTTGGCAGAGCGCGTCTCCGCCGAGTTCGCCGTTGACGTTGTCGAGCGAGATCAGGGGCGTACCGCTGAGAAGGAGTGCGCCGAGACGCTTCTCGGTCTCCTCCTCGGTGCGCCCGACCGCCATGACGGCACAGGGGCGCCCGGTGACGATGGCGGCGATCAGATCGACGAGATACGACTTGCCGGTGCCCGCGGAGGAGGCCCGGATCCCGTGACAGGGCGCCGAGGGCAGCGTGGGCCGCAGCACCGCGGTCAGGATGCCGGACAGTGCCACGGCGCGATCCACGGGCCCGACGAAGGGAAATTCCTGCAGGGGCCCCAGCAGAAGCGCGAGCGCGGCCTGCGCCTCGGCGCGACTCGGCCGCTCCGGGATCGCCGGCATGACCACGGCCTCGTCCGGCATCAGGAAGAGCCGGGTCGCGGGGTCGTAGCCGGGCTCGTCGAGGAGCGAGCCGTCGGGCCGCAGGGTCGGAATCGTGGTGATGCCGGAGATCGGCGGAAGCCGCCACCGGCCCTCGCGCGACAGCAGGATCGCCACGGCCTTGTCGGGCGGATCGATGTTCACCCAGCGCTGGGCGCGCCCGTCGAAGCGCTGGAACTTGGCGACCTGGGCCAGGATGTCGGCCAGGGAATCTGCGGTCAGGGATTTCAGCTTGGCGACGAGGGCGAGGCCGCCGTTGGCGGTCGGGGTCGGCTCCACGACCGGCCGCACCAGCGCGCCGGCGCGGGCGAACACCGCGGCCCCGCTCTCGATCAGGGCGTCCTCGGCCTCGTCGACGACCCGCGGCAGCTCGGAGGCCACCACCTTGATCACCGGCAGGAGACCCGACGATCCCGACGCGCCGCCGGCACCCTGGGCACCGGCATCACGAAGCCGTTTAGCCCGGCGGGCCTGATCGAGGTCGATCGGCGCCGTCATCATGGTGCCTCGACCAGGATGCGGGGCATCCTGACCTTCCTGAGCATCGCCTCCACGGCCTCGCCGTGGGCGATGTCCTGCGTCAGCAGCGTGCCGGCTCCCAGGAGCGCAGGCCGGGCAAGGGCGTCGTTGATCACCACCACGCCGCGCCAGCCCGCCGCCAGCCAGCCGACGGGGTCGCGGTGCACCACGAGCGGCTCCTTGTCCGCGAGCGGGCGCCACAGGCTGTCCTCGCCGAGCATGCCGACCGCGCCGAGCCACGTCGCGAGGCGGCCTGCGGCGGGATCCCAGGCCACGACGTCGACCAGCGCGCCGCCGGCGTCCCGGGCCGGGATCGTGTAGGCCTCGACCGCGCCCGGCCCTTCGCCGCCGTCGTGCCGCGCGAAGCCGAAGCGCTGTCGCTTCCCGAACACCACGAGGTCGCGCAGCACCAGGTCGACGCCATGCCGAGCGCAGGCGAGATGCCGGCCCTCGACGCCGCGGCGCCGGAACGCCGCGAAGTCGGCGCGCCCCAGCGGCAGCCCACGGGCCTGCTCCCGTTCCGGGTCGAGGGCGGGCCGCGCCCTCATGACAGCACCACCGTCACGGCATCGGCCGCGCGCGTGAGCCCGGTGTAGAGCCAGCGCCGCGCGGTCTCGCGAAAGGCGCAGCTCTCGTCGAACAGCACCACGCGATTCCACTGCGAGCCCTGCGCCTTGTGCACGGTGAGCGCGTAGCCGTACGTGAACTCGTCGAAGCCTCTGCGCTGCTTCGGGCTCAGCGCCTCTTCCTGGCCGTGGAAGAACTCGCTGCGTACCTCCACCGGGACCGGCGCGGCGTCCGGGTCGTGGTCCGGCATGACCTCAAGTTCGACGATGGCGCCGTCGTTCTGCGCGACGTCGGCGACCTCCCAGAGCCCGCCGTTGAGCAGGCCCTTGTCCTTGTTGTTGCGCAGGCAAACGAGCCGGTCGCCGATCTCCGGGCCGGCCGGGTCGCGACCGTAGAGCCGTCGCACCTTCGCGTTCAGCCCGCGCCGGGTCTGGTTGCGACCGACCAGGATCTGGTCCGCGCGGAGCACGGCGCGCTGGCCGAGCGCCGCGCGCTGGATGACGCGGCTCTCGCCGTAGGCGCCGGCGGCGAGCCGCCCGCCCTGGCGCACGCGCATCGACAGCGCGATGATCGGGTTGTCCGCGGCCTGCCGATGCACCTCGGTGAGCATGAAATCGGGGTCGCCGCCCGTGAAGTAGCCAGCGCCGTCGACGGGCGGCAGCTGCGCGGGGTCGCCGAGCACGAGCACCTTGGTGCCGAAGCTCATCAGGTCTCGGCCAAGCTCAGGACCGACCATCGAGCACTCGTCGACGATGACGAGCGCGGCCGATGCGACGGGGCTGTCCTCGTTCAGCACGAAGGTCACGCTGCCGTCGCGCCGCGGCTTCGGCCGGTAGATCAGCGAGTGGATCGTGGTGGCGCCGGTGCAGCCCTTCGCCCGCATGACGAGCGCAGCCTTGCCGGTGAAGGCGGCGAAGAGCACATCGCCTTTGACGCCCTCGGCAAGGTGCCGGGCGAGCGTGGTCTTGCCGGTCCCGGCGTAGCCGCCGAGGTAGAACGGCGCCCGGCCCGGGCTCTTGAGCCACGCCTTGACGGCGCGCAGGGCCTGATCCTGCTGGGGCGACCACGCCGTCATGCGCGTTGCCCCGTTCGCTCGTAGGCCGCCAGGATCCGCTCCCGCTGGCGCGCCGGCAGCCCTTCCAGGATCCGCAGCGCGCGGGCGCGCCGCTCCGGGATGGATGGATCGCCCAGCGCCACAGCGGCCGGATAGGCGTCCGGCACGCCGACGAGCGCTCCGGAGAGGCGCACCGCGTCCGCCCCGCGCGTGTGGACGCCGACGAGGCCAGGACGGAAGACGGGCAGGGAGCGGAAGCCCGCCATGGTGTCACTCCGCGGCCTGCAGGACGGGCGCGTCGAAGCGCCCGGCCTCGTCGCCCCAGGTGGCCCAGCCGGTGCGCGACTGGCGGCTGAAGAGCTCGCAACGGTACGCCGCCGGCACGAGCCGCTCGGCGATCGCGTAGGCCTCCTCCGGCTTGCGACTGTGCTGGCGCGCGCCGCCGCGGATGATGTTCGGGATGCTGCGCCCGTCGAACACGGGACGCCCCAGCGTGCCGATCAGGAACGGCTCGGCGACGGAGCGCATGATGTATCCCGTGCCCCAGCGCTGCTTGTCCCAGGTCCCGAAGGTCCGGTACCGGAAGCCCCAGGCCGCCATGACGCGCAGCGCGACGTCGAGCTTCGGGCCGGTGGCCCACAGCCACAGCACGGCGTCGCCGCGGGCGAGCTGGCCGACGGGCAGGGCGCAGATCGCCTCATCGGACATGCACGCGTACTGCGCCATGGCCGATTTCCTCATGCCCTTCTCGGACCAGAGGTCGTAGGACCAGGGTGGATCTACCATCAGCATGCTGTAAGACAGCGGACGGAGATCTCCGAAAGGCCAGTCAAACATTCTGGCCTCCCATTCGCTTGAGCGCATCCGCGAAAGGCAAGCCCGTAATAGGCACGATGCGACTGCGCTTGAACTTACCGGCGAATGCATGGCCAGGCGGCATAAGCTGACAGCACTGGCCAACTTCGCGCAGCGGCAGATAAGCGACGGCTTGAATGTCTAGAGCAACTAGCGCGACTAAATCGCAATGCTCCTCACTGAGACGCCGTCCACGAGCAAGCTTTCCTCGTTTCCTCACATGGAACGTATAACCGATGCGCTCTGCACGCCCTCGAGCGTTCATGTTCGATGGAAAGCAGGTCGCCTTGACCTGCACTCTGATAAGGCGGACCTCAACATCGACGACGATGTCGTAGGAAAGCCCCTGATCGCTGAGATAACACCTGTAGCCGGACAAGATCAGGTCGGCACAAACCAGATGCTCAGCCGCCTTGCCGATGTCGAGCGCGTTGGCGCCACCCTTAGCGAGCCGCCGCAGAACGTCGTGGTCAACGTTCATGACGACCCCCCATGATCAGCCCGAACGACAGAGGCGGCAGCGGGTCGAAGGGCCAGGTCATCGGCACCCCATCAGGGTCTTGATCCGCTCGAAGGCGCGCGGCGGATCGCCGGGCACGCCGTCGTTGAAGGGCTCGAGCCCGTTCCGCTCGCGCATCAGGGCGATGCGGCGTCCGATCAGGCTGAGGAGATCGTGGCGGGCGTCGGCGTCCATCTCCTGGATCCACGCCGCGGCCTCGACGCGCGCGATCAGGGCTGGCCCGTCGGCGAGGCCCATCCGGCGCATGAACCGATCAAGGTCGCGGATCTCCTCGCCGTGAGGACCGGCGAGCAGCGCCTCGAGCTTCTGCCGCTTCCAGGCGCGGTAGAGCTTCGAGAGCTGCTCGTCCTCGCGCAGCCGAATCTCGGCCTCCAGCCCCGAGAGGCGCATCTGCGCCGGGCCGCGGCTGCGGCGGCTCTCGGAATGGGACTGGAGCGCCGCCACGCTCAGAACTCCGTCGCCGGCTCGGGCGCCGGACGCGGCCGCGCCGCGGCTGGCGGCAGCCCAAATGCCGCGCCGGCCGCGAGCGCGTCCTCGACGCAGTCCACCACGTGCACCGGAAAGCCGCGCTCCCGCAGGCCAGGGAGGAAGGCGCGCTGACTCGCGCTGAGGCTCCCGCCGGGCGCCTTGACCTCGATGAGAAAGCACCGACCGCCCCGGCCGTACACGATCAGGTCGGGGTGCCCCGCCTCGACGCCCATCTCCTTGAACGCCACGCCCTCGAGCTTGCCGCGGCGGCCGCCGTTCGGCACGTGCACGCACCGGCAGTCGAACCGCCGGTGCATGGCCACGACGATCTTGGTCTGGATCACCTGCTCGGGGCGGGCGCGGGTCATCGCTGGCCTCCCGCGCGGCCATCGGTCGGTGCCGGCCGGCCCGTCTCCGGCGGCGTGAACTCGGAGGGACTGAAATCGACGAAGCCAGTCATCGCCGGTCACGCTCCGCGCGCTTCCGAAGCAAGACGGCGAAGCGTACGCGCCGCCTTCCACGCCTCATCTGCCGTAGACCGGAGCTGCTCCAGATCTTCGCCGCTTGAAGCAGGAGATGCTTGGGCAACCAGGCGCTCAAGGCGTTGAGCCAACGCCGCAGCTTTCTGAACTTCGGTCCGAAGCTCGCCGGCGCGGCGGGCATGCGCGGCCCGGATGGCGTCCATCTCGGCGGCGTCGATCCGGCGAGCCTCGCGCCGCCAGATATCCTCGGCACGGCCATAGCTCATCGGCTCCTGAAGAACGGCAGAGACCGCGCGCGCGGCGCGCGTGATGGCAGCTTTCACGGTGTCGCCGACCGGCCGCGGTTCGGCGAGCTCTCGCAGAAGCTGAGAGGCTTGATCGACCGTCGTCATGCGACCGCCCTCGGAATACTTTTCCGAGCCCTCGGTATGTTTTCCCGGCACGTCGGAAGGCTCCTGTGGTTCAACAGCGTCGAACCGAAAGGAACTTCGAGATGCAGGAGGTGGACAGGGATACGCAGGACAACACGCGCGCGACCGACGATGCTTGCCGGCGAGCGGTCACGCGAAACCAGGAAAAGGAGAGCGCCCGCGCGGTCAGCGATGCGAGAGACCTTGATGGCGCGGGCGCACGCGCCGCCGAGCGCGGCACGTCGGAATTGAGGCCCCAAGAAGCCCCCCTCTCCGCACAGGGAGAGGGGGCCAGTCAGGGAGGAATCGCCCACGACGGGCAGTGCTCCGACCGGCGACGCCACCGCCGGCCGGGGCCTCGGAGCGCGGGCCGGGCGGCCGGCGCGAACAGAATTGCTGGGCTGAGCTCCGCGAAGAGGGTTGCGCCCGGCCCGGAACGGACAGGGGCCGGTCGTTGCCGGACCGGGCGCGCCGCCGGCTGGGCCAGGCTTGCTGGACCGGCGGGTCTCGGGGGCGGAGGCGGAGCGCATGACGGCTCACGCCTCCCCGCGACTGGACGAGTGAAGACGCTGGGCTGGTGCGGGGCTGGTGCCGCCGCTGAGCGCATCGCCGGCCTTCTCGAACACGGGCGGGTCGCCGTCGGCAGAGAGGCCGCGGACGAGGCGCGGACCGCTCTGGTGCGGGCCACCGCTCGCCATTACGGCGTCGCCGTCCAGAAAGCGGTCGAGCCACGCCCGCAGCTGAACGGCCTCGGTGCGCGTGAGCTGAAAATCGGCAGATGGGCCGGCCTCAGGAATTTGCCCGCGCACGAGATTGCCGATCGGAGCGACGCGGAGCGGGCCGATCTTCTGCGAAGCGGGCCGGATCACGCGGCGGCTCCCTTGCGGAAGGTGTAGGATGACGACAGCATGGATCGGTGAGAGGCCGGGTAGCGGCCCGGCCTCTCGCGCCGAAGATCACGGACAGGGAGATAACCGTGACCCGCGACGAGCTCGAAGATCGTGTGGCCGTGCTGGAGCGGCTCGTGCTGAGCCTGATCCAGCACATGGGCAAAGACGGGATGCTGACCGACGATCTCCGCAGCGAGATCGTGGATTCCCTCATCGAGGGTGCGACAGGCAACAAGGGCGAGGAGTTCCACGCCGATCTGTTGCGGCAGGCGATCGAGGGCGGATCGTCGGTGAGCGCCGGCGAGGGCGTGGCCGCGCTCCAGCGAAGATGGCGTCGTCAAGCCGACGCCTATGGCGGCAAGGTGCCCGAGATCGATTAGGCGGCGCGCATCCGCCGCTCGAATTCGCGCGCGGCGCGGATGCGGGCGACCTCCGCGCGCCGCTCGGCATGATATGCGGCCCGCTCCAGTCCGCGCGTGACGAACCCGAAGTACCCCGTGCGCTTCTCCGGCCGCGCCGGCAGCTTCTTGCCGGCGCGCTTGGCCGGCTTGGACGGCGCATGCATGCGGCCCTTGAAATCGAGCCTGATGGAGCGACTGCGCATGGTGTGTCTCCTGATGTGTGAGGAGGCGGATCATCGCGCCGCCTCCGCCATGGTGGGAGGAGTAGGGGTGTTGGGAGGGGTTGCCGCCGAGGCTGCTGCGGGCCCGTCTGATTGAGCGCTCTCAAGAGCACCTCTGGTTGCAGGTCGCGCAATCACCACTGCGCGTGTCGCCACATTCTGCACGGCAAAAGCTGCAATATGCGCGGGCACCATTCTATCGACCCCCAATCCGCACCAAGAATATTGCGCGCTCTCAACCACCGGCGTCGAACGTAGATTAGGTACATTCAAGCCTGTATTGAGTGTTCGCACCTCTCTTCGGCTGGCCCAATCCGCTCTAGTAACGGTTGTGATAAGATGATCACCGGCAAGCTACATTTTGAAATACATCACAATGTTGCTACAGCGTCTGGCGCAGCAGCTACGCATACCGAGAGAGACTCGTTATTATGGACGGGAAGGAAATCTTCAGCGGTCATAGGCACATTCAGCCGACGAGCCATATTGAGCAGCCGGACGTGGTGGCGCTGCGGTACGTTCCCGCCCGTCGCAGCTCTGTGCCGCTCGCGGGGCTGCGCCCACGCCCAGACACGGCTCCGGTGCACGTCGCACTCCTCGGCTACGGGATCTATCCCCCCGAGCTTCAGGATGATGGATCGGGCCGGCTCACAGCGGAGCGAGGCGGGGCGGGTGCGGCTCGTCATGCCTTCAGAAATCGCGATATTCACAAGCCATGTCAAGCCATATCGCGATTTTGTCTACGGCCCTCGCCCACCCCCGTTGGGAAATAGTCGAATGACATCCGTGCCTAGGGTGCCAAAAAGGCGCCGGAGAGCAGCATCCAACGGGGATCGGGAATTGTTGCGAGAATGGATCGCTGGGCAATTGCGCGATCGACGGATCCCGCAGAAAGCCCTCTCGTCCGCGATCGGCCTCAGCGAGGACGCGGTCAGTCGGATGCTGTCTGGCAAGCGCACGATCAAAGCCGACGAACTCAAGCGCATTTGCGCGTTCTTAGGTGTTAGCCCACCATTGACAGCACAACTCCCCGCGCGCGATGTGTCTTACGTTAAGGTCGTGGGAGAGGTCGCGGCAGGCGCCTTTGTAGACATGCAGTATGTCGATTTCGTAGACTACGACATCCCCTACGTCGCTGATCCGCGTTGGCCTAAAGAAGCCATAACCGCGTACATAGTACGCGGGGAGAGCATTAACCGTCAGGCCCGTGACGGGGATCACATCATCGTACTTGACGCAAATGCAGCGCCGCGCCCGTACCAGTTGGGCGACTGGGTTGTCGTTGAGCAGCGGTGCGGCGACCTCGTCGAGACAACCGTAAAACAGGTGCGGGGCAGTGAGGGCGCATGGGAGTTGTGGCCTGACAGCAACGACGGCCGTTTTCAGCGACCACTCGTCGTTGCAGGTGACGGCGGAGACAACGTCCGCGTGATCGGCTTTGTCCTGGATTTCATCCGATCG
The DNA here is from genome assembly GCF_000022085.1 of Methylobacterium nodulans ORS 2060. NCBI lineage: Bacteria > Pseudomonadati > Pseudomonadota > Alphaproteobacteria > Hyphomicrobiales > Methylobacteriaceae > Methylobacterium > Methylobacterium nodulans. The sequence goes on from NC_011894.1 coordinate 2,577,451, forward strand.
GGGACCCGCTTCTGAGATAATCGACAAAATCGCGATTTCCTTGTTGACCAAATCGCGAAAACCGCGATTATGGGGTCATCCACCACGGATGCCCCCACATGCTCACCCGCCCCCAACCCGACCCGTTCGCCTCTGCGCCGCCCCCGCGGGCGCCGCACTTCCCCACTGAGATCTTCCCTGCCTTCGAGCCGCCGCTGTTCCTGCGGGAGCCGCTCCCTGAAGATGAGCCTCAGCGCGAGCCCGCGGACCGCGATTGGCTCGCGACGGGCCTCGTCATCTTCGCGGCGGCGATCCTCATCGCGCTGGCCCTGAGCGGCGGCGCGCTGGTCAACGCGGTGCGTGGGGGTGTGCTGTGATGGCAACCCCGGCCTCCCGGCGCGACCCGCGCACCATCCGCTACGGCGAGCTGAAGGACTTCACGAGCGAGAAGGGCACCATCCGCGCGGTCACCCGCGCCGAGGCCGCCGAGGTCCTGAAGACCCACATCCGCGGCCCGAAGTTCACGCCATCGCTCCGCAACGAGCCGTGCAACCCGGTACCCGGCGTCGACTACCTCGGTACGCGCGCCGTCGTGCGGCAGATGAATCGGGGAGGCGCGCAATGAGCCGCCGCGAGCCGCCCCGCACGTATCTCGCCCACTTCGTCGATGCCTCGGGCCGGAAGTGGATCGAGGAAACCACCGTCGAAAACGGCCTCACCGCGATCACGGCATTCCTTGCCGCCGACGAGCGCCAGGGCTCGACGCTGAAGGAGGTCTACGAGCTCGACATCACCGACCCGCTGACGCCGGTCGCCCGCAACGTCACTGCGATGGCGCTCGGCAAGGTCGTCGACCTGATCGATCACGACGACGATCGCGATGCGCTGCCGGCGAGCCTGGAGGATGCGGCCCGGCGCCATGGCGTCACCGGGCCGGCCGAGAAGGCGCCGCGCGTGCCGGATGGGCTCGATTTCATTGAGGTCGGCCGCCGCGAATACGTCTTCCAGGTGCACGGGCGGGGGCTGTGATGATGTCGCCCGTCATCAGCCTCGTCACCGGCCGCCCGGTGGATCCCGTCACTCTGCCGGCCTTCGCGGATTTCCGGGCCCAACAGCGCGCTACCCTCGCTGCCGAGCAAGCTGGTGCCCTTCTCGTCGTGGCGGACGACCTCCTGCGCATCAAGAGCCTGCTCGCCATCGCCGACCCAGTCACGAGTGCGCAGGTCGATGCTCTCCTGAGCCACGCCGGCGGCGTGATCATCGCGGAGCTGCGGGCCGCAGCCGCGGTGCAGGCGGGGAGGGTGCGTCCGTGAGCCCCGCCGAAGCCTCCCAGACCTTCCGCGCCTACCTCGACGCGCTCGGCTGCCCGGCCCCGTGGGCAGTCGTTGAGCGGTCCGGCCGCATGATCGTGGACGCCGAGGGCAAGCCCTGCGCTTCGGCGATGCCGGTCGCCTCGGTGGCCATCGTGCATGAGCGGGCCGAGCTGATCTGCTCGGCGGTCAACGCGATGGCCGGTGTCCTGCCGGCGGGCGCCATGGCGCCGCTCGACCCGGCCCACCTCGACGCGCTGTCGGCCGAGACGGCGCATTTCCTCCGGCGCGTTGGCGCTGCGGCGGGGGAGTGACGGCGATGAGTTACGAGCGCGACAAGCTTCTGGCTGGCGTCATTGAGACGTCGTGGCGCGAGATGGACCGCTTCGCCGGCCGCGTCGCTCGCTACTTCAACGACCATCCGAACAAGGATGCGTCCGCCATGGCGTCATGCCTTGTCCGGGCCGCTGAGGACGAGCTGCACGAGGATTACGTCAAGAAGCAGCAGGCTGCCGAAGCGAAGCGTCTGGCGGAGTCTGCGTCATGAAGATGATGGACGGCACCGACACGGCTGCCACCACTTTCGCAGACGGCATCTACTTCAGCCTGGACGAGGCGCTCTACCATGTCGACCCAGCGCTTGGCTCCTCCGACCTGAAGCGCCTCGCGGCCGAGCCGGCGGATTACTGGTTCGGCTCGGTGCTCAACCCGAACCGGCCGGCCGAGGACTCCACGCCTTCGCAGATCATCGGCAAGGCGGTGCACAAGCTGGTGCTGGAGGGCGAGCAATCGTTCTCGGCAGCCTTCGAGCGCGAGGCGACTGGCGACGATGTGCTCCGGACGGACGCAGATCTTGCCGATTACCTGTTCCGTGAATGCGGTGCGGTGAAGATCCCCCGCAGCAAGTCCGGCAAGATCGAAATGCTTCAGGAGCTTTGCGCTCCTCCGCTTACCATGCCTCCGGTTCTGGATCTGATCCAGGCCGAGGCCGCCCGCGCCGGCCGCCAGATCCTCAAGGCCGACGACTTCGACCGGATTCGCGGGGCTGCCGAGAGCATCCTGGCCAATCCGCACCTCGCCGCCTCCTTCACCGGCGGCATGTCCGAGGTGTCGCTCTTCTGGACCGACGAGGTGGACGGCGAGCCGGTGCGCCGCAAGGCACGGTTCGACTACCTGAAGCCGCGCGCGGTCATCGACCTCAAGAGCACGCGGCCGAGCCGCCCGACGTCGTTCAAGGCGAACTGCCTGCGCGCCATGGCCGAATACGGCTACCCGGTGCAGGCCGCCGCCTACCTGCAGGCCCGCGCGCAGCTGGCGCGGCTCGCGGGCGAGGGCCGGGTCTTCGGCGACCATGATCCGGCCTGGCTGGCCCGGGTCGCAGCAGCGCCGGCTTTCGCTTTCGTCTTCGTGTTCTGGAGCACGGGCGACGCGCCGCTGACGTGGGGCGTCGCGCTCTCGCCCGGCAACCAAGTGCTCGGCATCGCCGAGAAGACCATCGACCTCGCTCTCTGGAACTACGTCGCCGCTCGCCGGTCACACGGCCTCGACGCGCCGTGGGTCGAGCACGCCCCGCTCGAAGAGATCGAACTCTCCGACCTGCCCGTGTGGTTGTCCCGCTGAATCCCGACAGGAGAACTTCCATGGCTGCATCCACGGCCGTCGCCGAGCGCAATCCGCCCGCCAATCCGCTCGTCCTGGTGCGCGAGCAGATCCAGAGCCGCGAGGCCGAGTTCGCCGCGGCGCTGCCCGCCCACATCCCGGTCGAGCGGTTCAAGCGGGTGCTTCTCACCGCGGTCCAGAACAATCCGGACCTCCTGAAGCTGGAGCGCCGCTCCTTCTTCAACGCCGCGATGCGGGCGGCTCAGGACGGCTTGCTGCCGGACGGGCGCGAAGGCGCGATCGTCGAGTTCAACGGGCGCGCACAGTGGATGCCGATGATCGCCGGCATCCGGAAGAAGGTGCGCAACTCGGGCGAGGTCTCGACCTGGGAGGCGAACGTCGTCTTCGAGAACGACGAGTTCGAGTACCAGCTCGGCGACGATCCGAAGATCATCCATCGGCCCGTCCTCGTGAACCGCGGCAAGCCGATCGCCGCCTACTCCATCGCGGTGCTCAAGAGCGGCGAGCGCTCCCGCGAGGTCATGACCGTCGAGGAAATCGAGAAGGTCCGGAAGGTCAGCCGGGCGCGGAACGGCGGCCCCTGGTCGCAGTGGTGGGAGGAGATGGCGCGCAAGACCGTCGCGCGCCGCCACAGCAAGGTGCTGCCGCTCTCGTCGGATCTCGATGACCTGATCCGGCGGGACGATGAGCTGTACGACTTCAGCCGCAAGCCGGGCCAAGACGGGCAGATCACGGGCCTGTTCCAGCCGGTTGCCAACCCGCTGTCCGACACGATCGAGCACCAGCCGGATCAGGCACCTGGCGCCGATGCACCGCTGGCGGACGACGAGGCCGAGAGGGGCGCCCAGGCCGCCGACGATGGTGAGGCCGGCGAGGAGCACGACCCGGCCTTGGGTGGCGCCGCAGACGATTTCCCGGGCAACGACGCCCTGAGCGACATGCGCACGGGCCGCCGCTCGTCCAGGCGGGAGGCCTGACCGATGCGCGCCCTCCCCATCACGATCACGGCCGACGACTCGGGGCACTTCAACCTCGCTATCGGGAACGGCGAGAACACCCAGCACGCGACCGGCCTCGCGTGGGACGAGCTCCTCGGCATGGTGGGTGTGCTCACCCACCCCGAGATCCAGTCTGCGCCGTACGGCATCAGCAAGGTCCGCGCGGTGGCCGCTCCGGAGCGGGGCGAGGTCGCTCCCGATGTGGTTCCGTGCGTCCCACGGCGCGAGGAGCCGCCGGCGCCGGACATGGCGGAGATCCGCCTGCCAGCCGAGACGGCTTACCAGATCGCGGCCGGCCTCGCCGACCTGCTCTGGTGGGCGAAGGGTTTCAACGCCGCGCGTCCGACCGATGCCACGACCACCGACGATCGCGCACCGTGCCTCGAGCGACTGCGTGAGGTGCGCAGCCTTCTCCTCGGTGCCGCCAATGCGGCGCGCGGGGTGAAGGACGCCGAGATCCTGTTCTGAGGGCGCTGCGATGCTCAGCACCACCGCGCCCCAGGCCGTCCGCCACAACATCCGCTCGCGCCGCGCCCATGCGGCGCGCGAGGCGGCGGAGCGGCCTGTCCTGCCGCTGCCGACGATCATCATCGTGAAGGCCTGCGGCTACGACACCGCGCTCGCCAACCCCGGCGCCGTGGTGCTGGACAAGGCTTATCGCTGCCTCCGGTGCGGCCGGCATCGCCTCGACCTCCGTCAGGTCGGCACGTTCGAGCTGCTCGCCTTCCTGTTCAGCGAGCGGGTCGGGCTCGCGGTGAGCCGCGCCGAGGCCATGGCTGCGGCCCGGCCCGGCAAGCCGATGAGCGACGCCCGGCAATCCCAGCTCGTGCGCCGCGCCAACGCGGTGCTCGCCCGTCTACACCTGCACATCGAGACCATCTGGGGCGGCTCCCTCCGCCTCGTCGCCATCCCGGGAGACGCCTGACCATGCGCGCTGCTGATCTCCGCGAATTCGACTTTCCGAGCCTCGCCGACGCCGCCCGCAAGGAAGCGGATAAGCACAGTGCCGAGCTCGCGCAGGCGTTCGAGTGGCAATCGACACTCATCGGTAATTGGCCGGGCCAGCATCGAGACCTGAAGCGGATGCGCGCGCACGCCACGGCGCAACGGGACGACCTGCGCCGGCTCCAGGACTTTGCCGAGTTCTATGGGCTCTACGCCGACCGGCTGCAGCCGATCATCGAGGCGCTGGAGGCGGGCCAGGAGGTCGTGATCCAGCAGAGCCGGGCGACCGAACTGGTGCGGCCGCGCAGCGCACCGGTGCGGGCCCACTGGCCGGTGATGCGGCGGCCCGGGACGGTGATGGGGCCGGTCGTGGTCGCGATGGCGGCGGAGGTGCGGTGATGCGCTACCGCTGGCCCCGCACTCTCCATGGCTGGAAGACGCTGTTCTGGCTCTCGCTCGGTCGGTGTCCGATCCATCACACGCGGCTCTCGATCGACAACCCGCTCTACGACAACGGCCGGTCTGCCTACTGCTTTCGCTGCGAAGGGGTCGCGATCTGGCCGCAGCGCGCCCGTGAGGCGTTGCGGCAGAACACGCTCGCTGTCGAAGCGCGCGAGGCGCCTGCCGAGGAGGGCCGCTGAAATGCGCTCCGACCTCGTCGACCTGACGGTGCGCCTGCACCACGAGACCGCGCGCGCCGTCCTCGTCTCGATGGACGGCGACCGCGAGAAGGCGGTCTGGATCCCGAAATCCGCCTGCGAGATCGAGCCGGACGCGGGCAAGGCCACCCACACCCTGACGCTGCCCGAGCGGGTCGCAACCGAGAAGGGGCTTGTGTAGCCATGCCCCTTCTCTACGGCGGGGTGCCGGTCCCCTACACCGCATCGTGGAGCGCCGAGGAGGCGTTCCGCGTCGACCGCTGCGCCTACACGGGCCGGCCCGCGATCTGCCAGGCCGTCGCGCCCGGCGAGGGCAAGCCCCGGTTCGGCAAGCCGCACAGCCAGCGGCAGCGCGAGGCCATCGCTCGGGACCTGTGCGACCTGTGCGGCCGGCCGCTGCGCAATCGCACGAAGGTGTCGCTGTCGCATGCTCGGCCCCGGATCGGCGCCGGCGGCCTCTGCATCATGCAGGTCGAGCCGTTGCTGCACCGGGAATGCGCCGCGGTCAGCCTGCAGCACTGCCCCTCGCTGAAGCGCGACGTTCGCAACGGCGCCGTGGCGATCCGGCAGGTGCGCCGGCATCGGCCGCAGTTCGCGATCATCGATCCCGCCCACGTCGGTGAGTACGTGCCCGGCTACGTCGCCCACCTGGACGAGCGGATCGTCGGGCACGGCAAGGTCGAACTGATCACGTGGACCGACCGGGATGAGGCGTGGCTGATGCGCGCTGCCGCGGAGTGAGAGCCATGCCGATCCGCCACTACAACTTACCAGATGTTCAACATTTACTGAATTCGTGCTTCGGACACCTCATACATATTGTACAGTGTGACCATCATAATCTGAATAAATTCGACAATCTCTGTCGAATTGTCGGGCAGAGGGTCCTCCATGTAGACATTGAAGCCAGGAAACTCCTCGCCGAGGCCGCTGGTTACAATTTCAATACGTCGCACCAGATGGCCGTTAGGGAATTCGCGGATTCGGTTGAGAAGAATTGCCTCGACCTCACTGCGAGTTTTGACCTTGCAGTTCATGGGCTCACCCCCAGCCTATGCCATGCGTCGGACTTGCAGCACGCGGTGTCGGCGAAGCTCGCACAGGTTGCGGTCTGCCGCCGGATTACCAGCAACGCTTTAGGCGGTTCCTCGGTTGCGAGGCGGCCGCGTCAGCTTCGCATCCTCCAGATCGCAGGGGTGGCTCCATGACCTCCGCCGCCCTCGCCCTCACGCCCGGCACGCGCGTTCGGATCATCGGTGGGCCCCTTTGGTCAACGTGGAAGCGGCCGCTCATCGGCATCACCGGACGAATCGAGGAGCCGCCCGCGGTCCTCCTCAGCCATCCTGTCCACGGAACGCTTGCGGTCTCTCCCGGCCTTCTGTGGTTCCGTCCGGATCCGGACCGCGAAACTGCAGTCGTCGGCTGCACTTTCGTGCGCGCTGAGGAGCTTGAGGTCATCGAGGTGCCGGCATGACCTCCGCCCGCCTCACCGACCCGTTCGCAGAGGGCGCAAGCCGACCAGCGACGTGCCGCTCGATGCCGTCTTTCCGGACAGCTCAATCCAATTGCTGCTGGTGTGAGGTGGCGATGCCGGCCTCATTTCTCACCCACATCAAGGCCAGTGACCACGCTTTTCTCAAGCGGATACCAAAGAACGCTCGGCGTTTTGTCAATTGCAGCGTGTTAGTTTCAGTTGATGCGCTGCGCGTAATCTGCCTTTCATCTACAGCCAACCACAGATCTATAGGCGCGCAGGCTCCATCAAAGCTGATAAAGAAATGTTCGAATTTTCTCTGCGGCTCTCCTTCTGAATGTATGAGTGGAATATTCTTCTCAGAGGCAGTAACCCGACCGAAGAACGTAACACCGTTCATGATCAGAATTGCGCATGAGGCTTCGTCGTCGCGACCCATCATGGTCATCCCCCCAGGATGTAGCCGCACCGACAACGTTTCCGGTTGCAGGCCGTGCCACACAATCAGGGGTTTTGATTAACGTAGCCTTGCCCGGAGAAGAAACGTCGGCGGAAGCACTTAGCGGCCTCTCCCGCCTCACCCCGCCCTCAGGGCGCCCCCATCCCTCATCCGCAGGAGCATAACCGTGGCTGATACCCAATCCGCTCCCGCGCCCGTGGCCGTCGACGGCCCGGCGTTCCCACGCTTCAGCGGCGCTGAGGTGTGGGTGCAGCTGACCCAGGAGGAGAAAGCGCAGATCGGCGCCGTGGCGATCGAACTGGTTGCCTCCTGGCGGCTGCGCCAGCGGGTCTACGAGGACCAGCTGAGCGACATCGTCGGCCGGGCGGCCGAGGCCGCGCAGGTCCTGCTCACCCGGATGCTGGCCATGGAGGTCTCCGAGGCGCTGCCGGACGGCGCGCTCGAGGCGGAGGACGGCATCACACCGCGCGTCCCTTCGCTGCTCGGCGGGATCTGCAGGGACTGCGGCTGCACCCAGGAGGACGCCTGCCCTGGGGGCTGCGGCTGGGCCGGCAAGGACCAGTGCACCGCCTGCGCGGCCGAGAACGCCCCCGCGGCGGGCCGGCTCGAGCTCTGACCCTGAGGCCGCCCCATGGCTGAGTACTGGCGAGACATCGCGACCGCACCGCACGACCCGACCCGCCGCATCCTGGTGCGTGGCGGCACGTGGGTGCGCGGCAATCAGGAGGTCATCCGGCAGGCCTTCCCGGGTCTGGTGACCTGGGATGGCGAGTGGGTCGTCTGCGACAACCTCGGACCGCGCTCGACCATCCGAGATCCCGTGGAGTGGGCGCCGCTACCGGAGGACGCGCGCCATGTCGATTGATCCCGCCCGCGCCGCCCTCTCCCCATCCGCCCCTGCGTCAGGAGCGGGAGGTCAGCAGAACAAAGGAGGACCAGCCCATGCGCAGGGCTGAGCGCATCCCCAGCCGAGAGGAGATTTGACCCATGCCGCGCCGGCCTGCCGCCGTGACGCAAGCCGACATCGCCCGCGCCATCCGCGCGGTGCGTGACGCCGGGCTGCCGGTGACCCGTGTCGTGCTGCGGCCGGACGGCATCGCGGTCGAGACGACCGAGGGAGCTATCACGACAGAGCCGTTTGCCTTGCCGCCGGAGGAGCCGGAGGCTGAGCGTAGAGACGTCATCCTGTGAGCAGCGACATGCCCCGCGAACGCCCGCCGCACCTCGTCCGCGAGATCACCCGCCACGGAAAGCCCGTCTGGTATGTGCGCGTCGGACAGGGCAAGCGGATCCGGATGCGGGAGACCTACGGCTCCCCGGAGTTCTGGCGGGACTACCGCCTCGCTGTCGAAAGCGGCCAGCTGCCGGCGAAGCAGGCCGGGCCGAATCCGGGTACTCTGTCCTGGCTGATCGCCCGCTACGTCGCGAGCCCGGAATGGGCCGACCTCTCCCGGCGGACGCGGACTGGCCGGCATGCGATCCTTCGCGCGGTCGAGAAGACGGCCGGCAACGAGCTGCTGCGCCACATCGACCGCAAGGCGATTGTGACCGGCCGCGACCGGCGCCGGGACACGCCGAGCGCCGCCAACAACTTCTTGTACGCGATGCGCGCCCTGTTCGCCTGGGCCGTCGAGCACGAGCACATCGACCAGAACCCGGCGGTTGGGGTGAAGCCGTTGGCGCGCAAGAATGCCGACGTGGGCTTTCATACCTGGACCGAGGAGGAGGTGCGCCAGTTCGAGGCCCGCTGGCCCGTGGGCACGCAGGAGCGGCTGGCGCTCGATCTGCTGCTCTACACGGGGCTGCGGCGCAGCGACGTGGTGGTGCTCGGCCGGCAGCACGTGAAGGGCGACACCTTCACCATCAGGACAAAGAAGACCGGCGCCGTGGTCGTGCGGCCGATCCTGCCACCGCTCGCCGCCTCGATCGCGGCCGCACCGACCGGCGACCTCGCCTTCCTGGTGACGAGCCGCGGGACGCCTTGGGTCGATGACAGCTTTGCCAAGTGGTTCCGGCGGGCCTGCGAGAAGGCCGGCGTGCCGGGCCGGTCGCACGGCCTGCGAAAGGCAGCGGCTCGCCGCGCAGCCGAGGCCGGGGCATCCGAGATGGAGCTGAACGCCCTGTTCGGCTGGAGGCCGGGCAGCCGCGAGAGCGCCACCTACACCCGGGCGGCGGACGTCGAGCGGCTTGCGCGGGGGGCCCTGATGCGCAACCCGCGGGCCTGGAAAGGCGACGACTGAAATCCCGCACCTTCTGCGAAAAATCCCGCACCTCGAAAAAACTGGTATAATTTCAAGGCTTTATTGAGCCAAAAACCCACCGGCGTAGTTGAACACGAACTACGACCGGGTCGATTTCAGCCGGGACAAGATCAGCGTGGCGATCCGCAACAGCACGATCCCGGCGCCGCGCGACGCCGTGATCCGCGACCTCGGCCAGGAATGGATCGGCCCGGTCTGCTCGCCCGACTATCTGCGGACGGCGGGTCTGCGCAGCCCGGCGGACCTGTCGCGCGCCGTCCTGCTCTCGACCCAGACCCGGCCCGAGGCGTGGAGCGACTGGCTCGCCGCCGCCGGATACGCCGACCTGAGCTTGGAGCCGAAGCGCAGCTTCGAGCACTTCTACCTGATGATCCAGGCCGCCGCCTGCGGCCTCGGCGTCGCCGTCGTGCCCCATATGCTGGTGATCAGCGAGGTGAAGGCCGGCCGCCTCGTTGCTCCCTTTGGCTTCGTGCCCGGGCAGCGCCTCCTCAAGCTCTGGATCGCGTCCCATCTCGGGGATCGGGCCGACCTGCGTGTCTTGGAGAAGTGGCTCGTCAGCGAGATGCGCTCGATTGTGCCGCGGGAGGTTGCGGGGAAGGTCTTGGAGGCACCTTCGACAACCGTTGCCGAAGCGTAAAGCTGGCGTGGGTATGGGGAAGCTTCAGGGTCCGTTCCCGGATTACACCGGTGGTCAGCCTCGACCTGCTTCGCTGAGCCCGGAGGCGCAGTTGGACGAACTCCCGGCATGGTCGTGCTGTCCCGCGTGACGGGACAGCACGACTCCCGTGTGCGCAATCAATGATGTCCGATCATTCCATCGTCGGCATGACGAAGTCGGCACCGGCACGAATGCCGGTCGGCCAACGCGTGGTGATCGCCTTCAGACGCGTGTAGAAGCGCACCCCCTCCGGACCGTGCATGTGATGGTCGCCGAAGAGCGAAGCTTTCCAGCCGCCAAAGGAGTGGAAGGCCATCGGCACCGGGATCGGGACGTTGATGCCGACCATGCCCACCTGGATTTCGTGGGCGAACTCGCGGGCCGCATCACCGTCGCGCGTGAAGATCGCCGTGCCGTTGCCGAACTCGTGCTCGTTGATGAGGCGGGCGGCCGTCGCATAGTCGGGCGCACGCGTCACCGCGAGGACGGGGCCGAAGATCTCCTCCTTGTAGATCGTCATCTCCGGCGTGACGTGATCGAACAGCGTACCGCCGATGAAAAAGCCTGTCTCGTAGCCCTGAAGCTTCAGATCGCGGCCATCGACCAGGAGCTTGGCGCCTTCGGACACGCCCTGCGCGATGTAGCCCCGCACCTTGTCGAGGTGCTGACGGGTGACCAGGGGACCCATCTCGGAGTCCCGGTCGGTGCCGGGCCCGACCTTGAGGGCACGCACCTTCGGGATCAGCCGTTCGACGAGCGTGTTGGCGGTCTTCTCACCGACCGGCACCGCGACGGATACGGCCATGCAGCGCTCGCCGGCCGACCCATAGGCCGCGCCCATGAGCGCGTCGACCGCCTGATCCATGTCGGCGTCCGGCATGATGATCATGTGGTTCTTGGCGCCGCCGAGCGCCTGGGCCCGCTTCCCGTTCGCGGTCGCCGTCGCATAGATGTAGCGGGCGATCGGGGTCGAGCCGACGAAGCTGACGCCCGCGACCTTGGGATGATGCAGGAGAGCGTCGACCGCCTCCTTGTCGCCGTGCACCACGTTGAACACGCCATCGGGCAGTCCGGCCTCCTTCAGCCACTCCGCCAGGAGCAGGGAGGCCGAGGGATCGCGCTCGGAGGGCTTCAGCACGAAGCAGTTCCCGCAGGCGAGCGCCACGGGGAACATCCACATCGGCACCATGACGGGGAAGTTGAACGGCGTGATGCCGGCGACCACCCCGAGCGGCTGGCGCAGGGCGTGGCTGTCGACCCGAGTGCCGACATTCTCGGTCACCTCGCCCTTGAGGAGCTGCGGTGCGCCGACGGCGAACTCGATCACCTCCATGCCGCGCTGGATCTCGCCCTTGGCGTCGGACAGGACCTTGCCGTGCTCGGCCGTGATCACGGCCGCGAGGCTGTCGATCCGATCTTCGATGATCTGCAGGAACTTGTTGAGGATGCGCGCGCGGCGCAGCGGCGGGGTCCGCGCCCAGGCCGGAAAGGCCGCCGCCGCGGCGGTCACCGCGGCATCGACCTCCGAGCCGTCCGCGAGGGCCACCGCGCCGGTCTGCTCGCCGGTCGCCGGATTGAACACGGGGGCGCTGCGCCCGCTGCGGCCGGCCAGGCGGCGGCCGCCGATGAAATGGTCGATCTGTGAAGCCATGGCTGATCCCGGGGATGGCCAGTCCGTCTGGTGAACCGGCTGGTTGAGGACGCCCTTTCTTCGGACTACAGAAATTCAGGATCAACAGGCAAATTCGCCGAACCGTTGTGCGGAATTTGAAGCCCATGAACTGGGACCATCTGCAGACCTTCCTGGCGGTCGCGCGGCACGGCCAGATGCTGGAGGCAGGACGCAAGCTCGGCCTGAATCACGCCACGGTGGCGCGCCGGCTCGAATGCCTGGAGGCCGCGCTCGGCACGGCGCTGTTTCATCGGCGGCCGAACGGGTCCAGCCTGACGGAAGCCGGCGAGCGTCTGTTGCCGGTAGCGGAACGGATCGAGGCGGACGTGCTCTCGGTGACGGCCCGCATGCGGGCCGAGGAAGCCGAGCCGAGCGGGACAGTGCGGATCGGGGCGCCGGACGGGCTCGGAAACCTGTTCCTGGCCCGCGAACTCGGCGCGCTGTCGTGTCAGCACGCGAAGCTCGTCATCGAGCTCGTTCCGCTTCCGCGCTCGTTCTCGCTGTCGAAGCGGGAAGCGGACCTCGCGATCGGCCTCGACCGTCCGGTGGATGGCCGCCTGATCCTCTCGAAGCTGACCGACTACAGCCTCAGCCTCTACGCCTCACGCCGCTACCTCGAGCAGTCCGGGATGCCCGAGACGACCAGGGAGCTTGCGGGCCACGCCGCGGTGATCGGCGTCGACGACTACGCCTATGCCTCGGCTCTCGACTATAGCGCCTTTCTGCAGAGCCGGTGCCGGCGCGCCTTCCGCTGTGCCGGGGCGATCGGGCAGCTCGAAGCCGTCAAGGCAGGCGTGGGGATCGGGATCCTGCACGACTTCGCGGCCGCCGACTGCGCGGACCTCGTGCGGGTGCTGCCCGAGACGCGTTTTCAACGGAGCTACTGGCTGATGTCGCATCCCGACAGCCATGAGGCACGACGCATCGTTGCCTGTCGCGACTTCATCGTCCGTCGGTTTCGCGAGGAGCGCGCCCGGTTCCTCCCTGTCTGACGCTTCGGTGCCGAGCCGGGCGACGGGACCATCCGGTGGCAGCCGACCCTCACGGAGACTGCAGCAGCGTGAGGTTTTGACGAACCGTGTCGTAGATGAACTGATGCACCAATCGGACGCGACTGAGCTCGTTCTGATCCTCGTGCACGAGGAGCCACCACGTCCGTTTCAGGACAACCTCCCGGCCGAGCACGTTGACCAGGTCGGGATATTGCTTTGCCAGGAAGTAGGGCAGGACGCAGAGCCCGAACCCGCTCACCGTCGCATGCAACTGCGCGAGAATACTGGAACTCTGAAAGCGCGCATTGATGTAAGGCGACACCTCGTCGAGATAATCGAGCTCCGCGATCGTGATGAGTTCGTCAATGTAGTTGATGAACTGATGCCCCCGGAGGTCGTCGAGCGTCCGGATCGGCCTGCTCCGTGACAGGTAGGCGGGGGATGCATACAGCCCGAGCCCGTAATCGGCGAGCTTCTTGGCGAGCAGGCGGCCGTGTTGCGGAATGGCGAGCGCCACAGCGAGATCGGCCTCCCGCTTGGTGAGGTTGAACACCCGCGGCATGGCGACGAGCTGGATGTTCAGCGCCGGATGCTGCGCAGCCAACTGGGTGATGCGAGGCGCCAGGAAGATCGACCCGAACGCATCCGGCGCGCCGATCCGCACCGTGCCCTGAATCAGGCGGTCCCGTCCGGCGATGTCGTCCTGCGCCTGCCGCAGCAGAACCTCCATGCCCTCGGCGGCGTTCATCAGACGCTCCCCCGCTGTCGTGAGCGTCAGACCATCGGCGGCGCGATGGACGATCTGAGAGCCGACGCTTCGCTCAAGCTCTGCAAGATGGCGGCTCACGGTTGAGTGCTTCACCCCCAGTGACCGGGCTGCGCTCGACAGCGTTCCCGCGCGTGCGAACGCCAGAAGCGATCGCAGATGATCCCAGCTTGCTTCGACCGACATGGAGCAGCCCAAAAATGCACATGTGATGCGCAAAACTAGGCGATTGCTGCCCCTTTTTGAATCGCCGTAGAGGAGTTCGGGAGGGGACCAGGGAGAGGCACGCCATGAACACAATCCGCTGTATCGCCGGTGGCCGCGCGACCGCCGGGGCCCCGGCGCAGCATGCGGGCGACGCCCGATTCGTCGCCTCGACCGTGAACGCCCGGCAGCGGTGATCGCCGATGCGTCGCGTCGCAGTCATCGGCCTTGGGAACATGGGCGGTCCGATGGCCGCCAATCTCCGGAAGGCCGGCCATTCCGTCTCCGGCTTCGACGTTTCTCCTCGCAGCCGGGACTTGGCCGCAGCCGGCGGCATCACCGTCGCATCCTCCGTTGAGGCCGCCGTCGCGGATGCGGACGCGGTGCTGACGATGCTGCCCAGCGGAGCGATCGTGCGCTCCGTCTGGCGCGAGGCGATCGCAGCGGCCCGGCGCGGCGTCCTGATGATCGACGCCTCGACCATCGACGTGGACAGCGCCCGCGAGGTGCATGGTCTGGCACGGAGCGCCGGCCTCCTGTCCCTGGACGCTCCCGTCTCGGGCGGCACGGAAGGTGCGACCGCCGGGACGCTGACGTTCATGGTCGGTGGCGACCCCGACAGCTTCGACGCCGGACGGCCCCTCCTCGAGGCGATGGGACGTCGGATCGTCCATTGCGGGGCGCCCGGGAACGGTCAGGCGGCGAAGATCTGCAACAACATGATCCTCGGCGTCACTATGATTGCCGTCAGCGAGGCCTTCAATCTCGCATCGCAGGTCGGCCTCTCGCATCAGGCCCTGTTCGATGTCGCCTCGACGTCATCCGGCCAGTGCTACGCGCTGACGACGCACTGCCCGGTTCCGGGCCCCGTCCCGACTGCCGCGTCCAACCGGGGCTACCGGCCCGGCTTCGCTGCCGAACTGATGTTGAAAGACCTGGCTCTGTCGCAGGAGGTCGCATCGGCGAGCGGAACCGCCACACCGCTCGGCGCGGCGGCTCGCAGGATTTTCAGCGAGTTCGTCGAACAGGGCGGCCGCGGCAGAGACTACTCCGCGGTGGTCGAGCATCTCAAAGAAAGATCCGACTCATAGGACGGCAGCGGTCGGCAACAAGACCAATACGCGTCAATGGGAGTGAAACATGCGCTTCAAGACAGTGCTGCTCGCGGCTGCTGTGGCGTCTCTCGCGCTTGGTCCCGCACACGCGCAGCAGGACAAGACGATACGAATAGGGGTGTTGAACGACCAGTCCGGCCCCTACGCTGACATGGGCGGCCCGGGTTCCGTGATCGCGGCGCGGCTGGCTGCGGATGATTCCGGCCTTCGCGACAAGGGCTGGACGATCGACATCCTCTCGGCCGATCACCAGAACAAGGCGGATGTGGCCGCGGCGATCGCCCGCCAATGGTACGACGTCGACCGCGTCGACATGATCACCGACGTGACGAACTCGGCCGCTGCTCTCGCGGTCAGCCAGATCACGAAGGACAAGAACAAGGTCATGCTGGCGTCGGGTCCGGCGACCTCCGACCTCACCGGCAAGGCCTGTTCTCCGAACACGATCCACTGGACCAACGACACCTGGGCGCTTGCGCACAGTACGGGCAAGGCCATCGTCCAGACGGGCGGTAGGACGTGGTACTTTCTCACCGCCGACTACGCCTTCGGGCAGGCCCTGGAGCGCGACACGGCTGCGGTGGTCAGGGCGAGCGGGGGAACGGTGATCGGCGCCGTGCGCGTGCCGCTCGGCAGCGCGGACTTCTCCTCGTTCCTCCTGCAGGCGCAGGCTTCGAAAGCGCAGATCGTCGGCCTCGCCAACTCGGGCGGCGATACCACGAACTCGATCAAGCAGGCTGCCGAATTCGGCATCGTCTCGGGCGGCCAGAACCTTGCAGGTCTCCTGATCTACATCACAGACATTCACTCGATCGGATTGCAGACGGCGCAAGGGCTGATCCTGACCTCACCGTTCTATTGGGACCTGAACGACGGCACGCGGGCCTTCGCCAAGCGCTTCTCGGCGCAGATGCGCGGCGTCCAGCCCACCATGGTGCAGGCCGGCGTGTATGCGGCGACGATCACCTACCTGAAGGCAGTCGCGGCTGAGGCCAATCCCCATGACGGCCGCGAGGTCGTGAAATCCATGAAGGCCTCGCCGACAGACGATCCTCTGTTCGGCAAAGGCCGCATCCGCGAGGACGGCCGCAAGATCCACAACATGTACCTCTTCGAGGTGAAGAAGCCGTCCGAGTCTCGCGGTGCGTGGGACTACTACAAGCTTCGCGCGACGGTGCCGGCCGAGGAAGCGTTCCGGCCGATCGAGGAAGGAGGCTGCCCGCTCGTGGCGAGCACGCAGCCCGTCTCAGCCCAGAATTAACCGCCCTTTAGCTGGCAATCAGAGAGGCAGTCGGATGTCCCTATTGGCGTTGCGAAAAATCGTCTCGCAGCTGGAAGAGACGCTGAGCGAATGCGGCCGACCGGTCGAGCCCGCGACCAAGAAGGTAGCGGTGACCGCAGTGATCAAGAACCCGTATGCCGGGCGCTACGTGGAAGATCTCACACCGCTCTACGACCTGGGGGCGGAGGTCAGCAAGATCTTGGCCGAGCGCGGCGTCGCTCTGCTGGGTGTCGCACCCGATCAGGTTCAGAGCTACGGGAAAGGCGCGATCATCGGAACCGACGGCGAGATCGAGCACTCCGCGGCTCTGCTGCACCCCCGCTTCGGCGCTCCCGTCCGTGCAGCGGTCGGTAGCGGCAAGGACATCATCCCGGGCACGAAGAAGGTCGGCGCGGCCGGATCCACCATCGTCATGCCGATGACGAACAAGGACAACATTTGGGACTTCGACCACATGGACTCGATCGAGGTCACGATCCCGGATGCGCCGAAGCCGGACGAAATCGTCATCTCGGTCTGCCTCGGCATCGGGGGGCGTCCGCTCCACCGCGTCGGAAAGTGAGCGCACGACGCCGTCGGCAATCCCTGCAGGACGCTGTGGACGGGTGAGGAGGTCGATGAACCTTGGGCGGCCTGGAATCTCATCCGGCTGCCACGCAGGTGCGCCCGCTCATGGACGGAGCGCATGGCAGTGAGGGTCGGCAGCAGCGCGCAGGGGAGCAGCACCTGCACCATCCGGATATGCACGCCGATCGTGTTGAACAGCAGCTCTCGCCGCCACGTCGCCGCACTCGACTGGGTCAGGCGCCAACAGGTCCTTGGAAAGGTCACGAACGTCCAGATTGGATGTCATTTCTCGCCAAGGCACCCAGCCCGCAGTGCTTCAGCTATCCAAGTGTCGCCGTGAAATCTATCAGGTCGAACTGTTTGCTGCTACCTTCTACTACTCTGAAGGACGCATCTCTCATTCGATCTCCGATTGCCGCGAGCAGACTGCAAATGCGACGCGTGCCGGCTCGGGCGCGCCCTCAAACCGCAACTCATAATGGCCGGGTTCATCGACAGGATCGAGGTAGAACCGCAGGCGATTGACTCGGGGGCCGGCATAGGACACGGGCACGCGCCGGATCTCCGCGCTCACAGGCGCGTCCCCGTCCCGGATCTTGCGCAGGAAGAGTTCGCCCTGCACGGCATCGAGCGGCGCCGTTGCCTCGTCCGAGGGCAGGTCGGCATAGAGCAGGACCTCGATGTCCTGTTGCGCCTGCGCTACGGGGGTCTCCAAGGACAGGGCAAGGCGCGGGCCGACCAGCGCCTCGAGCGCAGGGCCGGCATCGCCGCCGAACAGCCGGAGGAAGACGGCCCGGAAGGCCGAGCCCTTGAAGGCCGTAGCGTGCTCGTTCGTCGCGATGTGACGCTGGGGCGCCCGCGCGAGCGCACTGTACAGCGGCACGGTGCCGTCACCGGCATCCTCGGTCCGGCTCACGACGGTGCGCTCCCGCTCGATTCCCGTGCCGCTGGCGAAGACATTGACCCGGGTGGCCGTGCGGTGCCCGGCCCCGGCGAAGTAGAAATAGCGCACGCCGGCCGGACGCTGGCCCGCGCCGAGCACGCCGTGAACCGCCGCGTTGCGCGCCAGCAGCGCGTGATTGAGGCCGAGCCGGGCGGCAACCTCGGGGCGGTGAATGTCGAGGGGCTCGAGATCCTCGCTGGCCTGGTCCCAGCACGTATCCTCCCCGGGCCCCGGCAGAAGCTGATAGGCGGATGGATAGGCCTCCTGGCTTGAAAGCCAGGCAAAATCCTTGCCGCTTATGCCCAGTGCACTGTCGGCGCCGAGCACGCGAGCGAGCGCCACGGGCGCGCCCGCATGCGGCGTTGCCACGGCCACGAACTGACGGAGAGACCCAAACCAGGGGCGGCTGCGATAGACGGGGCTCTCGAGAACAAGGCGACAGATCAGACCGCCCATGGAATGGCCGACGAGCGAGATCGCGCGGGCTCCGTCCCGGTGCGCTGTGTCGAGGACATCCGCAAGGCGGTCGGCCGTTGTGAACAGGTCGAGGCGCCAGTCATACGGAAATTTGATCAGGCGCTGGTCCGAACTGCTCTCCGTGAAGCCCAGCTCTCGAAACAGACCGAACAAAGGTCCGTAGAAGTCGAAGCAGAGAACATTCTCGATGATTGGTCCGACAACGATCTTGGGCGAGGCAAGCTTTTCCCGCCGCTTGTAGCCGAACTGCGTCTCCAGCGGCTCGGGAGGCCAGACCTCTTCGTCAGGCCCGCCGCCTTCGCCCGGCAGCCGCAGGCGCGAACCCATAATGCCGGGGACGACGACCGCGACCTCCATGCTTCACCTCTGGTCCCGTTTGGTCGCCTGCTGTTCTTGCTGTAGCGGTATTCTGAGTAGCATACATCCCACAGTTGGTGAACTATGTCGAGACTGCCCGATTCGAGACGAGGCAGTTCCGAAATTGACCGCAGGAGAGCGGCATGTGCACCGACCATGCTGAGAGCGCGCCGACCGAAGCCGTGGCCTTCGAGGAATTGCTGTCGGAGCTGGCGCAGGAGACCGCCGAGCACGGGGCCGCTCCACGGGAGCGCGTCTTCGACGATGAGGCCGACCTGCTCGAGAGCCCCGGCGGCTTCCCTGAGCGGTCGACGACACCGATCTCCAAGGACGCGATCGATCTTCTGATCGCGGCGGAAGTTTCGAGCGAGGCGGCCTACCGCGCGAAGTTCAGCCACCCGATCTGGCCGGGAGGCCAGTCGGGCGTCACCATCGGCATCGGCTACGATGTCGGCACCGTCAGCCCCGCCGTCCTCGCGCAAGATTGGAGCGAGGAACTGTCCCGCGAACTCATCCAGCGCCTAGCGGCCTCCTGCGGCGTGCTCGGCCCCGCCGCCGCGCACGCTATCCCGAAGCTGCGCGACATCACCGTACCCTTCGAAACCGCGAATCGCGTCTTCGCGGCCCGCTCGGTCCCGCAATTCGTCGCGCGCACGGAGCGCGCTCTGAAGAACACCCGGTTGCTGCACCCGCATTGCCTGGGCGCGCTGGTGTCCCTGGCCTACAACCGCGGTCCCGCCTTCAGCAAGGACGGTGACCGCTTCCGGGAGATGCGCGCCATCCGCGACCACATGATCGACCGCCGCTTCGACCTCATTCCGGGCGAGTTCCGGTCCATGAAGCGGCTCTGGGCCGGCAACCCGAAGCTGCGCGGCCTTCTCCTGCGCCGGGAAGCGGAAGCGAAGCTCTTCGAACGCGGCTTGGCCGCGGGCTCCGCGCGGCCGGAATCCGCGGCGCTCGAAGCCATCCCCGCCGGTGCGCCGGCGGCCCCAGAGGCGGCGGGACTTGAAGGGCTTTTCTCGACCATCGGCGGCTGGCTTCGTTCGGTGGTGCAGGAACCGACCCGCGATCACGTCATGTTCGCCCTCTCCCGGCCGGATCGGGATGACGGCCCGATCGAGCGGGACGAGCACTACGTCGCCGTGCGCGTGCTCGCGGCGCGCATCGTCAATGCCCGGCGCTGGACGAGCCTCTATCACGGCGCCGTCCACGCCACTTGCAGCATGCTTTACGAAGGCCTGGGCCAGGACCGTATCGAGCGCCAGGCGGTGCTGGCGCCGGACGGGTTCCGCGACATCGATCCCAAGGGCCCGGGCAAGCTCCTCCAGGTGGACCGGCCGCTATTCGGCCCCATGCCCTATCGCGGCGATCTGCGCCTCTCGATCGCCCTGTTCTCCGTCAAGTCGAGCGACCTCGCCGGCCCGTACCTGTCCCTCATCAGCGACCTCTCGCAGACGGTGTCGTCGGGCTTCCTCTCGGCGGCCCAGCCCTTCGTGGCGCCGGTCAAGAAGGCCTCCGATCTCCTGTTCGGCACCTCGGACGCCGCGAGCCTCGAATGCGGCACGGTGCGCGGCTTCGAGCCCCTCAAGGCCGGGATCTGGGTCAGCATCGGCGCGAGGCGGGACGAGATCGGATCGACGGACGGCTTCAGCCTCGACCCGGAGGATTTCCGCCTCCTCGACGCCGACGGGCAGCCGTTCGAGGACTATCCCTATCTCGTCTTCGAAATCCAGCGGCTGCGCGAGCGCGACAACTGGATGGAGATTCCCAACCTAAAGACCGCCTGGGACGCGCTGACGACGGCGCTCGCTGCGGGCAAGCTCGATGAGGCGAAAGCGGCGGAACAAGCGTTCCGCCGGCTGTGCCTCGCCGGCGGCGATCTCACCGAGCGCGACGCCACCCGCCTCGCGGCGAAGGCCGAGCGCAAGCTCGCGCTGCTGGCGGACGGAACGACGGAGGCGCCGCCGCTCGAGAGCCTGCGCTCGCTCGACCTTTACGACGATGCGCCGGAAGCGCCGGTCCCCCTCGACGAGGACGCCCATACCGATCCGGAGGCGCCTTTGCCGGAAGCGCCCGAGCCCGGTCTCGAGGCGGTGCGTCCCTGGCGCGTCGCGGAGGCTCTCCTCGTGCTGCGGCGGCAGGTGAACGCCCGTGCGCCGCACCGCTCGAAGGCGAGTGACGGCACGATCGGCGATGCCGCGCACGCGGTGCGGACCTCCGACCACAATCCCTGGATCGTGGACGCCGGCACCGGGGTGGTGACCGGCATGGATCTCACGCACGATCCGGCCGGCGGCTGCGACGCCGGGGCGCTCGCCGAGGCGCTGCGGGCCGGACGGGACCCGCGCATCAAATACGTGATCTGGAACCGCCAGATTTTTAGCGCGACGGTGAATCCGTGGACCTGGCGGTCCTATACCGGCCGCAATCCCCACAACAAGCACGTCCACATCTCGGTGCGCGAGGATAAGGACCACTACGACCAAGCCTCTGAATGGAGCTTGTGAACCCTCCACGGCATCGGGGACGCGGCCTCATACCAACGGCCCGGGCTGCTGACGTAAGCCAAGTGCTGACGCGCATGCTCACGCATCGGGCCGTTGACCCGTCTCGAAGTGTCGATGCCAAGCCGGAGACTTTGTTGACGAGGCTTGGCGAAAATCCGAGAACGGAACCAACGGGCCTTTTCAAGGCCCGTTGGTATCACGCCTGGCCGCGCCGACCGACGCCGGACTGGGCGGCTACCTCAAGGCCGCGGTTTTCAAACTCGTCCGCCGCGATGATCTCGGGGGCGAACACCAAGCCGGCCGCCGCCGCGATCCGGCCGAGGGGCTCCATGTAGCGCGTGAAGGCGTCGGGAACGACGAACTCGGTCAGGTCGACATCGGACAGGTCCTGCTCGAGCACGAAGCCGAAGGCCGCAAGCCCGTCGAGGGTGCGGGCAACGATGACCTTCCAGAAGCGCGCTGGGATCTGCA
This sequence comes from Methylobacterium nodulans ORS 2060, assembly GCF_000022085.1. Taxonomy (NCBI): domain Bacteria; kingdom Pseudomonadati; phylum Pseudomonadota; class Alphaproteobacteria; order Hyphomicrobiales; family Methylobacteriaceae; genus Methylobacterium; species Methylobacterium nodulans. Next base: position 2,599,168 of record NC_011894.1, read on the forward strand.
CCGCCTGGCGCCGGCCGCCGCCGAAGGCGCCGAGGAAGCGCGGATCGTCGGCCGCGAGGATCGGCCCGCCGAAGACGCACAGCTTCTCGCACTCCGCCTGCTGCAGGACGACATTCTCGAGGTCGCCCCAATTGTCGGTACCGCGCGCCGACTGATTGAAGCCTGCCACCTGCGGCGAGCAGTTGGTGACGTGGAAGCTGTCGCCGTTCGCCCGCTTCAGCTCCTCGAAGCTGCGGCCCCAGGCGACGTCCTCGCGGCGGGCGATATGCCCCTTGTCGAAGGCGCCGTCGTCCTTTGTGTAGAACACGTCCGGCAATTGCAGCGCCTCGTCGAGGCGCGGATCGGGGAACCATTTCTCCTGATCGTGCTCGCCGAGCTCGCCCAGGACCTTGCGGGTGTAGATGCGCCCTTCCTCTGGCCGCTTCACCGGATCGGCCGCATAGGCGTTCCAGGCCACGATCAGGGCGAGGCGGCGCTTGGCATGCATCCGGATCGAGAAATTCTGGTAATCGAGCCGATCTCCGCCGGTGCGCGTCCGCGCCAGCACCTCGGGGCGGGCCGCCTGCGGCATCGGCGTGCGCAGGCCGAGGAACATCTCGTTGAAGCCCCTGCGCTTCGTATAGTCCCGGTCCCGCGCGGGTTCGACCAGGCGCTCCATCTGTGCCTGCGGCGCCTCGCCGGCGCCGACCGGAGCGGAGGCCTGACCGACCCGGATGCTGACATGGATCGGGATCACGAGATCGATGGTGCGTGCCGCGCCCATGCCGGAGACGCCCGCGTCGGCGGACGGCGTGGGGGCCGCGGACGAGGCGCCCCCGCCGGCCGGCGGATCCTGCGGGGCCGCGTCGGCCGCTTCCTCCCCGTCCGCCGCCGACCAGTAGCCGCTCCAGGAGGGAGGCTTGTCCGGATTGGCGGTGGGGTCGAAAGTCAAGCCCGCTTCCACGACCCGCCCATCGAGCGCGAGGTCGGAGGCGGGCACGGCGTAGTTCCGGGCGAGATAGGTGCCGCCGAAATGCAGCGCCAGCACGCGGCCGCTCTTCACGTGTACGATGGCGGAGCCTGAGTTGCCGCCGAGCGTCGAGCAGTCATGCGTGACCGCGTTGACGACCTTGCGGAAGCTCTCGGTATCGAAGCGCTCCTTGAGCAGGCCGGGCTGCAGTTGCTTGATGCCGAACCGGTTGTCGAACACCGTCTTCTGCGCGGCGCGGTCGTTGCGCGGATCGAAGGCCGGATAGCCGACGACGGCGATCTCGTCCCGGACGAAACCCTCGATCGCGCGCGGCTCGAGCGTGAGCGGCTTCGCCTCCTCGGGCAGGCCCCCGACCTCGAGGAGCGCCATGTCCCAATAGGGATGGATCATCACCACCCGGCGCACCGTGAGCGGCGGCTGCTCGGCATTGTCGGGAGCAAAGGCTCGCGAGAAGCCCGGCGTGATGCCGGAAATGAAGGTGATGCGGCGATCCCCGAGACCCTGCGCGAAGATCGCGGCCACGTGCCGGTTGGTCATCACCAGGTTCTTCCCGACGACGAAGCCGGTGCCGCCGTAAGGATAGGGGGAACCCGGCACCTCGATGCGTCCGATCGAGCGCGCCGCGCCGGTCAGCCGCGCCTTGATCTCGGGGTCGTTGAGGTGGAGCCAGAGCTTGTGCGTCGCCTGGTAGGTTCCGCCGGCGAGCGGCATGGCGGGACGCTTGTCGGGAATGATGATCGCCTCGATGCCAAATTGCTGATCCGGCGCGAGAGGCTCGCCCCTGGCAAGGGATTCGAGGCCGTCGTTCACAGCCTGCGCGCTGACCGGCCGGGCAAGGGTCTCGAGTCCGCCGACGCTCTCCTGGGTCGCGTGAGCCGCCCGCATCGCCTCGAGATCGTCTTCATTGACCTGGAACTGCCGGATGTCGTCGTCCGTCGCGATATCCTGAAGATAGGAACGAATACGCTCGGTCCGGCGGTTCTTCATGAGTCTTCCCCTCTCAGAATCAGGACAAACATTCGCGTGACGAATGCATTAAAATAACATAAAAAGATTTAAAATCTATCACGACGCGCCTTAACGACAGGAGGCGGATGAGGATTCCAATCCGAGTGCTTCGGCGTGCCTTCACTCTTGACGGTGATGCGGCAGAGAATTCTTTCATTTTATCTTGACGGTTTTATGATAGCACCTATTGTGCCGCAGTCGAGACACCTTTTTGCGTTGTCCACCCGAGGTCAGGCGATCATGCGCCCTCTCAACGCGAACGAGATCGACCGACTCTCGCGGCTGCTGGCTAAGGCGGTCGACTTTTCTCAGCTCGAACGCATGGTGTTCCTTGCCACCGGCGACCGGCTGTTCGTCGAGTATGTCGGCCCAGGCCTGCCGCTGCGGCCGACGATCGAGAAGCTGATCGAGGCCCTGGAGCGGGATGCCGTCACCGAGCGGCTCGCGGCGGTCGTCTATCGGGAGAAGCCGTTCCAGACCGAACTGCGTGGCTTTCTCCTCCAGCTCTACCCGCAGATCGCGCCGGCCGCCCAGGCGCCAACGCCGAGCTTCGTGGTGCAGGATGCCGGCCTGAGGCGCCCTGATCTCGCGGACGGCGGGCCGGGCCTGCAACGCGTCGTCAAACCGGCCCTTAAGCAGATCGATCTGAGGCTCTGGCTCGACCGGGCGGACGCCATCTCGCGGCAGGTTTGCCGGATCGAGGCCGATAACGCGCCGCTCGGCACCGGCTTCCTGGTGGGCTCGGGCCTCGTCCTGACCAACTGGCACGTCATCGACGAGGCGCGCAAGCGCGGTGCCCTCGCGCGGCTCGGCTGCCGGTTCGACTTCAACCGCCTCGCCGACGGTGGGGTCGAGGCCGGCACGCTCGTCCCCGTAACGGGCGTCCTCGACGAGAGGCCCTGCAGCCCGGCCGAGCTCACCGCCACACCCGACGTGCCGCCGCCGGAGGCCGACGAACTCGACTACGCCTTGCTCGAATTATCGGAAGCAACCAAGGCGCGCGGCTTCGTGGCGCTGAAACCGGCGCCGCCCATCGCCAAGGACGACCCGCTGATCATCGTCCAGCATCCGCAGGGCGATTCGCTGAAATTCGCCCTCGATACCGCGGCGGTGACCGGGTTCGTCCACCAGGACTTGCGGCTGCGCTATCACACGAACACGCTCCCCGGCTCGTCCGGATCGCCGTGCTTCTCCATGGAGCTCGATCTCGTCGCCTTGCATCATCTCGGCGATCCCGCCCGAGGCCCGGCGCTCTACAATCAGGGTGTCCCGATCGACCGCGTGCGCGCGAGCCTTGTCGCACGCGGGCAGGGCGACCGCTTGGGGCTGTGATCGTGACGGCCGACTTCGAGCTCACGACTGTCCAGATCGACGGCCTTCGCAAGGCGATCGTGACCTATTGCGCGCTCTCCGACCTGGAGGCGGCCCTGAACCGCTATCCCGGTTCGCTTGGCCGGGCCGAGACCATTCCCGAGGGCCAGACCTTCGAGAGGATCGTCCAGGTCTGCCTCGACCGCATCGCCACCGACCAGGCATTGCTCGTCAACTCCTTCCTGCTCCGGGTGCTCGAGAACCGATGGAGCCTTGATCCGCTGCGGCGGGAAGCGTTGCGCACGGCCCCCATCCTCGTGCGCGCGCCGCGCAAGGTCGAGGGCCAAGTGACGATCGTGGCCGACGCCCTGCAGGCGCTCGTCGACGCTCTGCCTGAGAAGCCCCGCGCCGATCACATCGGCGATCCCGTGATCTTCACCGCCCTGTGCGAGATCCGCGACGCCTTGGTGGCCCTGGCCCGTTGCTTCGAGGCCTTCGAGGGGCTGAAAGGCCTGCATGACGGGCTCCACACCCTGCAGGTGCTGGGGGCGAGCTGGCTGGACTGGTCGCAGGCGGAGGAACCGCCGGCTCTGCTGCCCACTGCCCTCGCCCTGGTGCACCGGGCGCAGCAGGTGGCGACCGCGAGCCAGGCCGGCCTGCCGCCCGAGGGCGTCGCCTGCCAGGAGCGCTGCCTACGGGCGCTCGACCGGGCGAAGACCCTGCTGACCTCGGGCCAGCCCGACGCGATCAGGGAGGCCCGCTCGCAGCTGCGCGCCTTGCTGATCGCGGAGATGCCGCACATCGACGAGATCCTGTTCGGCGTGTCCCGCGACCTCCCGCTGAAGTCCTTCAGCGCGGCGTTCACCAAGATGTCGGAGAGCCGGAACCTCGATCGGGCCCGCGACGCGGCGATCGACCTTGCCGACACGCTGCGTCGGCGGCTGATGGAGCATGCGGTCTGGCAGGCGACGGATCTGCGCCTCTACCAGATGGAGGAGCACCTCTACGATCCGCAGCTGGGCTGGATGGTGGCCGTCACGCCTATCCTGACCGCCGTGCGGACCAACCTGCGCGCGGTGTCCGCCGCGCCGAACGAGATCCAGTCGCTGACGGGCCCGATGTCGGACGCCCTGACCCAGTACGAGGCGACGGTCTCGCCCGGCGCAGCGCCGGGCGAGGACGATCCCGCGTTCGCGCGCGTCCGGGAGTGCTTCGAGGACCTGCGTGCGAGCGTGCGTGGCAACTTCCTTGAGATCGACCAGCTCCTGAAGGCCGATTTCGCGCGCTGTGCCGTGCTCAAGACGAAGCTCGACGCGCTCCTCGCCCGCGTGCCGCCGCTATGCGCGCTCTGGGTGCCCTGATGAGCACCGACCCGTCCCCGTCGGGCATCGACGCCTTGCGCGAGCGCCATCAGGCCATGATCGGGCGCGCCGTTGCCGGCGAGACCATCTCGGCCGAGGAATGCCGGACCTTCATAAACGAGGTCGCCGCCGCCGGCGCCTCGACGGCGCCGGGGCGGCAGCGGGACCGCCTGCGCCAGATCCTGTATCACTGGGCGGCGGAAGCCGGTGCGCGGGGCGACCCACTGGCGGATGTGCCGACGCTGGCGCCCTACGATCCCGCAGCCGCCGAGTTGACCTCCGCCCGGGACGGGCCGGCTCCGGCGCCGCCCGCCGCGGCCGTCGCCCCGGAGACGACCGCGGTCCCGCAGGCGGCCTCGCCCACAGCGGCCGCCCCTTCTCCGCCAGCGGCGATCGGGGCCGAGGCGATCTCCGCCGATGCCGCCAGTGCCCGGGCGAACCGCTCGGGCGTCGCGACGATCGTCGGGACGGTGCTGAAACGGTTCACGACCTTCAGCTCGGGCGCGACCGAGCCCGCTCCGACGGAGCTGGCCCCGCCGCAGCCCCCACCCTCGCCGGATATCGAGGCGCTCGCCAGGACGAGGGCCGTGATCCGCATCGGCGCGCTCGCCCGGCAATGGCTCGCCACGCCTCCGGAGGCGCGGGCGGGCTATCTCCTCGCCGGCAAGGCCCTCGCCGAGGCTTCGCTCTACACCGAGGACGATCCCGATATCCGCACCTTCGTAGAAGCCAGCGAGGAGCATTTCAGGCGCCTGGAGCGGGCCCGGCGCTGGCGTTTCAACCTCGTGCTGGCCGTCATCTGCGTGATCGTGGTGGCGGCCCTCGCGTTTCTGCTTGTCGTGCGCGAACGACAGCATCGACTCGAGGCCGAGGCGAGCCGGGCCCGGGCGGAATTCGAGGCAGAGCAAGCGGTGGCGACGGCGCGGTTCTCCGTCCAGACCGAAATCAGGAGCCAGGCTCGCGCTGCCGTGAACGCTCTCAATCGAAACGGAGGCGATCTCGCCCCCTTGAAGGCCCTGCTCGGCCGGCTCGCCGACGTCGAAGCCGACGAGCTCAACCGGCTGACCCTCAGCCAGCAGACCGTGGCGTCCACGGCGCAGATCGAGAGTCAGGCGCCGGCGTCGCGAGGCTTCGTTCCGCCCCCACCGAACGCGGTTCCAGCTCCCGTAACGAATGCCGGGACCTGCGAGGGCTATCTCTGGTTCGGCAGCCCCCAGGACAGCCGCCTCGCCGATAAGACCGACCCGAGCCAGTTGCGACCGAACCAGCAGGTCGCCATCGACGCGCGCGGCGATATCCGCCTGCGCGCCGACCGGCCGAGCCCGTCCTACGATCTTGGAACCGTCGCCGGCGTGGTGCCGGCCGGGTCGACCGTCACTGTCGCTTCGGCGCCGATCCGGTACGACCGCTCGCTCGGCCCGCAATATTGGGCGAAGGTCGTCGTGCCGCGGCAGTTCTGCACGACGGTCTACCTGCAGTACCAGGGCAGCGAGGAGCGCAAGAACGCCGCGCTCGCCGCCCTCGACGCCATCGGGGTGCAGACACCTCCGGCCGAATTGATCCAGAGCGCTACCGGGCGGCGGGAAGTGCGCTTCTTCTGGCAGGAGGACCAAGCAGTGGCGCAGCAGGTTGCCAAAACACTAAAGCCTTTTCTCCCCTCAGATCAGAAAAGTTCTCGAGACGGCTTGACAGTCGTGCCACTTCTAACCTTCCCGAAGCGTCCAGCATCCGGGACTTTGGAGGTCTGGCTTGATTTCGGCAGATAGATCGAAGTGACTGCTCAAATTGAGCGACGAAGAAGATTTCAGATTTAATCGGACACTTCAATCATACATCAGAATATGAGACCTGTGTGCGAGTGCCTTGATCCGGGGTGGTGGGTCTTGGTTCCATGCTGCTGAGGGTGGGCGGAGGCGGTGATGCCACGGCGAGACGATCACTGCTTGCCGCAGCAGCCCATGGTGCGCGATGGCGCCCCAGAGCGCCCCTTCGGTGGCGATCGTCACCGGATCGGGCGTAATCGCCAGCTGATCCAGGCCCAGTGCGGTCAGGTGCGCCCGCCACCTCGCCTCATGGGGAAAGACCTTGCTGGGGTGGGCCGCCAGCGCCGGCCCGGCCAGGGAGCGCCCGCGCGTGGACGCCAGGGCCGCCTCGTTGATCACGTAAGTCCGTGTGCCCGGCCCGCAGCACCGCCTGGTCCTCAGCCAGGAAGTCATCGACGCCTGGGCTCCCACGCCCGCAGTCGCCCGTTATTACCGATCGGTCCTATCCAAGCTTCTGTCCTTCGGCATCCCGCGCGGCTTCTGCACCGTGAACGTCGCGAAAGGGACGGAGAAGGTCGAGCATGAGGTCGAGCCGCACGTGCCCTGGACCGATTGGGCCTTCGAAGCGTTCTTCGAGCACGCCCGCCCCGGTCTGCACCCGCCGGTCTATTCCGCCCTCTACACCGGCCAGCGCTCGATCGACGTGATCCCGATGCGCCGGCCGGCCCCGGGCGCCAACGCCATCGAGATGATCGCTCGCAAGACCGGCGTGCACGTCTACGTCCCGATCCACTCCGAGTACCGCGAGATCCTCACCCGCATCCACATCGATCACCCTGCGCTGCACCTGCGGGAGGACGGCGCGCCTTGGACGCTCGCGGCCTACCGCACCGCGTGGCAGCGCGATTTCACGAGCATCAACGCCAAGGGTCAGCCCACGATCGCCTCGCCGGCGAAGAAGGCCGCGATGAAGCGGCTGCGCGAGGGCGGCTTCGTGTTTCACGGCCTGCGCAAGAACGCCGTGAACATGCTGCTGGAGGCCGGCAATACCGAGGCCGAGGTGTCGGCGATCGTCGAGATGAGCGAGCAGATGGTGCGCCACTATGCCCGCGACGTGAACAAGCGGCGCCTCGCCGTGAACGGCATGAAGAAGCTGGAGGAGGTGTGGAAGGAGACCCGTGCGAACCTGTTCGGGTCGGACGCTGCATCCCACCACTGAGGGTGGGTTTGGACACAGGTTGCCAAATCTTGGACACAGCAGGGCCCTGGCCGCATCCATGACGCCGCTTAAGTTGCTGGTTTGTTTAGAAGATTTGGTGAGCGCGCTGGGACTCGAACCCAGGACCTACAGATTAAAAGAACGTTTATCGCTTGAAATTTTGCCGAGCGATCAGCGCGACCGGTTGCCAAACCGGAAAGGTGTAATGCGGCTGTTCGTGGTGTAGCGAAGGGTGTTTTGGCAACCGCTCTAGGGCCATCCAGATAGGTCTGTACGACCTCTTGCTCGGCACAGGCGTCCTGCCCTACCCCGGTGCATGAGCACCGTTGATTCGCCCCCCCGTCCTCGCATAGAGCCGCGGGCTGGTACTCTTGTCGCTCGCTCTCCGGTCGCCTCAGTGAAGCGTGTTGCTGCCCGACACCCATCTGGTCGACGCCGGCTACGTCGATGCCGACCAACTGCTGGCGAACGCGCGCGATCACGACGTTACGCTTCTCGGCCCGACCCCGCAGGACACGCAGTGGCAGGCGCGCACGCCGGGCGCCTTCCGGGTCCAGGACTTCCGGATCGACTGGGACCGGGAGGTCGCCACCGGCCCGGCCGGCCACGCCAGCACGAGTTGGAGCGCTGATCACAACCAGGGGCGGACGGTGATGCGCATCCGGTTCTCCAGCGCGGACTGCAAGCCCTGCGCGCTGCACGCGCTCACCGCGCCGGTTGCTCACGCCACGGCGGGGCGAGGAGCACGCTGCCCTGGATGCGGCGCGGGCGCGGGAGGCTGATGCGAGCTTTGCTACCAGTATTGCTGGCGGGCTGGCATCGAGGGAACGCTCTCGCAGGGCGTCCGTGATCTGCACCTGCGGCGCGCTCGCTACATCGGGCTGAAGGTCCATCTCCAGTACGTGCTGACCGCGGCCGCCCTCAACCTCGTCCGACTTGCCGCCTGGCTGGCCGGAGTGTCCCTCACCATAACCCGCCAATCCACCTTCGCCCGCCTTATCAGCCAGGCTACTGACATCCCGAATTCGCCAGCAGTATCCAAACCGGGGCAATCCCAGTCCGTGGAAGATTGGGCCGAGCTCGTCGCGCAGGCTCAGCAGCGGCGCCCTCGCGGGAAAGCGGTGCGGGCTACCTGCGCGGTCTCTTCAGGGATGGCGACTGGATTGCTGGGGCGGGGCGACATCGTGTTCTCCTCGCAGAGGCGGACGAATTTGCCTCAACGCGAGCTCGACTCGCTCGATCCGACGCTCCTCCCGACTTCGCCAGCGGTATCAAACTCGGCGATGAATCCGCGGAGTGGTCCGCCCTGAATTGGTTTCGAGCCAGAAGGGGGCGTCAGATACCCTCCGAAGTGCAGTCGTCCTACGCATATCCGTACTCTGCAATCAGGTTCGCTGTAAACAGATTCCTCAATTTTGTCTTTCCATGATATTGTTGCTTGACAACTTCTCGGGCAGAAACAGATCTTGATGGCTACCGTGGGATTTATTTCGCTTAAACGGCGCGAGCATCGATATAATCGGTTTGGGGTGCTTTACTTGGAGGTGATTTGCTTCTAAGTAGCTGTATTCTGAGTTGTGGCTCGATTGGCTATCCGCGCGGGTGGTCGTAAAATGCCATTACGACTGCGCTAGTCCGTTTGGATGATGGCGGGCGTCAGGATCTGCTCGTATACTTAACGGACAAGCGCGGCTGCCGACCGGCGGTTGCTCTGATGCGCGCGGACGAATGATTGATGTCTGTCCCCATCGAAGTCGCGCAAACGCAAGGCACGGAAGAAGCGCGACTCATCATGGTCAGGAGCGTGCTGGCAGCGATTGTTATACGTATCTATGCGGAACCCCAACTCGGAATTGAAGAGGGTTGGTTCCTAAAAGTCGGGTTTGGACCATGTGATCGCGAAGGCGTCATATTCAAGAACATTGAAGAGGTCGAATCTTGGGCCCACGCTCTCACCGACCTGTGAATACATTCCGCAAATTCTTTGCCAGTAAATGTTATCTGTAGGCTTTGAGGGCTGTAATTTGTTTTAACCGTTGCGTCCTAAACTTATCATTGCAAGACCTGCGTGCTTGATATTCCAGAATCTGGGTGCAATCATTGGTGAGGTGTAATTTTCAGCTCCTGGTTGTGTAATGATCGCAGGAGAGGCACTCCTTCTGGTCCTACAGCGGTTCGGCTACTGCGCGTTCCTGATCACTAAGACCGGTCTCGTCATAGCGGGGAATGCGGTGGCGGCACTGCTTCTGAAACGTGAAGTTGCGCAGGGCGAAGAAATCTATCGCTTCCGTTCGAACGAGGGGGACGCGCTGCTGAGGCAGCTTCTGGGCGTTTCGATCAAGCCCGACGCTATACCGAAGAAACCGTGGGTCATCCAGAGCGGAACACGTCGCCTGCTCTGTTCCCTTGAGCAGCCTGCGGGGATGCGGGAGGAGTCCAGCTACGTCCTCCTCCTCGTCGATCTCGAGGAGCGTCTGCAGCCCAAAGCTGCAACGCTCCAGCAACTCTTCTCTCTCACGAATGCCGAGTCCAAGCTCGCTCTGCAGCTCGCCAGAGGCGGAACGCTCGAGGAATGCGCCGAAGAGAACGGGACGAGCGTGAACACGGCGCGGGTCCAGCTTCGCTCGATCTTCGCGAAAACGGGGACCGCGCGCCAGTCGGATCTCGTGGCGTTTCTCAACCGCATTGCGATGCTCGGATAACTGCACCGAGCGTCAGCTCGTGCCGCGTGCCGCCGAAACAGGTTCGGACACGCGGTGCCACTTCTCCGTTCGGACATGCGGCCGATCACTAACGCCGCGTTGGTCCGATCCTGTCGAAAGCCTTGGACCTGCTCTCAGGCGCACGACGCGGTGGCTCGCCACCGCAACTCCGCTCAGGTCTCCGGGTGTGGCTGCGCCATAGCGGCATCGAGCTCTTCGAGCACGTCAGAGATCTTCGCGGTGATGAGGCCGATCCGCTCATCCTGGGCCCCGCCCGAAAGGCCCGACGCGCCCGCCAGGGATTGCGCGACGTCCTGAACCTGATCGCGCACGCGCCGCAACAGCTCCCCGCCGGGGGGATAATCCGGGCTCGCGGCAGGCGTCTGCGCCTGCGCGGAGCGGCCGCCCCGATCAGCGATGTCCCGGATCGCCTGCCTGAGCCGGGACAGCCTTCTCGGGTCTTTGACGACGTAGTCATCGAGCCCCATCTTCATCGCCTCGACGGCTGCCTGCTCGTCGCCCGCACCCGTGAACATGATGACGGGGCAGGCCGGATGCTGCGACTTCGTGCGCTGAAGGACGTCGATCCCAGTTCCCCACCCGAGCGCCAGATCGGTAATGACGAGAGAGGGGCGATGATGCGCGAAGGCGGCATCGAGTTCCTCCGCCGTGCCGATCTCGACGGCTGTCGCGTGGGCAAGTTCGCCCCGTAGCTGATGGAGAATGATCAGCCGGTCATCCGGATTATCATCGACGATGAACGTAAGCATCACGCGCGACTCGCCTGAGCGACGCCCGGACGTCGTCCGGGAGCGATCCTGGCCTTATGGAGAAGCGTCCGACACAACGATAACGCAGGTCGGCTTGGGTGAACAGCGCGGTTCCGCCAAGAGCGGTGCGGCGCCCCGGCATCCGCGCTCAGGCGGCCGGATGCTCAGTTCGGGGTCGGCAACTCGATCCAGAAGCGGCTACCCTCGCCGTCACGGGACTCGACTCCGCACCGTCCGTCCATGCGTTCCGTTCCCTTCTTGACGACAGCAAGTCCGATGCCCGTACCAGGCCGAGACATGGTGCCCGGTGCCCGATAGAAGACATCGAAGATCTTGTCCAGCTGGTCGGGTGCAACACCTATTCCGTTGTCTTCGATCCAGATGCGCACGACGCGATCGTTCCTCAGTTCCGACCAGGCCTTAACACGGGCGGGACGCTCCTCGTGGCGGTATTTGATGGCGTTCGTTACGAGATTGTGAAGAACCTGCTGCAGGATTGTCGGATTCGCGTACACCGTGTGCAGGTTCTCTGAGAGATCCAGGACGGCATCGTCAAGCTCTTCGTTGCGCTCCAGCGTTTGCCTGACCTTCTCCATGACGAAGCGCAGGCTGATCGGCTGGAGCTGAATGTCAGTTCTCGCCAGCCTGCTATATTGCAGGAGCCCCTGCACGAGGTCGTCCATGCGTTGCGCCGCACCCACGATCCGCTCGGCGTATTGTCGCCCGGTCTCGCCCAAGCGCTCCCCAAAGTCGTCGAGCAGAATGGATGCGAGCGTCTGAACAGCACGCAAAGGTGCGCGCAGATCATGACTCACCGTATAACTGAAGGCGTCGAGCTCCGCATTGATCTCCTCGAGAGCCTGCGTTCTCGTCCTGACCTTCTCTTCGAGCGTTTGCTTCGCCTTCTCGACAGCCTCGAAGAGCCGTGCGTTGTCGAGGCCGATGGCGGCGTGAGCGGCAAGCCCGATCACGGCGCGCTCCGCGGCCTCATCGAAGATGTCGGGTTCCGCGTGTCCGAAGAAGAGCGCCCCGATGACGTTGCCATCGCGCGACGCCACGGGCACCGAGAGATAGCTGCGTACGGGAATGTGGCCTTCGGGCATGCCCGCATGGGGCGCATTTTTCCCGTAGCGTGGGTCCTGGAGGATGTCGGAGGAGCGAATCACCCCATCGCCGCGGAAGGTCGGCCCAAAGAGCGGGGTGGCCCGCGGCAGGCCGAAGCGGTCGAAGGCGCTGCGCTCGGCGCCAGCGAGCGCATAGAGGACGTAATGGTCGCCCGTGTCGTTGGTGGCATTGTAGAAGAACGCTCCGACCTGGGCCCCGCTCAGGGTGACGCCCGCATCCACCACGGTCTGAACCAAGCGATCGGGGTGGAGCTCGGCCGCGATCGTGATGCCGAGCCGGTGCAGCGTTTCGAGGGCCTGTTGCTGCCGCAGCAACTGCCGGCGGTTCTCGTCCAATAAGGCGTCCCGCCGGCGCTCCTCGGTGACATCGCGGATCTCGATGACGGCGCCGATCACCGCATGGCTGGAGTCCCGGATCGGGCTCGCGATGTAGGAGACTGGAACGAAGTCGCCGTTGCGGCGGATCAGGACCTCCTGTCCGGAGCGCTTGGTCTGTCCGCGACTGGCGCAGGCGATCGCGCAATCCGCTTCCGGGCAGGGGCTGCCGTCCGGGCCGATGTGGTGGATGAGGGCGTGCAGGCTCCGGCCGCTGGCCTCCGCGAGCGTGAAACCGGTCAGGCTCTCCGCCGAGGGGTTCATGTAGACGCAGCAGCCTTGCTCATCGAGCAGGAAGATCGACTCGGAGGCGTTTTCGAGCACGACGGTCAGCTGCCGTGTCGTCCGGCGCAGCGCGTCTTCGAACGCTTTGCGCTCCGTGACGTCGCGGATGAACCAGGTGAGCTGGTTGTGCGTCTGATGCCGCGTGAAAGTCATGGCGATCTCCGCCGGAAACCGCGACCGGTCCGACCGGAGGGCTTCGCCCTCGACGCGATGGTCCGGTCGGATGCCGGGGAGCGCGGCAACGACGCGCTCCGGTGAGGTCCCGGGAAGGAGAGAGGGGGCAGGTACGACGAGGAGGTCCGTGAGCCGACGCCCGACGGCGTCCTCGGCCCGAAATCCGAAGGCCCGGCAGAAGGCCGGGTTGGCGGCAAGGATGCGTCCGTCCTCAGTCGTCGTGACGATCCCGTCGAGCGCGCCGCGCAGGATAGCAGCCTTGATTGCCTCGCTGGTGCGCAGCTCCTCCACGGCCTGGTTGTGCTGCGCGCGCAGGGCCGCCCGCCGATTCACGACCCGGATGATCAGCGCTGCCGTGATCGAGAAAAGGGCCACCTCAAGCCAGTCGCCCGGGGTCACGAGGCGCAGTGACGGGTTCGGCGGAACGAACGCGTAGGTGCCGGACAGGCCGCCCAGGACGGCCGCGACAAGGGCCGGCCGGGTTCCTGCGCTGAGCGCCGTGACGAGGATGGGAAGCGTGAAGAGCAGGAAGGGCGAGCGGTCACCGAGAACCGGATCAAGACCGAGGCGCAGCAGAAACGCGCCCGTCGTGGCGAGAACAGCCAGGCCGTATTGTGTGCTCCTCAAGCCGAGCATGCGGTTTATGAGATTTCTCCCGTCCGATGGGCTGTGCGCTGGTTCAGTCAAGGTTCCTCCGCAGGGCCGACATACAAGCGAGCAGCCCAGGATGCAGCGTAACGAAAATTCGCAGCCTGGGCAGTACGCGGTTCTGCAGGGATGATGGATGTCCGCAGCGGGACGCGCGGCTGTGCGCACCGAAGTCGGTTCCTGGAGGTCAGGCTCTTACAGGAGGATGCGCCTCGTGGGAGTCTCCCGCCCAGCTTGACTGCCCACCCCCGCCCGCTGCTCATCCTGGCCCGCACCGGGTATGGCGTTGAAGTATGATTGCGATGGGGTCCGTTGCCAATTGGTCAAAGTAGGCGGCCAGCGCGAAGACTTTTCCCGCGAACTTGGCGTTGCGCGCGCATGCGGGGCGAATCCTCGAAATCCATCGTGTGAATCGTTCGATGCCAGTGCATTGTGCGGCGCTGGCGCTACAAGCACCCGGCGACTTATGCTGGTTGAATTAGGTCGTGCTGATTAACCGTAACGGCGCCCTGTTGCGAGAACGGGGCTGTAACACTTAACAAAGTATGAAATTGTAGTCCGTATGGGTGATGCATCAGAACACCGTGCCAGCTAGGGATGGTCACGCCATCGCAGCACAAGACGAGGCGGCTCTTTTGTGGAGGGCTCCTGGCTGCGTAGTCGAGCCCCGATCCATGAAAGCGGCTCTTCAGTATGAGTGATTGACCGGACTTGCACCGCAAGTCTCAGGGGGAGATCAAAAATGAGTGGGGGGGACTCGGCTGGCGCTCGCGCGGAAATCGACGCGCGTGAAGCAGTGACGCTGCCCGCGGCACTCAAGCGCTGTAAGCTGGCCTTCGTCGGTGTCGGTGTGATGAGCGGGCTGGTGAATCTGCTCTATCTCACCGGATCTTTCTTCATGCTCGAGGTGTACGACCGTGTCATCCCGAGCCGCAGCGTGCCTACCCTGATCGGGCTTTTGGCGCTCGCCCTCGTCCTCTACGTCTTTCAGGGCCTGCTCGAGACCCTGCGCTCACGGATCCTCACTCGCGTCGGCGCCAGTCTCGACGAGTCCCTCTCCGCGCGGGTGTTCGATCTCGTGGTGCGCGCGCCCCTCAAGGGGGTGGCGCCCGGCGACGGCCTTCTGCCGCTGCGCGACCTTGATCAATTGCGCAGCTTCCTCTCGGGATCGGGGCCGGGCGCGTTCTTCGACCTGCCGTGGATGCCGGTCTACCTGATCGTCTGCTTCCTGTTCCATCCGCTGATCGGGCTCGCCGCCCTCCTTGGGGCTGCTGTTTTGGCGCTCCTGACGCTCGTCACCGATCGGGCGACCCGCGGGGCCGCGAAGGCGGCCACGGGCCACGGCATGCGCCGGAACGTGCTGGCCGAGGCCGGGCGGCGCAACGCTGAGGTGCTGGCCGCCATGGGCATGCAGGCGCGGTTCGCCGCGCGCTGGGCGATGGCCAATCACGACTACATGACCGAACAGCGCCGGGTGGCCGACGTGGCCGGAGGCCTCGGCGCCGTCTCCAAGATCTTCCGCATGGCGCTGCAGTCGGGCGTGCTGGCGCTCGGCGCGTGGCTCGTCGTCAACAACCTGGCGACGGGCGGTATCATCATCGCGAGTTCGATCCTGGTCTCGCGGGCCCTCGCGCCGGCCGAGCTCGCGATCGCCAACTGGAAGGGCTTCGTTCAGGCGCGCCAGGCCTGGGCTCGCCTGAACGAGCTGTTCAGCCGGGTGCCGGCCGCCAATGAGCCGCACGCCCTGCCCGCGCCGGCGCAGTCGCTGCGGGTCGAGAGCGTGAGCGTGTCGCCCCCGGGCACGCAGCGGGTCGTGGTGCAGGACGTCTCGCTCGCCCTGCAGGCGAGCCAAGGGCTCGGCGTTATCGGGCCCTCGGCCTCGGGCAAGTCCTCGCTGGTGCGGGCGCTCGTCGGCGTGTGGCCGCCCCTGCGGGGCAAAGTGCGGCTCGACGGGGCGGCCCTTGACCAGTGGTCGAGCGGGGCGCTCGGCGCGCATATCGGCTTCCTGCCGCAGGAGGCGGAGCTCTTCGCCGGCACGATCGCCGAGAACATCAGCCGCTTCGAGCCGCAGGCTGACCCGTCCCTCGCCATCGCGGCGGCGCGCGCCGCGGGCGTGCACGAACTCATTCTGCGCCTGCCGGAGGGCTACGATACCCGGATCGGTGAGGCGAGCGCCGGGCTCTCGGCCGGGCAGCGGCAGCGGATCGGACTGGCGCGTGCGCTCTACCGCGACCCGTTCCTGGTGGTGCTTGACGAGCCCAACGCCAACCTTGACAGCGAAGGCGAGAACGCGCTGACGCAGGCGATCTTGGGCGTGCGGCAGCGCGGTGGGATCTGCGTGGTCGTGGCCCACCGGCCGAGCGCCCTCGCGGCGGTCGACACCGTGCTGGTGATGGCCGAGGGACGCGCCCAGGCCTTCGGGCCGAAGGACGAGGTGCTCAAGCGCGTGCTGCAGCCTGTTGCGCCGAGCCCGCCCTTGGCTCAGCCGAGCCTTCCCCGGGCGATGCCGCTCAACGAGATGAAACGAGGGACTGCGTGATGGCCGCGAGCCTCAATCCCAGCGTCGTCCCGGCGCGCCCGCCCGCGACCGCCGATGCCTCGATCCGCCGCCATCTCCAGGCCTCCCTCCTCCTCAGCGTCGCCCTGGTCGGCGGGGTCGGCGGCTGGGCCGCCTTCACGCAGATCTCCGGCGCGGTGATCGCGCCGGGCCAGATGGTGGTCGAGTCGGACGTCAAGAAGGTGCAGCACCCGACCGGCGGCGTCGTCGGCGAGCTGCGGGTGCGGGACGGCGACCGCGTCAAGGCGGGCGATGTCCTCATCCGCCTCGACGAGACGCAGACCCGGGCCAACCTCGACATCGTGCTCAAGGCGCTCGACGAACTCGCGGCGCGGCGGGCCCGCGACGAAGCCGAGCGGGACGGGGCGAGCGCGATCACATTCCCGGCGGACCTCCTGCAGCGGGCCCGAACCGACGCCACCGTGGCGCACCTGATCGAGGGCGAAACCCGCCTGTTTACCTCACGGGTGAACGCCCGCGAGGGCCAGAAGGCGCAGCTGCGCGAGCGCCTCGCGCAGCTCAAGCAGGAGATCACCGGGCTCACGCAGCAGGCTGGCGCGAAGGAGCGCGAGATCGCCTTCATCGCGAGCGAGCTCAAAGGTGTGCGCGAGCTCTACGCCAAGAACCTGGTGCAGCTGCCGCGCCTCACGGCACTGGAGCGGGACGCGGTGCGGCTCGAGGGCGAGCGCGGGCAGTTGATCGCCTCGACCGCCTCCGCACGCGGCAAACTCTCCGAGATCGAGCTGCAGATCCTGCAGATCGACCAAGACATGCGCACCGAGGTCGGCAAGGACCTCGCCGAGATCCGCGGCAAGTGGTCGGAGCTCGTCGAGAAGCGCGTCGCGGCCGAGGACCTGCTCAAGCGGGTCGAGCTGCGCGCGCCGCAGGACGGGATCGTGCACCAGATGACGGTGCACACGATCGGCGGCCTCGTCACCCCGAACGAGCCCGCGATGCTGATCGTACCCTCGGCCGACCAACTCGCGGTCGAGGTGAAAATCCAGCCGCAGGACATCGACAACGTGCGGCTCGACCAGCCGGTGGTGCTGCGCTTCGCAGCCTTCAACCAGCGCACCACGCCGGAAATCGACGGCGTGGTGACGCGGGTCTCGGCGGACGTGAGCACCGACCCCAAGACCGGGGCGAGCTACTACACCGCCCGTATCAGTGTGCCGGAGGAGCAGAAGGCGCGGCTCGGGAATGTCCGGCTCGTGCCCGGCATGCCGGTCGAGAGCTTTATGCAGCTCGGACAGCGCTCGGTCCTGAGTTACCTGACAAAGCCCTTGGCCGACCAGGTCGCGAAGGCTTGGCGCGAGGGGTAGCTCTGCCGCGGCAAGCAATTTCTAACGGGTCGGGGGCAGACTGGCGGCAGGCCAGCGCGGGACGTTCATGCGCACATCACGATTCGGAGGAGGAGCGGCGCTCGCTCTGACGCTGCTGGTGTGCGCGTCGGTTCCGGCGTCTGCCATGCAGGGCAGAACCGCGACGACCGAGACGAAACCAGCACCGATCGGGGCAGACGATGCTCTGTCGCGACAATTCCCGCGCCGGTCGCGGTACCTGCCGATCCTGATGCGGGAGGCGCTCGCGCGGGGGCTGCCGCCCCAGATCGCCGATGCGGTCGTACGCATCGAGAGCGGGTACGATCCGAGTCAAATCGGGTCCGTGGGGGAAATCGGGTTGATGCAGGTGCGGCCGGCCACCGCCGCTATGCTGGGGTTTCGCGGGACCGACGCGGACCTCGCGGTCCCCGAGACGAACCTCCACTACGGCGTGGCCTACCTGGCCGAAGCCTGGCGCTTGGCGGGCGGAGATCTCTGCCGCACGCTGATGAAGTACCGCGCGGGGCACGGCGAGAAGACAATGAGCCCGCTCAGCGTCGAATACTGCCAGCGCGCGCGCACGCATCTTGCCAGCCTCGGATGGTCCCCCGAGCCAGGCTCAAGCGCGCCGGCTGCGCCGACGCCCTCCCCGGCTCCGAAGGTGCAGCCCACGCGAACAGCCGTTGTGCCTCGGAACTCTTCCGCATCGGGGGGGCCAAAGATCGTGTCTGTGAAAGACGCGCCTGCATTCTGGGCTGCAAACCGCATGCGCGTGGCAGAGGCGTGGACACGGATTTCCGTGATGCACAGGCGTTAGACATCTTGCCTTGGACGATGGGTGACGAATCCGGTCTGGAGCGTGCTGGCTGCCTTGTTTTGACAGACCACCGGGTATTTGCCGCAAAAGCCGGGCTGTTCGCTAGCTGCGAACCACATCCAGAGCGCAAGAGTACGCGATGAGGGTGGAGCTGAGGCGACTGCTGAACCTTCTCGATCAAGCCGGCCGAGGGGTGTCTCTAGTTGATCCGTAGTACGACCCGTACCTCAACCCGAATGGCGACGTGTTCGTGCCGAGCCTGACCGCTTTTAGGTGGGACAATCACGATCGGTCAGCGGCCCAGTCCGCATCAAAGCGGCCGGGCGTACCGCGGTTGGCCGCCTATTGTCTCCTCCAGAAAGTTGAGCACCCGAGCCTGCTCCCGGAGAAGATCCGGCTGATGAGAGCCACCTGATCAAGCTGAAAGCGACGTCCAGATTCTGGAAAACTCGGCACAATTCAGATTACATAGTGCCGATACTCGACCAGTTTTTACAAGCTGCCAGCGCGGCGACGCGCTATTCCGCCATGAGATTGCTGCCTGTACGATGGCCAGGGCTGCCATCACCCACATTGGAAGGCTTAGATCTATCGTATTAGGCCGCGCCCAGTTGACCGTCGCCGCACTTAGTTGTGTCAGAACGGCTATACCACTTAAGAAAGTGTGAAATCGTAGTCCGTATGGGTGATGTGTCAGGACACCCTTCTGGATAGGAAGAGCCGCATCACAGGCGCACGCCGCCTCAACACAGAGCGAGGTGGCCTTTCTTGTGAAAATCTCCTGGGTACGTAGTCAAGCTCCATCCATAGAGGCATCTGGTCGGGTTTAGTCAAGGATGAGAGTTGCACCAGAAGTCTCAGGAGGATTCAAGTGAGTGTGTGGGACTTGGCCGACGCTCGAGCGGACGTTGATGCGCGTGGAGCGATAATGCTATTCGCAGCACTCATGCGCTGTAAGCTGGCCCTCATGGGGGTCAGTGTGATGAGCGGGTTGGTGAATCTGCTCTGTCTAAGCGGGTCTTTCTACTTGCTCGAGGTGTATGACCGATTCGGCCCCCAAACCGTGGCGTGCCGACGTTGTTCGGACTCTCGGCTCGCGCCCGCGCGCTATACGCGTTGAAAGCTTGGCGTGCGCGTTGAGTGAAGACATCCCAAAATCCGGACAGCTTGAGCGATGGTCAACAAAACCTACCGGATCAGTCCGGATCGCAAGGCTAAACTGTTGCTTTTTCGAAACGGTAGTAGGCCTAAAGATGCGTCAAAGTACGTAGCTTAGATCGAATGGATGATGGCGGGTGTTCAGTCGACCGTGTATGCGGAACGACAAGAACGAAGCAGACGGTGTTCTGCTCGCGCGGGGAGTGGGTGGGGGTTTTTATGGAAGTCAAGGCTGTTCGTCCGGTCCGCCCTGACGCGGCGGAGTGTTCCCGTTGCGCGCGCGAGGTCGCGTTCATCGATCCGGGGCTGGATGCGGTCGAAGTGCTGCGGGCTGGGTTGCGCCGCGAGATTGAGCCGATCCTGCTGGAGGCATCGAGCCCCGCTCCACTCCAGATAGCGCAGGCCCTGCGCGGACGCGCCGACCTCGATGCCATCCATATCTTGGCGCACGGATCTCCCGGATCGATCAACTTCGCCGCGGGCGCCGTCACAGCCGACACGGTACGCGATCACGCGGACGAATTGGCCCTGGTCGGCCGCGCACTCGGCGAGGACGGCCAACTTCTCGTCTGGAGCTGTCACGCGGGCGCAGGCGCTGAGGGCGCGGCGCTGACGCGCGCGCTCAAGGCGGCAGGTGGCGCCCCTGTCACTGTTGCCCAATCGCTTATCGGTCACGCCGCCCTCGGCGGGACCTGGACGATCTCCTCCGACATCGCTGGCGCCGCTGCGCCGCTCACCCCCTCTGCTCAGGAAGGATATTTCGCCGTGGCCGCTACTCAGACGACTTCTAACGGGACCACGGTTGACAACCTCAACGTCCTGGACTCAAGCAATAAGAACAATCTCGGCGGTGTTGAGATCGTCAGTTGGACGGAAGCCTACAACGCGCTGTTCGGGTCCACCAACGCAACGCAGACGCTGACCATTCAGTCGGCGTTCAACAGTGGCAGTCTGCTGCTCACGTTCAAGACCGCCGACAACAAGTACTACACGACCTATCGCGACGTGAATGGTGGCTACCATGTCGCTGAGACGAGCAGCGAACTCGGCCTCTACGGAACTTCGGCAATCAGCACCGCCGATTTTGCAAACACGGATGCCGGCAAAGCACAATTCGTTGCCTACCTGAACAGCAGACTTTCCGCCAACCAAACCACCGAAGCCACGCTCACTGCCGTCGACATCGACGGCAGCGCCGGGAAGGACGTGATTCAGGGCATCAACAGCAACGTCGCAATCCACAACATCATCCAAGGTGGCGCTGGCGCGGACGTCCTTCAGGGCGGTCTTGGCTCCGATTTCTTCGTCTACAAGGCAGCGACCGACGCTCCGGCCTCGGCCACCAGCTGGGACCAGATCACGAATTTCTCGTCCACACAGGGCGACAAGATCGATCTGCGCGCGCTAGGACAGCTTGCCTGGAATGGAACTGCCAGCGGGGCTGCCAATTCCGTTTGGTACACCACCAGCGGAACCAGCGCCTTCGTCTACGCTGACACTAATGGCGACGGCACCGCCGATCTGAAAATCGAATTACAGAACGTCACGACACTGGCCGCTTCGGATTTCTTGCTCAATCAGACCGGGGCCATTTCGACCATCACGGGTACCGCCAAGGAGGGGCAGGTCCTGACGGCCGGGATCGTATCCGACGCGGACGGCATCTCGGGGACGGTCGGCTACCAATGGCAGAGGCTCGGCACCGACGGCCAATTCCATGATGTGGTGGGTCAGACGGGCTCCACGCTGAGCCTCGGCTACACCACGGCGGGTGACGTCTACCGGGTCAAGGCCACCTACACTGACGCACAGAGCCAACAGGGAATCGTGGTCTACAGCGCGGCGACCGCCGCGGTCCAAGACACCGACCGGGCTGGCTCGATCGCGGCGATCAGCGGCTCCGCCACTGAGGGTCAGACCCTCACGGCGGGTGCGGTGACCGACCCGGACGGCAACCCGAGCTCGGTCAGCTACCAGTGGCAGAAGCTCGGGACGGATGGTCAGTACCATGACGTCTCGGGTGCCACCGCCTCGACGCTGGCTCTGAGCTTCAAGACCGCGGGCGACGTCTACCGGGTGGTCGCCTCCTACACCGATGGCGACAACCACACGGTCAGCGTCTTCAGCGATCCGACCTCTGCCGTTGTGGACACGGATCGGGCTGGCTCGATCGCGGCGATCAGCGGCTCCGCCACCGAGGGTCAGACCCTCACGGCGGGTGCGGTGACCGACCCGGACGGCAACCCGAGCTCGGTCAGCTACCAGTGGCAGGTGAAGCACGCTGGCGACAGCGACTTCAGCAACGTCTCGGGTGCCACCAGCTCGTCGTTCGACCTCGGCTTCAAGACCGCGGGCGACGTCTACCGGGTGGTCGCCTCCTACACCGATGGCGACAACCACACGGTCAGCGTCTTCAGCGATCCGACCTCTGCCGTTGTGGACACGGATCGGGCTGGCTCGATCGCGGCGATCAGCGGCTCCGCCACCGAGGGTCAGACCCTCACGGCGGGTGCGGTGACCGACCCGGACGGCAACCCGAGCTCGGTCAGCTACCAGTGGCAGGTGAAGCACGCTGGCGACAGCGACTTCAGCAACGTCTCGGGTGCCACCAGCTCGTCGTTCGACCTCGGCTTCAAGACCGCGGGCGACGTCTACCGGGTGGTCGCCTCCTACACCGATGGCGACAACCACACGGTCAGCGTCTTCAGCGATCCGACCTCTGCCGTTGTGGACACGGATCGGGCTGGCTCGATCGCGGCGATCAGCGGCTCCGCCACCGAGGGTCAGACCCTCACGGCGGGTGCGGTGACCGACCCGGACGGCAACCCGAGCTCGGTCAGCTACCAGTGGCAGAAGCTCGGGACGGATGGTCAGTACCATGACGTCTCGGGTGCCACCGCCTCGACGCTGGCTCTGAGCTACACCACGGCGGGTGATGTCTACCGGGTGAACGCCACCTACACGGATGCCGATGGTCACACCGTGACGGTGTCGAGCGCTCCGACGGCAGCGGTGACCGACACGGATCGGGCTGGCTCGATCGCGGCGATCAGCGGCTCCGCCACCGAGGGTCAGACCCTCACGGCGGGTGCGGTGACCGACCCGGACGGCAACCCGAGCTCGGTCAGCTACCAGTGGCAGAAGCTCGGGACGGATGGTCAGTACCATGACGTCTCGGGTGCCACCGCCTCGACGCTGGCTCTGAGCTTCAAGACCGCGGGCGACGTCTACCGGGTGGTCGCCTCCTACACCGATGGCGACAACCACACGGTCAGCGTCTTCAGCGATCCGACCTCTGCCGTTGTGGACACGGATCGGGCTGGCTCGATCGCGGCGATCAGCGGCTCCGCCACCGAGGGCCAGACCCTCACGGCGGGTGCGGTGACCGACCCGGACGGCAACCCGAGCTCGGTCAGCTACCAGTGGCAGAAGCTCGGGACGGATGGTCAGTACCATGACGTCTCGGGTGCCACCGCCTCGACGCTGGCTCTGAGCTTCAAGACCGCGGGCGACGTCTACCGGGTGGTCGCCTCCTACACCGATGGCGACAACCACACGGTCAGCGTCTTCAGCGATCCGACCTCTGCCGTTGTGGACACGGATCGGGCTGGCTCGATCGCGGCGATCAGCGGCTCCGCCACCGAGGGTCAGACCCTCACGGCGGGTGCGGTGACCGACCCGGACGGCAACCCGAGCTCGGTCAGCTACCAGTGGCAGAAGCTCGGGACGGATGGTCAGTACCATGACGTCTCGGGTGCCACCGCCTCGACGCTGGCTCTGAGCTTCAAGACCGCGGGCGACGTCTACCGGGTGGTCGCCTCCTACACCGATGGCGACAACCACACGGTCAGCGTCTTCAGCGATCCGACCTCTGCCGTTGTGGACACGGATCGGGCTGGCTCGATCGCGGCGATCAGCGGCTCCGCCACCGAGGGTCAGACCCTCACGGCGGGTGCGGTGACCGACCCGGACGGCAACCCGAGCTCGGTCAGCTACCAGTGGCAGGTGAAGCACGCTGGCGACAGCGACTTCAGCAACGTCTCGGGTGCCACCAGCTCGTCGTTCGACCTCGGCTTCAAGACCGCGGGCGACGTCTACCGGGTGGTCGCCTCCTACACCGATGGCGACAACCACACGGTCAGCGTCTTCAGCGATCCGACCTCTGCCGTTGTGGACACGGATCGGGCTGGCTCGATCGCGGCGATCAGCGGCTCCGCCACCGAGGGCCAGACCCTCACGGCGGGTGCGGTGACCGACCCGGACGGCAACCCGAGCTCGGTCAGCTACCAGTGGCAGGTGAAGCACGCTGGCGACAGCGACTTCAGCAACGTCTCGGGTGCCACCAGCTCGTCGTTCGACCTCGGCTTCAAGACCGCGGGCGACGTCTACCGGGTGGTCGCCTCCTACACCGATGGCGACAACCACACGGTCAGCGTCTTCAGCGATCCGACCTCTGCCGTTGTGGACACGGATCGGGCTGGCTCGATCGCGGCGATCAGCGGCTCCGCCACCGAGGGCCAGACCCTCACGGCGGGTGCGGTGACCGACCCGGACGGCAACCCGAGCTCGGTCAGCTACCAGTGGCAGGTGAAGCACGCTGGCGACAGCGACTTCAGCAACGTCTCGGGTGCCACCAGCTCGTCGTTCGACCTCGGCTTCAAGACCGCGGGCGACGTCTACCGGGTGGTCGCCTCCTACACCGATGGCGACAACCACACGGTCAGCGTCTTCAGCGATCCGACCTCTGCCGTTGTGGACACGGATCGGGCTGGCTCGATCGCGGCGATCAGCGGCTCCGCCACCGAGGGTCAGACCCTCACGGCGGGTGCGGTGACCGACCCGGACGGCAACCCGAGCTCGGTCAGCTACCAGTGGCAGAAGCTCGGGACGGATGGTCAGTACCATGACGTCTCGGGTGCCACCGCCTCGACGCTGGCTCTGGGCTACACCACGGCGGGTGATGTCTACCGGGTGAACGCCACCTACACGGATGCCGATGGTCACACCGTGACGGTGTCGAGCGCTCCGACGGCAGCGGTGACCGACACGGATCGGGCTGGCTCGATCGCGGCGATCAGCGGCTCCGCCACCGAGGGCCAGACCCTCACGGCGGGTGCGGTGACCGACCCGGACGGCAACCCGAGCTCGGTCAGCTACCAGTGGCAGAAGCTCGGGACGGATGGTCAGTACCATGACGTCTCGGGTGCCACCGCCTCGACGCTGGCTCTGGGCTACACCACGGCGGGTGATGTCTACCGGGTGGTCGCCTCCTACACCGATGGCGACAACCACACGGTCAGCGTCTTCAGCGATCCGACCTCTGCCGTTGTGGACACGGATCGGGCTGGCTCGATCGCGGCGATCAGCGGCTCCGCCACCGAGGGTCAGACCCTCACGGCGGGTGCGGTGACCGACCCGGACGGCAACCCGAGCTCGGTCAGCTACCAGTGGCAGAAGCTCGGGACGGATGGTCAGTACCATGACGTCTCGGGTGCCACCGCCTCGACGCTGGCTCTGGGCTACACCACGGCGGGTGATGTCTACCGGGTGAACGCCACCTACACGGATGCCGATGGTCACACCGTGACGGTGTCGAGCGCTCCGACGGCAGCGGTGACCGACACGGATCGGGCTGGCTCGATCGCGGCGATCAGCGGCTCCGCCACCGAGGGCCAGACCCTCACGGCGGGTGCGGTGACCGACCCGGACGGCAACCCGAGCTCGGTCAGCTACCAGTGGCAGGTGAAGCACGCTGGCGACAGCGACTTCAGCAACGTCTCGGGTGCCACCAGCTCGTCGTTCGACCTCGGCTTCAAGACCGCGGGCGACGTCTACCGGGTGGTCGCCTCCTACACCGATGGCGACAACCACACGGTCAGCGTCTTCAGCGATCCGACCTCTGCCGTTGTGGACACGGATCGGGCTGGCTCGATCGCGGCGATCAGCGGCTCCGCCACCGAGGGTCAGACCCTCACGGCGGGTGCGGTGACCGACCCGGACGGCAACCCGAGCTCGGTCAGCTACCAGTGGCAGGTGAAGCACGCTGGCGACAGCGACTTCAGCAACGTCTCGGGTGCCACCAGCTCGTCGTTCGACCTCGGCTTCAAGACCGCGGGCGACGTCTACCGGGTGGTCGCCTCCTACACCGATGGCGACAACCACACGGTCAGCGTCTTCAGCGATCCGACCTCTGCCGTTGTGGACACGGATCGGGCTGGCTCGATCGCGGCGATCAGCGGCTCCGCCACCGAGGGTCAGACCCTCACGGCGGGTGCGGTGACCGACCCGGACGGCAACCCGAGCTCGGTCAGCTACCAGTGGCAGAAGCTCGGGACGGATGGTCAGTACCATGACGTCTCGGGTGCCACCGCCTCGACGCTGGCTCTGAGCTTCAAGACCGCGGGCGACGTCTACCGGGTGGTCGCCTCCTACACCGATGGCGACAACCACACGGTCAGCGTCTTCAGCGATCCGACCTCTGCCGTTGTGGACACGGATCGGGCTGGCTCGATCGCGGCGATCAGCGGCTCCGCCACCGAGGGTCAGACCCTCACGGCGGGTGCGGTGACCGACCCGGACGGCAACCCGAGCTCGGTCAGCTACCAGTGGCAGAAGCTCGGGACGGATGGTCAGTACCATGACGTCTCGGGTGCCACCGCCTCGACGCTGGCTCTGGGCTACACCACGGCGGGTGATGTCTACCGGGTGAACGCCACCTACACGGATGCCGATGGTCACACCGTGACGGTGTCGAGCGCTCCGACGGCAGCGGTGACCGACACGGATCGGGCTGGCTCGATCGCGGCGATCAGCGGCTCCGCCACCGAGGGCCAGACCCTCACGGCGGGTGCGGTGACCGACCCGGACGGCAACCCGAGCTCGGTCAGCTACCAGTGGCAGAAGCTCGGGACGGATGGTCAGTACCATGACGTCTCGGGTGCCACCGCCTCGACGCTGGCTCTGGGCTACACCACGGCGGGTGATGTCTACCGGGTGAACGCCACCTACACGGATGCCGATGGTCACACCGTGACGGTGTCGAGCGCTCCGACGGCAGCGGTGACCGACACGGATCGGGCTGGCTCGATCGCGGCGATCAGCGGCTCCGCCACCGAGGGTCAGACCCTCACGGCGGGTGCGGTGACCGACCCGGACGGCAACCCGAGCTCGGTCAGCTACCAGTGGCAGAAGCTCGGGACGGATGGTCAGTACCATGACGTCTCGGGTGCCACCGCCTCGACGCTGGCTCTGAGCTACACCACGGCGGGTGATGTCTACCGGGTGAACGCCACCTACACGGATGCCGATGGTCACACCGTGACGGTGTCGAGCGCTCCGACGGCAGCGGTGACCGACACGGATCGGGCTGGCTCGATCGCGGCGATCAGCGGCTCCGCCACCGAGGGCCAGACCCTCACGGCGGGTGCGGTGACCGACCCGGACGGCAACCCGAGCTCGGTCAGCTACCAGTGGCAGAAGCTCGGGACGGATGGTCAGTACCATGACGTCTCGGGTGCCACCGCCTCGACGCTGGCTCTGAGCTTCAAGACCGCGGGCGACGTCTACCGGGTGGTCGCCTCCTACACCGATGGCGACAACCACACGGTCAGCGTCTTCAGCGATCCGACCTCTGCCGTTGTGGACACGGATCGGGCTGGCTCGATCGCGGCGATCAGCGGCTCCGCCACCGAGGGTCAGACCCTCACGGCGGGTGCGGTGACCGACCCGGACGGCAACCCGAGCTCGGTCAGCTACCAGTGGCAGAAGCTCGGGACGGATGGTCAGTACCATGACGTCTCGGGTGCCACCGCCTCGACGCTGGCTCTGAGCTTCAAGACCGCGGGCGACGTCTACCGGGTGGTCGCCTCCTACACCGATGGCGACAACCACACGGTCAGCGTCTTCAGCGATCCGACCTCTGCCGTTGTGGACACGGATCGGGCTGGCTCGATCGCGGCGATCAGCGGCTCCGCCACCGAGGGTCAGACCCTCACGGCGGGTGCGGTGACCGACCCGGACGGCAACCCGAGCTCGGTCAGCTACCAGTGGCAGAAGCTCGGGACGGATGGTCAGTACCATGACGTCTCGGGTGCCACCGCCTCGACGCTGGCTCTGAGCTTCAAGACCGCGGGCGACGTCTACCGGGTGGTCGCCTCCTACACCGATGGCGACAACCACACGGTCAGCGTCTTCAGCGATCCGACCTCTGCCGTTGTGGACACGGATCGGGCTGGCTCGATCGCGGCGATCAGCGGCTCCGCCACCGAGGGTCAGACCCTCACGGCGGGTGCGGTGACCGACCCGGACGGCAACCCGAGCTCGGTCAGCTACCAGTGGCAGAAGCTCGGGACGGATGGTCAGTACCATGACGTCTCGGGTGCCACCGCCTCGACGCTGGCTCTGGGCTACACCACGGCGGGTGATGTCTACCGGGTGAACGCCACCTACACGGATGCCGATGGTCACACCGTGACGGTGTCGAGCGCTCCGACGGCAGCGGTGACCGACACGGATCGGGCTGGCTCGATCGCGGCGATCAGCGGCTCCGCCACCGAGGGCCAGACCCTCACGGCGGGTGCGGTGACCGACCCGGACGGCAACCCGAGCTCGGTCAGCTACCAGTGGCAGAAGCTCGGGACGGATGGTCAGTACCATGACGTCTCGGGTGCCACCGCCTCGACGCTGGCTCTGGGCTACACCACGGCGGGTGATGTCTACCGGGTGAACGCCACCTACACGGATGCCGATGGTCACACCGTGACGGTGTCGAGCGCTCCGACGGCAGCGGTGACCGACACGGATCGGGCTGGCTCGATCGCGGCGATCAGCGGCTCCGCCACCGAGGGCCAGACCCTCACGGCGGGTGCGGTGACCGACCCGGACGGCAACCCGAGCTCGGTCAGCTACCAGTGGCAGGTGAAGCACGCTGGCGACAGCGACTTCAGCAACGTCTCGGGTGCCACCAGCTCGTCGTTCGACCTCGGCTTCAAGACCGCGGGCGACGTCTACCGGGTGGTCGCCTCCTACACCGATGGCGACAACCACACGGTCAGCGTCTTCAGCGATCCGACCTCTGCCGTTGTGGACACGGATCGGGCTGGCTCGATCGCGGCGATCAGCGGCTCCGCCACCGAGGGTCAGACCCTCACGGCGGGTGCGGTGACCGACCCGGACGGCAACCCGAGCTCGGTCAGCTACCAGTGGCAGAAGCTCGGGACGGATGGTCAGTACCATGACGTCTCGGGTGCCACCGCCTCGACGCTGGCTCTGGGCTACACCACGGCGGGTGATGTCTACCGGGTGAACGCCACCTACACGGATGCCGATGGTCACACCGTGACGGTGTCGAGCGCTCCGACGGCAGCGGTGACCGACACGGATCGGGCTGGCTCGATCGCGGCGATCAGCGGCTCCGCCACCGAGGGCCAGACCCTCACGGCGGGTGCGGTGACCGACCCGGACGGCAACCCGAGCTCGGTCAGCTACCAGTGGCAGGTGAAGCACGCTGGCGACAGCGACTTCAGCAACGTCTCGGGTGCCACCAGCTCGTCGTTCGACCTCGGCTTCAAGACCGCGGGCGACGTCTACCGGGTGGTCGCCTCCTACACCGATGGCGACAACCACACGGTCAGCGTCTTCAGCGATCCGACCTCTGCCGTTGTGGACACGGATCGGGCTGGCTCGATCGCGGCGATCAGCGGCTCCGCCACCGAGGGCCAGACCCTCACGGCGGGTGCGGTGACCGACCCGGACGGCAACCCGAGCTCGGTCAGCTACCAGTGGCAGAAGCTCGGGACGGATGGTCAGTACCATGACGTCTCGGGTGCCACCGCCTCGACGCTGGCTCTGGGCTACACCACGGCGGGTGATGTCTACCGGGTGAACGCCACCTACACGGATGCCGATGGTCACACCGTGACGGTGTCGAGCGCTCCGACGGCAGCGGTGACCGACACGGATCGGGCTGGCTCGATCGCGGCGATCAGCGGCTCCGCCACCGAGGGCCAGACCCTCACGGCGGGTGCGGTGACCGACCCGGACGGCAACCCGAGCTCGGTCAGCTACCAGTGGCAGGTGAAGCACGCTGGCGACAGCGACTTCAGCAACGTCTCGGGTGCCACCAGCTCGTCGTTCGACCTCGGCTTCAAGACCGCGGGCGACGTCTACCGGGTGGTCGCCTCCTACACCGATGGCGACAACCACACGGTCAGCGTCTTCAGCGATCCGACCTCTGCCGTTGTGGACACGGATCGGGCTGGCTCGATCGCGGCGATCAGCGGCTCCGCCACCGAGGGCCAGACCCTCACGGCGGGTGCGGTGACCGACCCGGACGGCAACCCGAGCTCAACCACGTACAAGTGGCAGTCCTCGACGAACGGCACGACCTGGACGGACGTGTCGGGCGCGACCGCCTCGGCTTACACGCTGGGCTACTCGGATAGCGGCAAGCAGTTCCGGGTGGTGGCGTCCTACACCGATGGCCAGGGTCACGCGGGTACAGCCACCAGCGCAGCCACAGCATCCGTGACCGACGTGGATCGGGCCGGCTCGATCGGCGCGGTGACCGGCACGGCCACTGAGGGCCAGACCCTCACGGCGGGTGCGGTGACCGACCCGGACGGCAACCCGAGCTCAACCACGTACAAGTGGCAGTCCTCGACGAACGGCACGACCTGGACGGACGTGTCGGGCGCGACCGCCTCGGCTTACACGCTGGGCTACTCGGATAGCGGCAAGCAGTTCCGGGTGGTGGCGTCCTACACCGATGGCCAGGGTCACGCGGGTACAGCCACCAGCGCGGCCACGGCATCCGTGACCGACGTCGATCGGGCCGGCTCGGTGTCGATTTCAGCCAGCGCAACCGGACAGGGGAAGACATCGAGTCTCACTGCAAGTCTTTCGGATGCCGACGGTGTTCCTAGCTCCGGTGTTACGTGGATTTGGGAGAGATCAACAGATGGTGTGAACTGGCAACCGGGCAAAGGCACATCCACAGGAACCGGATCAACTTCTACTTATTCGCCTGCGGGCGGGCAGAACCCGGAGACTGGGGGGATTTACTTCTTTAGAGCAACAGCCAGCTACACGGACCTCCAGAATCATACGGCTAGCCTTACCGCACAGACAGCGACGAAAATTGCGCCGGCGGGCACTGCTGGCGAGCCTATCAATCTCGCGCTTGGAGATCCTACAGGTAAGCACGCCGAGGTCACAGTAACCGTCACGGATCTCCCGTCCGACTGGACCCTGAGCAACGGCATGAAGAATGCCGACGGCTCGTGGACCGTGACGACGACCGATCTCGCATCCCTGAGCGTCACCACGCCGGCAACCTACACCGGCGCGGCCGTCCTGAACGTGACCATGGCCTGGACCAACGCCGACGGGACCATGGGCACGACGACCATCGCAGATAACGTCGAGGCTTACGCCAAGGGCTCGCCGATCTTCGCCTGGTCTGGACACGACACGCTCACCGGCAGCACCGCCGCGGACCTGTTCGTGTTCGGCAACCCCATCGGAGAGGACAAGATCTACAGCTTCGACGTCGCGGCCGATAAGATCGACCTGATCGGCTACAGCGGATTCACGAGCTTCACGGACGTCCAAGCCCACCTGGCTGACGACAGTGCCGGGAACGCCGTGATCACGCTCGCCGACGGCCAGACGATCACACTCGATCACGTCCACGCCTCTGACCTGAGCGCGGCGAACTTCGTGTTCGACCAGCCTCCGGCGGTGACCAACAGCGGGACCATGTCCCTCAGCGACGGTGCGATGCTGCCGCTCAGCGGGTCGGTGACCAACACCGGCACCATCGAGCTCAACTCGACCGGCGGCGGCACCCTGCTGCAGGTCATCGATCAAGGCATCACCCTCACCGGCGGCGGCACGGTCAAGATGTCGGACGACGATGGCAACGCCATCGCCGGCACCAAGAGCACGGTCACGCTCACGAACGTGGACAACACGATCTCGGGCGCCGGCCAGCTCGGCGGTGGTTCGCTCACGCTGACCAACGAGGCCTCCGGCAAGATCGTCGCTGACGGCAGCCACGCCCTCGTGATCGACACTGGCACGACCGTGGTCGAGAACGCCGGTACCCTCGCGGCGACCGGCAGCGGCGGCCTCGTGGTCAAGAGCGCGCTCGACAATACCGGAACGGTGTGGGCGCACGGCGGGAACGTGACGATTGAGGGTGCGGTGACCGGCTCAGGCACCACGGTCATCGACGGCAACGCGACCGTCGAGTTCGGCACGGCCTCCTCGGCCCACGTTGATCTCGGCCAGGGTGACGGCACGTTGAAGCTGGACGACAGCTTCCACTTCAACGGCAGCATCACCGGGTTCGGGGCCGGCGATCAGATCGACCTCGCCGACCTGCTGTTCGGGACTGGAACCTCAGCCTCCTATGCAGCGAACGCGCAGGGCACGGGTGGTGTGCTCACGGTCAGCGACGGGGTGCATACGGCGGCTCTGAACCTCCAGGGCACGTACGATGCCGCGGCCTTCAAGATCACGGAGGACAGCGCCGGGCATGCGCAGGTCATGTATGACCCGCTGCACCTCGGCCTTGCCTGAGATCCCAGCACTCCTGGGCTGACACTCATCGAAAGCGCGAAGGGGCCCGGTACGCCGGGCCTCTTTGCATTTCGGCCGAAGGCTATCGCTCTGTTTAGAATTTACTTAGTTGAGCGGCAACAAGTCTTCAGCGGGGGAGAACCCCTCTCTACGTGTGTCCCGCGAGCCCTACGCCGACAAACACAAGTGCCTGCGTTGACTCGCCCCCAACGACAGTGAATGGAGGTGCGCTCGGTTGCGCGCCGATCCTGCCTTCACTTGTCCATCGAGTCCTCAGCCCGCCATGTCTGAGTCATCGACGCCTTCTCAAGTCAGCTTCACGGTCGAGGTCGGTTTCGACACCACGCCGCTGATGAAGGTGCATGCGGGCGGCCGCGTGATCCCAATCGGACTGACAACTGCCCAATCGGGCGAGTTGGGTCGTGCGCTTCTGGCGGTGAGCGCGGTCTGCAGCAGCACCGCTCCGCATCCCGAGGGCACGCGGATCGACAACTGCCATTTTCCGGTCGAGAGATGGGCTACCGGTCGATCTCAAAGCAGCGGGATGCCGATCTTGGTCGTGCAGGTGACCGGGGGCACGCAACTCGCGCTTCAGTTCACTCCCGAGACGGCGGGAGCGTGCGCCGCGAGCCTTGCTGAGGCTTCTGGGCGAACGGCATCCACCACGGCCTCGCCGTCGTCTACGGGGTGATTACTCGGTTGAGGGCCAGCGGAAGGTTCGGGATGCGCGAACCGGATCTGCTGGATGCAACAGACCAGGGCCCACATGGCCGGTGACGAGCGTTCCGACCGCAATGCTGCCACGGGGCCGTCGGGTGCGCGCCCCGAAGTATCGCCGCCTTGATCGTGATCCGGCCGAAAAAAGGGTGACCCGTCCTCACGCACGCCCTCGGGATGACAAAATTGTTTCTGTTCGGACGGACTTTGCCAGAACCGCATCTCGATGACCGGAGCCAGTCTGACTCCCCTGGAAGGGCAAAAGCAGGCCGGGAAGAAGGCTGCCCCATGCGCAATTCCCAACAAAGACGAAGGAAACAGGGTAGATACAGTTTGATCACAGCGACAGAATGATCTAAGTTAATAAGCGGGTGAGATGTGCCAAGACCCCTCCACTGAGATCGGAAACCAGCACTGGACCAATTCCTTCTAGATGGTGGATCCTTTGTTCTTTCTAAGAAAAATGATCCTGATTTTAGGCTTACCTGTCCTCCTAGGATCTTGCGATTTTATCGCGGATTGGAAGATAGACAAAGTTTGCTCTGAAGCGATCAGAGCCCGCTTATCATCTGTCTCGAGTTATAGATTTGTTAGCTCAAAGGTTTATTTTCGCGGGACTCCTAGTCTCAGCAGATATCAGTATCTTACAGGTCACAAAATGATTTTTCCCACAGAAACTGAATTTGCCTCATTTGCTAAAGAGTACAATCTGGTTTATAGTGCGAGATTCGTTACATTTGACACAGAAAACACATCCGGCGGGATCATCAGAAGCAGCACAACCTGCGAATACATTGAAACCGCTTTCATTCGGAATTTTTTCTTGATCGGCATCAAGCGTGCGGACGCATTTATAGACGGAATGAACGAATACGAATGGAAGATGTACTCCGGTAAGGTACTCAATTGAATTAGACAACGGGAGCTCGGACGTCGACCTCGGACGGGCCGTGACCGACCTGATGCAGTCGCGCGGCGCTGCCCTGCGCAAGATTCGGCAGCTTGAGGCTGGACTTGTCGGTCACTTACCTGCGGCCTGAAAACGCCGTCCAGACGGTCTCGACCTCGGCCGGACTTACGTCCATGCCCGGCACCACGCGCCGACTGTCCACGTTGACGCCCACTGCCACCGAAGACCATGCGGCCAGCCTCGCGCACCTTCACGAGAGTCCCGTCGATCCAGAGTACCGCCATTCGCCCTCGGTGGGTCGGCCGAAAAAGACGTTCACGCGCTCATCGAGCTCCTGACAGAGCCGGCTAGCATCAGAAATTCGGGCTTTTTGGGCAGGTGCCAAATCTCGTCTTGTGTACGCAGAGCAGGCAGCGGCACCGCATGACCAGAGCAATGCGAGAAGCGCGGCGTGAGCATGTGACAGACCGCGGAGCAAATATGCTCTCCCGTCTGCTCCGTGACCGTCGCGGTGTTGGTCTCTCGGGGTCAAACTGTGGCGGCAGCGATCCGTCCCTCGATTCGGTCGAGATGACATGCCAACGGATTTCCGAGTCGGGAGATCCTCTGCGCCCAGATCATCATCGATAGCTGGAGCGGCCATGACAACTTGCCTGCCCTGACGACTCGGCCGGCTGCGCTCGTCCAGTCGTCTGCGCCGATCAGAATATTCGTGGTGAACAGGCCGCAAGTCGACCAACGATCCGAACGGACCGCCACGTAGAGATGAGCGTTATCGGGGCACAGAAGCAAGACCTCAATTTGGATAGCATAAAATTGTAGACACGGCGTATGCTCCAGAAGCCGGCATGGCGTCACCATTATTAGACCGTTTGTTTCTGAATACCAAATTTACTGCAATTCATCCTGCACCGCCGCGCCATCAACAGAGTCTACGAAAATGGATAAGCCGGAAGGCCTAGGTCCGAGGGGATAAGTCGGAATCCGTACGTACTCGTACTCCTGCCAGTTGACTGGACTGGTCTCAGATTTTAAGAAAAGTTTAATCCCAGAAGACCCCGGCACCACCGTCGTGGACTTTCTGCACGCGTAGGATGTGGCGTTATGGGTGATACCATTCTGGTTGTAATGCTCGTCGTAAGTTTGCTGATCAATGTTTCATCCCTTGACGACGCCTTCATCGACATCATTGCATTCGGCATCCTTCGAAAAGGTCTTCCTGGTCTCGCCGAGAGGACTGACATTCCCCGAATCGCCGTGTTCGTCGCGAATTGGCACGAGGAGGAAGTTCTTGGAAAAATGGTCGAGGGGAACCTCGCCCGCATTCCTTACCCTTCTGTAAGCCTGTTCCTTGGCGTCTATCCAAACGACACGGGCACCCTGCGCGTCGCAAAGGAGCTCGAGGCGAAGTACCCGGACCGGGTCACTGTCATTATCAACACGCTCAATGGCCCTACCTCGAAGGGACAGATGCTGAACGAGATGTTCCAGCAGGTATTCGAGCGCGAGGATTGCCCCGATATAGCTGTGCTGCACGACAGCGAAGACGTGATTGATCCGCGTACCTTTCCCATCTACGCGCAGTACAGCCAGGATCACGATTTCATTCAGGTCCCGGTGTTCTCGCTCAGCCGCGGGAAGGGCTTGCCGGTCGCCTCGACCTATATGGACGAATTCGCCGAACGACACACTCGCGAGATGATCGTGAGAAATGCGGTCGGCGCGGCGATCCCTTCGGCCGGGGTCGGCACCGCGATGACCAAGAAGTTGCTGAAGTACTTCCTTGCGACGCGCGGGCAGGTGCTGATGTCGGGCACGGTTACCGAGGACTACATTCTCGGGGTGGAAGCCAAGCGCGCCGGATTCAGCGCGGCCTTCGCGGCGGTCTCCGCTGACGACGCGAGCGGCCTCAACTACGTCGCTACGCGCGAGTTCTTCCCGAAGACCTTGGCCGCGAGCATCAAGCAGAAGACTCGCTGGGTCTACGGCATCAACTTCGAGGCCACGCACAAGCTCGGCTGGGAAGGCAATGCCTGGGACAAATACTTTTTTGTGCGCGATCGGAAGGGTATCATCACCAACTTCCTGCCGCCTGTCTCATTTGTCTTCCTCGTATTGATCGTGCTCGGCCTGATTGATCCATCAGAGATGCCGGACCCGATAGAGCCGGTCTTTGTTGCATCGATTTACCTAAATCTCGCCGCGCTCATTGTGAGATACACCATTCGAGTAGTGGCGAGCCACGAAGTCTACGGCACCTATGATCTGATAGGTATCGCATACCGCTGGCCGATCGGGCTCTACATCAACGCGGCAGCCGTCTTTCGTGCGTGGAAGACCTATATCGGGGAGTCACAGTTCGCAACGAAGCCGATCGTGTGGTCGAAAACAACACACGACCTACCAGAAAATTTTATGACTGCCACGCGCTAACCAGACACGCCCCAAAGGACGGCACATGCGTATTCTTATCGCCTTCGGGACTCGTCCCGAAATCATCAAACTCGGCCCAGTCTATCGCGCCCTTGCGGCACATCCGGGTATTCAGGTCGACGCCTACTGGACTGGTCAGCACATTGAATTGGCCACCGGTCTCCTGCAACTGTTCGACATCACTGTCACATGTCATGGTGAAGCAGTGATGAACGAGCCTGGTCTGGCCGAGAAATTCGGCCTAATGACGAACCAGATCGCTGCAACACTCCGCGCGACGCACTACGACTGGATCGTGGTCCAGGGCGACACGATCACGGCCTCGGCCGCGGCCACCGCGGGGTTCTTATCCCGGGTTCCCGTGGCGCATGTCGAGGCTGGCTTGCGCACCGGAAATCTCTATTCACCCTGGCCGGAAGAGTACAACCGGCGCGCGATCTCGGTTAGCGCGAGCCTGCACTTCCCGCCCACTGTGGAGAGCGCCAACAACCTGCTCAACGAGGGGGTCGCGCCGGCTTCTGTGATTACGGTCGGCAACACTGTGGTGGACGCGCTGCTCTTTGCGCGCACGAAGGTGGGCGAGGACTACGCGCCGATCGACCCGGGCGTGGCCGAGATCTCGGCCGACAAGAAGCTGATCCTCGCGACCATGCACCGCCGCGAGAACATCGGCGGCCCGATGCGGGACGTGCTGCGCGCCCTGCGCTCGCTCGCCGAGGATGGGGACAAGGTCGTCGCGCTGCCGGTGCATCTCAATCCGGAGGTGCGCAGTGACGTAATGGGAATGCTCGGCGGGATCGAGAACGTGCGTCTGCTTGCGCCGCTCCAGTACCTCGATTTCGTCCATCTGCTCAGCCGCGCGTGGCTCGTGGTCAGCGATTCGGGCGGTGTGCAGGAGGAGGCCCCGACCTTTGGCCTGCCGATTCTGATCACCCGGAATACGACTGAGCGACCGGAGGTGGTCACGGCAGGTTTCGGAACCCTGGTCGGATCCAACTACGACGCCATCACCGCGATGGCGCGCGATCTGACGCAAGGCAATGCACCGCGTCGACTAGGCGGCTCTAACCCGTTCGGCGATGGAACGGCATCGGTACGGATCGCCGATGCGCTGATCGCGCGCAACCTCCGTCAATCGATCGCGGCCTGAACGTGGGAGAGAGATATGTCTGCTGAACTGAAGGCGAGCCGGGTTGGCTGGGGCAAGCTGTTCCGGGTGTTCCTGGTCGGCACCACCGTGATCGGCGGTGGCGCGGCAGGAACCTACTATTACTCGAATGGTGGTCTGGTGCTGAGCGCAGACGGCTTGGTCACCCGCGACCGAGTCTACGTGGCGACGCCCTATGACGCGCGGGTGCGCGAGGTGTTCGTTCGCCCCGGCGACTCGGTCTTCGCCGGCCAGAAGGTGGCCGTCGTCGACTCGCCGTCGATCTCGAAGTCCCTCGCGGAGTTCTCCGTCGAGCGCGCGAAGATCTCCTCACGCATTGCTCAACTCGAAGCTCGCAAGGCAATCGTTGCTGCCATGGTGCCGATCGCTCAGGTCGGCGCGAAGCAGGCCAACGAGTTCATGGCCGACTTGAACAAGGCCAAGATCTCGGGCCTTGCGCTCAATCGCTCGCTGCACGAGGTCACCGCGGCCTCGTTCACCGCGACCGAGCGGCTGATGACCATCACGTCGGAAAAAACCTCGCTTGACACGGAACTGGCGTCGAACCGGGCGGCGCTCGCCGAGATAACGGCTGCTTCTGAGAACTTGCGCAAGGTTTATGCGGAGGGCGTGCTGACCGCCCCGGTGTCGGGTGTGATCGGCAGCGCCATCGCCAATCCCGGAGAGGTCCTCACACCGGGCTCGAACCGGCTGGCCTCCATCTACACCGGCACAAGTTTCGTGCTCGCCTACATGCCGGAAAGCTACCTCTTCGACGTGTCCGAGGGCCAGCCGGTGCAGGTCTCGGCGCACCACCAGAGCGTACCGGGCCAGATCGCCCGGATCCTGCCGGTCACCGACGCGCTGCCACCGGAATTCCAGCCTCCAAACAAGGCGCGCGACCGCGGACAGGTGGTAAAAATCTCGCTGAACGATGCTAATCGCTTTGCGGTCGAGCAGAAAATCCGCGTATCGAGCTGCATCGTCACAGGATGCAAGGACAGCTACGTCGAGCAAGCCAAGTCTCGGGTAATCGTCACGCTGAGCAATCTGTTTTCCAGCCCAGCCCAAGCCCAACGGATTGACCGCGAAGCTAGAGTGACGAAAAAGGGGGCGATGCGTGTCGGACCAGATTTATGATCCGCTGAAGCGGATCTTTGGCGCCAAGCGGAGCGTCCTACCGTATCAAGTGATGGATCGGTTCACCCCGGCGCGTACTTGGGAAGTACGCGGGACACGCGCCAGTCGTACCGACACTCAGGCTACAGAGCCGCATGGCGCCAGAGTCCGAAAGCATCAATAGCGGACATCTACCACGCAAGCCCTATGGCGAGGCCACGCACGCCTCGCTCTGCATCGTCAAGGCCGCCTCTTCAACATTCACTCGTTCCTTTCAAGACAAGCCATGACCATCGCGCTGGTTGGTCGGGATCACGGGCAGCGAATTACCGAGCAAGGGGATATGAGGAGAGCGAGGAGGCGGTGCGCCGCCTCCTCCACGAGTGTTACGAAGTCAGCACGCGTGCTATGCAGCAAGATTTGGTGCTCAGAGCACCGTCGTAATCGCCATGGGACCGTAGACAGCAAACGGCAGCATCTACGTCGGTCCAATATTCGCCGTGTCCCGATGCAGCGCCGGCAATACGCATTGCGCGACTCCATGATCGCGCTGGCCAAGGTTCCAATCAGGACCCGTGCCGTATTGCGTCTTTATCGTGGTTGGCACGCTCAGAAGCACCGAGACAGGCGATAGAACCTGCTTGCCCTCGCCCGCCAGCTCGCACGTCCGGGCGGCGAAGGCCGTTCGGTGGGATTGCCCTGCATTTGAGCAGTGCCCGATCCTGTAGGATCATCGGCGTCGTATCCAGCCGCGCGAAATCATTGCGGCTCTCAGAGTCCGTTGGGAAAGGGTCATTTCATAGTGATTGACGCGAGAAGCCGAGTTATAGAGGCGAAAAGCATAGCCGCCGCCGAGATGTGAAGCAGCGTATCGTAATCCAGCTTGAGACGGCGCGACACCGTGAGAGCGCCGATGCTTTGCTCAATCCGCCATCGTTTCGGCAGAAGCACAAAGCCCTTCCCAAATTGCGGCCGTACGACCACTTCCACGACACGGCTCGTGCCAGCCTGAACCGCCTCAATGAAACGGGCCTTGTACCCACCGTCCACCACGATTGTCTTGATCCAGGGACAGAGACGAACCAAGCGCTTGACGAGCGGGATCCCGCCCTCTTGATCCTGAACGTTGGCCGGAGTGATCATCACCGCAAGCAGGCGTCCGTCGCTGTCGACCGCCAGATGCCGCTTGCGCCCCAGCACTTGTTTCGCCGCATCGTACCCGCGCTCGCCTTGCGGGGCGTCACACTTCACCGCCTGGGCATCCACAATCGCCAGCGTTGGACTGGCTTCTTTCCCGGACTTCTCACGATCCCTCATCACGAGATGATGGTTGATCCGGTCCATGTGGCCGCCATCGGTGAGCAACCGCCAGTAATCGTAGCAGAGACTGGCGGGCGGCAGATCCTTTGGCATGGCATCCCAGGGAATGCCGTACCGCTGCACGTAGCGGATGCCGTTCATGATGTCCCGAATAGGATAGGTCCGGGGCCGCCCGATCCCCTCCGCGACAGGAAGCAGTGGCTCCAGGGTGAGCCACTCGTCGTTCGTCATATCACTCGGGTATCTCTGGCTGCGACGATCATAGCGCGGCCGATTTGCAGCGGTCCAGACCAAGGAGGGGCCATTCATCCATTCGAGACGAGCAGACATGCTCTATCATCCCGCATTTTCTCTTGGCCACCCTTTCCCAACGGACTCTCAGATGGCTTGACGACCGAAAAAGCGCGCCGGATCGCCTCTCAGAGGTCGCTGACCGTGCGGGCCGCCGCACTCCGCCGCAGCGCCTTCCATGCTGGTGACGGCGGTCTCGTCCAAAAATCCCAGCCGGACAGGATCCAGCTCGAGTTAGCCTGCAAACCGATCCTCTCGCGCGGCTCTCACGCCCTCCTCCTGCTCAGCCGCGTGCGTTGCCCATTTTGGATGGCCTGCCCCTCACTGAGCTGTACTGCTAATCAGCCAGTTCTGGGCGAACGACGCCAGCAGAATCAAAGCCAGCCGCCAGGGACATTCGGCTGGCTCTTGCTACAGGCGGCAAGGAGGCCGGCGAACGGGCTGTCGGCCTAGATCGGGCCGAGGGCGTCGCGCAGGCTGAGGCAGGCGTGGCCGCGTGGGAAGGAGGCGTGAGCGACGACGGCGGTCTCGGCCGGACCAGCGCCGCCGGGGGAAGCGACATCGTGAACCTTCCGGATCACGGCGCATTCATCCCATGCGGAACGTCCGCCCCATCTCAGCCGACTCACCGGTTCGCCAGCAGTACCGAAAGCGGGGCCATCCCAATCCCAGGACGCGACCTCGCTCACCGCGATCGTGTGGATCGTCTGCACCACGCTCTCTCCCTGTGCGATCAGCGCATCGCCGCTCGCTCCCAGCCAGAGCGGGACGTCTTACCGCTTCCACGAAACTGCGTGAAGAACCACCCCCGTGCGAGGAAATCAATCAGGAAGCGACCTGCGAGCAGTTCGGAGGGCTCACTATCCAGATGGAAGAAGCCGCAGAGCGTAATTGCGTAGCAGTTTAAGCGAGCAGCTTAACGCCTCTCCCACCTAGATGACCGACACGTCTAATCCCTATCAAGTCAGCGCAACGGCTTAACGCCTCTGTTACCCGGACGGCCAACACTGGTGGTCCATAGCAAGGCGCGTGCAATCAGACGCAACACGGCCGGGAACACGGGCGAATGCATTCTCAGCATCATCATGCGAGTCGAGGAAAAACAATTTTCGGACCTATACGAGATCAGAAATATATAGCACCTCAAGTCGCTGGACAACTGCCGCGTTTGCGAACAGGCACGATCGCAGCAAGCAATTCGTCAGCCACTAGTAAATGAAGGTTTCCATGATATCGAATCACGCCCTTGTTCTGCAACCCAGCGTTGCGACCTCATCAGATCAGACTCATTCGGCACTTGTCGTCTCAGATCAGTCCATCAGCGACGTTCAGTTCAGTGCGGATTTCATTACGCTGGCCCAGCTACGCACGGGATCGCCGCCGAATCCGTGGGAAACGGCCTGGGCCGTATTCGACTACACGGACCCGGATCACTTCTACTACGTCGCATTCAAGACGAATGGCTGGGAAATCGGCAAACGTGATCCTTCTTATCCCGGCGGCCAGCGTTTCCTTGCGACGGGCGACTACGCGTCCCCGGTCGGAACGCAGCACCACTTTGACATCTCTCAGAGCGGTGCGACGTTCACGGTGACGCTCGACGGACAGAGCCTGGCCACGATCACCGATCTGGAGACACCGTACACGTCGGGCAAGATCGGCTTCTACACCGAGGATGCAAAGGTTGCGTTTGACAACGTGACCGGCTCGATCACGGAAGACTTCGAGAGCCTTCCGCTCCAGACCTTCAGCGATGGCGCCACCTTCGGACAGTGGACGGCTCCGTTCGTCGGCTATGGCGAGGGTGACATCGCCGTGCTCTCTGGCGACCAGCCGCAGACCGTCGTGGGCACCTCGGGCTCCGACACGCTCTGGGGCGGCACCGCCAACGACATCATCACGGGCGCGCTCGGAGCCGACACCATCACGGGCGGCGGCGGAGCCGATACCTTCGTCTATGCTAGTACAAAGGATTCAACCCGCACGGCCCACGATCTGATCACGGACTGGATCACGGGCGACAAGATCGACGTTCATCAGATCGACGCCATCACTAAGACTACGAAGCTTAACCACTTCACCTTTGTCGGCACAAACCCGATCACAGGTGCTGGGCAGCTTGCTTACGGCTACGACGCGAGCCAGAATCTGACCTACGTCGAAGGGCGCGTGGACGGCAACCCAGCTCACGATCTTTATATTACGCTCGCCGGGCATGTTGCTCTGAGCGCGGCGGACTTCATTCTCTAATAATCCGGCTCTCATCCGATCTGACAGGGTTGTCCTGTCCTGATGCGTGTCTTTTGGGCCCAAAAGGCGGACGAGATGGCACAGCGCACAAATCCGAGGAGATTGTCGCCAAGCTACTATTGGGCCCACTCCCCCGGCATCTGCCGCCCGCCAACAGGTCTCACTGTTCGTCGAGAGCATCCCTCGGCTGCGCATCAGGATCCTCCATCTTCAGGGAGGCCGTCGTCCCTCGACTCAGCCAGCGCTCGAACTCCCGCCATTCCTTGCGGGTTGGCACTCGGCGCCCGGCCATCTTGTCCCGCATGCGCGCGAGATGATCCTCGTGCGCCTCGGCCAGTCGCTTGGTGCGGGCAATCTCTCTCAGGTCTCGCGGCGTTTTACGCTGGTCGCAGGCCCAGCAGATCGCCGCAAGCCGGTTCGAATCGTTCGCATTCTCATCCTCGCTCCGCAGAGCCAATGGAGGCCGGTGGTCGAAAACGAAGAAGCCAATGATCAACCGGGTGCCGCAATCGGTGCAGCGGCCTTCCTGGCGCAGCATGATGTCGGCCCGCAGCCGCCCGGGTAAGACACGGCGTTCGCAGCGGCTGAACGGTGCTTTGCGTTGCATCGTTCGCCTCCTAGGCTGCAGCAGCTTCGCGATCCGGAGTGTCGGCAACCGGCTCAGGCGACCGCGTGCTGAAGGCGATCAGCACCTCGGGGTCGGCCCCTACCTTCTCAGCGGTGGCCAGAAGCGCAGCGCCGAGGGTGGCCCGCTCTTCCTCGCTCAGGGCGTTTCGCGTCGATCGCGTCGAGAGCCTCCACCAGGGTTGAACACGGACCCCAGCCATAGCTGCAGGCGCAGCGGCACCGGATTCTCGCTAACCTCGACTGCAAAGGCGACGTCGCGGGCCAGATGCGCCAGGCAGGTCTGATGCTCTGCCGCGTGTCCCTGTTGAGCCATGGAGCGGTCGGAGAGCCACACCGCAGGCCGGTGATCGTCCCTCATCTGGTGCACCACGGCGGCCCGCGTCGGGGCGGCGTGATGAACGACCGCCTCGGCCGAGTGGAAGACCCAATGATACGCGTTACAGCCCTCGATACGCACGCTGGTCTCATCCGAGGGACGACCGCGGCCCGGCGCAGCGCCGACACCGCCGCCGCACGACCGGACCGGAACCGGCCCTGCCCGTGGCGCAACAGGTTCATCAGCCTGCCCTGGTGGCGCAGGCTGAGTGTGCCCCGGCCCCGCGTTCTCCACCCGTGGCCGAGCGAACGCTTTGCCGTCAAACACCCGAGGTGGGAGCCGAGTGCCCGAATTGGGCCCGCTCGGATCTGTGCCGGAGGGCGCTCAGTGATGAGCGTCCCTACCGCGATCCGAGCGCGTGCTGGCTGAGTGGTTTTCGGAGGATGTCGAGCCCCGCCGAGAGCGGCGCGTAGCGATACGATCTACCCCCTCCCCTTCCCGGCCGGTCCAAGACGGCCGACAGACTTTTGACTGGGTTGGTGAGCTCGGCCCGCGCTTAGGCTAACGCGCCGGCGAGCTGACCGATGGCGCTACTGGACAGGCGCATGCTGGCCTCCCTGCGCCACGAACTCGAAGTTGATCGTGCCCGCCCGGGAGCGCTTGGGTACAAAGGCCGTGACCGGCGGCTTCTTTCGCGTCCTCCGGAGCCAGCGCCTTCAGCACCGCCCTGGCGCTCTCGTGCTTCGCGTGCACGGCGCACGTTCTGGCAAACACCGCTGCGTACTCCGCCCAGGCATTCGAGGCGGTCGGGTCGACGACGGTTACGGCCGGCAGCTTCGCCTTCGGAGCTTGATCTCCAAAGACCTCGGGCACCTTGCCCGTCCGCACGCACCGACAGAAGATGCGCTGCACCTGCAGCAGCACGGTCTGGCAAACCGGGTTGGCCTCGACCTCGATCAGCACCCACTTGCCGCCGCCAGTCTGGTCACAACGGTTCTCAAAAAGCCCTAAGCCGCCTCATGAATTTCTTGAGCAGGCATACAGGAAGGCACTGCTTGCGAGCACCATTTCAGCAGTTTGGTCGAGGAAAATGGTCATAGTCTGAACTTTCTCAAAACTTCCTGCATCATTTTCCTGACGAATTGCAAGCTCAATCAAGCGCGCTGATTTTCGAAAACTTGCAGTGATATCCCGGACAGTTTGGTAACTAAAGGAATTTTCGACCAGCTCGAAAGATCCGCCGCCAAGTACCCTCGCTTCTGCAAGATTTGTCGAGGTATCCTTCGA
The DNA here is from genome assembly GCF_000022085.1 of Methylobacterium nodulans ORS 2060. Taxonomy (NCBI): domain Bacteria; kingdom Pseudomonadati; phylum Pseudomonadota; class Alphaproteobacteria; order Hyphomicrobiales; family Methylobacteriaceae; genus Methylobacterium; species Methylobacterium nodulans. Next base: position 2,643,731 of record NC_011894.1, read on the forward strand.
ACCTCTGAATCCTCTGGTTCGCGACATGAACTGCCCCCGCATCGGAGCGCTTTGCTGCTGCTGAGACGTGTCTTGCGGAACAATTACCCGCATTCGCCAAGTGTTCTTGTTGCATGCAAAGAGGATGAGCCCCGGAGAAATCCCGCCTCGCTCCATCAGAGAAGCCCGAAGGACCGCAAGGTCTTTCCCGAATTCTTCAAATACCCAGCCCTCCTCACCTGCAATCAGCTCACGTCTGACGCTACCCGCGTTCGCAGTCGTGATAATAAAGAGCGCCCCGACCAGCAGGGTCAGAGCCTGGGAAAAAAGAGAGGCAAGACCGACATCCCCAGCCGCTCTTTCGGTGAGCATCTGTTGCCGCATCCTTGGCATCCCACTATCAGCAGCAAGCGCCGCGAGACGGTAGACCATCATGCGTGCCTGCTAGGCTATCAAGCATCATGTGGGGTCTCCGGAGCGAACCAGAATGTAGGCGTATGGCGTTGCCGTGAAGAACCTGTCCCATGACGCGTCTCTTCAAGCCAGGTTCGACGAAGCACCACACCAGGGCTCTGCTGACATTCGAACCGAGTTCCCTCCGCGCGGCTGCGATGCCGTACACCACAGACTAGGCACCAGCCAAGGCCGGCAATCAATGCGCAGCGATCGGGCTCGCGTTACCGAGCGCCAGCAGCAGCCCTTCGATGACGCGCCAGATCACGCTCGTGCCGAGGAACCGCTCGACTCGGGCGTCCGCGCGGACGAATTCGATGTGGCCACCATTCGCGACCACGTTGATGGTCACCCGCACGGCCTCTTTGAGCACGAAGGAGGTGTCTTGGCGTAGTACACCGCGTTGACGAGCTCCCGCGCGAACTCATGGGCCTCATCGAGGCACAACTCGACGAGACGAGGCGAGCGGCGGATTTGATTGAACAGGAGGACCGTCTCGAACATCATAGGGTCGCAATTCGCCCTGCACACCAAAAGGCGACTCAGCATCTTCCCATCTTGAAAGAGCAGGCAATGCTCGTCGAATACGATCTTGAGAACCGAGCTTGCCATACGGCCACACGTGCTTCTCGTGCGTGATCGTTTTCTGAGGCTGCCACTGAAAGGCCCGCCAGCCACGCTCGCTCTGCCCTTCGCACGTTGCGCCCGCCTCGCAGCTCACTCTTCCGTTGTTGCGCCCGTGACCATCCACGACACCGGCCTGTGTGGCAGGTGAATCCGGGAGACGATGCCGCCGAGAAACCGGCTGCCCCTCATCAGACCGCCTCCAGTTCCGCTGGTGTTCGAACCTGGCGCGCGCCAATCGATTGGCGGTGTGGATTCATCACCCAATGCCTTGGTGAACAGACCAGTCCCCGCAGACAGCGTCAGCCGGATCGGACCGGATGGTGCGCATGACAGATGTACCAGCCGGTGGCCGGCAATCGCTATTGATTGACGTCCCGCCCGGAACTTGTTCTCTAGAGCGTCCTGCATTGACGGTCATCATGGCCGCTCCCGTCAAGGAGACACACGCGGTGGCGCCCATCCTGAATTCCGTCGCATCTAACGCGCGCGGCTCCGTGAGACTCCACACGGGATACCTCGGGGTGACGCTCGCCGCCCTGTTCCTCTCGGCCTTCCTGCTCTTCTCGGTTCAGCCGCTCTTCACCAAGATGGTGCTGCCGATCTTCGGCGGTTCGCCTGCCACTTGGTCGGCGGCCCTCGTCTTCTTCCAAGCGGCCCTGCTCGGCGGCTACCTCTACGCGCACCTGCTCGCCCGCTTCCTCGCGCCCCGGAGAGCCGTCGCCCTCCACTTCGCACTCATGACCGCGGCCCTCCTGACCCTGCCGTTCCACCTGCCGACCGGGTGGGAGCACCCGCCCGCGCAGGGCGAGGCGCTCTGGGTGCTCGGCCTCTTCACGGTCGCGATCGGGCCGCCTTTCTTCGCGCTGGCGGCGAATGGGCCACTCCTGCAGGCGTGGTTCGCCCGCTCCAACCACCCGCGCGCCCGCGATCCCTATTTTCTGTACGCGACCTCCAACATCGGGTCCTTCGCGGCGCTCCTCGCCTATCCGGTGCTGATCGAGCCACTGGCCTCGCTGCGTCTTCAGGCTGTGGCTTGGGCGGTGGGCTTCGCGATGCTCGCCGCCCTGGTCACCTGCGCCGGCTGCGTAACCGGTCAGGCGGGCCAAAGCGACACCGCTGCGTCAGGGGCACCCACAACATGGCGCTGCCGAGCCGCCTGGGTCGGGCTCGCCTTCGTGCCGTCCGGGCTCCTCGTCGCGGTCACCGCCCATATCTCCACAGATGTGGCGGCCGCGCCGCTGCTCTGGGTCGTGCCCCTGGCGCTGTTTCTGCTCACGTTTGTGATCGCCTTCCGCGACGGGGCCGCGCGCATGGTGCGCTGGCTCGCGCCGCTCCAGGCCTGGGGCACGGCGCTCGCGATCCTCAGTCTCTTGGTGAATCCGGGGCTCTGGGCCAGTCTCGGCCTGCATCTCGGGCTGTTCTTCGTCAATGCCTGTCTCTGCCACACGGCGCTCTATCGGGTGCGGCCCGGGCCGGCGCATCTGACCGAGTACTACATCTGCATCGCGCTCGGGGGTGTGCTCGGTGGCGTCACCTGCGGGCTCCTCGCGCCGCACCTGTTCTCCAGCGTGCTGGAATACCCGTTCCTGCTCGGGGCGGCGCTGATCTGCCGGCCTGGGAATTTCCTCGGCGTGCGCACCGACCAGGCGCGCGCGATCGCGCGGGCGGCCCTGGTGTGCGGACTGCTCACCGCGCTCGTCGTGGCCAGCGGCCTCGTCACCGGCGCAGACGGTGTTGGGACGCGCACGATCCTCGCCCTCTGCATTCTCCTGCTCGTGCCGTGGAAGGCGCCGCTCCAGACCACTGTGACCGGCCTCGCGGCGCTCGTCGCTTTCATCGGCGTGGGCAGCCGGCCAGTGGACGAGAGTGTCCGATCATTTTTCGGAGTCCACTCAGTCGCGACCTCACCGGACGGACGCTTCCGCCTGCTCAAGCATGGCACCACCCTGCACGGGGCGATGCGGCTGTTCCAGGACGATGGCACACCGGCCGACCGCCGGCCCGAGCCTCTGCTCTACTACGCCCCCGCCGGGCCGATGGGAGTTGCGATCCGGTCGGTCCGCGCCGCTCGGGGCGGTAGCCTCGGTCGTGTTGCGGTGATCGGGCTCGGCAGCGGCAGCCTCGCCTGTGCGGCGCAGGAGAGTGAGACTTGGACCTTTCTCGAGATCGACCCCGCAGTGATCCGTATTGCGCGGGACCCCGCTCGGTTCCGCTTCCTATCCGAGTGCGGTCCCGCGATGCCGATCGTGCTAGGAGATGCCCGCCGCACCTTGGCCGAACAGCCCGCTGACCTCGGCCTTATTCTGTTCGATGCCTTCTCGTCGGACGCGATCCCGGCCCATCTCCTCACCGAGGAAGCCGTCCGCCTCGCCCTGTCGAAGCTCGACCGAACTGGCGTGCTCCTATTCCACATCTCGAATCGACACCTCGACCTGAGCCGCATTCTGGCACGCGTCGGTGCCGATCTCGGTCTGACCGCGTGGCTGATCCAGGAGACCGGCGTCTCCGACCTCGGCACGATGCGTGCCGCCGTCAAGCTATTGGTGCTTGCGCGTGATCCGGCCCACCTCGGGTCCCTCCTGCAGGATCCGTCCTGGCGGCGTGTGCTCGCGGATCCTGACCGCCGTCCCTGGACGGACAACTACTCCAACATCCTACAGGCGGTGCTCGACCAGCTGGGCGGCTGATGCTGACCAGGCGATTGCATCCGCCTCTCTCCCATGAGCTATGGCCCGCGACGGAGGGGACGAAGAGCCGTTGGAAGGTCACCCACGCTGGATAGTTCCTGTCTCGCGCACGAGACACGCGACCGCACCCGGATTATCGTTCGCACATCCGGCGCCCCGATCGCGCCGAAGTCCCGCAGACGAGGTCTCTCGACACCATCCGCGGGGCCTGGCGCGACCGGTCGCCGGAACCTGCCGGGGCAGCCGCACCGACGGTGCTCGACCCGGCTCGCGCGCGGGTGGTCGCCCCGGAGCATCTGCAGGCCCGGGCGCGTTGCAAGCCGCTCCAGATCCCGCGCGTCTCCGGAGTGAGCGCGATTCCTTCACCGCGCGTCCTTACACTGTGCCTAGGAGCTTCAGCGACAGGAGAGAATCCGGGTAGACCGCCAGACCAGCTGCCGCCAATGCAATACCGTACGGAACACCGGCCTTCTTGTCATGGAGCCGCACCAGCCATTCCCACGTGAGTGCGAAAGCTGGAAGGGGGAAGCGACGGATCGACAGAAACAGCACTCCCATCATCCCGCCCACGAGGCCGACAATGAGCAGGTAATCCAACAACACGGGCGTGAAGCCAAGCCAGAGCACGGTCGCTGCGGCGAGCTTGGCGTCGCCGCCCCCGATCCAGCCGAGCGCATACATGAGGAAGCAGACGACGAGCATCGTCGCCCCGGCGGCCGCATGCCATGCCACGGTACTCCAATCCACGCCCACGAGGATCGCCAGTCCGAAAAAAATGACGATGAGAGCCACCGAAATGAAGTTCGGGATCCTCATGGTGAGGAGATCGCTGGCTGCCGCATAGGCCATGATCGCCGGGAAAACCAGGGAAAGAAGCTGCATTGGGCTTGATCTTTCTTGTCCGTGTCGAACCCACTCGGCGGCAGAGGTCTTTCCCAGCGATGCGGAATAGGGCATCCTAGCCAAAGATGGGGGAAGTTGATGCGCGTTGTGGTCATTCTCATGGCAGCTCTTGGGCTTCAAGCGGTCCCTCGCGCTGCCCAAGCCGCCGATCTGTTCGTCGAACACAACGATGAGCTGCCGGCGGGACTGGAGCCCGTGGTGACATACCGGGCTCCGATCATCCCGGCTCCTGCTCGCCGATTCGAGCCCTGGTCGACGACCTACTACCCTGCTCTCCCCTGGGGCCATCTCAGAAAACAATGTCCGATCGCGCTGAAGCGACGGAGACACGAGGAGCGCTATTCTCGACCTGTGCTCGTCCGGAAAGGATGAACGGGACAGATATGGAGCACCGTGAGCGGCGGATGCCACGACCAGCCAAGCACCCGCGCCGCAAGGGCGCGGGCTGTCAGCGGCTCGGCTACTGCTTCAGGGTGAGCGTTCGCCCGGATGTCTCGAATCCGCTCAAGCGCGCCAGGAACGACATGCCCAGGAGGCTGACCTCGATGGCGTCCGGCTTCATGACCACCGCATCGACCTCCCTCATCACGATGTTGCCGATTTGGATCTGACGAACCGTAATCGGAGCCACCGCCGTCCGGCCATTCGCCGTCATGACCTGCCCGCGATAGTCGTTCGGCGACAAGCGGATGCCGATCTTCTCCGCGTCTCGGTGCGACAGCGCCAGAGTCGTGGCCCCCGTATCCACTAAGAGGCGGATCTTCTCGCCATTGATAATGCCATCGGTGGTGAAATGGCCCTTCGCGTCGGCTGTGATCGTCACAATGCCTGGCTGTGAGCCAGCCTCAGCAGGCGAGCCGCGCAGTCGAGCCTGGAATTCGCTCAGTGTTTCCCCCACCTGCGGGAGAAGTTCGCCGGCGCCCTGCGCGCGCGGGGAGCGCGGCGCAGCCGCCAGTGCGGCGAGGAGCACGATGATGACCGGCGCCGGCCTGCAGCGGCTGCACACTCGCACCCCGGCCACACCGCGCAGAAAACCCACGCCGGGAGTGGCTGCCGCCGAAAGCAGATTGGACCCCGTCACCTGCGCTACGCCGTGCTCCTCGTCCGAACAACGCTTGCCACCGGCATTGCTGTCCGATGTCAAACGTCCCGCCATGGCATGCACCAGCTGACCGAGTCCGCACTGCCCAACTTCGCCCTCCACCCTACCGGTTCGCCGGGTCTCCTGAAGCGCCCGGCGGGCACCGTCTCTGCGAACCGGCGCGCTCACCAGAGCTCCCGCCGACCTACGAGGCCAGGCCTGCGAGGAACCCGCCACACAGGGGCAGCGACGTGCCGGCAAATACTGGACACACCGCCTGACAACCCGATCGGGCGGCGCCGGGCCGCTCAGCACCGATCGGCTGAACGCCCGCCCGAAAACTCCAGCAGATCCAAGGCAGACCACAGTTCCCCCGATCAGGCGAATCCCAGCCTACTAGAGCATTTTCGACCTACGTGGACTCACATTAAGCCGCATGCCCTTGGCAGAGCAGCATCGAATGCGTCTACCTGAAGCGAAAATGCTCTAGACACAACCACGCTGGCGTTTGCCCTCCCCATTCGCTTCCGGCCCAGAGGGAGCGGAACTTCCGAGATTAATGGCGAGGCCGCCGCCGCCTGGCGCTGATCCTGCGGCGAAGCTCCCCTGAGGCGCTGTCTTGATCTGATCTCGGCAGTAGCGCTCGACGGCCGCCTGAGTGCGAACACCATTGCCGCCGATGTTGGTGTTTCTGGCATGCTCAGGCCAAGGATCAATCACGTGCATTGCCAGATTGTGGGCAACCGCCTCGCCGCTGGAACTGTCGACAGTGTCCTTCATATCGACGTATAAAGCCGAGTTGCACCCGCCCACCGTGCAGCCGAGAACGGCCGCGATCATCAATGCTCTCACACGTGCCCCCAACATCCCTCTGGCCATCGCGCTCGTCGCCTTGAAGACAACTTCAACCCGCCACGTCGCCCACAGTCAAGCGTGGAGCACCAGTTTGTTCCGATCAACATCGCCCGCGTGTCACGGACTCTCGTCGCGCGGCGGGTGATCACCGCGCCGCAATACGAGCCACGGAACACGGCGACTGTCAGCAATCAATGCGACTCGCGATCGGATGACCGAACGAGGCTGACTGCATTTCCCTGGTGCTCACCTATCGCTCGTCGCATCGCCTACGAACGAGCGCAGGTACGACAGGTGGCTGCACATGAAGGCCGCAAGAGCTATGCCCGCCAGGATCGAAGCCGCCGCGCCATCCCAGTCAAACAGGACGGCGCGAGGAGCCAACGACGCCATTTCCGAAGTCCCGAACTGCGCGAATACGGAGTACGCTAGGCCCAAGACGGCGACGAAGCAGCAATTTGACAGGATCGCCAGAACAAGCCGAGAGCGATGGTAGTAGGCCAAAAGAGCTAGGCTAATTATTCCAGCCGCAAGTGCGGCGGAACCTTCCGAGAAAAGGGAACGGACCGGAGACGCGGGGTGCTGTCCAAGTTTCAGAAAACTCAGTAACTCTAAACTAATCCACCACATGGTGGGCGAATTCGGCCAGTACCACAGTGCCAGAGCCGCTACTTGATCGGCTGCCAGCACTATCGCGCAAACGCAGATTCCCGCAAACTGAACTGCCGGCAGCCGATTCATAACAGCGTCACCCTTGCTCAAACAAGTCTGTGATTTGGATCTTAGAACGCCCTAATTCAAATGTAGTATGTACTAAATCGCCTGCGGTCCATCAGTTATCCCCACACTAGGTCTTGACACAGGCCGGTTAAGATAGTGTTAATCAGGTCACACCGACGCCGGTACGCTGTGGCACAAAATTCCAGGGCCCGATCTCGTCGGAGTGCAAACAGGGGGATGACATGAACAGGTTGAGCAAGTTTCTCCGGGACGAGGACGGGGCGGCCCTGGTGGAGTACACTGTCCTTCTCGGGATCCTCCTCGTTGCGGTGATCGCGACCATTGGCGGCGTTGGCACTTGGGTCAACGGCAAGTGGACGGCTCTGAATAGCGCACTGAAGTAGTCAGAGCCTGAGAACGACCCGGCGGGATTGCAGCAACTCACGAAAGAGCAATCGCTGCCGGGCACAGCTATGGGATGCATGATCGCCACGGGACAGAATGGGAGGATGACATGAACAGGTTGAGCAAGTTTCTCCGGGACGAGGACGGGGCGGCCCTGGTGGAGTACACTGTCCTTCTCGGGATCCTCCTCGTTGCGGTGATCGCGACCATTGGCGGCGTTGGCACTTGGATCAACGGCAAGTGGACGGCTCTGAATAGCGCACTGCCGTAAAAGCCTGAGAACGGCACGACAGGGTTGCAGCAACTCAAGAAGCGGATCAGGCTTCTCGGGTCTGAGACGCGCTCGTAATGGTCTCAGCGAACTCATCCTGTCAGCGCATTCGCCACGATTTCAGGCAGCTACACTACCATTCTGCCAAACTAATATGCCAAGGCTGCGCTTTGCGAGTCACCTTCCGGCGACATCTGTGGAGACGCTGAGCATATTGGTTTTCCGTTACAAAGGCTTTCGCTTAGTCGACGGCGAGTTCGCTGAAGGGCCCAGAGGCCTGGCTGACCACTCCTTCATGGATACTGTGGAAGCGGGCTGATTCAGGTTTTGCACTAGCTGGCCCGGGATTGGTTCTTAGCTGCCGGATGCAGGTCATGCCTTCACTGCTGGCAGCGATCTCTGTTTGTGGGGAAGGTTATGCGACTGGGCTCCACTCTCACCCTGGTACTGGCATTGGCTTTAGGAGGATCGGCGGCCTTCCTCGCCCGCAGCTATCTCATGAGCGTTTCGTCGGTCGGTCCCGCCCCACTGCCGGCGCACACGATCGTCGTCGCAACACAGCCGTTGCCTTTCGGAACGCAACTGACCCCCGAGAACACGACAGAGATTGACTGGCCATCCGAGACGCGCCTCGAAGGATCATTCGCGACGAGGGATGAACTTCTGCGTGGGGAGCGTCGTGTGGTCCTCTCGTCGATCGCGCGGAACGAGGTTGTCCTCGCGGGTAAGATCACCGGGCCCGGACAGCGGGCGACGCTGTCGACACTCATCGAAGAAGGGATGCGCGCTGTCGCCGTGCGCGTCGACGATGTGCGAGGCGTGGCTGGTTTCATCCTTCCCAACGACAGGGTCGACGTCGTACTTACTCGGGATGAAGAGGCGCGTGAGTCGAAGGGCTTTGCCGACATCCTGCTCCAAAATGTGAAGGTTCTGGCGATCGATCAACTTGCGAACGACCACGCCGACAAGCCGACCGTCGCGCGCGCCGTGACCCTCGAACTCAACCCAGTGCAGGCCCAAAAAATTATTCTCGCTCAGGGCGTCGGGCGCCTGTCATTGATCCTCAACAAGGCCGGGAATGCGACCTCGGACACGCCGTCACGCGTGACCGTCGCGGATCTCGGACGGCCCGAGATCGCGGGACCAAAGGACGATGCCAAAGAACGGATCGCGCGGTTGGAGGCCCGCATCGAAGAACTCAAGCGCTCGCGAGCTCAGCAGGACCTGCCCGTGTTGACAGCTCAGCCGGCGCCCATCGTCAGGGATGCCACGCGCACAGTTAATGTGGTGCGGGATGGTGTCCGCAGAGAGCAGTATAGTGTAGTCATTGAGAGTCGTTGAGCACAGGGGTGTGTCTGGACTGCCGCCGCAGAGTCTTTTTTGGCTCAAGTTGCGGGCTCGGACAGGAGATGCACCCACGATAGCGGTAGCGCGCCGACCGACCGGCCGGAGCGGTGGCAAAAAGGCACCACCTCCGCTCCGAAGCGCTTTGAAGAGGCGTTCACCACGGTCGCTAGCCTTGTAGCAATCGATTGCCCCAATTATGGGTTTCGTGAATGGGGTTAGATTGATGCGACCGTGGCGCAGCAGGTATGCCGGATTGGCGGCGCTATTTCTGATCGGATGGAACGGTGAGCCTGCACAAGCGCAAGACGGGAGCATGCGGCGATCAGCACCCGCTGCAGGCGAGACGATTACCGTTACGCGCGTGCGCGTCCCGGTGAACAAGTCTCAGACCATGCGCGTTGTCGCACCATTCTCGGATATTCTGATCGGCGCGTCGAAAATTGCCGAGGTGATCCCACTCAGCGATCAGACACTTTACATCCTCGGCAAGGAAGTCGGGACGACGAACGTCTCCTTGGTCGACGCGAACAAGAAGGTGATCGGGGTCGTCGATGTCGAAGTGGGGCTGGATGCCGGCAACATCGGCGCGAAGGTCTTGGGCGGCTCAGGAGCCAGGGGCGTCAGATTTACCACAGAGGGCGATAAGGCGGTTCTGACCGGGACCGCCGAGGACGCGGTCGCGGCCGATCGCGCCGTGGCGCTCGCCAGCAATCTCGCGCCGGGCGGCGTCATGAACATGACGACGGTTCGCTCCACTCAGCAAGTGATGCTCAAGGTGCGGTTCATCGAGATCGACCGCACGGCGGGCCGTGACTTGGGCGTGCGCTGGGAAGGAACGAATCGGTCTGTCGCGGGTCGGTCCGGGACCGTGGCCGCAACGCCCGAAGCCCTGACGACGGCCCCTGGAGGGAATGGCATCGGCCTTCTGAGCAACGCCATTCCGGCCGTCGCGGGCGCCGCGCTCAGCACGGTCGCCGCACCGCAGTTCGGCCAGTTCGCCGCGCGCTTGATCAACAGCAACAGTGCCAAGGTTGATCTGTTCATCAGCGCTCTCGAGACGCAGGGTTTGGCCAGGCGCCTGGCTGAGCCGAACCTTGTGGCGTCGTCCGGGCAGCCAGCGGAATTCCTCGCCGGCGGTGAATACCCGATCCCGACGGCGTCGAGCAGTGGCGCGCTCGGCGTTCCGACCATCACGGTCACCTTCAAGGAGTTTGGTGTCCGCCTCACATTTACTCCAACCGTCTTGAGCAACGGTCTCATCAATCTTCAGCTCGAACCGGAGGTGAGCGAGATCGACCCGGCGATCTCGGTCAACACCGGTCTCGTGACGGTTCCAGGGCTCTCCAAGCGCCGCGCCCGCACCAATATCGAGATGCGCGACGGACAGAGCTTCGCGATCGCCGGCCTCCTGCAGGCCGTGAACGAGAAGAACCTCGAGCAATTGCCCTGGCTCGGCTCCATCCCCGTGCTCGGCGCGCTGTTCAGCAGCAAGGAGTTTCGCCAGCGCGACACGGAGTTGGTGGTCATCGTCACGCCTCATCTGGTGAAGCCGAGCAAGCCAGGGCAGCCCCTCGCCACACCGCTGGACACTCGCATGCCCACGAATGACGCGGATTATTTCCTGGGTGGCCAGACCGAGCTTCCGAAGAGCAAAAATCCCGGCAAGCCCTCGCGCCTGCAGGAGTTGATCTCGGCCGAGGGTGCCGCAATTGGCTCGTACGGGCACGTAGTGAAGCGGGGCGCTGCTAATTGAAGGCAACCAACGAGTGGGCAAGCAGACATGGCGGGCCTGTCACGATTGCTGCGGGGCGGCGCGAAGGAAGGGACAAGCTCTGCTGAAGCGCGGCGCAACGCGGGCTTCGCCGCGTTCCTGATCGGACGGTCCGGCACCGAGCGCACCGCGCGCCTCCAGGATCTCCTGCGGCAGCGCGGCTTCGACATCACCGCGGTCGCACCGGAGAGCCTCGCCACCTCGACGGCGCCCCTCCCCAAACACGTCACGCATATTTTCCTGAACGACGAGGGCATCGACCAGAGCCACTTGCGCGGGATGATCGAGGCCATCAGCCGAAAGCCGGACGGGCCTTTCCTGATCGTCGCGAGCGATCTTCTGCCCGCCGAGATCTACCGCGACCTCGTGCGATCCGCGACCGGCGAATGGGTCAGGTGGCAGTCACTCGCGCCCGACATCGACGAAGCTCTCCGCCGGCTCACGCGAGGCCGAGCACCGGCGGAAGCGCATGCCGCTGCAATCGTGAGTTTCCTCCCCGCCGGAGGCGGCGTCGGCAATACGACGCACGCGGCCGAGACGGCCATCGCGCTCGCCTCCCGGAAAGGCCATCAACGCCGGCGCGTGGCCGTTCTGGACCTCAATCTGGACCACAGTTCCATCCCGGACTTCCTCGACATCGAGCCGCGCTTCGACCTGGCCGAGATCACCGCAGATCCAAACCGGCTGGACAGTCATCTGATCGAGCTGCTGAAGACAACTCATTCGTCCGGTGTAGATTTCTTCTGCAGCGCTCCGAGCGAAATCGATCTCGCCGGCCAGGGCGAGGTTGCTGTCTTCACGCTCCTCGATGCACTGTCTCTGCGATACGATCTCATTCATATTGATCTGCCATGGATATGGTTTTCCTGGCTGGGAAACCTGCTCGGCGGGTCTGACGCCGTGGTCGTGTCCGCCAGGCAGACGGTGCCCTCCATCAAGCGCGCCGCCGAGCGCGTGCGCCGCCTCACCGCGCTCTCCGTGCCGCCCAGTCGGATTGCCACTGTGATCAGCCGCTTTGAGCAACGCTGGTTCGGCGGCGCCGTCCAGAGTCGCGATATCACCTCCGTGCTGAACCAGCAGACCGTCTTGTTCGTGCGCCAGGATGCCGGACAGGCCGAGGAAGCCGTCAACCTGGGGCGGTCGCTCAGCGCATCCGCTCCCCGAAGTCGCTCGGCACGGGACATCGCCAAGGTCGCGGAGTGGATCGACCAGCGCGCCCGCGACGCCCGGCCGCACCTCACGACCGTCTCAAGCAACGCGGGAGGCTCCCAGTGAAGCCGATCATCTCGGGGCGCTGGCGGCGTGCTGTCGAACCGGATGCGACCCCTGCCAGCGAGCCTGTCCCCTCCCGGTCGGAGGAGATCGCCTCCGTTGCAGTACCCAAGGTCAGCCGGCCCGCCCTCATCGACGAGAAGGTGAAGCTTCACGCAAAAATCATCGACGAATTCAATCTCGCGCTTCTCGACAAAATTCCCGCCGACGAACTGAACCGCCACGTCCGCAACTTCGTCTCGGAATACGTGAAAACCGAGAGGATTCCACTCAACCAGACCGAATTCGAGACGTTTGCCGACGAGGTATTTGATGAGATGGTCGGACTCGGCCCGATCGAGCCGTTGCTCAAGGATCCTACGATCAGTGACATCCTGATCAACTCTCACGAGTCCGTCTATGTTGAGCGAGGGGGCCAACTTGAGCCGACCACCGTTCGGTTCAAGGACGAAGCGCACCTTCTGCGTATCGTCACAAAGATCGTCGCGAAGGTCGGCCGTCGCGTCGACGAGTCCTCGCCGATGGTAGACGCCCGCCTGCCGGACGGCTCCCGCGTCAACGCGGCGATCCGGCCCGTCGCCGTCGATGGCCCGCAGGTCTCCATCCGGAAATTCTCGAAACGCCCGTTCTCGATGGATCGCCTGATCGAGGTCGGCGCGCTGCGACCCTCGATCGCGGAGGTGCTGAAGGCCGCCGTCCACGGTCGCGTCTCGATGATCGTCTCAGGAGGGACTGGCAGCGGCAAGACGACGATGCTCAACGTCCTATCCACGTTCATCTCTCCGAAGGAGCGCCTGATTACCATCGAGGATGCGGCCGAACTTCAGCTCCAGCAACATCATGTGAGCCGCCTCGAAACCCGTCCGCCGAACGCGGAGGGCAAGGGCGAAATCCGCCAGCGGGAACTCGTCAAGAACGCGCTGCGCATGCGCCCCGACCGCATCATCATCGGCGAGGTGCGCGGCGAGGAGGCGTTCGATATGCTTCAGGCCATGAACACGGGCCATGAAGGATCGATGACGACGATTCACGCGAACACTCCGCGCGACGCCATTCGCCGGCTCGAACAGATGGTCGGCATGTCGGGCCTTCCAATGTCGTTGAACTCGATCAGAACGCAGATCGCCTCGGCGATCCAGGTCGTCATTCAACTTCAGCGGCTCAGCGATGGAACGCGCAGGATGGTGAGCCTCAGCGAGGTGACCGGCATGGAGGGTGACGTCGTCCAGATGCAAGAGATCTTCCGCTTCGCTCGCGAGGGTGTCGATAGCAATGGAACCGTACTCGGCTCGTTCAGAGCCACAGGCATTCGACCAAAGTTTTGTACCGATCTCAAGCTGAGAGGTGTCGATTTTTCCGCGTCTTACTTCGACCCGACCGTAGCTTTGTAGCACCGCCATGACCGAACCCTGGCTGATTTATTTTCTAATATTTTCGGCAGTATTTTTGACTGTCCAGTTCGGTTTTCTGTTCTTTGGACGTGGTGTCTTTACGAGAAGACGGCTCAACAGGCGCCTGTCGGCCATTGAGGATGGGACCTATAAGCCCTATTTGGAGCCCTTGCGTCGCAAGGCCTCGCCAAGCGACGCCTCTGGTCTCCTCAGCAGTCTCACGACGATTTTCGCGCAAGCAGGCGGCGCGAGTGCCGCTCCGGCAATCACGCTCACCTCCGCGTCGGCTTTCGCTCTCTGTTGGGCCGGATCTTACGCTCTGGTGCGGTCCGTTCCTGTCGGAATGCTGCTGGCCCTGCTCGGCGCCAGTACGGGCGGGATCGGGACCATGTATTATCTTCGCCGTCGGCGGGTTGCTGCGTTCGGAGAGCAACTCCCGGAACTCCTCGAGATCATGGTCAGAAGCTTGCGCGCAGGTCATCCGCTGGTCGTCGCCTTTACATTGGCCGCCAAGCAAATGCCGGACCCTGCAGGTTCTGAAATTGGCATAACGGCGGATGAGATCGGCTACGGGCGCGACGTCGGGGCGGCGCTCTATAATTTATATCGTCGGGTGGGATTCGAAGACCTGCGCTTCTTCGCGACGGCTGTGACCATTCAGGCGCAAACGGGCGGCAACTTAGCGGAAATCCTGGCCCGCCTTGCGACGCTGCTGCGCGAGCGCGCTCGGCTCAGACAGCGAGTGCGCGCGTTGTCGGCGGAGGGCCGCCTGTCCGCCCTAGCCTTGAGCCTCTTTCCGTTTCTGCTAGCAGGTCTCATCACGCTCCTTAATCCAGATTACTATGGTTCTGTTTGGGGGAATCCACTGTTCGATCTAGCTCTCACCGTTGCCGGAGGCATGCTGATAATCGGCAATATTGTCCTGTACCGCATAGTGAACTTCAGGATTTGACCCTTGGGCCAACGCGAACTCTTCTGGATGGTTTCGGCCGCTGTGTTCCTGTCAGTCGCGGCGCTCACGTACCTATCGACCACCTATGTGGGGCAGCGCGGCACCGTGCGCCAGCGCATGCGCGCCGCCCGGCGCACGTCCGAACGCGAGCACACCCCCTACCTTCCCGCCGAACGGAAAGGCCGTCTGGAAGCCATTTTCGGCGTTAACGAGAGCACGATCCAGCGCCAACGCCTTGATCTGCTTCGCGGCGGGTTCTTTAATCCAAACGCTGTTGAATACTTTAATTTTACCAAGTTGACCTTGGTATTCGCCCTGCCTATCTGCGCCTGTGCGATGTTTGCATTCCGCAGCGATCTAAGTTCTTTGACAAAATTCGCCCTTGTTTCAGGATCGCTGTTGCTCGCCTATTATATTCCGGACGCCTTCGTAAGCCGGCGGCAACGTCTGCAGAAAGAAGCCTACAGGTCAGCTTTCCCCGACATGCTTGATCTTCTCGTCGTTTGTGTCGACGCCGGATTGAGCTTGGAAGCGGCCTTCGACCGTGTCGGTTCCGAGATGGATGAGAGCGGAGCGCTGAGAGTCAATCTTGCCATTATGGCGAGCGAGTTGCGCAACGGTCGTGGCTTCGTGGATGGCCTACAAGGCCTGGCAGAGAGACTGGATATCGACGAAGCTCGGTCCTTCGCCATCCTGCTTCAACAGTCGCTCGAACTTGGAACCGATATTTCCCAGTCTTTGCGGGTTTACAGCGATGAAATGAGAAACAAACGTATGATGCGAGCTGAGGAGAAGGCCAATGCACTTCCGGTCAAGATCGTTTTGCCGCTCGGAGCGTTTATATTTCCTGTGATCTTGATCGTCGTGATGGTGCCGATTGTTATCCGAATAATTGCAGTCCTCGGTCGGAGTTAGGACCTCGGTATGCGTAATCTTAGGCAAGCCGCCATCTTGATCGGGCTCTTGATTGGCCTCACAGGATGCCACTATGCGGATTTGAGCGGAGCGGGGGCCGCGGCGCCGGTCGACGATGTGTACGTCACCTCAACGGAGCCTGATCGTCTCGGCATCGTACAGTTTGACCGGGGCAACTACGCACTGGCGGAGCGGTACTTCCGAGACGCTGTCGAGCGTAAGCAGGGCGACATCGACTCTTGGATCGGCCTCGCAGCCTCGTACGACAGGTTGAAACGCTTCGATCTCGCGGACCGAGCCTACGCCCAGGCGTTGGCGCTCGGTGGGCCAAACGCGTCCGTGCTCAACAATCAAGGATACTCTCTCATGCTGCGCGGGCGCTTCAACGAGGCGGCCGCGCGCTTTCACCGCGCGGCGGAGCTTGACCCGACAAATCAACTCATCGTCAACAACCTGGCACTGCTAGACGCTGTGCGGCAGAAGTATCGGCGGTAGACAAAGCGAGTGCCCTCGGCGGTTCGGTGGTGATCAACCCACATAGAGCGGCATGGCGCTGGCAGTACCGAACTCAGGGAGCAGGCTTCACCTCACAGAGACTGTCATGCTGTTTCTCCGAGGCATCGGTCTCGTGTCTCTCGCGTTCGATCGGCGCGAGCAAGGTCGCCTGCGCGGCGAGTTCGTAAACAAGTGGACGTTCAGGCCCGCCGCCTGCAGACGACACAACAGTGGGCTTCCGCGGCGCGCCTCGGCCGGGTGTCGGCCTGCTGCCCGGGGACCGCGGCGGTAGTGACAACGATGTGCCAAAGTGCCGACTGGCTGCCGGGCGTTGACGCGACCTGCACGTCCTCCAGCACCCATGCAATCCCTTCGGCTGCTCTTGAACAACGTGAGAGGTCGGTCTGACCCCCTGGGGGCAATCGGACGACCACGATGCTTCATAAAGGCTACCTACAAGTCATCGGACGGCACAAGCAACTCTTCCCAAAACTCGATCAACGTGGTAACTTGGCACTCATGTGGTCGCGCTTCGTCAGCTTTCGACTGTGGAACGCCTGCGAAGGCTCCGCTCTGGTGGAGGCTTCTCTCGTCGTCCCTGTGTTGTTAGTGCTGTTTCTCGGCCTGTTTGAGTTCTCCAGGTATTTTCAGCAGCAGCAGTTGGTTGCGGTCGGAGTGCGCGATGCGGCCCGGTATCTCGCGGCGGCTTCGGTGACGCCCTGCAACAACTCCACGATCGTGTCTAATGCCAAGAACCTGGCAACGACGGGCAGCATCTCGGGTGGATCTGCGCGCGTCACGAGCTGGTCTTCAAGTGCTGTGACGGTTTCCTGTAGCCAAATCTCCAACAGCTCCGGGAGCTACTATTGCCCACTGACTCCCGGGTATTGCTACGTCGTGACGGTGAGCACGAGTTTCACCGAAGCGTCGCTGGGTCTGTTCCAGGCCCTCGGCATGACGGCTCCGACGATCAGCGTCTCGCATTCGGAGCGAACCACCGGCGGGTCGGCTCTGTGATGTGGCGGCTACTGCACCGGTGGGCGCGCGATTGCGGCGGCGGGGTTCTCGTGGAAACGACGCTCCTGATCCCCCTGCTGACGACCTTCCTGCTCGGTGCGGTCGACTACGGGCTTCTGTCTTACCAGTGGGGTGCAGCGACGAAGGCCGTGGCGGCCGGCGCCCGCCTTGCGGCCGTGTCGAACCCGGTGGCGAGCGGGCTGAACGCCCTGAGCACGAGCGTTATCAACGTGGGCACCGTGAATCCCGGCGATCCAATGCCGGCCTTCACGATCACCTGCAGCGGCTCCACCGCGTCGTGCACCTGCGCGGGTGCCGCCTGTGCCGGCGCCACCATCTCCTACAACGCCACGGCGATGAACACTCTCGTCTACGGTCGCACGGCGGGCGCCACCAGCTGTCAGGCGTCGGCTACACGGTACTACGCCGGCATGTGCAACTTCTTGTCGGGACTCACGCCGAGCAACGTCCAGGTCGTGTACACGCAGACCGGGCTCGGCTACGTGGATCGGCCGGACGGGCCTCAGCCGACCGTGTCGGTTTCGCTCTTGCAGGCGCCCGACGCCGCCGCTTTCAAGTTCCAGTTTTTCTTTCTCGGGAGCCTGCTGGGCCTCACGAACAAGACGCTGGGCCCGTTCACGACCACGGTGACCGGCGAAGCCCTATCCTCCAGTGCCCAGTAGGCCGAGCATGAGCGCAAGCAAGGAGACGCCCTTCCCCTTGGTGGTCCGCCCATCACGGTCCTTTATGCACAGCCTTCTGTCGCAGTGCCGGAGCCTGTGGGCAGATTCGCGCGGGATCATGCTTCCCTATGTCAGCATTATGCTCGTTGTTATTGCCGGCTTGTCCCTGCTTGGACTGGACGGGATCCGATACATGAGCCTGCAGACACAAATGCAGGCTGCCGCCGACGCTTTGGCCCTGGCCGGCGCAGCCGAACTCAATGGCAAGGCAGGGGCCAGAGCGCGAGCGCAAGCGGCAATCGATAATCTCCTCTCGAACGGACTCTCCGGGATGGGCGTTACTGCACCGGTTCAGGTCACGGTTCAGTTCAAGCGGACGCTGCCGGTCGCCAGTCAACTCCCGACTGGTGGGACCGCTGCCACGGCGGATTCGGACGCGCATTTCGTGATCGTTGATGCGTCTCCGATCACGCTCAATACGATCTTTCCAGCATCGTTCGTCAACTCTGCTCTAGCCAACACCTTCACATCGGGTGCGCAGAGCGTAGCGGGCATGAACCAGAGCATCTGCAGTATTCCACCCGTGTATCTGTGTAACCCATGGGAGGGCACGGGCATCGACCTCACAACCGCTCTGGCTACACCGGGCCAAGCGCGGCGCCAGCTCAAGCTGTTGAACGATGGAACGTCCAGCCCTGGACATTTCGGCTGGCTGGTCCCCCCTGACAACAATGTGAGCGCGAGCAATCTCCAGGACTGGATATCGCGCACTACGCCCAAGACCTGCTACCGCGACGGCTATGTCAGCTTGAACACGGGCGCCAAGCAGAGCGCACTGGCCGGGTTCAACACGCGTTTCGACATCGGCGCAGACGCGACACATGTCCCGGACGTTAATGTCCGAAAAGGACGGGTCTCCAATAGCGCCAATTGGTGCAACGCTCAGCCGGACACCGATAGGGCCTTGGCGCTTCCGCAAGATAGCACGTTCACCAATTTCGCAAGCGGTGGCGCAATGGGTGACGGCAAATGGGACTGTCAAGGCTATTGGGATTTCAACCACCATACAACACCACGACCTACAGCTAACGAGTTCGGTCAGGCCAGAGTCTGTGGAGATCCCAATTCAACAACTTTTAGCCGATATGAAATATATAGATATGAGATTATAAACAGCAAAGTTACGGACTGGTCGCGCGGGACAGTGCTCAATAACTGGACTGCTCCTCCGCCATACTCCAGTTCCACCGGAGAAAACGGACAGCCCCTGTGTACGGGAACTACCAATGCGGTTTCGGGTCGACGCGTTCTGCCCATTGCAGTTATTAATTGCACGGAAAACGCGACTCTGATGGGCAATGGTGCCAATGCAGACAATATACCCGTCGCGGGCTTCGCCAAATTCTTCATCACGGAACCCGTAAATACTACCGGAGCAGCGAGCGATCGACAACTTATCGGTGAGTTTACGGGGGAAGTCACGGCACTTGACGCAAAAATATTTCAGAATGTAAAGCTGTACCGTTAGTACACAGACTCTCCCAGGCGATTTAGGGTACAGGCCGCTAAGTTGCATTCGTGACGCACTGTTTGTCTTCCGCCTGCTCGGTGATCCCGATGGACGCAGCTCGCCACAATGGGGCAGCGACCCGGTCGGCTGACAAAGTTCAATTTCGCCGGCGGGGGATAGGCCGGGACATCCTACCGCTCGCAGGCGAATGAGCAGCTTCTTCCCAAGCGCAGCTTTGTCTTGTGGGTCTACGGCAAGAAGCCAAAGAGGGATCCGTTGCTGATGCTGAGAAAGGTGGCACAGGGCAACGGGAACAAGCCGCACTCCCAAATTTAACTGAGTTTTGCTCCCAGCTTGACCTCCTAAGGCAAGTGGACGAAGATCCTATTCGCAGCCGCTGTCGAGGAGTACAGCACGTGATAGGCAGCTCGACGAAGCCGCATCTCTACAGCTTCGTGATCCCTGTTTATAACGAGGAAGCAGTCTTGCCGCTTCTTTTCAGCCGGCTCGATGCGCTTCTCCCCTGCCTGGATGGTCCTGCGGAAGTAATCTTGGTTGACGACGGAAGTCGTGATGCCACAGGCATCATAGCTGTTGATCGCGCGAAAAATGACCCGCGCTACCGCTACATGGCCCTATCGCGTAATTTCGGCCATCAAGTCGCCATCACAGCAGGAATGGAAGCGGCCGTGGGCGACGCAGTGATCATTATGGATGCCGACCTTCAAGATCCACCAGAGGTCGCTCTTGAGCTGGTAGCGAAGTGGCGCGCGGGCTACGACATCGTCTATGCTCAGCGAATGACCCGTATCGGCGAGAGTCGATTCAAGCTCGCGACCGCGAAGGCTTTCTACAAGCTGCTGACCCGTCTCACTGCTGTTAACATTCCTGAGAACGTCGGAGATTTTCGCCTTATTGACCGAAAAGTGCTCGAGGCGTTTCGCGCAATGCCTGAACGTGACCGATTTGTACGCGGCATGTTCGGTTGGATGGGGTTCCGACAGACGGCCGTCCCCTTTCACCGGCCACCACGTGCCGCGGGCACGACAAAGTACGGCTGGTGGAAAATGCTCCGCCTTGCCTTTGACGCGATTGTCGGCTTTTCAGATATCCCTCTGCGACTTGCTTTATGGATAGGTACGGCAGTATCGTTTGGGGCACTACTTTATGGGATTTATGTGCTCTGGCTGGCGATGCACAATGCTGATCTTGTTGCCGGATGGGCTTCTACGATTGTAATACTTTCATTTCTTTCAGGTATTCATTTGGTTTTGACTGGTGTAGTTGGACTTTATATCGGTCGAATCCACGCAGAAGTTAAAGCCAGACCGCTCTACTTTGTTGCTCGATCCATTGGATTCGACGCTGAGTTGCCTATCTATACCGGCCGACATTATAATATCCTGCATTCCTCAAACTATGCTCTCATACGAAATTCTGATGCTACAAAATCCTGCAGCGATGCAACAGCGAGCGTCGTACAATGAGCGAAGCTTTTGATGCTTACAGCGTCAGCTATGAAGATGTAGTTCAGAATTCCGTCGGCTTTTCAGGTCTTGAGCACAAATTTTTTCTCAAGGCCAAAATTATGGTTCTATCTAAACTCTTTTCCACACATTTTAGCGACAAACTACCGGAACTCCTCGACGTAGGTTGCGGCGTCGGTCTTATGCACCCGTTGATTTTACCATATCTTTCCCGCTTGGCAGGGGCAGATACATCACGCGAGGCTGTCGATCGGGCACGGCATGACAATCCCGGCGTGGATTATAGGCATTGCTCAAAAGGCAACCTTCCCTGGCCAAGCGCATCCTTTGATGCTGTTCTTGCAGTCTGCGTTATACATCATGTGCCACCAAGTGAGCGCGATAACTTGGTCGCCGAAATGCGCCGCGTGACACGTCCTGGTGGACTTGTGATTATGATTGAGCACAACCCTTGGAATCCGCTGACTCGGTTAGCAGTTGCCCGCTGCCCATTCGACCACGATGCAGAGTTGCTGGATGCTTCGCATGCGAAAAATCTTCTCAGGAACGCCTCGCTTCACTCAATCGAAAGCGAACACTTTCTGCTTTTTCCGAGCCTTTCACCTTTGGCCTGCCGCATCCAGAGCATCTTCAAGCAGATACCGGCAGGAGCACAGTACCTAGCCGCGGGCAGGAGGTAATCCATTACTTAACTATATGCATTATTCGTTAACTTTTGGTATTTCGCGAGGCACAAACGCGCAGCGATCACAATCAAGTCCATCTGCCTTGATGGCTTGCGATGAGGCTAATATGATACTACACGCAGAATTCTTTTCGACCTGCTTGTCATACCCTGCTTGGCAATGCCTCAGATAGTAGGCTGGTCGTGACGCGACGATGGCACTCGCCGCATCCAATCGATAGCCCGTGTTTCACTGCCTCGGTCAAACCGCAGCCGAATGGATGTCGTGGATCAATGTTTCTCAAAAGCTGCCGAGTCATCCTTCGTTGCGTCTGCGGCATACCCCCCATTTTCTTCAGCCCCAATACCGGAGTATGCCTGAGGCCAACTATGCATCATGACCTGAGTTTCGCTTCGACGACGCATGAGCATCGGGTTCCAGCTGGCAGAAATTATGTACTGCCTGTCACAATATTCTTCTTCAGCTTGCTCACACTTCTGCTCGCAGCGTCTGAACGGCTGCTCCAGGACCCAGATACCTTCTGGCACATAGCTGTTGGTGAACGCCTTTGGCGCACGGGCATTTTTCCGCGGACCGATGAATTGTCCCATACGTTTGCGGGATCGCCTTGGATTGCCAAGGAATGGTTGTCACAGCTCATTCTTTATGGATCTTACGCGATCGCTGGATGGTCCGGAGTTGCTTTCGTAACCGCCGCAACTATAGCTTCATCATTATCTCTTTTACTTGTTTGGTTCTTACGTCGTGTTAAAATGACGGTTTCGCTTGATCTTATATTCGCAGTAATAATTTTATCATGCTATGGATTTACAGCAAGGCCGCTGATTTTCTTCCATCCGCTTCTTATACTCTGGGTCGGCGGACTCATCAGTGCGCGGGAAAAAAACACATCTCCTTCATTTTGGCTTATCCCTGTTCTCGCACTTTGGGCAAATCTTCACGCGAGCTTCACCATAGCCTTCGTAGTTGCCTCGTTGTTCGGATTGGAGGCGATTGCTACGGCTGAAAGATCGGCGCGCCAAGGCGTCGCCACACGGTGGGGCGCCTTCGGCCTTGCAGCCCTTGCGAGCACTGGGATTACTCCGTACGGCTACGAGCCGCTTTTCATCACATTCAAGCTCTTCGGAGACAACGAGGCCGTCCATTACATCAGCGAATGGCAGCCGCTGGAATTCGATCTTATCGGGATCTGTGCGGCGGCTGCACTTATTGG
Organism: Methylobacterium nodulans ORS 2060; assembly: GCF_000022085.1. NCBI lineage: Bacteria > Pseudomonadati > Pseudomonadota > Alphaproteobacteria > Hyphomicrobiales > Methylobacteriaceae > Methylobacterium > Methylobacterium nodulans. The sequence goes on from NC_011894.1 coordinate 2,666,451, forward strand.
GAGTCTTGGCATCCTGTTAATTTCGCCGCGGCGGAATTTTTGGAGAATTTTGCTCATCTCGGCAATCGGCTCTCTGATGATCCGTCATATGCGCTTTACTGGCCTTTTTGCGATTGTGGATGCAATGTCGTTAGTTGGTCCGCTCGTGCATCATTTTCCGGCTCTGAGAGCCCGGAAGTTCCAAGGCAGATTGAATAGTAGGATTAAACCTGCCCTCGGACTTGCCGCTCTGATTAGCACGACGGCGGTGGTCACTTTTTATATCTCACCAAAACCTAAAGCAGAGAATACGCCTTTTGCCGCGCTTGCCGCGGCCATGGCCGCTGGAGTTTCCGGTCCAGTATTTAACGATTATGATTTTGGTGGATATCTTATATCTCAAGGTTATAAAACTTTTATCGACGGTCGAAGCGATCAGCTATTCGGTGGCGGATTTTTTAAATCTCTGGCTGCAGCCGAGGAAAGCAAAACGGCAGATGAATTTTATGGTATTTTGGACAGATACGGATGCACTTGGGCGTTAGTTAAATCCAAATCGAAGGCGCAGGCCAAGATCGGTGCTTCTGCTCGATGGGTACTCATTTACCAGGACGAATTCGCCGCCGTTTACACCCGGAAAGTCGGCCAAGCTCTTTAGCGCTACACTGGCAGGCTTTGCAAGCTCATATGCAGGATCGATAGCATATCAAAGCCGCGCGAAAGCGTCCAATCTTTAGCTTAGAATCCTTTTTCAAACGAAGGCGCCAAAATAGCGTTGGTGACTGCATTAACGCTTTTTTTCACATGATCGTCAGCTTCGCTTTGTGGGCGGAATCTGAGCTGAATGTAGCGAAGTTTCGCCGCGGTGGGTCCTCGCTAGGCGGTGCTCGCCGCGGAACGGACCTGTCGCAAACGCTGTGACGTTCACCAGCCATTAGCCGCTTCTCGCGCCGGACGCATTGCCTCGCCTGAAATGCTCCCCGACGCTGGGTCGTTGCGTCATCTGATTTGCTCCCCACCGCAGGGCGGCGGTGGAGACGATGGTGAGGCGGGTGAGCATGGCAACGCGCAATGAACTGCTGGCCGCCGTGGCGGCCAGCAACCGGAGGAGCTCGCGTGCGGACAAGACGCGCATCCTCGATGAGTTCGCCGCCGTGACCGGCCTCCGTCGCAAGCACGCGATTCAGTTGCTTCGGACGGAGCTGGCCGGGCCTAAGCCGGCGGTCCGCCAGCGCCGGAGGCTTTACGATGAGGCGGTCCGGGAGGCACTGATCGTGCTCTGGGAGGCCGCCGACTGGATCTGCGGCAAGCGGCTCAAGGCGCTCCTTCCCACCCTCCTGCCCGCGATGGAGCGCCACGGCCGTCTCGCGCTGGCCCCTGAGATCAAGGCCGCCCTCCTGGCGATCAGCGCGGCGAGCATCGATCGGGCCCTGCGGCCGCAGCGGGAGCGGGCTGCTGGCGGATTGCCTCGGCGCGGGACTACCTCGGCGCTGCGCCGCTTGATCCCGGTCCGGACCTTCTCCGACTGGGGCGACCCGCCGCCCGGCTTCGTCGAGGCCGACCTCGTCGCCCATTCCGGCCCGAGCGTCAGCGGCGCCTTCGTGCAGACGCTGGTGCTGACCGACATCGCCAGCGGCTGGACGGAGTGTGCGCCGCTGCTCATGCGCGAGCAGACGCTGCTGGTGGGGGTTCTCGGAGAGCTGCGTCGGCTGATGCCCTTTCCGCTGCTGGGCCTCGATGTCGATCACGACTCAGTGTTCATGAACGAGACGGTGCGAGACTCCTGCCGGAGAAGGCATCGTGCTCACCCGCTGCCGGCCCTATCGCAAGGACGACCAAGCTCACATCGAGCAGAAGAACGGCGCGGTCGTACGTCGGATCGTGGGCTATCGGCGCTTTGAGGGCCTGGCGGCGGCAAGAGAACTGGCGCGCCTTTACGCGACGGTGCGGCTGTTCGTGAACGCGTTCCAGCCCTCCTTCAAGCTGGCGGACAAGGAGCGCGAGGGCGTGCGGGTGCGCAAGCGGTACCATGCGCCGCTGACGCCCTGCGATCGACTTCTCGCTGATCCGCGCCTCTCGGCTGAGGTGCGCGAGCAGGTCGAGGTCTTGCGGGCTCCGCTTGATCCGGTGCGCCTGTTGGCGGAGATCCGGGCGGGGCAGCAGGCGCTGGTGGCGATCGCGGATCAGCCGTCTGCGCCCGACACACCCGTGGAGCCCTTGCCGATCGCGGCGTTCCTGGCCGGGCTGCGCACAGCCTGGCAAACCGGGGAGGTGCGTCCGACGGCGCAGGCCCAGCCGAAGCCGAAGCGGGGCCGGCGACGGCCGGACCCGCTGGTGGCGGTCACCGAGGAGCTGCGGGAGTGGTTCGAAGCAGACCCGTTGCGCACCGGCGGCGAGTTGCTGGCGCGGCGAGATCGCCACCTCACTGGTCCTCGGCTCCACGCCGGCCGAGGCGTCAGCAGCCGTGCCTTCGGGAACATTGGCGTGAGGGCAACGAGTGATCGGCTCGGGAGCGTTCTTGGATGAGGCAACACGCGCTCTCATCCAGATCGCCGCGCTATACGTGGGTGAGGGAGAACCATGAGGCGCTGCTGGCGTTTTGGAACGTGCGTCTTAATTCGCCTGGGGAGGCTATCGATCATGGGCAAAGTGGGCCTGATTGCGATATTGGTTACGGCACTTTCGTTCAGCGCAGTATTTGCTCAAGAGCCTGTTAATATTCCCAAGGACATATTGCGCATTAACGCTGGTAGCGTGGAAATATTTGCAGTTCCAGAGCCTATGTCTGACGTTTTGGTTGGGGAAAGCCGTATTGCGGACGTAGCCATCATATCAGATCGGCGAATTGCAGTTACGGCTAAAGCTCCGGGTAGAACGAACATCATTCTAATGGGAGAAAACCGCAAGTTACTTTCAAAGCTCGATGTGCTTGTCTTTAAGGCTGAAGATGAGAATGGGAACCCGATTCGTAAGCAGTCTGGCAAACAGATCAATACATATTACGAAAATGGGCAAGTAATATCATTTGGCTGTCCATATCATGGATGCGAATTCCCGACATTAGCTGGACATGCACTGAGAAGGACAGCCGCCACAGCCGCCCCGACCTTCATTCAAGGACCTGCGCCAGGACTATCCCGCTTCAGCAACTGCCGGAGCCCTGATGATATTGCGGCTGACGGTACCCGTTGTGGCGACCGTGCAGCAAGTCAACAGCCCGGTGGGCAGCGCTAACCCACCCTCAGTATCACTTCGGCATCTTGGCGCCGGCCTACGGCAGGACGCGTTGCAGCTCCTGCGCCTGCGTCCAGCTCAAGGCGAGGCCGGTCGCGGTCCACTGTCGACACTGCGTACCGTCAGGCGTCGACCGGATGGGCCTGTCGCCAACGCGGTGACGTTCACCAGCCATTAGGCATACTCGCCCAGCTTGCCGCCTCCGACCCGGAGCCGGCCCATGATCCTCACTGCCCTCGCCCTTAAGCTGAAGCGCCAAGCCCACGGCGACTTCAAGGACCGGCATTTCGAGGCGACGCTCATCGTCCAGGCCGTCTCCTAGAGCGGTGTCCGAGCAGCTTGAATCAGTTGGGGTTTCGGCGCGGGCCTGGATGTGATTCGATGCGCGGCTTTCCGATGAGGAGAGCCGGATGCCCTCAGCCATGTCCGCCGATCTGCGCGAGCGGGTTGTTGCCGCGATCGAGGCCGGAGCTTCGCGCCGGGAGGCGGCGCGGCGCTTTGAGGTCAGCCCAGCCAGCGCGGTGCGCTGGCACGAAGCCTTCGTGCGGGAGGGGCGCACCCGCGCCAAGCCGATGGGCGGCGACCAGCGCTCACATGCCATCGAGACACAGGCTGATCTGATCCGGAAGCCTGACGAGGCGCAGCCTGGGTTGTTCCTGCGCGAGCTGCGCGCCCAACTGGCTGAGCGCGGCCTGCGCGTCGGGGTGAGCAGCTTGTCCCGCTTCTTCAAGCGTCACGGCATCACGCGCAAAAAAACTAGGACGGCACAATCAGCTGTTTAGCCTTGTGTTCGAGGGCCATGAGGTAAGCCTCGGGATCGTGCCGGAACCGGGTTCGTGCCGTGCGGGCCTGGCGCCCGCGATCGAGCGAGCGGCGCAGGTTCTGCCACCGCTCCGGATCGACTTGGCCGCGGTCAGGTCCGGATAGGAGCTTGAGCCGCGTGCGGATCCCGGCCACGAGCCGCACCGGGCCCCGCAACACCGCGCCGGGCGAGGCGGTCTTGCGCCCGGTGGCGCGCCGCTCGTGGTAGCGCTGCGAGCCGAACACCTGCTCCAGGGCGTTGTTGGTGCGCGGCAGGTCCGCCACGTCGGCCGCGTGAAACAACCCCGGTCGGTAGCTGTGCGCCCCCTTGCGGAAGTGGTCGAGGACCGCGCCGAGCCCGTCGACGCGGTGGCGATGACGCTGCATCGCCGCCAGCAGCCCGTCGAAACGCCGCCGGACCTTGGCGCCCGCCTCCCGCGCGGGATTGGCCAGCAGGCGGGCGGCGGCGTGTGCGCAGACGAAGCCCTGTTCCACCGCCGGCCAGAGCGCGGCCGTGTCGGCGAGGGCTCGATCGATCAGGAGCTTGAGCCGCGAAAGCGGGCGCGACGCCCCCCTTTGGCGGCGACGCGCTCCAGGCTGCCCGCCGTCTTCTCCAGACGCCGCTTCAGACGCAGCCCCGCCGCGTCGCGGGGCGCGCGGCCGTCGTCCGTGATCGCGCTGCGCACCGCGGCCGCGTAGCCGCGCACGACCTGCGCCTCCGGATCGGTGCGGCCCTCCACCGACCGCTCGATTGGCCGCACGCCGCGCACGCGCTGCTTCAACTCCTGCTTGGCGTGGCGATCAGCCTCGAAGATCGGCAGCGCGGCCTCGCGCCGGAAGTGGAAGTGGCAGAGCTGGTGGGGCACACCCGGCAGCACCAGAGCCACCGCCTTGCGGATGGAATGCTGGCCGTCGCTGATCACGCCGGCCACCGGCAGGCCGGCGGCCGCGACGGCGTCCCGCAGCAGGGCCGTCAGGTCGTCCGCGGCACCCGACAGGAGGCTGCGCGCCAGCAGCACCGTGCCCGAGAGACAGTCGCGCAGCACCCCCAGCACCGCGTGCCCGACGTCCGGCTGCAGCCCGTCGAGGGCCAGGATGATCCGATCCTGCCCGGCCAGTTGCCCGCGCAGGTGCCGCGGATCGGCCAGTTGGGTGGCGAGCACCTCGTCGTAGCGGTCGAGCAAGTTGGTGCGCTCGGCAATGGGGACGCCGCGGCGGCGCAGGAGGGCGTGGATCTCCGGGACCGAGCGGTGCTCGCGGGGGCGCAAGGCGCCCACCAGCGCGAGGACATCAAGGCCGAACTCGTGCTGCGGCAGGGCCAGCGCGCCCTCGGCCTCGGGGCGGTAGGGCTTGTGGAGGCGGGCGCAGTCCTGGGTCTCGCAGCGCCGGATCTTCAGGCGCAGCCGCACCGTGCCGGTGAGCGTGACCAGCGTGCGTCGGTTCTCGTAGCGCATCCGCATGGGCCGGCTGCAGGCCGGACAGAGCCGGCGCACCGGGGTCAGGATCCGCTCGGGATCCGGGCCTGGGTGCGAGACAGGGCACGCCTCCCTTCAGGCGTTCCTACACCCGTCGCTTAGCAAACAGCGAACTTTGCCGTCCTAGTTTTTTGCGCGTGATGCCGTGACGCTTGAAGAAGCGGGACAAGCTGCTCACCCCGACGCGCAGGCCGCGCTCAGCCAGTTGGGCGCGCAGCTCGCGCAGGAACAACCCAGGCTGCGCCTCGTCAGGCTTCCGGATCAGATCAGCCTGTGTCTCGATGGCATGTGAGCGCTGGTCGCCGCCCATCGGCTTGGCGCGGGTGCGCCCCTCCCGCACGAAGGCTTCGTGCCAGCGCACCGCGCTGGCTGGGCTGACCTCAAAGCGCCGCGCCGCCTCCCGGCGCGAAGCTCCGGCCTCGATCGCGGCAACAACCCGCTCGCGCAGATCGGCGGACATGGCTGAGGGCATCCGGCTCTCCTCATCGGAAAGCCGCGCATCGAATCACATCCAGGCCCGCGCCGAAACCCCAACTGATTCAAGCTGCTCGGACACCGCTCTAGATCGCCTGGAGGCGGTGAGGACCGCGATCTTGCTGGCGAGGCCGGTGTGACCGAGGACGCGCACGCGATCGTCAGGATCCTGAACCAATGGGCCGACGAAGGTGGCACCTGCCTGCAGCGTATCTACCTGTTCGGGTCGACAGTCCGCGGCGATCCCAATCCTGGGGACATTGACGTTAGGATATTTAAGGACAGGGACGTCCAGCCCGAGGACGCGGCTGGGATAATGTGGTGGCTGAACCAGGAGGCGACGGACTTCCCAGAGCTGCGGCAGCGCCTTCCACGCACGCTGTCGATGATCCTGTGGAACAACGCCGACGCAGATCCCTTCATCATCAGGGGCGCCGCTGATCCTATCTACACGGAGGGCCGCGTGATCTGCGTGCTGACCCCGCGAGTTAAGCCGTGAGGCGCCGCAACCCGCGCCGGGCCTATGACAAGAACGGCCGGGGGATCACCCGATAGCGCCTCGCTGCCGCTTCAAGGCCATCATGGGCGGATGGAAACGGCCGCCTTCGGCAACAATCGATCTGCGTGAACGGCATCCTGTTCTGACTGACGCGGGCGCCCTTGGCGCGGGCGGGCTCAATGAGATCAACCGTCCGTATCGGCTTGCCGTGCTCACGAAGCGAGTCAGTGGCGGGTTCAGCTTGGGCGATCGGCGCTGATGAGGCAATGTGACTTGATCTGTTGTGATGAGGCAAGCGCCCGGAAGGCGAGCCCACCGGGCGTTCTGATCTCAGGCGTTGAGTACTTGAAAGAGGTAATATCCGTTGCGCTCCATCCCCTCTCGGGCCGCCTTCGGTTTGAAGCCGAGCGGCAGCGGGTCCGTGGTGTAGATGGTGCCCACATAGTCCCATGCGTCGCCTCGGACGAAGTCCGGGACGGGCCAATCTTGCAGGACGGCGCAGCGCACCCCTGGCTTGTGTTTCCGGCAAAATACGCTGTACGCGTCGAGCGCCGACATCGCGTGCTCCCTGCCGTGCTATGTTTTGAGCTGCGGTGTAGAGCATAGCAGTCCCTGGCGAACACTCAACTGGCCTGGTGCATCTCCCCGTTTATGAGACAGCACCGCGATCCCCGCGGAGCCTACAACGAGAACGGCCGGAAGATCCCGCCACCTGATGTACCCTGCTCAGACCGACGAGTGCCCGAAGCGCAGGTGTGCTGCCATTAGGAGCGCAGCCGCCGTGCTGTCGCGGTGGCAGGCTGTCGCTCTCTCCGCACGGGAACTCGCCGCAGAGGCGAAACTGGAGGCAGTTCGAACCGAACTGACCTAAGCCTTTAGCACTCGTAGCCGACCTGAGAGACAGTCTTGAGCTGGCGATCATGAAGATCGAGTATCTAAAATCGTGCCTTGCAGAGTACGAGGACGCGATCACGGTCTGGCCCGTTCAACCATCGGACCGCCGCATGGCACCAGATTGACCACGATCAACCAGCCCGCGGACGGAGGCTCACGACCCGCCTGTCGTCGGACGCGTACATGACCGAGTGGATCATGCGCGCGAGCGTCCCCTGGTCGAACGGTTTGCTGAGCCGCACGACGCTCCAGTCGTCCAAGCCACCCTCGGCAAAGCCCGTCGCCACAATGGCTCTGACCTGCGGGCGGACGGCTCGGATCCGCTCAAGCAGTTGCGGTCCCGTTATGTTCGGCATCGCCTGATCCGTGATGACGAGATCAAGCATTCGAGCGCCTTCCAGCAGGTCGAGCGCCTCCTGCCCGGAGCGGGCCTTCATCACGCGGTGGCCCAAGTCCTCCAGCATCACGGCCGTGTTTTCCAGCACCAGGAGGTCGTCGTCGACCACGAGCACGCTCAGCGAGCGAATGGCTTGGGGTGAGAGCGGCACCACGTCGACCGACTTCTCCTCCTCGGCGGCGACCGAGGCGACCGGCAGCCAAATCTCCGCTGTCGTGCCTTCGCCCAGGCGGCTCTTAAGCACGAGCCGCCCGTTCGACTGCTCGGCCAGCCCATGCACCATCGAGAGACCAAGGCCGGTGCCCTTGCCGATCCCCTTGGTGGTGAAGAACGGCTCCTGCGCCCGCGCCAGTGTCGCCTCATCCATGCCATGGCCCGTATCAGCCACAGCAAGGCAAACGTAGCGGCCTCCGCCGAGGTCTGAGGGTTGGTCGCCCTCGCAGGCTGAGATGGTGATCGCACCGCCCTTGGGCATGGCGTCGCGCGCATTCACCGAGAGGTTGAGCAGCGCCAGTTCAAGCTGGTGCGCGTCAGCCATCACCACTGGGAGGCTCAGGGGAAAGCGCGTCTCGATCTGCACGGTCGGGCCGAGCGACCGCTGAAGGAGGTCCGACATCCCGTGCACGAGGCTCGCCAGGTCCACCGCCTGCGGCTTCAGGTGCTGGCGCCGGGCGAAGGCGAGCATGCGCTGCGTCAGGGCCGCTCCCCGTTGAGTGGCCTGCTCGGCATTGTCGAGCAGCCGCCGCAGCTTGGGGTCATCCGGCAGGCGCTTCTTGAGCACGTCGAGGCTGGCGAGAACGACCGATAGCAGGTTGTTGAAGTCGTGCGCGACGCCGCCCGTAAGTTGGCCCACCGCCTCCATTTTCTGGGCCTGGAACAAGGCATCACGCGCCTGCTCCAGGGCGTCCTGGGCCTGTTTGCGCTCGGTGATGTCGCGGGTGACCTTGGCATAGCCGATCAGGCGGCCGTCCTGGTCCCGCACCGGGTCGATGACCACGCTGGCCCAGAACCGGCTGCCGTCCTTGCGGACGCGCCATCCCTCCTGCTCGAACTTGCCGACGCTCGCAGCGGTTCGGAGAGCGTCCGCAGGCAGCCCGCGCGCCTGATCCTCCTGGGTGTAGAAGCGGGAGAAGTGCGTCCCGACGATCTCGCGGTCGCTGTAGCCCTTGATGCGCTCGGCGCCCGCGTTCCAGTTCGCGACCCGGCCCTCGGTGTCGAGCATGAAGATGGCGTAGTCGGTCACGCTCCGGAGCAGCAGGCGGAAGCGTTCCTCGCTCTCGCGCAAGGCCGCCGCTTCGCGCTCGGCGCGGTGCGCGAAGTGGCGGTCGAACACGGCAGCGATCTGCGCCAGGATGAGGATGAGGAGCGTCGTTCCCGTGACCCAGAGGGCGAGGTAGGTCTGGTGGAGGCTGGCAACACCCTGGGCGTGGTCGACCGGCGCGTGCGCCGTGAAGACCGCCCCCTGCATGGCGGCGTAGTGCATGCCCGAGATGGCGAGCCCCATCACCACCGAGGCCGCGAGCCGCTGGCCGAAGCTGACGATCTGAAAGGCGAGCCAGAGGGCGACGGTCGCGGCTCCGATCGCGATCAGCAGGGAGAGCGCGACCCAGAGGTGGTCGTGGCGCAGGTCGGCAGGCATGCGCATGGCCGCCATGCCCGTGTAGTGCATGGCGGCGATGCCGAGCCCCATGACGAGACCGCTGACTGCCAAGGCGAGCGGACTCGTCTCTCTTCGGTTCGCAACGAAGAAGCCGAGCGCCGTCACGGCGATCGGGAGTGCCAGCGAAATCAGTGTGAGGGTGAGATCATAGCCCACCTCCACTCCTGGCAGGCTGAAGGCCAGCATGGCCACGAAATGCATCGACCAGATGCCGCCGCCCATCGCGAGCGCGGCGGTGGCCAGCCACGCATAGGCCGCCCAGCCGGAGGACGCGCGGATGCGCGTGGCGAGATCAAGGGCGGTGTAGGAGGCGATCACCGCGATCAGCACAGAGAGTGCGACCAGCGTCGTATCGTGGGTTCCAGGGTGTGGCATGCGACTCGCGGAAAACAACCGGCTTTGGACTGTCGTTAGTCATACATGGTGGGAGTATCAAGTGTGAGGGGTACGGCCGAGGCAGCGGTGGAGTGCGTCAGCAACGAGTGTCGCTGAAGTGGACATTTTCGTGCACTTCGTTGTGAGGTCCGGCGACATCGTTTCAATTTCACCGCCCCAGTGTCCGGCTGATCTGGCCTTCTGTCGTAGCTGTGGGCAGCGCGGCACGCGCTGTCCATCAGATCCTCAGCCGGGGCGGGAGACGGCTATGGATCTGGCGACGGCACGGGATGGGTCGAGCTCTATGCCCGGACCGGCGATGCCGGCCTCGTCTGCCGGCGCCGCGGCATCTCGCGCCCGATGCAGGCAAGGGGGGCGGAGGTCTCAGGCCGAGGGCGCCGCGGGGCTGGTCGAGCAGAGCCGCCAGCCGAGGTGAAATTATCTGTAAAAGTCTGGATTTGACCCGTCAGACAGTGTCTGCATCGGTCGCGATCAACGGCTTCTACCAGCGTCCCTCGCCCGCGAGCCCCGCCCTCAAGCCCGGCGCCTGCGGTGCCCCGCTGCGCGGCCATGGGGCTTGACCGCGGGGCTCAGCCGAGACGGCACATGCATGCCGGCTCGGCCCGGTTCCAGCGCCTCGCGACCAGAGCTGATTTACATCAAACCGGACACTGTCCGTCAGATCCAATCCAGCTTCCTGCAAATCTCCCCAGACCATACAAGTAACGTCTGCGGTGTCCTGCCTCTGATCCAAGCGGATGCCCGATCATCAGCTGGCGTATGCTCTCGATGACATCGAGCTGCACGACGTCACGCGGAAACAGTACCGCTGACCGCCCTACCCTATCAGACCCGGCGCACGATCATCTCGTACTTTGCCGCCGTTCCTCCCTGGACCTCGACCCGACCGACCCGAGTCTCGGAAGTTTTGCGATCGAACTGTCTGGCTTCCTGAACGATCCCTGATAGGTACTGCCGCAAGTTGAAACCCATCTGGTCTCCGTTCTCGACACTATAGCGCGTACCCTCGCGCATCTTTTCCTGTTCTGGCATACCTCTGCCTCTTCATAACTTCAGGCCCAATTGGGAGCGACTGCCCCGAGCCGCCGCCGGTAGCTTTGGCAGTTCGATCGGGGCCGAGCGCATCTCTGATAGCCTACGCGACGCCTCGGCTTGCTCCGCGGCCTTGCTCGGCGAACTCCCCCTAAAGGTCAGCTTCTCGGGCGCGCCCGACCCAGCCGACCCGCCCTCCCCATCCGTAGCCCATAGGCCCCTGCCCCGCCGCCTGGCCCTGCCAGCTTGTAGCCGATCGCGCCCGAGATCAGGTTCATCACCTGCCGCGCCAGAGCCCCGGATCGACCTCCGTCCGGCAGCTGGGTTCCGTTCGGCATGTGCGTCGCCTGTACCGCGTCCGCGTACCGCTTCATCAGGGCGAGCTCGTCCGGCGAGAACAACCCCCGGCACTCTGAACCCGTTATCGATCTCCCAACGGTTGGCGTTTTAGGGTTGCAATCCTCCCGCGAGGAGCGCACAGGCGGTTTCGCCGGCCCACGGGCGCCGGCTCCATCCACGGACACCCCTGATGTCTAGCGACAGTCGACAGACCGTGCCGCCGCGGGTCCGCGCAAGAGGCTGATCGCTCAGCTCTCCTGCCCTGGCCTGTTGGCGGCCGGTCGCACGGAGAGCCCCATGACCAAGTTCATCACCAACCGCTTCGAGGTGCTGGCTGCCTGGATCTCGGACAACCTCGGCAGCCCCTACGCCTTCATGATCGCCTCCGCGACCGTGATCGTGTGGGCGCTGTCCGGGCCATACTTCAGCTTCTCGGATACCTGGCAGCTCGTGATCAACACGAGCACGACCATCATCACCTTCCTGATGGTGTTCCTGCTCCAGAACACGGGCAACCGCACCATCAACGAGATGGAGGAGCGCCTGCGCGAGATGGAGCAGGTGAACCGCGAGATCCTGCACGAGCTGCGCCGGCAGCAGGGCTTCAGGCCGGAGATCCGCGAAGTGGCGTGAGCAGAGGGCCTGGGCTACCTGTCGCGTCTTGCGACGGACGAGCCTGCTCTCCCCAAAATGGCGGGTGCCGCCGTGCGGGAAGCTGTGCTCCTCTGCTGATGTCTCCTAACCTGAGATCGAACCTCCAACCCGCCCGGTCTTGCCGCGGCGGGTTTCTCTTGCTCCACGTCCAGGTCCTCGCCGAACAGCATCGCTCATCTCGCGTTACTGCCAGAGCCGCCCTGAACAGGCGGCTTGGGGAGGCGCGAAAGGAGATCGCTATGAGGACGTTGGCACTCGCGGTCGCCGCGAGCACGCTGGCGATGAGCACAGCTTGGGCCGCCGACAACACGGGCAGCCCGGGTGCGTCCAGCAATGCGCCAGGCCGTGAAATGCAGCAGCAGAGCGGCCGGATGCAGGGACCGCCGAATGCGGCAGGCTTCAAGGGCAACACCGATACGACCGGCTCCACGAGCCGCTCCGGCACTGAGAACAGCACGGGACCGAACGATGCGGGTTCCGGATCGTCGCCCGGCGCAAAGAACCTCCAATCGGGCAAGTAGCCGCTGAGACAGGGAGGCCCGGAGCGAACCGGGCCTTTGCCGATGAGGATTCCGCCCACGCCGTCGCAGGGCACATGGCCAGGGTCGAAAATTGGGAATTTAAGTTCCCGAGCCCCGCGGTGAGGCCCCCGAAGCGCCGAGCCGAGGAGGTTGCGGCCCCTCGGGCGGTCGGCCTCCGAGCCGGCAGGCGCTTGCCCGCGCCGATCGCGTCAGCCGCGCTCACACCTGCGCGGGAGCGTCGACCGGCACCGGACCGATCGGCCTCCAGGCGAGGCAGCGGTGCGCACTGTCGTGGACACGGCCCGCCTCTCGGGGGTTGGCGCCTTCGGCATTATCCTCAGGACTGTCGGCGCCTGACCCCGCCGTTACAGGGCGTGGGTAATTACAGACGAGGATCACACCATGACAATGACACGACGCAGCCTCCTGACGTCGCTGGCCACGGTGCCGGTGCTCTCGCTCGGACCACCGCCCGCGCTTGCGCAAGGAAAGCGGCTGGCGCTCACGCCAGAATGCTCCGGCGTTGCGCATCGAACGATTGCCAATCCGGAAGGACCCTATTTTCGGCCGTCATCACCATTAAAGCGCGATCTCGCCGCCGACGTCGGACGCGGTGATCGGATCTTCCTGGGTGGCTTCGTGCGTGACGAAGCCTGCCGTCCGGTTCCGGGCGCTCTCATTGAGCTCTGGCATGCCGATGATGATGGCCGATACGACAATGTGGGGTTCAAGCTGCGCGGCCACCAGTTCAGCAACGAGCACGGCATGTGGTGGTTCGCGACGATCGTGCCGGCGGCCTATTGGACGCGCACGCGCCACTATCATTTCAAAGTGCAACGGCCGAACGATCGTGTCTTGACGACCCAGCTCTATTTTCCGGGAGAACAACAGAACCAGCGGGACCGTGAGTTCGATGCGCGGTTGTTGATGCGCATCACAAAGTTTGAAGATCAGCCCCTCGGCAGGTTCGACTTCGTCATCTAAGGGGCGGTGCGGCAGCACAGGCTGACGTATGCCCTCCATCAGAGTTGCTGCATAGGGGGCTTCATGCGACGCTCATGGCGTTCAGATCGAAGCTCGGTCGCCCGTCACGCGCGACCGCGCTCGCCGGTTTCTGACCTTAGATTTCCTGTATCACCTCTCGCAATGCCGAAACCTGCCAGCTCAGCCCGAAGGTGAGCCGCTTGCTCCTCGTGGGCGGGTCGCCCCGCGCAAGCGGGGCCCCGGCGCTGGAACCGCCGGGCCCGAAGCTCGAGACGCGAAAACGACGAAGCCCGCCGTGGCGGGGCCGGGCGGGCTCGGTGCGATCAAGGATCTGACGCAGGGCTCAGTGCTCTCGGTTGGCCCGCCCCTGCACGGCCTGCTCGCGCTCGATCCGGTCCAGGATCTCGGTCTGGCGTCGGCTCTCCTCGCGGATGATCCGCACGCACTCCGCGATCCGGCTCTGGGCCTCCGTGCCCTGGCGCAGCAGGTCGCGGATCTCGCGCTGGAGGTCGAGCAGCGCCGCCGGACCCTGGAAGTGCAGCAGCGGGCCGTCCGCGAGGCTGCCGGGCGCCGGTGGCGGGGCCTCAGCCTTGTCCCGATTGGCCCGCAGCACCATCGCGACGCAGACCACCGACACCAGCCCGCCGACAATCACCTGCAGCACCGGCATGGAGGACAGGAGAGGCAGCAAGGCGATCAGGTGTTCCATGTCAGCCCACCTGCTCCAGGGCTACTAACGCCTGGCCCAGCCGCGACTTGCGGTCGACCGCATCCAGACGTGCCACGTAGCAGGAGAGCGCCTCGAACAGGGTCAGTGTCCCGAACACCGGGATCACGAAGGATGGCGCTGAGGCGGTGACGGCTTCCACCACCAGGGCGAGGGTGAGCTGGCCCATGATGAGCGCCCCGAAGCCGGCGCAGATCGCCCGCACGTTGGCTCCGTTGGGGCGGACCAGCCCGTTGTTGATGTGGCCGTTGAGGTAGAGCGCGGTGATGCGCAGCACGCCCACCGCCCCGAAGAAGAAGGCCATGCTGCCCTCGCCGACGCCAAGGTCCGCGATCGGCTTGAGCGAGGCGCGCTCCAGGGTGTCGCCTGGCAGCGCGAGCGTCAGGGCGATCAGCAGCATCATCACCGCCATGGCCCATTCGAACAGGCGGTTCGAGCTGTACGGCCCCGCCGGATGCGAGACGGTGTGGTGGGTACCCGGGAGATGCATGCTGGCCTCCTGGCTCTTCAGGGCGCCGGCTGGACCTTGGCGCTCGGGATGGCGTTCGCGGTCGCCGGATCGGCGAGGATCGTCCTGACCTCGGGCACCTTGGCGGCTGCGGCGACCAGGGCGGCGTTTCGACGGGCGTACAGCCCCCACAGGGTCACGAGGATGGTGAGGATCGCGCCGGTGAGCGCGGTGGCGGTATCGGCGTCGATCCAGCCGCGGCCGACAGCGATGCCGCCGGCAACCTGGAGGAGGGTGCGCAGGAGTGAGGTGAGCTGCTCGCTGTTCATGGAGGGCTCCTGAGATTGCGCGGCAGGCCCGGCCGGCGCGGGAGGGGTCACGCGCCAATCAGCGCGCGAACTGGCAGATCTGGTGCAAATCATGCTTGAGTGGGCGGCAGGAGACGCCCATGCCCAGCCAGCTCACGGTCCGTGTGTCGAAATTCATCTCCGGGTGGCGCCCGGCGCAGAGCAAACCTGACCCTATCCGCCAAATGCAGGATGCTGATCCATTTCCAGAGATGACACCGCTGAAGCCGCCTCATCTTGACAATGACGAGAAGCAGCGGCTTTACGAGGCGATCCACCAGGACCTGCAAGCAGCGGGCTACCTGTCCTGATTTCGCAGCCTGTAGGCTGCTACTCAGGCCGGCCTGCCGCCAAACAGGCGCTTGAGCGCCCGCAGCAGGCCGCCGGTCCGCACCGTGCTCGCCTTCGGCGGCGCACCGACTTCAGGCCGCACCATGGTGGTCGCGGTCACGACGGCCGGTGCCGTGACCAGGGCGAGCGCCTCCGTCCGGACGCCGGCCACCCGCTTGGTCCAGCCCTTTCCGAAGGTGGGCCAGCCCTTCAACGAGCGCAGGAAGGCCAGGCGGCTGTCGCACAGCGCGTTGATGAGCCAGCGCTGATCCGTCCGCGCGACCGCCGCCAGGGTCACCGCTCCGATCACGCCGTCATCCGCCACGCCGACCAGGCGCTGCAGCGCGATGGCTGCCCGCGCCGGCCCGCTGTTCACCGCAAAGTCGAACAGGGCATAATCGAGGCCCGCCGGCAGGTCGTCGCCGCGCACCGCGTCCCAGTAGCGGGCGCGGTAGATCGGGGCGACCTTGGCGAGCGTGAGCGCCCGAACGTCAGCGCGGGTGGCGGGCCGCCCAAGCACTGCCGAGAGCGTGCCGAGGGTCACGCCCAGGTTGGTGGGCCCGCCGGGATCGTCGGGGTGATCGACATACCCTCCCTCGTGCGCCAGGACGAGCTTCAGCGCCCAGTCGTAAGTCGGCGCGGCCATGGGTGATCTCCGATGTGGGGAACGGGTGCGGTCAGCCCAGGCCGGCTTCGAGCGCGGCGAGGCGGGCCTCCTGGCCGCGGGCGATGAACAGCGCGAGCTGATCCGGCCGGAAGCCGTAGCGGTCGCCGGCCGGCCGGGCGGGCGACAGCACCCGCGTCTCGCCGGTCGGCGCGCCGGCCGCATCGCGCACCGGCTCGCTGCGCTCGTCCTGCGCCGCCCATGCGTCATGGCAGATGAAGCCGTAGCGGAAGGGATCGAGGCCGCGCGCCTGCCCCAGTGCGATCGCCCGCTGCACCGTCAGGCCGATGTGGTGCCGCGCCCCCTCCGCGCCCTTCTCGGCAATTGCGGAGAGGAACTGGAAGGTGCCGATCTCCTTGGCGAGATCGCTCGCCCAGCCGATCTCCGCCTCGGTCAGCGGCGCAACCCCGGTCTTCTCGCGGGCATCCGAGGTGTTGATCGAGCCGGTCGCGGCGTAGACGGTGCTCCACCGGTTCGGGGCGAGCCCGCTGGCTTTGGCGTTGTCGGCAGACGGATGGAACCCGGCCTCGGTGAACCAGAACAGGTCGCCGGTGTCGTCCCGGTAGACCCGCAGCGGGCCGCCGGCCGCGTACACCACCCAGCGCGCGCCGCCGCTCCAGCGGTCCGCCCACGCCACCTCGCCCGCAAGGCCGCTGACGGCCACGGCGCCGGGGACGGTGATGCCCGCCGTGAAACTGCCGCCCGCCTTGTCCATCTTGGTGGCCGGATCGAAGCTGGCCGAGGTCCAGAGGCGATCCCAGCTGCTCCAGCGGCCGGCGACCCGGACGCGCTGCCAGGTCTCCCGCGCGGCGGCGTCGTTCAGCCGCGTCGCCCGCTGCAGGGCGTAGAGGCTGCTGTTCGAGTGGGTCTGGACCTCGATGTACCACCACTCGGCCGAGGGGGCGTTGACGAGCTGCGCGCCGTCATAGAAGCCCGCGGTCGTGAGCGTGTCGAGGTTCGTCGCGGTGGGGAGCCGGGTCGCCTTGCCGTACGTCAACGTGCCCGCGGCGAGCGGGCCGGCGACGAGCCCGCCGGTGCTGCGGTCGATCCGCAGCGCCTCGATCCAGGCGCTGCCGTCGGCCGAGACCTTCAGGTGCAAGTCGTCGTCGCCGGTCAGCCCGATCTCGGCCCGGCCGGACCAGCCGGATTGGAACAGCAGCGAGAGCGTGTGGGCGGCGGCTTCCTTGTTGAGGGTGTAGCGCAGGTCGCCCGTGCCGCCCTCGGCGCGGGCGAGCGCGGTCCACAGCGCCGCGTTGAGCTTGGCCGCGAAGGGATTGGCGGCATCCGCCGTGGTGCCGATCCCGAGGCGGGCGAGGTTCTGCAGCGCCGTGAGCGTGCTGCGGAAGCTCGTCCAGGCGCCTCCCGCGTAGGTGTAGAGGTCGCCCTCGTCGAGCACGACCACGATCCAGCCGGGCTTGGGCACGAAGGAGAGCCACTGCCCGTCCTGGTAGCGCACGATCCGCCCGGCCCAGCCGCTCCAGGCGCCGCTCGGGCTCGCCCCGGCGATCAGGTAGCGGTCGTCCTCGGCGGCGGCCGGGGGTTCGAGCCGGTCCTTGTCGAGGACGGCGAGCTGGACCAGCGTGTCGAGGGCGGTCAGCGCCTCGTTGTGGGTGACGTGCTTCTGCGCCTGCGCGGCCGCGAGCAGCGGCAGGCCAAGATGGGGGGTGGCGTCAGACATACAGGGTCGTCCTCAGGGGAGTGCCGCGGCCGTAGACGGTGGAGAGCTGGTGGATGGCGACGGACAGGCGCAGCACCGGCCCGCCGAAGTCCGCCGCCTGCTCGGCCGCCGTGTAGGTCAGGCTCGGGCGTGAGACCTGGAGCGTGCGGAGCACGGCACCCGCCGGGTCGCGGATCTCGACCGCATAGGCCTCGCTCTCCTCGGCGAGCGGCACCTCGGTCTGCTCCCAGGCATCGCCGTGGAGCCGGGTGCGGCGGATCCAGCTCAGCACGAGATCGCCGCTCGCCTGGCGCCGCAGCCGGGCCTGCGCCGGGGCGTAGGGGCGCAGGCCCGCCCCCGCGATGGTCAGGGTGGCGCCCGCATAGCTCGCATCCTCCGGCGGCAATGCCGCCGGCCCCCAGCGGAAGGCCTGCGGCAGGGCCCGGCTGGCCAGGGGCATGCCCGACTGCACCAGGGCCTCCGAGAGCACCACGAACGGCGCCCCGGCCGGGGTCGGGTTGCCCAGGGCGAACTCGGTCCCGCGCTGCCCGCGCAGCAAGGTGGTCAGCCGATAGCGGCCCGGCCCCAGCAGGGTGGCGGTGGCCCATTGCAGGATCTCCCACTCGCCCGAGGGGGTGAGCAGGGCCGCCGCGTTGGCGCCGTTGAGCACCTCCATCTCCGGCGCGGAGGTGAGCTCGGCCCCGGCCGGCACCTGCACGTCGAGCGCCGAGACCCGGTCCCAGCGCTGGGTGGGGCCGCTGGAGAGCGGGGCCGTGAGCTGGCCGATGATCGAGCGGGCGGCCACCACCGCATCCGCCGCGAACGGCCCGCCGCCGAGCGCCCGCAGCACCGCGATCGGCGACCACGGCGCGGTGTAGCCGGCGAAGTACGGCGCATGCGCCACCGCGTCCGCGCGCAGCAGCGGCAGGTCCAGGGCCTGGAACAGCCCGACCCCGATCGTCGCCGGCGGGGCCGGCGCCCGTCCGCTGGTACTGCCGTCCCGGTAGGCGAAGACGCCGCTGTCCGCCCGCACCGCGCTCACCGGCCGGCCCGCCTCCAGGCCCAGCCGGGTCAGGCGGTACTCGGTGCGGCTGCCGGCCAGCGTCAGGCTGACGACGTCGCCCGCCTCCAGGGCCAGGGCCGAGGGCGGCAGCACCGCGCCGACCGCCTCGCGCTCTACCACCGCCTGATACAGCAGCGCCTGGGCCAGGCCGCGGGCGGCGCCCTCCTCCAGGCACAGCGGCAGCGCGGTCCGCGACACCGCAGCCGAGCGGCCGGCGGCACGGCGCGCCTCGACGGCCGCGCTCTGGTAGGCGCGGGCCGGATCGAGGTAGCTCAGCGCCACCGCGGCCGGCAGCGCGGTCTCGTCCGTGCGGGTGCGCCGGTAGTCCGGCCCGGCGCCGGAAGCGACCAGATCGGCTTCAGTGAAGCGGGCCACCGGAGCCTGCGCGAGCGGGCGGAAGTGGATGGCCCCGCCGCTCTCGACGCCATCGAAGAAGTAGGCGGTGCGCAAAGGCGCGAGGCTGTCGCGCGGGGCCTGCACCTCGGCCACGGTGTAGCCGTGCACGAGGCCGTGCAGCGCCGACACGTCGACCGGCGCGCCGCTGCCGGCGCAGAGATCGGCGACGACGTCGGGCAGCAGGCCGAGGTTGAGCCGGCCGGTGAGCCAGTGCCCGAGGCTGTAGTTCGGGCTGTCGCTCCAGACCGAAACCTGGCGCGGGAACTCGGGGAAGGGCCGCGCGTCCCAGGTCCACACGAACAGCCGCTCTGGATCGACCATCCGGCCGCCGTAGAGGCTGGAGACCGGGTTGCCGTCCGGGCTCTGCCAGTGGCGCAGCGTCGCCTCCAGGTAGGCGCGCTGCATCATCAGGTCCTGCCGGCCGGAGGAGTAATGGGGCAGGAAGCTCTCGGAGGATTTCGGATCGACGAAGACGTTGGGCTGGTTGGCGCCCTTGTCGACGGCCGGGCAGCCCACCTCGGTGAAGCGGATCGGCTTGGACTGCGGCCGCCAGGCGGTGGCGGCTTCCTGCCGGACGCCGCCTGGGCGGTCGTGGTGCGGGTTGAGCCACCAGGCGCGCAGATCCTTGATCCGGAACACCCACGGCTCGGCATGAGCGGTGTCGGTGATCGGCACCCGGTTCTGCGCGTCGCGGTCGGCCAGCGTCGGATAGTACCAGTCGAACAGCTCGCCGCCGGCGATGTTCTGCGTCAGATACTCCGGATCGTAGACCGTGGCGTAGGATGCGGCGTCGCGATGATCGAAGCCGTCGCGCCAGTCGGCGAGCGGCATGTAGTTGTCGATGCCGATGAAGTCGATGTTCGCATCGGCCCAGAGCGGGTCCAGATGGAAGTAGACGTCGCCGGTGCCGTCGGCCGGGCGATAGGTGGCGTACTCCGTCCAGTCGGCGCCGTAGCTGATCGTGGTCCCGGGGCCGAGGATGGCGCGGGCGTCGGCCGCCAGCGCCCGCAGCTGCGCCACGGCCGGGAAGGTGGCGGCATCCGAGCGGACGGCGGTCAGCCCGACCATCTCCGAGCCGATCAGGAAGCTGTCGACCCCGCCCGCCGCCTCGGCGAGCCGCGCGCAGTGCAGGATGAAGCGGCGGAAGCTCCACTCGGTCTTGGCACAGGTGACGGTCGCGCCGGTCCAGGCCAGATCGGCCGGCCGCACCGTGCCGAAGAAGGCCGCCACCTGCGCGGCGGCCGCCGCGGTCTTGTCCGGGCTGCCCGGGCGGCCGATCGCCGGATCGCAGCTGAGGCGCCCGCGCCAGGGAAACGCCGCCTGCTCGGGCCCGCCATACGGGTCGGGCAGGCCATTGCCGGGAGCGATGTCCATCATCACGAACGGGTAGAGCGTGACCGACAAGCCCCGCCGCTTCAGCTCGCCGATCGCCTGCACCACCGCAAGATCCGCGGGCGCCCCGCCGAGCAGCGGGGCGCCGTCCGCGTCCCGGCTCACCACCGGCGCTTGCGCCCGGATGAGGCCGCCGGCGAGCCAGGGCACATCCGTGCTCTTGGTCGCCGTCTCGACCTTCGGCAGGATCCGGCAGGCGGCAAGCCGCAGGTCGGTGCCGTGCCACGCCACCACCAGCGCGACGTGCCGGCACTGCGGCGCCTCGGCCTGCAGCTGATCGAGCGCCTTCAGCAGATCGACCCCGCCCGAGACCATGTTCTGCCCGGCGATGCTGCCGAACTCGCTCGCCGTCACCGGGGCGGTGGCATAGACGAACTCGCCCATGCCCGGGATCAGGGTCACGGCGGTGATCAGCTCCTCCAGCGCCGGCCGCGCGGACGCGGCGGGCGGGCGGCGGATGATCTCGGCGGTGATCACCGGGACGCGGTTGCCGAAGGCGGCCAGCGGCAGATCCTCGAACACGAGATAAGCCACGCCCCGGTAGGCCGGGGCCGCGCCCTCGATCGCCTCGATCTTGGGATCCGGCAGCTGATCCTCCGTGCCGAGATAGAGCCGGGCCTGGTAGTCGGCGAGCCGGATCGGCTTGCCGTCCGCGTAGACCTCGCCGAGGGCCTGGATCGGCCCCTCGCAGAAGGCCACCGCCAAGCTGACGCTGTAGCTGTAGGTCACGTTGTAGGTCTTCGGCTGCGGCATCCCCTTGCCGCCGCGGGTCTTCACCGTCTCGACGGCCTGGGTCTCCTTGAGCCTGGTGGCCCAGATGATCTGGCCGGCGACGCGGGTGCGGCCGTAGACGCGGGCGATCGCCGCGCCCTCGCTGGACGCGGTGACGTAGAGCTCGGACAGGCGCGGCCCGGTGGCGATCTGCGGCTTGGCGCGCGCGCCGAACAGGGCGCGATCCGCGACCCCGCCGAGGGCGGCGCCGGCGATCCCGCCGAGGACGCCGCCGAGCGGCCCGCCGAGCGCGGTGCCGACCGCCTTGCCGGCATAGGACAGCACCAGCGTGCTCATCGGGCGATCTCCGGAAAGCGGAAGGCATGCGCGATGCGCCGGCTCCAGGCCGGCGGGATCCAGCTCTCCAGGACGGAATGGCCGTCATAGGCGTGGATCATGCGGCTTGGCCCCGTGAGGATGGCGCAGTGCTTGGCCGGCAGCCCGTTGCGCCAGCGGAACAGCAGCACGTCACCGGCTTCCGCCTGCGGGATCGGGATTTCCTCAAGGTGGCGGCGGGCCGCCTCGCGCAGCGTCTCGCTGCCGTGATCCTCGGCCCAGCTCGGGCTGTAGGGCGGCGGCGCCTCCGGCTCGGCCCCGTACAGCTCGGCATAGACGCCGCGCAGCAGGCCGAGGCAGTCGCAGCCCACCCCCTTGAGCGCGGCCTGATGATGGTAGGGGGTGGCGAGCCACGTCCGGGCGAGGGCGACGACCCGCACGCGGATGCGATCAGAGGCGTCCGCCGTCATTCTGCGCTCCCGCCGGGCTGGCCGACACCGCGTAGTCGTTGCCCGGCAGATCCGGGAAGCCGCGGAAGTGGACGCCATTGCCGAACTTGGCCCGGCAACTCGTGAAGGACTTGTCGCAACCGGCCGTGAGCGTGAAGGTGTCGCCGGCCGCCATCGGGGCGGGCATCGGCTCCCACAGCTCGAGCAAGGCGCTCGATCCGGAGCGCAGGTGGGCGCGCACCTCGACGACTGCCCCGGCATTGGCGCCGGAGGCCCAGACCAGGCGGCCGGCCGTGAACCAGTCGGGGCGGTAGGCCTCAAGGCCCGCGGCGACGAGCGCGCGGGCGGAGCGCACGGCGGTGACGTGGCCGCTGCCCCGGTAGGCGGCGGCGGTGGCGTCGATCCCGCAGCGGGGATCGCCGAACAGGGCATCGCAGGAGCGCTGGTAGAGCCGGCCGCGGGGCTGCGCCAGGCGATCGGCCAGACCGCGCACCTCGGCGGTGAAGCCGCTGCGGCCGCGCGAGACCTCGCCGATGGTGCCGGACAGGATGAGCACCGCATGGGCCGGGGCGGTCCAGTCCAGCCACCACACCGCGACCGCCGCGCCGTCGTAGAGGCCGCGGGCGAGCTCGGCCTCGGCCAGCCGCCCGCTGCTCAGCGCGCCCATGATCTCCAGGCTGTCGACGGCCAGCCCGGCGCTCTGCTCGAGGGCGCTGCCGGTGGCGCCGCTCTCGGCCGAGCAGAGCACGCCGTCACAGAGGACGTCCTCGTCGTGATCGGTGAAGCCGAGGCGCTGGCCGTCGCTGCGGGTGAGGATCCAGCAGCGGCACAGGGTGGTGACGCCGCTGGCGAGGCTGGCGGCGAGGCCGGGCGGCAGGGTCTTCATCGGCGCAGCTCGATCACCGGAATGTCGGCGACCACGCCGGCCAGCACGGCCTGATGGTCGATCTCGAGGCGGTCGCTGGCAAAGCGCACCGGCACATCGAACAGGAAGCCCGCCGTCACCGCCGCACCCGGCGCCGGCGCCGCGGCGAGCGTGACGCGCCCGGTGGTCGGATCGGCGGAGAAGCCGGTGGGGGCGAGCTCGGTGCCGGCGACCGCGATGCGCACGGAACCGGCGACCGGCTTGCGGATGGGGCGGACATAGGGAGCAAAGGCGCCGCCATAGGTCTTGGCGAGCGGGAACACGGTGGTGCTGCCGTCGCCGGTGCCGAGCGGCTGGTCGGTGGGAGCCGGCTGCTGGCCAAGCGCACAGGAGGCATGGTCGAAGGTGTCGCGCCAGCGGAAGCCGTAGAGCGGCCCGCGGCGCTCCTCGAAGAAGGCCAGCAGCAGGGCGATGTCCTCGGCCCGGCGCAGCGCCGGGCCGGCATTGTAGGAGCGGCGGGAGTGGCGCCAAAGGCTGTTGCGCTCCTCGTCGCCCGAGCCCAGCGTGACGATCTCGGTGCGCCGCTCGGGCCCGCCGCGCGAGCCGTAGGAGAGGCTCAAGGGAAAGCGCACCTCGTGGAAGGGCGCGGCCATCAGCCCGACCGCATGCCCCGCTGCACCGCCCGGTAGAGGGCGGCGGTGATCTGGGCCTCGGAGCGCGCGAAGCTCGGCGCGTCGGGCGTCTGCACCACCATGCTGACCTGGATCAGAGGACGCGCAGCCTGAGGGGGAGCACCCGTGTGGGCTGCAACCCGGAAGCCGGACCTGGGCTGAGCGCCGACGAAGCCGCCACCCTGATAGCCGCGCACACCTCGGCGGATGGCCTCCAGATTGGCGGGGCCGATGCGGGCGGTCGAGGCCGCGTCGAACACGAATTCCTTGCCGTGAACCACGCCCGCGATCTGGCCGACACCACCGTTTCCGGTATAGCCGCCGCCCGCGAAGCCGATCAGCTTGCCGATCGAGGAGAAGATATCTCCGCCGCCCGGGCTCGCCTGACTGAACAGCGAGTTGAACAGACGGTCGATCGCCTTGTCACCCAGCCTGCCAACCAAGCTCACCAGAGAACCGCCGAGCGCGTCAGCGAAGCTCTTGCCGTTGCGCAGATCGCTCACAAGGTCTTTGACGAAGCCGCTTCCGGTCAACTTGGCCTCTGCAACGGAGCGCAGTTGCTGCAGGCTGTCGTAGGCTTGCTGGAACTCTGGCGTGCCTTCCCCGAAGCGGCTTCTGGCAATCAGATAGTCTTGCTGCTCGCCCGGCGTGCGGCCGAGCGCGGCGTAGGCGTCGCTGAGGTCGAGGGCGAGCGCCTTCCGCTGCCCTGCCGCCGTCACCGCCGCGCGCGCCGCGGCGTTGCGCTGCAACTCCTCGGTCTGGGTCTTCAGCTCACCCGTGAGGGTGCTGGTGTTGGCGGCCAGAGCCTCTTCCGCGGTCTTGAACCGGTTCGCGATCTCGTCGCCACGCTCGCGAGCCGCCCGCAGGTAATCCTCGGCGGCGGCAAGGCGCTCCTTGGCGACGGCATCCTTGCCGGCCGCGGCCGTCTCGGCCTCGATCTGGCGCACCCGCTCGGCCTGGGCGAGGTTCTGAGGCGAGGACCGCCGCGCGCGCCCGGCCGACTCGTCAAGGACGCCCTGGACCGTGTTGCGCGCCACGGCCGGGTTTTTGTTCGCGGCGTCATCGCCCAGGATGCTGCGCCCCGACACCCCGCCGCGCCCGTCCCGCGCAGTGCGCAGCAGGTTGAGGCCACCGCTCGGCCCGTAGTTGTGGAGTAAGTACAGGTTCTCCAGCGATGCGGCGAACCCCGCATCCAAGAGCTTCTTGCCGTTCTCGCGCCCATAGGCTTCGGTCAGCCGCTCGTTGACGGCGCGATCCTGCTTCAGGCCGAGGATGGCCGCATCCGTCATGCCCGCAGCCAGATTGGAGAACTCCTTCCGATAGAGCTCAACGAAGGTCGTGTCGAGAAACTGACCGTACCCTGATGCCGATGACCTCGTGTTCTTGGCGGGGTTGTTGCCCTCCGCTCCGAACACCGCCCGCACGTAGCCTTCCGGGAGGATGACTTCGCCCTTGGCCTGCTCGGCAGCCTGGGCCTGGTAGGCTTCAACAGCCCGGGTGCCCGCCGCCTCGAAGCCCTTGGCCGCGTGCTCATTGCCGGCGGTGCGCGCCGCCTCGGCCATGTCGTGGAACCGGCGGACGATCTGCTGCAGGCCGCGCTCGTAGGACGAGAGGCCGGCCGTGCGCTTGTCGAAGTCGGCGGCCTCGAGGGCCTGCTTCGCCGCCGCTCCGCCGGCCGCATAGGACTTCCGGAGCAGATCAAGGCGGGCCTGCAACGCACCGTACTTCTCGATCGCGTTCTGAACACCGCCCGCGATTTCCACGTCGGGATGGCTGATGAGGTTGGCAAGCGCCTTTTCGACCTTGACGACTTCGGCCTCAACCTCGCGCAACTTGGCCGCCTCCGGGTCGAGAGCACGAATGATCTCGCCGGCCTGGACCGACAGTTCGCGCGCGCCGATGTCACTCGCTGCCTTCTTCGCGTCCTCCAGCTGCTTCGTGATGCGCGCGATGGCGTCGTCGAGGACCTTAAGCTGCTGCGGGTCGGCGATGCTCGGCACGAGCATCCGGACCTGATCCTCCGACAGGCCGCTGGCGCGTAACTCTTTCGCGTACTCGCTCTCCACGCCCTCGGCCGCCGCACGCCGCTGGGCCTGCAGCATGGCAAGCTGCTCTTCTGGCGAGAGCGCGGTGAAGCCGCCGACCGCGCGACCGATGATACCCGCTGTGCGCGAGGCCGCGGAGCCGAGATCGTTCCAGATCTGGCCCCACAGGCTGGTCAGCTTCGCGGCCCGCTCAAGCTCCGGCTGCACGGCCCGGGTCAGGACATTGATCGCCTCCTGGCGGTTGCCTTGAGCAGTCAGTGTCTTGACGTACTGCATCGTCGCGTCGTCAAGCGCGCCGATCCTGGCGTTCAGCTCCTCGGCGCCCCGGGCCGGGTCGGAGAACAACTTGGCGAGTTCCTTGCCGGCCTCAGGAAGATCCGTGCCAGTGAGCTTGGCATACCCTTTCGCCAGAGAGGCTACGCCCTCCAGATTGCCGACTCCGACCTTGCCCGTCGACGCCACGGAGGTGACGGTCTGCTGGGCATCACCGAGGGAGATGTTCTGCGCCTTCGAGATAGCCTCGGAGATGCGGTTGACGTCGCGAACCGTGGCGCCGGACGCCCGGCCGATGCCCGTCAGGCCGAGCTCTATCCGGTTCTGCATCTCGGCGTACTGGATTCCGAGGAAGGCCGCAGCGGCCCCGGCGCCAGCGATGCCGCCGACGAGGAGACGGGCCGGCGTGAGGGCAGCAGTGAACTGGCGCGCCAGAGATTTGACGCCCGCCGCCGCGCCGCCCGGCGTCTCGGACAGGGCCGAGTAGACCTGCCCGCCCTGCTGCGCCAGCACGGTGAGCGGCGAAGCGCCCGACCCCAGAGACGCGATGACGTCCTGGAACTGGTAGCCGAGATTGCGCAGCTGATCACCGCGCAGGCCCTGCTCCAGATTGTCGGTGATCGCCTTGGCCGCGCGCTTGGACGACTGATCCGCCTTGCGGGCGAACGCATCGACGTCGCCGGTCGCCTTGGCCAACTGGCGCGACAGACGGGTGACGTCCGCGTCCAGCGCGATGACAAGCCGTTCGAGGTCAGTGGCCATCAGCGAAGCCCGATCCACGCAGCGAGAGCATTTTCCTCGCCTTCGGTCAGCTCTGGGTCGCCCCGGGGATCCTGGGCTCTATTCCAAGCCGCGACGATCTCGTTGAACTCCTCGAGCGACAGCCCATCGAGGCTGTGCAGGCCGATGATCAGGGCGTTGGCGCGGAGGGCGGCGAAGTCGATGCGGCCGTCATCGACGGCGACGAGATCGCCGCTTCCCGGTTTCCCTGGCGGGTGACCTCCTCGCCGGCATTGCCGAGGACGGCGGCCCCGAGGACCAGGATGGCGACCGCGATGACCTCCGCCAGAGGCGTCTCGTCGCCGGCGTAGAGCCGCACGAGCTTGGCCGCCTGCGGCGCCGGCAGCCCGCCGCCGATCAGCCCGAGCCGCACCGTCTCCTGCGCGTCCTCGACCCGGGCGCGGCCCTCCACCAGGCGCTTGAGCACCTCGGGCGGGCCGGCGTCGCACCTCTCCTGCAGCTCCTTCAGCCGCGGGATGTCCAGATGGAACAGGTACGTCCCATCGGCCCAATCGAGTTCGATGCTGGTCTTGCGCGCCATCAGGATGCTGCCACCCAGGTGACCGGCCCCGTCGATTGCATCTCGATCGCCTTGGTGACGCGCTGGCCCTTGCTGGCGCCGTCTTCCATCGAGGTGAGATGGAACAGGCCGAGCCAGTAGCCGCCGTCCTCCGCCGCGGTGCCGGACTTCTGGATGCGCACGCGCACCGGAGCGTCGTCATCATAAGCGGCCCGCCAGCGCGGCTCGCTCTCCTTGGCCATCACACCGCGGCCCGAGATACGCACCGACTTCGAGACCACGTCGCGCTCGGTCCAGGCCGCCGCGTCTTCATTGTCGCAATCGGGCACCTGGGTCTCGCTGACGTCCTTGCTGAAGGTGACCGACCGCTCGGTCAGCCCGCACGGGGCCACGAAGGTGTTCGGGGTGGTGGTGCTCTCGAGCAGCACCTGATAGCCCGCAAAGCTGCGGGTCGTGGCCTGCGCCATCTCAATCTCCTGGGGCTGGGGTCAGACGCGCTCGACGAGAGCGCGGAAGGAAAGGCGAGCGCGAACCAGAAGCGGCTCGCTGCCGTCGGTCGTGGTGTCCCGGTGCTCGATCTCGAGGAGCACCCAGGGCGCAGCGAGCGTCAGGGGCGCGAGATGGAGCGCGTCGCGCACCAGGCCGGCGATGCGGGAGGCCTCGGGTTTCCCGACCGCGTCGGACCAGACGTCGAGGTCGGCATAGACCTCCAGCCCCTCCACACAGTCGGCCCGGTCATCCACGGCCTGGAAGCTGCGCAGGTGGAGGTAGGGCAGGTCCGTCTTGGCGGGGATGCGGTCATAGACGCGTCCGCTGACCGCCGCGCCGGCCGGGGACGTCTTCAGCGCCGCGACGAGCGCGCCCTGCAGCGCGAGTTCCGCGCTCATTCAGCTGCCCCACTGCCGCCCGTCTGACCGGCTGCAATGTCCTTCGCTGCCTTGCGGCCAGCGCGGACGATCCTCGCCGTGGTGCGCTTCTTCAGCGCCCGATAGGCCGGGTAGAAGTACGGCTTTGCCGTCGCCCCTGGGTTCTGGGTGCCCGAGAATCGCCCCTTGTTGATGTGCGGCGCGGTGCCGAACTCCACCAGGCGGGCGTACCAGGCCGTCGCATCGCCCGCGACCACGTGCACCGAGAAGTCGGGGTCGCCAACGAGCCCGCCCGGCCCGCCGACACCGCGCACGTTCGCGTTCTCGGGCGTGTAGGTGCCCTTCACGGCCCGGATCGACTGGCGCAGGGCGCCGGACTTCACGGGCGCGAGGCGCTTCTGCAGGGCGACGATTTCATCGGCCCCCTGCGCGATGGCCGGCCCGACCGCGGCGCGCACCTTGTCCGGCAGCGCCTGCAGCTTCTGCAGCAGCTTGTCGCGGTTCCTGATCGCCATCGATGATCTCCGCTGCGCCCGCAGCCACGGCCGCCTCGACCTGCACCTGGGGCAGGCGCTTCTCCTCGCCCTTGCGGTGGGCGATCACGACGCTCGGCCGGGGCCAGAAGTCGAAGTCGCGCAGGAAGCGCACGCGCGCGGCCATCAGGCGGTCTCCCCGGCCATGCACACCAGCGTGATCCACTGGCGCCTGCGGTCCATGTCAGCGGCGGCCTGGATCGCGTAGACCGTACCGGTGCGGACATCGACGGCGCGCCAGGACGGGGTGATGGTCCGGGTTTGCCTGTCGAAGCGGACGATCATCGTGACCGGCTGGCGGCCGGTGAGGCGCGCCGCCAGCACCGCCTCGCTGCCGGGCTTCATCAGGAAGGCCGCGGCGCGCGTGAACTGCGCCTCGAACGGGCCCGGCACGGTGTTGCCGTAGCCGTCCTCCGTGCCGCCCCGCTTCTCGAAGCGGATGCGCTCGCGGAGTGCGCCGGCCCCGAACGCCAGCCCCGGTCCCGCACTCATGCGATCGCCGGGTCGCGCAGCCGATGCAAGAGCGACCGCACCGCATCGGTCAGTGGGTCGACCTGCCCCTCCCGGTTCTCGTACAGGACGCCGAGCGCCAGCAGGATCGCCGCCTTGACCCGCGCCGGCACCGTCTCCGCGGTCCAGCCGTGCTCGGGCGTCTTGAGGTAGTCGAGCACGAGGTCGGTCGCGGCCTCGATCTTGTCCTGCACCAGCGCATCCTCATCGGTGCCGTCGATGCGCAGGTGCAGCTTGGCCGCTTCCAGCGTGACCAGAGCCATGGCCCTCACCACCTCCGGCTATCAGGGCCGAGTTGGGTCGCGGCCGGGCGGGCCGGCCTTGCCCTCGGGCCCGCGCTCGCCCGGCTTGCCGTCCTTGCCATCGCGGCCGCGCTTGACCGCCAAGCGCCAGCCCTCGCCGCCATCCGGCTTCGAACTCGTCTCGGCCTGAGCGATCCAGAACGAGCCGGCCCAGGTGACGCCGTCGCCGGGCTGGTAGGTCGTGCCCGCCTTGTAGACGCCGCGATCGATCACCGTCGGGACGCGGTGGCGGAACTCCTTCACCTCCTCGCCGCGGCGGTAGCGCCGGATGAGGGTCCGCCCATCGCCGGCGAGCTCCTCCTCCATATCCTCGAAGCCGAAGCCATCGGCGCCGCGCTCACCAGGAGCCCCCGGCTCACCGCGCTCGCCCGTCTCACCAGGAGGCCCCTGCTCGCCCTTCTCTCCGGGCGGGCCCGGCTCGCCGCGCTCGCCGGCCGGGCCAGGTTCACCGCGCTCGCCACGCTCTCCGGGCTCACCGCGCTCGCCCCGCTCACCGGGAGGACCCGGCTCGCCCTGCGGCCCCCGTCCGCCCCGCTCGCCTGGAGGCCCCTGCTCGCCGGGCTCGCCACGCTCTCCTTGATCGCCGGGCGGTCCCTGTTCACCGCGCTCACCGGGCGGACCCTGCTCACCCGCAGCGCCGGGCTCGCCCGGCAGGCCGCGCTCACCTTGTGGCCCGCGCTCGCCCGGCCGGCCCTGGTCGCCACGCTCTCCGCGCTCGCCAGAAGGACCCGGCTCGCCCTTCTCCCCGGGCGGTCCCTGCTCACCGCGCGGGCCCGGCGCACCATCCTTGCCGGCGCTGCCGGCCCGGCCATCCTTGCCGTCCCGGCCGACCACGAGGCCAAGCTGCTTGGTGTCGCCGTTCGACAGCGTGACCACGAGGTTGCCGGAGCGATCGATCAGAGCATCGGCGAGGCCGACGCCGTCCTTGCCGTCCACGCCGTCGCGACCGTCCCGGCCGGGCGCCCCGTCCTTCGGGAGCGGGATCTGGCTGACGGCCTGCGTGACCGCCTCCTCGACAGCGATCCGCAGGGCCTCCGGTTCGACGTCCTGGCCATCCCGACCGTCGGTGCCATCCTTGCCATCGCGACCTGGTTCTCCTTGTTCGCCACGCTCACCGGGAGCGCCGTCCCGGCCATCGCGGCCGTCGGCACCGTCCTTGCCATCTCGGCCAACCACCAAGCCAAGATCACGGGTCTCGCCATTCGTCAGCGTGACGACAAGCTTGCCAGTCCGGTCGATGAGGGCGTCAGCAACACCGACCCCATCTGCGCCGTCCCGGCCCGGCGCGCCGTCCTTCGGAACGGGGATCCGACCGACCGCCTGCGTGACGGCACGCTCGACAGCGGCCGCGAGCACCTCGGGATCGAAGTCCTTTCCGTCCCTCCCATCTCGCCCGGGCGCGCCGTCCTTCGGCTGCGGGATGGCTGCAACCGCCTTGGAGACCTCCTCGGCAACCGCGGAACGCAGCAGGTCCGGATCGAAGTCCTGGCCATCCCGACCATCGGCCCCGTCCTTACCGTCTCGACCCGGCTCTCCTCGCTCGCCACGAGCGCCATCACGTCCAGGCTCGCCATCTTTGCCGTCCCGGCCGACCACGCTGCCGAGATCGCGGGTCTCGCCGTTCGACAGGGTGAGGACGAGATGGCCGCTGCGGTCGATCAGGGCGCCCGCAACGCCGACGCCATCCCTGCCGTCCCGGCCCGGCGTCCCGTCCTTCGGAACAGGGATCTGGCTGAGGGCCTTCGTGACGGCCTGCTCGACAGCGGCCGTCATGGCCGCGGGATCGAAGTCCTTGCCATCCCGTCCGTCCTTCCCGTCCGTGCCGTCGCGCCCAGGCGCACCGTCCCGCGGCCTCGGGATAGCGTCGACCGCCTTGGATACCTCCTCGACCACCGCGGTGCGGAGAAGCTCCGGATCGAAGTCGCGGCCGTCCCGACCATCCGCCCCATCCGTGCCATCGCGGCCCGGCTCGCCCGGCGCGCCGTCGACCCCATCGCGGCCGTCCCGGCCGGGCGCGCCATCGGCCCCGTCCTTGCCGTCCTTGCCTGTCACGCGGCCGACGCTGAGCTCCTCGCCCGTCGTCATCGTCAGGACGAGCAGGCCATCCGCGGTGACGATGGCCTTCGCGAGGCCGCGGCCCGGCTGGCCATTGTGACCCCGCTCGCCGCGCCGAGGCTCCCGCCTCTCCAGCGCCTCGAGCCGGGCGAGCAGCGGCCCCACCGTCCGGGCGAGATAGCCCTCCACCGCGCGAAACACCGCCTCCGCGAGCCGGTCAGCCTCATCCATGGGCGGGCGCCTCAGCGAACTTGAGCCGGAGGGCCGTCGCCAGACGCGCGATGTTCTCACTCGCCGCCTGCGGATCCGGGGGCGCGTCCACCGCGGCCGGGTGGAACGGATCGGCCTGCGCATCGCGCTTGGCCAGCGCCGCGAGACTGAAGTTCTGTTGCTGCAAATAGGGGGACTCGCCCCCCGGGACCGGCTTGAGGTCGAGCCGTCGGCGCGCCTCGTTCGGCGATTTGATCCCGGCCCCCACCGCCTCCTTCTCGGCGTTGATCAACGCCGTGGTGTCCATCCGCAAGAGATTGTCGACGTCGAACTCCGTGCCGATGCCCTCCGCCAGGCCGAGACCTTCGTCGAGACAGAGCTCGATCGCCTCGATCAGGGCCTGAAGGCACTGCGAATAATACTCGATGTTGAGCGCCTGAACGTTGTTGTAGGACGGCAGCGGCCCGACGCCGATCTTGTAGGGCGGGACATGGTAGGTGGAGCAGACCACCTCGGCGGTCCACCTCAGCTGCTCGATCAGCTGAAAGTCGACGGCCTTGGCCTTCATCGGCTCGTATTTGAGGCCGTCGCCGAGCACGGCCACCTTGCCGGCGTTCTTCCCCGAATAGTTGCTCTCCCAGTGCTCCTTCAGCCGCTTGGCCGTGTCGTCGTGGATCGCCCCGGGCGCCGTCAGGATGCCGCTCGGCTGCGCCCCGTTCTGGAAGAACTGCGTGCTGTCGTTCTGGATGGCCAGACCCTGGGTTGCGGCCAGCCCCCCGGCGAAGATCGGCGACAGCCCGATCAGCGGGTGAAAGAAGCAGTTGAAGCGGTCGTGGATGATCTCGCGCGCCGGGACGACGACGCTCCCGGTCAGGCCGCTGATCCGGTCGGTGTTGAGCTGGTAGAAGACCGAGCCGTCGTCCGCGACCAGCGGAGTGACCAGGTTCCAGTCAAGCACATAGAGCCGCACCACGACGCCGCGGTTGTCGCGCTGCTTCAGGACGATGCTGTTGCCGGACTGCAGCTTCGAGAGCACCCAGCTTTCCATGAACTGGATGCGGTTCTGGAAGTGGTTCGGCTTGCGCAGGACCGGCGAATAGGCCGGATTCGTGACCTCGGCCCAGATCCCGTCATCGCCCCTTTGGACCAGCTTGATGCGCAGTTTCGCGATGTCCGAGGCGATCAGCGTGCGGCAGGCGAAGTCGGCATGATGGGACAGGACGGCGTTATACTTCACCGCCACGCTCTGCTGCCACGCCCCGGCGACGCTCTCGAGGATGCGGAGCCAACCGCCGCGGCCCTGCGGGACGGGCGCGAGCGCCTTGGTCCGCGGGGCAAGGGCGTTCCCAAGGGCCGCCAGGAACGTGCTGCGCGCCATGCAAGGTCAGCCCTCGGTCGTGGCCGCCGCGATCTTCGCGCGCAGCGTCTCCACGTCCCAGCCATGAAAGGCGCGCTTGCCCACGACGCGCTCGTATTCGGCGCGGAGGGCCGCAAGACCGTCCTGCGCTTCGGCCTTCGAGGTGGACGGCGTCTCGTCCTGCTGGGCGTCCGTCTCCTCGGCCGGCGGGGCGTCCAGCGAGGCAGCCGGCGCAGCGGGGCGGCGATAGCCGAGCCTTTCGAGCACGCGCCGATAGCGCGGATCGGACGACCGCATCGCCCGGGTCAGGTAGCTTTGGCTTTTCACGGGGATCTCCCTGGACCGGAGACGAGCCGCACGAGGCGGCCCGTCAGAGGATCAATCAGGGAGTGGCCGGAGGCGCGCCCCACTTGACGCCCGACAGGAGGGCGACGCCGCTCGCCCGGCGGCGGGCCCAGTTCACCGTGCGCTCGGCCCGGAAGCCGACCGAGTCGGTCTGCCAGAGCGAGACGAGCTGCGCCCCCGTCGGCACGCCGGCGTCGCCGGCCGGGGTGTCCGCCATCTCGAGCGACGCCTCGCGGCTCATGTCGATCGCCACGCCGCCCTCGTCGGCGAGGTAGACGTCCGCCGCATTCACCAGGGCCACGTAGGCGCCCGTCCCCGGGCTCGGGACGAACTCGGACGCGATCACCGGCAGGCCGAACAGGGTGCCCCCGTTCATGCTGATGCCGGCGAACTCGGCCTGCCCGAGCGGGTTCTGCATCAGCGACAGGGCCAGCGCCGTGGTCGCCGGCATCACCCACACGCCCGAGGTCGGGGTGTTGTTCGCCGCGATGAAGGCGCCGAACAGCGCGCGGATGTCGGCGCGCACCGCATCGGCGTCGTTGCCGGACGACGCGATCGGCGTGAGGCCGTGGGTGATCGACGCCGGCGACACGTTGGCCGCCGCGG
Source organism: Methylobacterium nodulans ORS 2060 (assembly GCF_000022085.1). Taxonomy (NCBI): domain Bacteria; kingdom Pseudomonadati; phylum Pseudomonadota; class Alphaproteobacteria; order Hyphomicrobiales; family Methylobacteriaceae; genus Methylobacterium; species Methylobacterium nodulans. The sequence continues at coordinate 2,700,248 of NC_011894.1, forward strand.
CCTTGGCCGGGTCGATGAAGTCCCGATCGAGGCGCTCGCGGAGGGCCGCGGCGAGCTGGTCGCGCACGATCATCTCGGCGGACGGGCTGGAGTCGCGCAGCGTCTCCTCGCTCACGACCGCGATGTTGGCGACCTTGAGCGGCTCCAGGGTCTTGCGCTCGAAGTCGAACCTGGTGAGCGGCTTGGCCTTGCCCTCACCGACCCAGTAGCCCTGACCGCCCGAGGTCTGGCCGATCAGCGCGACCCGGAACGGCACCTGCCGCAGGGCCGGGACGCCGTTGGCGCCGAAGCGGCCGAGGATGGTCTGCGGGCGCAGGAACTCGACGAAATCCGCAAAGACGCTGGTCTCCTCGCCGACGAGGGCACCGGCCCAGGTGGCGTTGCTCGTGGTCCCGGCCGGCACCGCGGCCTTGGACACGATGCCGTAGATGACCGAGTTCTCGCCGTAGAGCTCCTTGGCGAGCGTGCGCGGGCTCTCGCCGTCCAGCTTGGCGAGGGCCTTCACCCGGGCCAGCCGCGCAAAGCCGATGCCCGGCGGCAGCTTCGGGCTGGCCGTGACCACGACCCCGCTGCGGGCCGCCGCGCCGTCCTCGGCGGTCCGGATCTGGTTCTGCACGACCGGGCGCGCGGAGGCGGCCTGGGCCTTCTCCAGGGCGCGCAGCCGCTTGAGATCGCCGTCGATCGCCTGGACCTCCTGCTCCAGGGTATCGAACTCCTCCTGCTCGGCGGCGTCGGTCGAGCGGCCCTCGTCGATCGACGTCTGCATGACCTCGGCCATGCGCGCGGCCTTGGCCTGCCGGGTGGCTTCCAGCGCCGCGATCTGCTCAGCAACGGTCTTCATCGCCGTCACGTTCTCCGGTTTCAGATTGACAGGTTTGGTGGATGTGCCCGAGGCGCCGGGACGAACAGGTCGATCGGATGCTCTCGGCTCCTTGCCGGTCGCGGCGAGCACAGGGGCGTCGATCGACTTGATGAGGGAAATCTTGGCGTCCGCATTGGCCGGGACGGTCACAAGACTGAGCTCCAGGACCTCGGTTTGCGTGAACCGGATCCCGCCGCTGTCGAGGAAGGCGTATTCGAGGGCACGGAACCCGATCGAGACCGCGCGGACGAGCCCGGCCTTGACCTCGCCCCAGGCCGTCTCGACCCGGTCGCGCAGCGGGCCCGGCTCCGCGATCTGCGGCAGGCGCGCCTCGAAGGTGATCCCGTCCGGGGTCGGTTTGTCGAAGCTGACGCTGCCGACCGGCTTGTCGTGGTCGTGGTGATGCAGCAGAGGCATCGGGTTCTTGAACCGGACGCCCAGCGGTTCCACGATGTCCCCGACCCGGTCCGGATTGGGGGTCGTCGCGATGCCGCGGATGATGCGCTGCTCGTCCTCAACGGCTTTGACGGTGAGGAGCGAATACATGCGGTTCATGTCCGGGGTCCTTCTCACCCCAGCACGAACATCTGGTATTCGCGCGGGCGTTCGGTCGGGTGGAACAGGGCGGCGCCGGTCGCCATTGCCAGCGTGACCAGCCCGTCGATGCGCCCGCGCGAGCGGGCCTTGTCGAAGGCGCGATTGCCCTGGCCGTCGCAGTCGACCTGGGCGTTGGCCGCGCAGGCATAGGTCACCGGCGAGGCGGCGATGGTGATCGTGCCGGTGAGGATCTTGTCCTCGAGCTGCTCGATGGAGCGGGGCATCACCAGCTGGCGGTCCTCGAACGCGACCCGCTTGCCCTGGCCGTGCGCGACGAGCTTCAGCCCCGCGCCGGGCGGCTCCTCCGGGCCGCGGTAGCGCCAGACCGCCAGGCCGATCGCCTCGCAGGCGGCGATGAAGTCGGCCATGCCGGCCGGATCGAAGGCCAGGAACTGCACCTCGTGCTCGGCGACCAGCCGGGCGACCTGGGCCGCCACGAAGGTCTTGTCGATCACCGCGCCCGGAACGGCGACCAAGCCCGTCTCCTCAGGCCTCTCCGCCCACTGGTCATAGGGCGCCTGATCGGCCCGGGCCCGGTCGGCCAGCCCCTCGCGCGTGGTCCAGTACCAGGTCTTGGCACAGAGGTGCCCGTCCGCGCCGGCCCACACCGCCGTGAGGGCGGTGAGGTCGTTCTTCTTGGACAGGTCCAGCCCCAGCCAGCACGGCCGCCCCTTCAAGGCCTCCTCGTCCACCGTGCCCTGCACCGCGGCCCAGGCCTCCTCGGCGATCCAGAACGCGGTGGCGCCGATCGGGATGCCGAAGTAGAGCCGCTTCACCGACAGGGCAGTGGAGAGCAGCTGCCGGGCGGTGTTGACCTCGCCCCGGATGTTCTCCAGCGGGAAGGTCACGCCCAGCGCCGGCAGCGCCTTCGGCCAGCAGGCCTCATTGTCGAACACGCTCTCGCGGTCGGCTACATCGACCCGGGCGATGAGGGCGAACGCCTCGTCGTCCCTAATCTCGCCCGTGGCGACCTTCTGGTAGAACTCCGAATAATCCGTGCCGACGATCTGGGTGGAGGCGGGCGTGTTGGTGCCCAACAGCATGATCGCGTCGCCCGGCATCTTGGCGATGGCCCGCTTCCAGGTCTCGATCGCCGTGTTCTGCTTGAACTCGTGGATCTCGTCGGCCAGCACCGCGGTCGGCCGCGGGCCGGAGATGGCCTCACCATTGGCCAGCGATTGGAACTTCGAGCCGGTCGCCGGGTGCTCGATTTTCCAGGCGTTGTCGAGCTCGCCCCGGATGACCACCTGCTCGCGGCTCTCCAGGCTGTCGGTCTCGTCGTCGCCGCCCGGGATCGGCGCGCGGCACATCGCGACCGCGTCCTTGAACAGCACGTTGGCGGTCGCCCGGTCCTGGCCGATGGCGTAGATCTCCGACCGGGCCACGCCGTAATAGCCCATCAGGTAGAGCCCGATCGCGGCCATCAGGGGCGACTTGGCCTGGCCCTTGCCGGTCTCCAGCCAGCCGGTGCGGAAGCGCATCCGGCCGCTGTCCGTGCGCCAGCCGAACAAGGAGCCGATCACGAAGGTGTGCCAGGGCAGCGGCTGGAAGGGCTGGCCGGCCTTGGTGCCGGCCGTGATGGTGAGCACCGCCGGGAAGAACCCGAGCGCGTGCGCCGCCCGGTCCGGCCGCCAGTGCAACCCCCGCGCCGGTCCGTCGCGCAGGTCGCGCAGGTGCCGCTCGGCGGCATGGCGCACGAGCTCGCCTGCTATCTGCCGGCCCACAACGACCTCCTCCGCCCAAGCCGTAACCGGGTCAGCGGGCGACCGGCTTGAGGTAGGCGTCCGCCGCACGGGCCGTCCTCGCTCTCCGCTCGACCTTCGCCGCCTTGCCGCGGCGCACCGGCGCGAGGCCGAGCTCGGCCTCCAGCACCCGAATCGCCTCGTCCGCCTTCGTCATCACCGACCAATACGGATTCCACTGGCCGGTCTTGGCGCGCGTCGCCCGCAGGATCGCGCCATGCTCGGCCACATGCCGGCTCGCGCGCTCGTACTGGATGCGCATCTCGACCAGCCGCTTGATGGCGTGGCCGTTGCTGACCGACAGGGTGCCCCGCTCGCCCATCTCGCGGACGATGTGGCCCCACTGCTCATGCGCGAACGCAATGTCGAGTTCATCGGCGTAGGCCTGAGACCAGTCGGGCTCGGCCGGCGCGCCGTCACCGCCGGGAATTGCTGCCAGTGTCAACCGTCTTCTCCGTAGGAGATGGCCGACATCCCCCCGTTCAATTTTTGCTTCCGGTGCGAACGCAGCGGGGGCGACCGGTGCAGTCCGAATGCCCCTGAACTTTCGACCACCCCCCCCCGGGGGGGTATCAGTCCCCTCAGGGCCGGGCGCGGCGGTCTGCATCCCGCTCCCGACCACGCGGGTTGATCTCGGCGAGATCCATCACCGTCGCATCCCGCCAGAACGTGTCGGCGCCCTGCGCCCCCACATCGCGCTGGCCCCGCGGCGGCACCTTCGGATAGAGCGGCTCTGGGGATCTCACCTCGACCTGCATCACGACACGGCCGAACCAGCCCGGTCTGCCGCGCACGCGGCCGGTGAGATGCCGGGCCTGTAGCTCGGCTCGCGAGTGCCAGCGCCGCTCGGCCATCGATCAGCTCCGGTTCCACGGATGCAGCGGGTCGCGCGGGCGCCCGTCCGGGGTGACGCCGGGCACATAGCCCCGGCGCTCCTGCCTCTGCTTGAGGCGGTCATGGCAGGGAGCGCAGAGGGACTGCCGCTCGCCATGCCAGAACAGATGCTCGTCCCCTCGGTGAGGCTGGATGTGATCGCAGATGGAGGCCGCCACCGGGCGCTCATCGGTGGAGCACATCGCGCAGAGGGGATGCTCCCTCAGCTGGGCCTTGGCGAGGCGGCGCCAGCGGGCGGTCCAGTACCAGTGACGCCAAGGCTGATCGGCCGTGCGGTGCGCGTCGGACCTACGGCTCCGGGCCTTCTCGGCTGCGCTCTTATCCATGGCGCAACTGAACGCCCGCCAGGATCTTGCCGGCCGTCACGAGGCTGATCGCAGTCGAGAACACTGCGAACATGCTGCCGAGCATGGTGAGAAGCGCACGGGCTAGGCCAATGACTCCAGTGTAGCCGGACATCGGCTAATCCCCCTGAGCGGTGGCGGTCGATAGCCCAACGTGCATCATGAATGCTGCTCTCTGATCACTGCAGCCAACTTTGCGGAGGGCGGCAGGTCGAGTGGCTAGCCTCCTGGTCACCCGACCTGCTCTCACAAGCCGACCTGCTACTGCCTCTCTCGACACAGTCCCTGGCCGTAGATCTCGCAGGGCGGTGAGACGGGCTGGCCCGCAGACACTTCGCGACAGAGCCGTCCGCGTCGGGCTTGGTGATAATGCGGCCGGTGGAGGCCCAGCACACGCAGATGGTCTGCGGCACGGGCGTGCGGCCCCGCATCCTCGTCATCCGAACACGTGAAAAAGCCCCGACACGATCGCTCGCGCGGGGCTGCTAACCAATGCATCCGCACGGCGTGGTTGCAAAATTGCAACAACGACCGTGCGCAGCTGCAAGGTCTCATGTGGCAGCCAGCCTGTCAACGTCGACGCTGAGGACATGCTTCTTGCCGAACGCCTTCAGCAGCACGGCAATGCGCCGGCCCTCCGGGGCGCGCATCACCTCGCCGATCAGGCCCTGCCAGAGCTCGTCGCGGATCCGCACCTTGTCGCCCACCGCAAGCTGCGGTCGCGGGCGGTCGTACGCGCCCATCTCGTCAGCTGCGATCAGCATCTTCATCATCCACGGCGGCAGCTCGGTCGGAGCCTCGCCCGTCGTGACGAGCGCGCGGACGCCAGGCACCCGCAGGATGTCCCGCCAGGATTGCTCCGGCCGCTTGCCAACGAAGGCGTAGCCAGGGAACACTGGACGCCGCACGAGCCGCTTGCCGCTAGAAGCTTGCCGCACGACAGCCGTGCGGCCCGGGGCCAGCGTGGCGAAGCCGGCCTGCTGCAGCCACTCGCAGGCCCGATACTCCCCGTGACCGGCCACGGACGCGGCGTAGTAGGTCAGAGACGGGTCGTAAGCGGGGGCGGTGCTCACGGTGCTCTCCAGGGTGCTCAACGTGGGGGAGATGAGGCGGCCGGACGCATTCCGGCCGCCCCGGCACATCAGGCGGCCTTCGCCTCAGCTCGCCGGCCGAGGCCGAACTGCTTCGCCAGCTCGGAGCGCTGGGCCGCGTAGTTCGCGGCAACGATCGGATAGTCGATCGGCAGTCCCCACTTGGCCCGGTACTGCTCGGGCGTGAGGCCGCGGGTCGACAGATGCCGCTTCATGGACTTGTACGGGCGGCCGTCCTCCAGGCTGATGATCGCGTCGGGCGTGACGGTCTTCCTGATCGGCACCGGCGGGACGAGCGCCGGCGCCTCGGGCTCGGAAGGCTTGCCAAGGGCTGCGAGCGCGCCGTGCACCGACACGATGAGCGCGGGCAGTTCCGCGGCAGGGACGGCGTTGTGGGTGACGTAGCCGGCGACGATGCGGCTGGTGAGGCCGGCGAGATCCAGAGCCGGTGGGGTGGTCGGGGTGTCGTTCATCGTGACATCTCCTAAGTTGTTGATCTCATTACGTTTCCCGCTTTTCCCGAATTTTTCCCGCGCTCGACACCTCCTAAGTTATTGATCTGATTGTCTTTCCCGTTTTCCCGTTTTTTCCAGGAGTAGAGGAGATACTAAGGGGGTGATTTTCGTGCGGGATCACGGGTCTCCAAGGCTCTCTCACGCGTGCGCGCACGCGCGTTGTATCTTCTCCGGGGCTGGAAAAAGCGGGAAAACGGGAAACTCTTGTGGATCAATCACTTGATCCAATCCGTTTCCGGGAAAATCGCGGGAAAACCGGGAAAACCGCCTATCCGGGGGTCGCGTCATGAGGCGAACCTCCCCTTTCCCGGATAATCGACGATATTGGTGAAGACTTCGCGACCGAAGTCGGGGCGCTTGAGCGCGTAGGCCTGCACCTTGCCGAGCCCTCTGACGTACCGGAGATAGGGGCGGCCATCCTTCTCCTCCTTGAACAGCAACGCGTTCCGGCGCAGCACGCCGGCCGTCGCCTCTTCCGTCATGACGTTGCCCGCGGCTGCGCGGAGCTTCTCCCGCAGCACGTAGACGGCATCCTCATCGAACCAGCCCTCCGCCTCCCGCGGCCCGCCTCCGCTCGCGCCGACTTCCCGCAGGGTGACGTTCCAGCGTTGCACGACCCAGGCGCGCAGGTTGGCGACGACCTGCTCCTCGGGATCCAGGGCCCGCGCATCGCTCGAGTGCATGAATTGGTTCCACGCCCAGGCCACCGCCGCCGCGACCGGCGTCTCGGCCGGCAGGAGGCGGTAGCTCACCGCCAGTTCGCCGGCACGGCGCAGAAGGGCGAAGGGAATCGCGGCCCGCATCTGCGTGCTGTCGGCTGCGGTCCCGGCGATCCGCTTCGCATCGGCCATGATCCGCTCGCGGAGAGAGACGGGATCTCGGTGCGCGCCATCGGCGACGAGAGCGCGCACGAAAGCCGGACCCGCATGGCCGAAGTTGCGGTCAATGGCGGCGATGCGATCCAGCGTCGGCCGGTCGACGGAACGGTTGACGGAGGTGACGTCGACATCCGCGAAGCGCGCCGCCATGCCGGCGACCCACTCCGCGCGCTCGTCGGTCTTGACCTTCTCCTCCAGCGAGCATTCCGCCGACAGGATCGCAAAGGTGGACCAAGTGTAGCTCTCGCGCAGCGTGGCGTCCGCGGTCATGCGCCGGCGCCCGACCCCACCCGCGAAGGTGTAGATCATCCGCGCGACCTCGGCGCCCGTGACATGCGCGAGCTCATCGAGGGACAAGACGGTGCCGCTCGAGCGCGCGGCGAGCGCTTCCATGGCGTTCACCGTCGACTTGGCGGACTGCGCGAGGCCGGGCTTGCGGATGTCCGGCGTCGACCAGGCCGAGACCGCGATCTTCTGCGCCGTACTCTTCCCGCTCGACGACAAGCCAGAGAGGTTCAGGCCGCAGGTGTCGAGCCCGGTCAGCGAGACGAGCGGCCCAGCGAACGCCGCGCAGGCCCCGAGCGTCCAGTGCTCGCAGGCTTCGACATTGATGGCGGCCTCGACCGCATCCGCCCAGCCGGGCAAGCTGCCCGAAGCCGCGACCGACGGCGGCATCCTGGTCGAGACGGACAGCTCGTAGGCGGAGCCCTCGGGAGTGCCGATCACCTCGCCGCCGGGGCAGACGAAGAAGGGATCGGCGAGGTCGGGAAGTTCGTGCCAGCCCGGCTGCGACACGACCAGGATCTCGACCTTCGGGTCGGCCGCCTTGAGCGCCCGCACGGCGATGTGCTCGCCGTCGTCCTCGGTGCGCAGCCCGGCCGCGAACAGGAGGGCGCGGATTTCCCCGGCACCCTGCCGGGCGAGATCGCCGCGCTCGATGTCGATGTAGCGGGGCCGCCCGCTCATGTCCTCGACGGCGATCCGCAGCCCGTAGGCGTCCTCACGGTCGAGGTAGCGGATCCGGGCCGTCATCCCGAAGGGGGTCGCGACCGGCACGGCTACGGTGGCGGCGGCGGCGTCGCGCCGCTTCGCGGGGACCTCCTTGTGCACCATGACGCGGCCGCGATGCCGCTCGTAGAACAGCGGCGGCGAGGCGAGGCGGGGCAGCGGATAGAGCGCCGCGATGCGGTCGATCTCCGCGTCGCCGCAGCTCTCGTCCGCGGCTGCGTCGGCTTGATCGGCTCCGGACCCGCCTACGCGGCGCTGGCGTCGCCGCTCGTCGCGGGCGGCACGCGCCCACACCTCGGACAGGTCGCGCGGGCGTCGCATCCCGGCCCGCAACCCCGATTCGATCGTATCGAGGACGGATTTCAGCCCATCGTCTCCGACTAGGCCGCAGGCCTCCGCGGCGCTCCGCAGCGCCTCCCGCACCTCGCCCTCGACCAGCGCGCCCGCGGCGACGAGACCTCCGAGCTTGAGCGCGGCGGCGTTGAGCGCGTTGTTGCGCCCTCCGCTCGGCGCCGCTGCGACCGCCGCGACCTCCTTGTCGAGTGCGGCGCGGCCGTAGCGCACCACCGCCTCGTCCCCGTCCAGCAGCACCTGGGCAGGGTCGATGCTGTCCGTCGGTCGCGGCACCCAGGGACCGCGTGAGGCAGCCTCGGCCTGCGCGTCGCGAGCGGCTCGGGCCTCCTCCTTGCGCATCAGGCGCAGCAACGCCTCGGTCGGCGGGCTCAGCCCGTCCTCGGGTCCGGGGCACCACGTGTAGGCTCGGCCGTCCTCGCGCACCGAAGGCGGGACGATGACGTAGCCGCCTTCGCCGCGCACATCGATCGCCGCGCCCTTGGCCTTGCGCCCATCGGCCCGCGTCGCACCCTCAGCAGGCGGGATGAAGAGAGCGGGGCAGATGTTCGCGCCGTTCGCGATCGGCGCATCGGGATCGGCGCGGAACCACAGGTGCAGCCCGCCCGAGCCGGTCTCGGCAATGGCGGTCTCCGGAATCCCGCCGACGTGCTCGCGCAGCCGCTCCAGGTAGGCGGCGCCCGTGATCACGGCCGGATCGCCGAGGTCGAGGTCGAGCACGTTGCCGGTGCGCGCGCCGGTCGGGATCCCGATCATGGCGCGCGGGTGCTTCGCCCACCACGCCCGGATCTGCGCCTCGTCGGTGGTGGCGAGGTGGAGGCCTCCGTCCTTCGCGCCAGGCGCGCTCTCCTTGCGGGTGAGCGGCTGCTTCGTCGTCGGCGAGCACGGGAACACGGGCCAACCGCGGATGGCATAGTCGAGCGCCGCGAGCAGAAGGGGATTGTCGGTTGGCGCCGTCATGACAGCACCACCGTCACGCGCTCGGCGGCGCGGGTCAGGCCGGTGTAGAGGTGCCGCGCCCGGTTCTCACGGAACGCGCTGCTCTCATCGATGAGCAGCACGTCGTCCCACTGTGACCCTTGCGCCTTGTGCACGGTCAGCGCGTAGCCGTAGGTGAACTCGTCGGTGCCGCGCCGCTCGGCCGGCGGGATGGTCTCCTCGCAGCCCTCGAAGAACTCGCGCCGCACGTAGACGTCGGCGCGCTGACCCTCCACGTCGCAGGATGCGATGCGCAGGTCGACGCCGTCCTCGTCGAAGCCTTCGACCTCTGCGATGTCCCACAGGCCGCCGTTGAGCAGGCCCTTGTCTTTGTTGTTCTTCAGGCAGACGAGGCGATCACCGGCCTCGGGGTAATTCGGGTCGCGCCCGAGCCGGCGCCGGGCCCGCGCATTGAGGGTGCGGCGGGTCCGATTCAGCCCGACCAGGATCTGATCGGAGCCGGCCTCGACCTCGGGCGTGAACCGTCCGATGTCGATGACGCGGCTGTCGCCGTAATCGCCGCGGGCGAGCCGACCGCCCTCGCGCACCTTCGTCGAGAGATGGATGATCGGATTGTCCGCCGCCTGCCGGTGGATCTCGGTCAGCATGACGTCGGGCTGTTCGGCGGTGAAAACTCCTTCGCCGCGCACCGGCGGTAGCTGCGCGGGATCGCCGAGCACCAGGATCGGCGTGCCGAACGACAGGAGATCCCGGGCGAGCTTCTCGTTCACCATCGAGCATTCGTCGACGATGACGAGCGCGGCAGCCGCGACGGCGGAAAACGGGTCGAGGCAGTAGCGGATCTTCACGCCGACGACGTTGCCCGATGCGTCGCGCTCCTCGATCTCGAAGGCGCGGTAGATCAGGCTGTGGATCGTCGACGCGCCCTCGCAGCCCTTCGAGCGCAGGACGAGGGCGGCTTTGCCGGTGAAGGCCGCGAACAGCACCGTGCCGCGCACCTCCGCCGCGGCCGCGCGCGCCAGCGTGGTCTTGCCGGTGCCGGCGAACCCGAACAGCCGGAAGATCTGCTTGCGTCCCGGGGCGCGCCGCCACGCCGCGATCTCGTGCAGGGCGCGATCCTGTTGCCCGGACCAGGTCACGCCGCGGCTCCGTCGACACGCGCGTCGAGGGCGCGCAGCACCGCCGCGCTGAAGGCGTCGCCGACGGCCTTCGAATCGAACTCGAACACGGCCGCGTACTGGATTTTACCGTCCTTCCGGACGAGCTCCTGGTCGCGCCCGATCTGGGCCTTCGAGGGCAGCCCGACCCAGCGCTTGCCGTGGCTCTCGTGCACGGTGCAGTCGCGGATGGTGAGCCGCATCGCCGGGATTCGGACCGTCACGAACCCCTTCAGGCTGTTGCGGTCCATCGCCTTGAACGAGACGACCTCGACCGCGAGCTTCGATCCCTCGCTCATGCAGCAGCCCCCGAGGTTGTCTGAGCCTGCGCCGCCTCGAGCTGCGCGATCTTCTCGCGGATGACCTCGCGCAGCCGCTGTTCCCCGCCCGGCATCAGCGCGGCGAGGCGGGCGAGATCGCTGATGAGGTCGGCGGCGTCCTGGAGCGCCTCGGGGATGTCGATCCAGCGCCAGGGGTCGACCTTGTAGGCGTCGTTGTCACCGAACCGCGCCATGTACGACCAGTAGCCGAGCGGCTTCGTGCGGATCGCGTACGTCATGCAGTCGGACATGCGTGCGATCGGCACGGGGCGGGTCGGGTGCTTCGGATTGTAGGGCTCGGCCATGGTCAGGCCCCCGCCAGTGCGAGCAGCGGAGCGTCCGTCTGGACGCCGTAGATCCGAGCGTCGTCGGGCCGCATGCAGCGGGCCCGGGTGCCGGGCGGCAGATGGGTGAATTCGGGCTTGCGGCCGCGGTTCGCCGTTGTCCGCCAGATCACCCAGGAGTAGCTCGTGGCACTGCTGGCGCCGGGATCCCACCGTCCGCGGGTCATCGCCACTCGCTCGCTGAACATGGCGACGATCGACGGCGGTTGCGGGCCGAACAGGCGCTCGTATCGCTCCGTCCCTTCGAGCCACGCGCTCCGCACCAGCAGCGCCACGCGGACGCGGGCGAGCGGCAGCGCGGTCAGGGCGAACTCAAGCGAGACCGAGAAGGGCGGGTTGGTGATGATCCAGTCGGGGCGGTAGGCGTGCCCGGCCGGGTCGAGGAAGTCCCGCACCCGGTACCCGCGGCCGTAGTCGAACACGTCCGATCCCTCGGCGTGCCAGAACTCCTCTTGCAGGGGCCCGACCATGTGCCCCTCGCCGCAGGCGGGATCCCAGACCTCCTGGCCGCCGATCGGCACGCCGCGCTCGCGCAGGAGTTCGCAGAGCGCGCGGGTCGCCCACGGGGGCGGGGGGAAGAAGTCGAGGGCGGTCGGCGGCTCGCGCCGGCTCGCCATGACGGCGCGGGCGTTGACGGGGATCGTCATCGGCACCCCATGATCTGCTTGATCCGCTCGAAGGCGCGCGGCGGATCGCCGGGCACGCCGTCGTTGAAAGGCTCGAGGCCGTTCCGCTCGCGCATCAGGGCGATGCGCCGCCCGATCAGGCTGAGGAGATCGTGGCGGGCGTCGGCGTCCATCTCCTGGATCCACGCCACGGCCTCGACGCGGGCGATCAACGCCGGCCCGTCGGCAAGCTCCATGCGGCGCATGAAGCGGTCGAGGTCGCGGATCTGCTCGCCAAAGGGACCATCCAGCAGTGCCTGCAGCTTCTGCCGCTTCCAAGCCCGGTAGAGCTTCGAGAGCTGCTCGTCCTCGCGCAGCTTCGTCTCGCCCTTCAACCCGAGCCGCATCTGCGCCGTCCCCTCGACGCGGGCAGGGCTGCGGCGGCTCTCGGAATGGGACTGGAGCGCCGCCACGGTCAGAACTCCGTCGCCGGCTCGGGCGCCGGACGCGGTCGCGCCGAGGCTGGCGGCAGCCCGAAGGCCTCACCGGCCGCGAGCGCCTCATCGACGCTGTCCACCACGTGCACCGGAAAGCCGCGCTCCCGCAGGCCGGGAAGGAAGGCGCGCTGGCTCGCGCTGAGGCTCCCGCCGGGCGCCTTGACCTCGATGAGGAAGCAGCGGCCGCCTCGGCCGTACACGATCAAGTCAGGGTGCCCCGCCTCGACGCCCATCTCCTTGAATGCCACGCCCTCGCGCTTGCCGCGCCGGCCGCCGTTCGGCACGTGCACGCACAGGCAGTCGAACCGCCGGTGCATGGCCACGACGATCTTGGTCTGGATCACCTGCTCGGGGCGGGCGCGGGTCATCGCTGACCTCCCGCGCGGCCATCGGTCGGCGCCGGACGGCCCGTCTCCGGCGGCGTGAACTCGGAGGGACTGGAATCGACAAAGCCAGTCATCGCCGATCACGCTCCGCGCGCTTCCGAAGCAAGACGGCGAAGCGTACGCGCCGCCTTCCACGCCTCATCTGCCGTAGACCGGATCTGCTCAAGATCTTCGCCGCTTGAAGCAGGAGATGCTTGGGCAACCAGGCGCTCAAGGCGTTGAGCCAACGCCGTAGCTTTCTGAACTTCGGTCCGAAGCTCGCCGGCGCGGCGGGCATGCGCGGCCCGGATGGCGTCCATCTCGGCGGCGTCGATCCGGCGAGCCTCGCGCCGCCAGATATCCTCGGCACGGCCATAGCTCATCGGCTCCTGAAGAACGGCAGAGACCGCGCGCGCGGCGCGCGTGATGGCAGCTTTCACGGTGTCGCCAACCGGCCGCGGTTCGGCGAGCTCTCGCAGAAGCTGAGAGGCTTGATCGACCGTCGTCATGCGACCGCCCTCGGAATACTTTTCCGAGCCCTCGGTATGTTTTTCCGGCACGTCGGAAGGCTCCTGTGGTTCAACGGTGTCGAACCAGGGAGCGCTTCGAGATGCAGGAGGTGGACAGGGATACGCAGGACAACACGCGCGCGACCGATGATGCTTGCCGGCGAGCGGTCACGCGAAACCAGGAAAAGGGGAGCGCCCGCGCGGTCAGCGATGCGAGAGACCTTGCTGGCGCGGGCGCACATGCCGCAGAACGCGGCACGTCGGAATTGCGGCCCCAAAAAGCCCCCCTCTCCGCACCGGGAGAGGGGGCCAGTCAGGGAGGAAACGCCCAAGATGGGCAGTGCTCCGACCGGCGACGCCACCGCCGGCAGGGGCCTCGAAGCGCGGGCCGGGCGGCCGGCGCGAACAGAATTGCTGGGCTGAGCGACGCGATCAGGATTGCGCCCGGGCCGGGACTGGATGGGGCGGGTGGCCGGCCCGGGCGCGCCGCCGGATGGGCCAGGTGGTGGCCGGCGGATCGGGAAAACCGTGATGGAGCGCATGGCTCACGCCTCGCGGCGGAGCGGCAGGTAGCGGCCGATTGCACAGGTGGGCTCGTCGCCACGGCCGCGCGCGATGGCAGCCGAGAGACGTTCGTTGATCGCAGCCCGCCGCTCACGCGACGCTTTGCAGGCGGCCGCGAGGTTGCGTGCGGCTTCCTCGATCTGCTGGGCCAGATCGGCATCCAGCTCGTCCACGGTCAAGCCGAGGTGGATGGCGAGCGGCAGCACCAGGTGCGCCGCGCCAGCCGGGTTGAGATCGCCAGTTGCTCTATCGTCGCCCTCAGCAATATGCAGGCCGACCGTGCCGCCTCGGGGCGTGATGACCGCCAGGTTCCCGATGACGAAGCCGCTCGAGGTCACGCATGGAATGCGCACAGGGGTCACGGCTGCGCCTCCGTCAGGATGCGGGTGGGGCCGTTCGGATGGGTGGGATGGCTGGCCGTCGGTCGCATCACACCAACTGTCGCGATGATCGCGACCACCAGCGCGAGCACCACACCATGAGCGGCCAGGATGCGGGCGAGAGGGAGAGACGCTGTCATGCGGTGGCTCCTTGCTCTGGGGAGCCGCCGGGCGCCTCAGTCATGGGGCCGCGCTGTTCAAAGACGCCCTCCGGCGCACGCCGCAATAGCCTGCGCGCCTTGCTCTTTCGGACGGCCATCTCCGCCTGCATGAAGCGAAGCAACTTCTCAGCCGTGGCAATCTCGACCGTCCTGCCCATGCGTAGGCGCTTGACGAGCTTGCTGTTTCCTACCGCGCGATGCCCGAAGTAGGATGCGCTCATGTCCGTGTGGGACAAGAATCGTTCTATGCGGGCCAGTAGATCGGCGTGGGTCATAGCCCACACCTTATGGGCTATACCGTGAAGGGTGTCAACCCACATGCATGACACGAAAGACGAGCCGCCAAGCGAGTCCGTGCGTCGAAAAAACACCAAAAAGTCGGCAGTGGGAGCACCAACAAAACCGGTGGCAGGAACATCAGCTCCCGAGTTGGTGAGCGGCACCGATATCGAGCTTCTGCCTGAGTGGCGCCAATTACTACGCGAGCAAATGAAGCTTAAGCGATACTCAGATCGCGCTTTGTCTATCGCTGTGGGTCTGAACGCTGCCGCGGTAAACGAGTGGTTCCGCAAAAACAAAACCCCGAGCCTCGCGTCGCTGCGGCTCGTGGCAAGAGAACTACAGGTATCTGCAGAGATTTTCGTTAAACCAAATTCTCCATTACCTACAGATGCTGACGCTGAGTGGGGTGGCGCTACAGTTGGCACGCCAAGCAAAAAATCTCACACACCACCTCTTGCTTCCAAAACGCTTACCTATGCTAAGGTGCTTGGGTACCTGAGAGCCGGGGCGTGGCAGGAGAGCGGCGTGCAGGAGTTAGAGGAACTCATTCACGTTCCGTCAATTCCGCACCCGGAGTACGCCGGGCTGAAGCAGTACGCATGGCGCGTCGAAGGGACAAGCATGAACCGCGTGGTGAAAGCGGGGTCCTACGTTATTGGCGTTGCGTTCGCCGACATGCCTCGTCGCATTCAGCATCGAGATCTCGTGGTCTGCCAGAGGCGCGATCACGACCGGTATGAATACACCCTCAAGCGCGTAGCGATCACGGATGTAGGCATTCGCCTCGATCCAGAGAGCGACGACCCGGCTTGGCAGGACCCCGTGTGGCTGTCTTCCGGCGAGACTGGTGGCATCGAGGTGGAGGCGACGCACCTGATCATCGGGACGTTCAGCTTCCTCGTATAGCCCATAGTATGTGGGCTTGACCGCATGGGCTGCGGCCCATAATGTGGGCTCATCCATCACGGATGAGCCCCGATGCGCAATGCCCCTCTCGCCAGCGCCCGCCTGTCCATCCGCACGTCGGATGACGGCTACCTGATCGTCCCGGCGGACGTCCGCCTCCGCAGGCCGCTCGCCCTCTCTGCTGCCAAGCCACGCGAGACCTTCCCCGCCTTCGAGCCACCGCTGTTCCTGCGCGAGCCGCTTCCCGAGAATGAGCCGCAGCGCGAGCCCGCGGACCGCGACTGGCTCGCGACCGGCCTCGTCATCATCGCGGCGGCGATCCTCATCGCGCTGGCCCTGGGCGGCGGCGCCCTGGTCAACGCGGTGCGTGAGGGTGTGCTCTGATGGCAGCCCTCACCCTTCCCGCCGGGCGCGACAACGTCCGCCGCAAGGCCGCGGAGCGCCTCGCCGCCTCGCTCGCGGAACTGCTCTGCGCCGAGCGCTACCGCGCCGAGGTCGTCGTCGCGCTCCACTGCGGCGACACTGGGCTGTCCCGGGCCGGCGTCTCCGATGATGCCGTGATCCGCGAGGCCCGCGAGCGCGTCTACGCGAGGCGCCGCGAGGTGGACGAGATCTGCCTCGAACTGCTGACGCCGGAGGAGCACGCGCTCACCCCGAACGAGGAGGACGACATGGCGACGGCGCTGCAGCTGCGGCTGCGCGCCAACGAGGAGGCCGAGGCGGCCCCGGGCGAACTCTCCTTCATCGAGGAGAGCCGCCGCGAATACGTCCTCAAGGTGCACGGGCGGGGGTGCTGATGAGCGCGCCCTACAGTCTTCCCTGGTCGCTCGGCTCGGTCGAGCACGTCAACGGCGAGCCCGTCACTGACACCGCAGTCATCTATCTGTCGGGCAGCGGGGTAATTGAGGTCAATGAGACCGAGAATGCGGGGCAGGTCGCGACCCTAATTCTGGCGGCGCCTGATCTGCTTGATGGGCTGAGGCGCGCGGTTGACGCTCTCGCAGAGCAGAAGACCGAGCGGGGCTTCGTCTCCGGCCTGCTGGACGTCATCGCCAAGGCGGAGGGCCGGTCATGCTGACCTCCGACCGCCCCACCGCCCCCGTGGTGGACCTGCGCACCGGGCGGATCTTCGACCCGCTCCACGTCGCCGCCATGGCGAGCTTCGAAATGCAACGGCGCGCCGCTGCGATCGCCAGACGCGCTGACCTGGCCACGGAGCGCCTCGGCGCCCTGGTGCTGGTGGGTCGGCATCTCGTCGCCCTGTCTCGGGTCATCGACCGCACGGACATCGAGGGGCGCATCGCTGCGGACATCGAGATCCGGGCAGCCCTTCAAGTGATCTCGGCGCAGATCGCGGCTGCGCAGGCGGGGAGGGCGTGACGATGCGCATCCGCTGGAGCGATAACGACCGCTACTTCGGTCCCTTCACTTACGCCCGCGCAGAGCGCGGATATCGCCCTCTGGCGATCGTGCTCGGATCCGGCGATGACGATGACTATCCCGGCTGCCGGCTGCGTGTCAGCGGCTTTGGTCATACACTCATCCTTGCCCTGCCGGCGATCATCAAGCCGTGGCGGCGCAAGGTGTACGCGCAGACGTGGGATGCAGCGACCATCGAACGGCTCGGCCGCGACTGGTACTGGGACAGCCATGAACGGCAGTATGGCGTTTCGGTCTCTGATGGATTCCTTCAGGTCTTCCTCGGCGCCCAGACACACGACAGCACGACAACTCAGAGCTGGTCGTGCTTTCTGCCATGGACGCAGTGGCGGCACGCCCGCTCCTCTTTCTACGGTTTGGAGGGCGAGCACTTCTGGACCGAGCCGCCGAGGAGGGGAAATCTGCTCGGCGCTGGCGGCTGGTGGGCAGCCCGTCACGCAGCCGAAGAAGCCTGCCCGTCGCGCACCTTCGCGTTCACGGACTTCGACGGCGAAGCGCTGACCGCACGCACCCGCATCGAGGAGCGCGAGTGGCACTTCGGGACGGGCTGGTTCAAGTGGCTGTCGCTGTTTCGGCGACCGAAGATCCGGCGCTCGCTCGACATCCGCTTTTCCGGTGAGACCGGGCAGCGCAAGGGCTCCTGGAAGGGCGGCACGATCGGGCACAGCATCGACATGCTGCCCGGCGAACTGCACGAGGCCGCGTTCCGTCGCTACTGCACCGAGAACAACATGAGCTTCGGAGGCGCGCTGTGACGCCCGCCGAAGCCTCCCAGACCTTCCGCGTCCTCCTGGAGGCGCTCGGCTGCCCAGCCCCGTGGGCGGTCGTGGAGCGCTCCGGCCGCATGATCGTCGACGCCGAGGGCAAGCCCTGCGCTTCGGCGATGCCGGTCGCCTCGGTGGCCATCGTGCACGACCGGGCGGAGGTCATTTGCTCGGCGATCAACGCGATGGCCAGTGTCCTGCCGGCGGGCGCCATGGCGCCGCTCGACCCGGCCCACCTCGACGCGCTGTCGGCCGAGACGGCGCATTTCCTCCGGCGCGTTGGCGGAGGCGCGTCGTGAAGATCGAGCGCCACCGGATCAACCCGGCCAAGGACCGCGCCGGCTGGCTCGCCTTGCGGGCCCAGGACATCACCGCCTCGGTCGCGGGCGCCATCCTCGGCGTCCACGAGTACACGACCCGCTTCGAGCTCCACGCGCTCAAGGCCGGGCACCTCTCCGAGGATCCGACCGAGACCCCGGCCATGCGCCGGGGCCGCCTCCTCGAGGACGACGCGCTGCAGATCCTCGCGGAGGATCGGCCGGGCTGGAAGGTCACCCCGGCGAACAATGTCTACCTGCGCGCCCCCGAGCTGCGGATCGGCTGCACGCCGGACGCCTATGCCGTCGACCCTACCCGGCCGGGGCGGGGCGTGATCCAGGTCAAGACCACCTCGGACATCGTCTCCCGGCACAAGTGGCGGACCGAGAGCGGCGAGGTCGAACTGCCACTCTGGATCGCCGTCCAGGCGATCGTAGAGGCGAAGCTGACCAAAGCCTCTTGGGCGGCGGTGGCGCTCCTCGTCGTCGGCCACGGCCTCGATCTGCACGTGGTCGAGATCCCGCTGCACGTGGGGATCTGGGATCGCCTCGTGCAGGAGGTCGGCACCTTCTGGCAGGGCGTCGCGGACGGCGTGCCACCGCCGGCCGACTACAGCCGCGACGGCGATGCCCTCGCCGCCCTCTACCCGCCGGATGACGGCCTGCCGGTGCTCGACCTGTCGGGCGACAACCGGGCGCCCGCCCTGATCGATGAGCGCGCCGCCGCGGCTGCCGCGATCCGCGCCGCCCAGGAGACCAAGAAGGCCCTCGATGCCGAGCTGGTCGAGAAGCTCGCTGGCCACACCCAGGCGACCCTCGGTGACGGCCGGGTGGTCGTCCGCAAGATGATCGCCCGCGCCGCCTACGCCGTCGCGGCGACCTCCTTCCCGCAGATCTCCATCCGCAATCCCCGAAAGGCAGCCGCATGACCGCTGGAGCCCTCACTCTGTCCGATGCCGAGCGCCGCGTGGCCGAGCGCGTTGATCCCGTCGCCACCGCGGCCCTGTCCGTATCCGCCGAGAGCGGCGGCGTCGCGTTCGCCAATGCCGGCCAGCTGATGGAGTTCGCCAAGCTGATGGCCGTCTCGTCAGCGGGCGTCCGCAAGCACCTGCGTGGCAACCCGGGCGCCTGCCTCGCGATCTGCACCCAGGCCGTCGAGTGGGGGATGTCGCCCTACGCGGTCGCGAACAACTCCTACTTCGTCAACGACCAGATCGCCTTCGAGTCGAAGCTGGTTCAGGCCGTCATCCTGAAGCGCGCGCCGATTAAGGGCCGGATCCGGTTCGAGTACACAGGCGACGGCGACGAGCGGCGGTGCCGCGCCTGGGCCCGTCTCGCCGACGAGCCGGACGAGGTGGTCGACTACCTCTCCCCGCCGCTCGGCAAGATCACGCCGAAGAACTCGCCCCTGTGGAAGCAGGACCCCGACCAGCAGCTCGCCTACTTCTCGGGTCGGGCGCTTTGCCGGCGGCACTTCCCGGATGTGTTGCTCGGCGTCTACGCGGACGATGAGATCGAGCCAGCCCCGGCGCGCGGGCCGGAATCGGCGCGGGATGTGACGCCCCGCGGGCTGGGCGCGAAGCTCGACGCGCTGGCGGCCGGCCCGAAGGCGCCGCCTCCCGCGACTGATGCCGTGGAGGCCTTCACCGCGCCGGAGGAGGCCGGTCCGGCCGAGGACGACTTCCCGGGAGGTGACGCGCTTGTCACCCCTCCGACCGAGCGTGAGACCAGCGCCGACGAGGATGCGGACGGCGAGGACAAGTGGCTCGGCGACCCCGAGCATCCCGACTTCCAGGCCGGCGCCCGAGCCAAGGCCCGCGGCAACAAGCGGAAGTGCCTGAATCAGCCGATCGCGAACGACCCTGAGCGGCTGAGCCGCTGGTATGCGGGTTGGGACAGCACCGAGGCTCCCCAGGGCGGGGAGGGCTGACCGATGCGGGCCCTTCCCATCACAATCACGGCCGATGACTCGGGGCACTTCAACCTCACCGTCGGGCACGGCGAAAATACCCAGCACGCGACCGGCCTCGCGTGGGACGAGCTCCTCGGCATGGTGGGTGTGCTCACCCACCCCGAGATCCGGTCTGCGCCGTACGGCATCAGCAAGGTCCGCGCGGCGGCTGGTGCCAAGCGGGGCGAGTCCGCGCCAGACGTGGCGCCATGCGTCCCGCGGCGCGAGAAGCCGCCGGCGCCGGATATGGCGGAGATCCGCCTGCCAGCCGAGACGGCTTACCAGATCGCGGCCGGCCTCGCCGACCTGCTCTGGTGGGCGAAGGGTTTCAACGCCGCGCGTCCGACCGAGGCCACGACCACCGACGATCGCGCACCGTGCCTCGAGCGACTGCGTGAGGTGCGCAGCCTTCTCCTCGGTGCCGCCAATGCGGCGCGCGGGGTGAAGGACGCCGAGATCCCGTTCTGAGGGCGCTGCGATGCTCGGCACCACCGCGCCCCAGGCCGTCCGCCACAACATTCGCTCGCGCCGCACTCACGCCGCGCGCGAGGCGGTGGAGCGGCCCGTCCTGCCGCTGCCGACGATCATCATCGTGGAGGCCTGCGGCTACGACACCGCACTCGCCAACCCCGGCGCCGTGGTGCTGGACAAGGCTTATCGCTGCCTCCGGTGCGGCCGGCATCGCCTCGACCTCCGTCAGGTCGGCACGTTCGAGCTGCTCGCCTTCCTGTTCAGCGAGCGGGTCGGGCTGGCGGTGAGCCGCGCCGACGCCATGGCCGCCGCCCGCCCCGGCAAGCCGATGAGCGACGCCCGGCAATCCCAGCTCGTGCGCCGCGCCAACGCGGTGCTCGCCCCTCTGCACCTGCACGTCGAAACGATCTGGGGCGGCTCCCTCCGCCTCGTCGCCATCCCGGGAGACGCCTGACCATGCGCGCTGCTGATCTCCGCGATTACGACTTTCCGAGCCTCGCCGACGCCGCCCGCAAGGAAGCGGACAAGCACAGTGCCGAGCTCGCGCAGGCGTTCGAGTGGCAATCGACCCTCATCGGTAATTGGCCGGGTCAGCATCGGGACCTGAAGCGGATGCGCGCGCACGCCACGGCGCAACGGGACGACCTGCGCCGGCTCCAGGACTTTGCCGAGTTCTATGGGCTCTACGCCGACCGGCTGCAGCCGATCCTCGAAGCCCTGGAGCGCGGCGAGGAGGTGACCATCCGCCAGAGCCGGGCGGCGGAGCTGGTCCGGCCGCGCAGCGCGATCCCGGTGCGGGCCCACTGGCCGGTGATGCGGCGGCCCGGGACGGTGATGGGGCCGGTCGTGGTCGCGATGGCGGCGGAGGTGCGGTGATGCGCGACGGTCTGTCGTCGTGCCTCGATGCCGTGCGCCGGGAGCAGACGCCCTCCGATCAGCCCGCCGCCGGAGGGCTGCACTGATGGCTCAATCCTCCGCCGGTCTGGAGCGCAGGGGTGTGCGTCCTTTCGCGTCCACGAAGCGAACGCCCATCTTACGCCCGCGCCGCCATCGGAGCTCGCAAGCGCGATCCACATGCAGCGAGCCGACAACTAACCTGAAGTGCTCCGAAACCTCAGCTGAGGGCTCAACCTCTAGCATCGCGCCGATCTCACTCTTGTTCCAGACGAGACAGTCAATCAGCAAAGCACGATCACCCATCACGATGCACCCGAGCTTGAATGCATCTGTGCGCTTTGCTCTGCGGCGCTCGTGCAGCATCGGTGAAGTCACGCTGGACATGGCCAGCACGTCTGGCACAGGCCGGTTAAAGTGCGCTGAACATCAGGCAGACATTTGTTCGGGGTGTGCGGTATTCACACTGCGAGGTCCGCACTGATGACCCGCTCCCTCGTGATCGACAGCTTCGCGGGCGGTCTATTCCGTCTAATGCACCGCGAAGTTCTTAACATCATAGATTTCGTACAGGATCGGTATCATTCGGCGGATCGCGTCGACAGCCGTGTTCGCCTCGTCACCGGCTTGCGCATCCACATCGATAACGAACGAAGGCAAAACCGTTACGTCGGTGCGTGGCCCGATCCGAATGCCTCTGATATGCTCGCCGCCTGGAACGCGGCGAATGTGCTGCAAGAGGATATCAGCGATTTCGGTTCGCGTCTTCGACTTGCGTTTCATGTAGATCCGCCCCTGCGCCGCGGGCGTATGACTCGTGGGTGCCCAGCTGTCCCTTACATTTGTCAAAGGGAAGCGGCATGACCTCCGCTCGCCTCACAGAACTGTGCGCAAACGGCGAGAAACAGCTTGTGGCCGCGCCCCCGCCCGAGCCGACCCGGCCGCTCCTGCGCTGGCACGGCGGCAAGTGGCGCCTCGCCCCCTGGATCGTCCGGCACTTCCCGGCACACCGGACCTACATCGAGCCGTTCGGCGGCGGAGGTTCCGTCCTGCTGCGCAAGCCAAGGGTCTTCTCGGAGCTCTACAACGACCTCGACGGTGACGTCGTGAACCTGTTCCGGGTGCTGCGCTCGCGGCGCGCCGCCGAGCTGATCCACCGGCTCACGCTCACCCCGTTCGCGCGCGACGAGTACCTGGCCGCCTACGAGCCGGCCGAGGATGAGGTCGAGCGGGCTCGTCGTCTCCTCGTGCGGTCCTTCATGGGCCGCTCGTCGAACTCGCACAGCCTCGTCCGAGCCCGCGGCCGGTCCGGCTTCCGGCGGATGTCGGGCTATCGCTCCAAGGCCGACCGCAACTGCACGACACCATCCCGGGATTGGGCGAACTATGCCGACGCCCTGCCGGCGATCATCGAGCGGCTGCGGGGCGTGGCGATCGAGCAGTGCGACGGTCGCGATCTCCTGCGCACCCGCGACCATGCCGGGACGCTGTTCTATGTCGACCCGCCTTACCTGCCGAGCACGCGCACGACCGATGTCGGGTACGCGCATGAGCTGACCGAGGACGCGCAAGCGGAGCTGCTCGAGCTGCTGGACGAGCGCCAAGGCTTCGTCGTGCTCTCCGGCTACCCGTCCGAGCTCTACGACCGCCGCTTGGCGCACTGGCTGCGGGTCGAGGCGGCCAGCATGGCCGATGGCGCTCTGCCCCGCACCGAGGTGCTGTGGATCAACCCGCGCGCGGCTGCCCGCCTCTCCGCCTTCGGCAGCGTGCTCGCCCAGGCGCAGCTCTTCGAGGTGCGGCCATGACGTCCGCCCGCCTCACAGACCCGGCTGTCCTTCTCCCCGTCAACGACGTGCGAGAGAGCCAGCAGCTTCCGAGCTTCGGCTGCTCTCTCGACTTACTGCAGCCGCTCATCCCAGACGTCGTATGCCTTGTAGAAGTGTCGGATTATGATGGCAACTTGCCGCACGATATCACCATGCGGTGCGATGTCATCATCATCGGTGAAAATACAGAACGCAGGATATGTGCGCGATGGTTGACGGCGCACAATCTCGATGCTGAAGATGTTTTGACATCCAGGCAAATGTCGCGCGTGTTTCAAGACAAGCGCCTCGATTTGCGCGCGCGCCTTCATCTGACGGCACATGGTCACCACTCCCACAGAGAGCGGAGCGCACGAATATTCCACGCCCACATTCGGTCACAGGCAAGTGGAGATTTGGTATGACCTCCGCCCGCTTCACAGACCTGTTCGCAGCCGGCGCGACCCGCCTCCCGTACGACGGCGGGATTAGTCTATTCATCACTGTCCGCGCGATCCGTGCAACGAAAGCCGATCACGCACTCCGGGATGTCGTTTGTCCGCACGATGGTGCGCGCGATGCGCTCGCCCGGCTGGCAGAAGCTGCGATCACGCACAACCCGCACGGCCGTGCCGCCGTCCAGGCGGAGGTTGACGATGCCCCAGACCGCGACGGCGCGCGTGAGCTGCTGGCAGTTGCGGATGCGCGATGCCGAATCCTGTTCAGCCTCAACCGGTCCAGCCAGCGCGACGCTGCCGAGCAGGGCAGCGAGACACCGCGAGACACCGCGCCTGTGGGGTCAAACGATCTGCTCGCATGACGGGCGCGCTCCAGAGATTGGCCGCCCAGAACGCTGTGGCACCCGATCCGGATCCGCTTCCGCCTCACCCCGCCCTCAGGGCGCCCCGATCCCTCATCCGCAGGAGCCTGACCAGTGTCCCGTCGCATCTACGTCGCCTCGTCCTGGCGCAACGCACGGCAGCCCGCACTCGTCTCCGCGCTGCGCGAGGCGGGGCACGAGGTCTACGACTTCCGCAACCCCTTCAATGGCGTACCGGGATTCGCTTGGTCGGAGATCGACCCGAATTGGGAGGCATGGTCCGCCGCGGAGTACCGGCGCCTGCTGACCACGCACCCGATCGCCGCCCGCGGCTTCGTCAGCGATCTGCGCGGTATGCAATGGGCCGATACCTGCGTCCTGCTGCTGCCTTGCGGGCGTAGCGCGCACCTGGAGGCTGGCTGGTTCTGCGGTCAGGGCAAGCGCTGCCTGATCCTGACCCAGGATGGCGAGGAGCCCGAGCTGATGGCGCTCCTCGCCACTGACATCTGCATCTCGCTCGACGAGGTCGTGCGGGCGCTCGCGACGGCGCAGCCTTGCGGGATCTCCAAGGAGCGCGCCGCTGCGGCTCGGCCTGGCCTTCGCACTGCGGGAGCGTGATCGTGGCTGATGCCGCCCTCTTCGCCCGGCACTGCATCCGCCTTCCTCTCGTTTTGAGCGAGGACCCGGACGACGTGGGGGTCGTCCGCGACGCGGATGGCTACGAGGTCTTCACGGTCAATACCGAAGGCACGTGGCCGGATGAAACGGCACACGCGGTGGCGGCCATCCTGCTCGGCCGGGCCAACGGCAGTGCGCCGCGAGCGCCAGCTGAGCTGGCGGAGGTCCTCGACTCCGCCCTCGACAGCATCCGGGCGATCCTCGCACCCGTCGCCGAGGACAGCGAGGCCGCCCTGGCGGCCCTGCAGGTCGCCGAGGATGCGCTGGCGGATCTCCGCCCGCCGGCTGCGGTGGCGCCATGAACGCGCCGCTGCGTTTAAACGCACCCACTCCGGTGGCCCAGGACGGCGATACCGCCCCGCTCCGGAGTGAGCGGACCTGCCTGGAGTGCGGACAGCCCTACGGGGCCGCTGTTCGCCATTCCGGCTTCTGCTCCACGGCATGCCGGCAGGCCTGGAACAACCGGCGCCTCCAGCGCGGGGCCGAGGTCTACGACCTCTTCATGGCCTTCCGCTTCCATCGCCCACTCGCCCGGGCGCTCAAGCTGCTGTCCGCGCTCAATCGCCTCGCCTCGCTCTACCGCGACGAGGATCGCCACAAGCGGGCGGGCCGTCCCTCTTGGCGAGCGACGGACGTGGTGCTGGCGAGCCGGCCGTACCTGCGGGCGGTTCGGATGACCCAAAGGCGGAGGACCTGAGGATGCCGCGCAAGCGTCCGATGCCGCACGAATTGATGGGAGAGTACCGTGAACCGCTGCGCCCTCCGGTTCCCCCGCCTGTGCGTTTCCGAATCGATCCGGACTACGCGCCGGCCGAGAAGGTGGCGCGCAAGCTCTGCCTGACACCTGAGCAGTTCCGCAGCCTCATCCCGCAGCTCTTCGCTCGCGGCTTCCCGATGCCCGACGAGACCACGGGCATGTACGACCTTGAGGCGATCGACCGCTGGCGCAAGCGGCGCCGGCCTGACCTCTACCCGGAATTGACGCCTGGCCCGGCCGCGCCCGACACTGCGCCCGCGCGCAAGAGCATGGGAGACCGGTTTGTCGAGGCCAAGGAGCGCCGCCGGCATGGTTGACCTGCCGCGCTACGTGAAGGCGCGCACGAAGCCGTCGGGTCGGGTCTTCTACTACTACGAGCGCTATCGCTCGACTCCTCGCGAGTGGCCACGCCTGCCTCTCCCCTTCGGTCCGCAGGCACCTGAATTCTGGCTGCGCTGCAGGCAATACGCCGAACTCGACGCGCAGCGTACCGATGCGGGCTGGACCTGGGCTTGGGTGGCCCCCTCCCACCGTCGCCACCCACTGCCCGACCCGCGCGCGGAGGGAGGGATGGAGGCGTTCTGGCGGGCGCTCGACACGGCGGCCGAACGCGAAAAGCTCGGTGATGCGGAGGACCGCAAGACCTTTGCGGCGCTCATCGCGCTCTATCGAGAGCACGCGATCTACACCAAGCTCTCGGCCCTCACGCAGCGGGACTACGAGCGACACCTCCGGCTCATTGCCGAGTTTTGGGGCGACGATCCGGTGGCCGATCTCACCACGGTCGACGCACAGAAGGCAATCGACAGCTTCCAGGCGACTCCGGCGGTTGCCCGCTACTTCCGCGCCGTGCTCTCGCGCCTCATCGCCTTCGGCATCCCACGGGGCTTCGCGACCGCCAACGTCGTTGAAGCAACGGAGAAGGTCGCCCATGAGGTCGATCCGCACGAGCCCTGGCCGGACTGGGCCTTCGAGACGTTCTTCGAGCACGCGCGGGTCGGGCTGCACCTGCCGGTCTACTCCGCCCTCTACACCGGCCAGCGCTCGATCGACGTGATCCCGATGCACCGGCCGGCCGTGGGCGCCAACGCGATCGAGATGATCGCGCGCAAGACCGGCGCGGCCGTGTACGTGCCGATCCACTCCGAGTACCGGGAGATCCTCACCCGCACGCACGTCGACCATCCGGCCCTGCACCTGCGCGAGGACGGTACGCCCTGGACGCTCGGCGCCTACCGCACGGCATGGCAGCGCGACTTCACCAGCATAAACGCGAAGGGCCAGCCCACCACCGCCTCGCCGGCGAAAAAGGCGGCGATGCAGCGGCTGCGCGAGGGCGGCTTCGTGTTCCACGGCCTGCGCAAGAACGCCGTGAACATGCTGCTGGAGACCGGCTGCACCGAGGCCGAGGTGTCGGCGATCGTGGAGATGAGCGAGCAGATGGTGCGCCACTATGCCCGCGACGTGAACAAGCGGCGGCTCGCCGTGAACGCGATGAAGAAGCTCGAGGAGGGCTGGGCCGAGACCCGCCGGAACCTGTTCGGGCCGGGCACGGCAACGCGCGGTTCTGCCTGAGTTTGGCAACCGATCACCCGAATTTGGCAACCGGCATCATCGCCTGCACAGCAGGGCGCTGGATTTTTCTCGTGATTTCAAAGGTTTGATGGTGAGCGCGCTGGGACTCGAACCCAGGACCTACAGATTAAAAGTCCGTTGCTCTACCAGCTGAGCTACGCGCTCGCTCCCGCGCGGGTCCGGCGCTTGGAGCCCGGCAGTCCGTGAACGGAGCAGGCGCGGATGTAGGGGGTTGACGCCGCCGGGTCAACCGCCGAACGAGGGGGGGTGACCCGTCCCGCTTCCTCGGCCGGAACCTCCGCCGGCGCGATCCCGATCCCTGCCTGGTCCGCCGCGGCCGTGCCGTGGCGCCGGTTCGTGTGCCTCCTCCTGGGCACCGCCGGTGCGGCCAGCCTTGCGGCCTTCGCCTTCGTGGCTGCCATGGACCCGTATGGCCTGCGGGCGGCGCCCGGGCGGGCGCCGGGGCCGATCATGGACCTCAACCAGCGCTTCATGTACCCGCAGATCGTGCGCAGCGGGGCCTATGACGCGGCGGTGTTCGGGACCTCGACCGCGCGGCTCCTCGATCCGCAGGCCCTCGACCGCGCGTTCGGGGGGCGCTTCGCCAATCTCGCCATGAATGCCGCGACGCCCTGGGAGCAGATGCGGCTCGCCCGCCTCTTCCTCGGCCGGGTGCGGGCGACCGCGGTGATCTTCGGGCTCGACGCGAGCTGGTGCGATCCGCAGGCCGATGTCAAACGGCTGACCTTCCGGCCCTTTCCGCCCTGGCTCTACCGGGAGGGCGCCGCGTGGCGGGGGCTGTTCGCCCAGTGGAACCTGCAGAGCGTGCAGATCGCCGGCCGGGTTCTGCTCCATCGCCTCGGGCGGATGCCGGAGCGCATCCGGGGCGACGGCTACGAGGTGTTCACGCCGCCCGAATCCACCTATGACCCGGTGCGGGCCTCCGCCCATATCCGGGAGATGGCCGCCGCGCAGGAGCCCCCGGCTGCGGGGACCGCCTTTCCGGCCCTCGGCTGGCTCGACGGGCTCCTTGCGGCGGTGCCGGGCGAGGCGCTCAGGCTTATTGCCTTCATGCCGGTCCATGTCGCCGTCCAGCCGAAGCCGGGCAGCTCGGCAGCGGCCCAGGAGACGGCGTGCAAGGCCCAGGTGACGGCGATCGCCCGGCGGCACGGGGCGACCGTCATCGACTTCCGCATCCCGTCTCCGGTCACCACGCAGGACGCCCATTACTGGGACGCCCTGCACTACCGCCTCCCGATCGCGGATCGCCTGCTCCAGGGCCTGCGGCGCGCCGTCTCCCTGGGGGAGGATGACCCGGACGGATTCTACCGCGTGCTCGCCCACCCGGCCGCGGGGTGATTCCCGGGTGTGCAGAGGGCCGGCGGCTCTCTGCCGGGGTCCCGGGCGGCGTCAGCCCTGGGCGCGGTCGCGCTCGGCCTTCGCCCAGCCCTCGCGGGTCTCGCCGATGAAATCCGCGAGCCGCCCCTCCCCGATCGCCCGGCGCAGGCCCGCCATCAGGTCCTGATAGTAGGACAGGTTGTTCCAGGTCAGCAGCATCATGCCGAGGATCTCGCCGGCCCGCACGAGGTGGTGCAGGTAGGCCTTGGTGTAGAGATTCGCGGCCGGGCAGGTCGATTCCGGGTCAAGGGGGGTGTTGTCCTCGGCGAAGCGGGCATTGCGCAGGTTCATGCGGCCGTGGCGGGTGTAGACCATGCCGTGGCGGCCGGCCCGGGTCGGCATCACGCAGTCGAACATGTCGATGCCGCGGCGCACCGCCTCGATGATGTCGTCGGGCGTGCCGACCCCCATGAGGTAGCGGGGCTTCGCCATGGGCAGGTGCGGCTCGACCGCCTCGATCATCGCCAGCATGGTGCCTTGAGGCTCGCCCACCGCCAGCCCGCCGATGGCGTAGCCCTTGAGATCGAGACCCACCAGGGCCTTCGCGCTCTCGACGCGCAGGGCCGGACTATCGCCGCCCTGCACGATGCCGAACAGCGCCTTGCCGGGCTGCTCGCCGAAGGCAACGCGGCAGCGCTCGGCCCAGCGCAGCGACAGGCGCATGGCGCGCTCGATAGCGGCCGGTTCGGCCGGCAGGCGCACGCATTCGTCGAGCTGCATCTGGATGTCGGAGCCGAGCTGCCCCTGGATCGCGATGGAGCGCTCCGGCGTCAGCACATGCGGGGTGCCGTCGATGTGGGACTGGAAGGTCACGCCGGTCTCGTCGAGCTTGCGCAGGCCCGACAGCGACATGACCTGGAAGCCGCCGGAATCCGTGAGGATCGGGTAGGGCCATTGCATGAAGGCGTGGAGGCCCCCCAGCCGCGCCACCCGCTCGGCGCCCGGGCGCAGCATCAGGTGGTAGGTGTTGCCGAGCACCACGTCGGCGCCGAGCGCCTTCACCTGCTCGGGATACATGGCCTTGACGGTGCCGGCCGTGCCCACCGGCATGAAGGCCGGGGTGCGGATGACGCCGCGGGGCATGCGGATCTCGCCCGTGCGGGCGGCGCCGTCGGTGGCCGCGACGGTGAAGCGGAAGGTGTCGGTCATCAGGTCCCGGCCCGGAAGAGAAGGCTCGAATCGCCGTAGGAGTAGAAGCGGTAGCCGCGCGCGATCGCCGCCGCATAGGCCTCCCGCATCGTATCGAGGCCCGCGAAGGCGCTGACCAGCATGAACAGCGTCGAGCGGGGCAGGTGGAAATTCGTCATCAGGACGTCGACGGCCCGGAACCGGTAGCCCGGCGTGATGAAGATGTCGGTCTCGCCCGCGAAGGGACGGAGGGTGCCGTCCGGGGCGGCCGCCGACTCGACGAGCCGCAGGGCGGTGGTGCCCACCGCCACGATCCGCCCGCCGGCGGCGCGGACACGGTTCAGCGCCGCGGCGGTCTCGGGGGTGATCTCGCCGGTCTCGGCATGCATGCGGTGGTCGGCGGTGTCCTCCGCCTTGACGGGCAGGAAGGTGCCGGCGCCGACATGGAGGGTGACGCGGGCCTGTCCGATCCCGGCCGCGTCCAGGCGGGCGAGAAGGTCGGGGGTGAAGTGCAGCCCCGCGGTCGGGGCCGCGACGGCGCCGGGCGCGCGGGCATAGACCGTCTGGTAGTCGGCGGCATCCCGCGCATCGGCGGGGCGGCGGCCGGCGATGTAGGGCGGCAGGGGCAGTTCCCCGAGCCGCACCACGGCCTCGTCCAGGACCGCGCCTGCGAGATCGAAGGCGAGGGTGATCTCGCCCCCTTCCCCGCGCGCCACGACGGTCGCGTCGAGATGGCC
Organism: Methylobacterium nodulans ORS 2060; assembly: GCF_000022085.1. Classification (NCBI taxonomy): domain Bacteria; kingdom Pseudomonadati; phylum Pseudomonadota; class Alphaproteobacteria; order Hyphomicrobiales; family Methylobacteriaceae; genus Methylobacterium; species Methylobacterium nodulans. Next base: position 2,730,294 of record NC_011894.1, read on the forward strand.
GAGGTCGCAGGCCGCGCCCTCCTGCCCTGCCCCGAAGCGGATCCGGTCGCCCTCGCGCAGCCGCTTGGCCGGCCGCGCGAAGGCCCGCCAGCAATCGGCGGCTTCGCGGTGGTGCAACATCGCCTCGACCCGCACCACGGTCCCGTCGGGCCGGGCGCGCAGGCCGCGCAGGCGGGCGGGGATCACCTTGGTGTCGTTGAAGACCAGGCAGTCGCCCGGCCGCAGCAGGTCGGGCAGGTCGCGCACCTGGGCATCCGCCGGGGGCTCGCCGGGACGCACCCGCATGAGGCGGGCGGAATCCCGGGGCACGGCCGGGCGAAGCGCGATCAGCGCCTCCGGCAGGTCGAAATCGAACAGGTCTACGCGCATGCGCGCCATCAGCACGGATCCGCCCCGGGGATCAATGGCCCCCGTAGCAGCGCGGTCCCGGCAACGCCATCTTGCCCCATGGAGAGACCAAGGAGGCCGATGCGATGACGAACCATCCGACGCTCGATGCGGAGCTGGTGGCGTGGTGGGAATGCGAGGCGGCGCGCCTCGAGGCCCTCGCGGCCTCCGCGCGCTTCGGCTTTCTGCAGCGCCGCTACACCCGCAAGGCCGCGGAGGCGCGGGCCCGCGCCCAGCTGAGCCGGGTGCGGGAGGCCGCGCGCCGGGGCGAGACGGCGTCATCCTGACCCCCGGCCACTCAGAGCCTCTCACAAAAATCCCGATCACCGGGAGCACTCCCACTGGCCACGACGGCGCAGCGGGAGTTTTGCGAGGTGCTCTTAGCCGCGGCTAAGAGGTGTGCCGTGGCCTTGCGGCGGCCGGTCCGCGTATGGAGCCGGCGCCCCGCGGCGGGGCGGCCTTGACGGAACCCTTGGGATGGAACGTGCGCAAGCCGCGGCCCTGGTCAGCACCGGCCTCGGGCTGGTGGTGCTCGGCCTGAAATTCGGCGCGTGGTGGCTCACCGGAAGCCTCGCCCTCTACTCGGATGCGCTGGAGAGCATCGTCAACGTGGTGGCGGCGGCAACGGCCTTCGTCGCGCTGCGCGTCGCCGCGCAGCCCGCCGATCAGGACCACCCCTACGGCCATCACAAGGCGGAATACTTCTCGGCGGTGATCGAGGGGGCGCTGATCGTCGTCGCGGCGGTGTTGATCCTGAAGGATGCGTCCGAGGCCGTCCTCGCCCCGAAGCCGATCGACATGCCGCTGCTCGGCGTGGCGGTGAACGGGGCCGCGACGGTGCTCAACGGGGTCTGGGCCTGGATGCTGCTGCGCCGCGGGCGGGCGTGGCGTTCGCCGGCGCTGATCGCGGACGGGCGGCACGTGATGGCCGATGTCGTGACCTCGGTCGGCGTGCTGGCGGGCGTGGGGCTCACCACGGTGACGGGCTGGCTGCTGCTCGACCCGGTGATCGCCGCGCTCGTCGCCCTCAACATCCTGTGGTCGGGCTGGGGCATGGTGCGCGATTCGGTGAACGGGCTGATGGACCAAGCCGCCACCCCCGAGATGCAGGAGCAGATCCGCAGCCTCATCTCCGAGCACGGGGCGGGCGCCCTCGAAGCCCACGACGTGCGCACACGCCATGCGGGCCAGGCGACCTTCATCGACTTCCACCTCGTGGTGCCGGGCGAAATGACCGTGGCGGAGTCCCACGGCATCTGCGACCGGCTGGAGGCGGCGATCGAGGGCGCGCTGCCGGGGGCGGTGGTGACGATCCACGTCGAGCCCGGGGACCACGCCAAGCAGCGGGGCGTGCCGGTTCTCTAAGCAGGTTTCGGAGCCCGCGGTTTTCCGACAAAAACCTGAGACAGACCAAGGACCTCAGCAGGTGAAGTGGTGGCACGCCAACGCAAGCCTGCTTAGTGGACCTTCCCGACGAGGCAGAGAGCAGCGGTCCGGCACCCTATCCGCGTTCCGGAAGCCGCCAGAATGTCAGGCCCCTCTGCCGGCAGGCCGAGCCATGCTTCCGGACCAAGACGGCCGTGCCGCATGTCATGTCCCCTCATCGGGTCACGGTGGTGCGGGTCACCTCCGCGCGATCCAGCGCGTTGAAGACCTCTCGGCAGGCGTTGCTCAGGTTCTGCCGTTGGCGCCTGAGACAGGCTTTGATGCCCGGTACGTTCGGGATCTCGCTGCTGCAGAGACGAAACACGTCCGGAGTGCAGGCCGCTCGCTGGGCGGCGGTTTCCGCGAGGCTGACAGTGACCGTGCAGGCGATCAGGCTGGCTGCAGAGGCGCAGAGCACAAGCGTACGCATTCTCGTCTCCCTACAAGGCGAACTCCTCCGGCCGCCCAATCCGGTGAAGGATCAAGACGGGCTTTATTTAGCTTGGCCCCACACAGAGGAAGCCAATCATCTGCATATAGAAGCCGTCATTCGGCAAAACACATCATTTGATGCCGAAACTATCAGCATCGGACGCCACAGATACAAACGACGGCGCCATTTCTACACAAGGTAGCTGAACGTTTAGCCTTGGCAAGTGGGAGGGATACAGGAAAATTGTGGAGCTTGCGCATAAGCCTGCTCCACCAATAGCTTAGCCATATGTTTGGTGTTGGCGCGAGAAGGGGTGCAGGCCGGAGTCGCGCAGGAGCCGTGCAGCCTATCTCGCAGGCTCACCGCCAGGTCCCACGCGGGACCATCCGCCATGCCGTCGGGCACTCTCCGGCTCGCCCTCCGCTCCCGCAATCGGCGAAGAGTGATCAGGTTCGCGGACCGCTGGTTGCCCTGCAGCCTGCGTCGGCCGCGACCCCGGCGCGCAAGCATCGGGCTCTTGGGCGGCCCGACGCCGCCTCTCCGACGACGCGGTGCGGAGGCCTGTCACGGCGGCGTATCCCGGGGCCGCCTCGGGCGACCTTCTCGCACGAGCCGACGGGCCCCCGTTGAGCCTCAAGGCTTGGTCGTGCCGGTTGTGCTTGGCGCAGTGCGGCCGACCTGCTTCGGCTTGATCTCCCACGTCGTGTTGTGGGGGATGTCCATCGCCGTATAGCCGCCGGGTCCGGCTAGTGCCGGCATCACATTGCAGGCAAACGGCTCGCGGCCCGTTATGCCGTCGTACTTGCCCGTGCCGCCCGTGATGATGTGGGTGCCACAGCTGAAATCAGCCTGCGTCTTGTCGACATCCCGGGTATCGAAGGTGGAAAAAATCTTATCTCCATCCTTGTCTGCGAGGACGCAGGCGCCATCGATGTACTTCTTGTCGCCCGACGAGACATTCAGCGCCATGCAATGCGCCGACATCTTGTCGAGCATGGCCTCACCCTTCAGATTCTGCGTGGTTCCCACGGCTTCCAGCGGGGTCACAGAGCCGAGACCCGGGATGTCGATGCTCGTCAGAGGCCGAAACACGAAATGCGTGACATAGGGCGCGGTGCCGGACGTCCCGATCGACTCACCGAAGGCGATCCCGGGGACTACGGTGACGATGAGCCCGGAGAGAACTGCCACACGAACAAGCGGAAGCCTCGCGGCAGCAGCCGCGGTGATGCCTGAAGACATAGGCTGCATTGCTTCCTCCTCGCATCAGCGGCGGAACTCAACTGAAGCGGGGCGCGTCCAAGCTTTGCAATGTCCGCCGCGTACACCGCAGCCGACAGACGACTCCGCGAGCCGTTCGAGGCAGACGTAGCGCGTCGTGTGGCGAGTACGATGCTACCTGTGCCGGTGAGAGACTGTATCCGCGTGAGCGGAAGGGAAATATCAAAAATTACACGCAACTGTTAAACGAAGCAGTCTTTCGCTCTGAGCTTGACCTCCGAAGGGGTGAGTCACCAAAACGGCCCGTCCGTGACGGTCCGCTTGCGGCGGCATCGCTGCAGTGAGCGTTTTTCAGCCGAACCTCGGCTCCTTGGGAATCTGAGCCGTTCGCGCAGCCCGCGCTCGACAGCACCGGCCGAGGTCCATTGGTCCGTTCCTCAGCTCGCTCCTGTCTCCGCCGCTCGGTTGGCAGCGCGTTCCCGGAAGGCAACTGGCTCGGATCGAGCCGCCGATGGCCGCGTCCCAGGCCGAGAGCCGAGCAGCCGCGCCGCCGGATGACCCGGCAGCCGGTGCTGCAGCCGCCCGACGGTCCCGGGCTCCATCCGGTGGAGTGGACCCGGCTGTATCTGCGCGACCGCTTCCTCTCCCCCTGGGCGCTCGACAGTGACGAGCAGATCGTGGCTGCGTGCTGCGACGCGACGCTCGGACCGCACTCACCCGCGAGCGCCTGCTCTCCCTCGCCAGCCAGCCCTGGATAGAGACAATCACTTCATAGACGGGCGGTATCACACCCGCAGCTTTTCGAGTGTGCGCGGGTCCTCCTGGCCGCCATAATAGGCGTCCAGCGCAGCGCGAAACTCCCGCTCGGTGGTATCCGCCCGTGCAAACAGCGTCATGCTCGAGCGGAACTTCGTATCGTCGGGTGACCCGAACACCTCATGCGCCGTCCGGCCCGTCAGCGCATTCACCGCGGCCGTGCAGGTGCGCAGCCGCTCGCCAAGCACCGGGTGGCGGAGATAGGCCTGGGCTTCCGGCAGGCCGCTGATCGCATAGCGCTGCGCCATGGCGCTGAACCCGAGCCCTGCGATCTGAGGGAAAATGAACCACATCCAGTGGGTCTGCTTGCGCCCGGCCGTCAGCTCGCGCAGAGCCTGATCATAGGTGCCGCGCTGAGCCTCGACGAACCGCGCGAGATCGTACGGATCCTCCATGCGGCCTCCTCTCGGCTGATCCTCAACATTCAACCCGATGGAATGGTGCAAGATCCCGCATCCCTGCAGCGAGATCCCGAAACTGTCGAAGGCGATAACTTCGTCCGGATCCGAGAACCCCGGGTGCGTCCAGCGAGAACGCCGCCCATGACCGTGATCTGGCCGTTGCCCGATGTCGCGCCGCCCGACCTCACCTCTCTGGCGCGACGTGCTCGACGCGCTGCGCGCCGATCACCGATTAGCTCTGGCGCAGCCTGCCGGCGGCGGAGCGCGCGCGCTTCCTGCGGCACCTGCGGCCGTTCCGGGACGTTCACCGGCACCGGGCCGCCCCGCCCTCGACGACCGCGGTCGCCGGCGAGATCGCGGCCGGGCGCCTGGAAGTGGGGGCCGGGCGGATCCTGGCCAACACCGACGCGGCCGGGCAGACCGCCGTGACGATCCGCCCGCAGCCCTGAACCGAGCGGCAGAAACCTTCCTCGTCCCACAATCGATCGGGAATTTGCTGCTTCCGATCCAAAGAAGAATAGAAATCAATTTCATTGACCGGACAGTGATCCATGGTTGAGATGCGGCATATCCGGACAGCGGATTGTCGCGCCGTCGTGGCGCAAGACCTCCGCTCCGATCGGGAGTGTCCTCATGCCTGCGATTGCCGCCCGCCGGAAGCTTCGGCGACGAGGTCTGTACGAGACCTGGATCCTGCTCTCCGCCTTCGCCTTCGTGTTCTTCACCGTGCTCACGGCCCGGGCCGAGGAGGCGGTGATCCGCGTCGGCTACCAGAAATACGGCACGCTGGTGCTGCTCAAGGGCAAGGGCCTGCTGGAGCAGAAGCTGAAGCCGCTCGGCTACCGGGTGGTCTGGGCCGAGTTCCCCTCCGGGCCGCCGCTCCTGGAGGCGCTGAATGCGGGAGCGATCGATTTCGGCTCGGCCGGCGAGGCGCCGCCGATCTTCGCGCAGGCGGCGGGCGACGCCCTCGTCTACGTGGCGAATGAGCCCCCTGCGCCCCAGGGCGAGGCGATTTTGGTGCCGAAGGACAGCCCCGTCCGGACGGTGGCGGACCTGCGCGGCCGGACCATTGCGCTCAACAAGGGCTCGAACGTGCATTTCCTGGTGGTGCGCGCGCTGGAGCAGGCGGGCGTGCCCTACGATCAGGTGAAGCTCGCCTTCCTGGCGCCGGCGGATGCGGGCGCGGCCTTCGCGCGCGGCAGCGTCGACGCCTGGGCGATCTGGGACCCGTTCCTGGCTTCCGGCGAACAGGCCCATGCGGCCCGCACGCTGACGACCGGCGAGGGGCTGGTGCCGAACCGGCAGTTCTATCTGTCGCGGCGCGCCTTCGTGGCGGGGCACGCCAAGGCGCTCGACGCCACACTCGCGGCCATCGCCGCGATCGACGCCTGGGCCAAGGACAACACCGGTGCGGTGGCGCAGGAACTCGCGCCGCTCGTCGGCATCCCGGCGCCGGTACTCACGGTGGCGCTGCGGCGTCAGAGCTACGGCGTCGCACCGCTCGATGCCGCCGCGGTCGCCGACCAGCAGCGGGTCGCCGACACCTTCCATCGGCTCGGCCTGCTGCCGAAGCCCCTCACCATCGCCGACGCGGTGCGCCGGCCAGGCACCTGAAGGATCCTCTCCATGACGTTCCCGACCCGTCGCGCCGTCCTCGGCGGTCTGGCCGGCAGCCTTGCGGGCAGCCTCGCGGCCCCTGCCCTCGTGCGGGCCGCCCCACAGACGATCCGCTTCGCCTACCAACGCTCCTCGACGCTGCTCACGATCCTCAAGACCAACGGCACGCTGGAGCAGCGGCTCTCCCCCAAGGGCTTCGGGGTGAGCTGGCACCTGTTCAACAGCGTGATCGAGCCGATGAACGCGGGCAGCACCGACTTCCACGCGGACGTGGCCGATGCGGTGCCGATCTTCACGCAGGCGGCGGGAGCCCCGCTGACCTTCTATGCCAAGGAGGATCCCTCGCCTTCGGCCGAGGCGATCATCGTGCATGCGGATTCGCCGATCCGCACGGTGGCGGATCTCAGGGCCAAGACGGTCGGGTTCCAGCGCGGATCGGGTTGTCACTTCATCCTGACCGCGGCGCTCAAGCGGGCGGGCCTCACGCCGGCGGATATCAGGCCGGCGCATCTCAACGCCTCGGACGGGGCGGCGGCCTTCGAGCGGCGCAGCCTCGATGCCTGGGTGATCTGGGATCCGTTCCTCGCCATCGCGCAGGCGAAGAGCCCGGTGCGGGTGATCGCCGATGCCACCGGCTTCTCCAGCTACAACCGGTACTACACTGTCAACACCGCCTTCGCGGAGGCGCATCCGGAGGTGGTGGGAGTGGTGTTCGACGCGCTCACCGAGGCCGGCCGCTGGGTGAAGGGCAACCCGAAAGCAGCTGCGGAATTCCTTTCACCCATCTGGGGCGACGTGCCGGTGGGCATCGTCGAGACGGTGAACGCGCGCCGGAGCTACGCGGTGAAGCCGGTCCTTCGCGAGGCCTTGGGTGAGCAGCAGGTGATCGCCGACACCTTCCACGAGGCCGGCCTGATCCCCCGGCGCATCGACGCCACGGCGGTGCCGCTGTGGCATCCCGAGACGCGCGGCTGAATTCGGGTGTCCAGAGGGCGAGCCCTCTGGCGGGGTGCAGGGACGGAGTCCCTGCGACAGAGGACTTGATGGGAATGACACTTCCGCGCTTCGGCGTCTGGGCGCCGGTCCACGGCAGCCGGGCGGCGCATCACGATCCGGACGAGCCCGACGACGCCTCCTGGGCGCGCAACCGCGCGCTGGTGCTTGAGGCCGAGGCGCTCGGCTACGATTCGGTGCTGGTGGCGCAGCACACGGTGAATCCCTACGACGACACCCGCGACCAGCTTGAAACCTGGACCGCCACGGCGGCGCTGGCCGCGCTGACGCGGCGGATCGAGCTCATCGCGGCGATCAAGCCGGGGCTCTTCCACCCGGCGGTGCTCGCCAAGATGGCGCTGCAGATCGAGCACATCAGCGAGGGGCGCTTCGCGCTGAATCTCGTCAACGCCTGGAACGCCACGGAATTCGAGGCGGCGGGCCTCCCCTTCCCGGACCACGACGATCGCTACGCCTACGGACGGGAGTGGATCGCGCTCGTCTCGCGGCTGATGCAGGGCGAGCGGGTGAGCCACGAGGGCCGCCACTTCCGGGTGAGCGACCTGCAGTTGCGGCCCGCCGACCCGTATAGGACGCGCCCGCGGATCTATCTCGGGGGCGAGTCCGAGCCGGCGCGGGCCCTCGTCGCGGATCACGGCGACGTGTGGTTCATCAACGGCCAGCCGCTCGACGCGGTCCGCCGCCTGATCGCGGATGCGTCCGCGCGACCGCGCCACCTGCCGCCGCTGCGCTTCGGCCTCTCGGCCTTCGTGATCGCGCGCGAGACGGATGCGGAGGCGGAGGCCGAGCATGCGCGACTGCTGGCGCTCGCGGCGGAGGACGCAGGCATGCGGGAGGCGAGCCGCACGCGGGTCGACCCGCAGGTCGTGATGATCCGCACCATGGCGAGGGCACGGGCGGTGGGCACCAACGGCGGCACGGCGGCAGGGCTGGTCGGCAGCTACGCCACGGTGGCGGAGCGCATCGCCGCCTTCGGGGCTGCGGGCATCGAGTTGTTCATGCTGCAGTTCCAGCCCTTCGAGGCGGAGATGCGCCGCTTCGCCGAGCAGGTGCGGTCCCTCCTCGGCTGAGGGTCAGCGGGTCGGCGGCTCCCAGATCCCGAGAGCCGCCGTGTCGACGGGCCGGGGCAGCAGTCCTTCGGCCGCAAGGGCGGCGAGCGCGCCCTAGCATGGCCCAATGCAGCTTCAGTGTCGAGCGGCGGACGACGAGCGTCGCTGCCGAGAGACTCCCCCTATCGCCGCATCGCAGAGAGCATCATCCGCCCTCGCACCGCAAAAACAGCAATACATTCTGTTGATCTCGCCGATCCGCGCATGGGATGAAGTAGCTGTCCCTGCTGCGCAGGCTGGTTATTCTTGAATGATCATCCACATTGCGCACCGGACCACATGATTGTCCTATCACAGCCGATGGAGCGCCCGATGCGGCGAATGATGCTTGGTGTCCTTCTGGTCCTCTTGGGCCTCAGCGCGGTGGCGCAGGCCGACGAGAAGCCTCTGCGGATCGGCGTGACCGCTGGTCCGGTAGCGCAGGTGGTGCAGTTCGCCGCCGGCCTCGCCAAGGAGCGGGGCCAGCGCGTGGAGGTGGTCGAGTTCACCGACTGGGTCACGCCGAACGAGGCAGTGAACACGGGCGATCTCGACGCTAACCTCTTCCAGCACGGGGCCTTCCTCGCACTTCAGAACGCCAAGCGCGGCACCAAGCTGGTGCAGGTCGATCCGGTCGGGCTGATCGCCCCGATCGGGCTGTTCTCGAAAAAGCTCCGATCGCTGGAGGCGGTTCCGGTCGGCGGCTCGGTGGCGATCCCGAACGAGCCGCTCAATGGGGCGCGCGGCCTGCGCCTGCTGGAGAAGGCGGGGCTCATCACGCTCGCGCCCGGCAAGGGGCTCGCGGTGACGAAGTTCGACGTGGTCGCCAATCCGAAGAAGCTCGACATCATCGAGCTCGACGCGGCGCAGCTCTACCGCTCGCTCGACGACGTGACACTCGCGATGGTGAACCTCACCTACCTGATCCCGGCGGGCGGCGACCCGAACTCGGCGCTCCTGCTCGACCGCTCGGCGGACGACCAGTTCGTGCTGCGCTTCACCGCCCGCGAGGACCGCAAGAACGACCCGCGCCTGCGCCGCTTCGTCGAGACCTTCAAGGCGCCCGAGGTGAAGAGCTACATCGAGCGCAACCTTCCCGCCTTCGTTCCGGCTTGGCCGGGGGCGTAGCGGGCGCCCCGGACGGGGCGCGCGGGCGCCCGTTCGGGCGCCCGCCCCGCGTCGGGCTATCCCTGCCCGACGCGGTACTGCTTGGGCGGCACCGTTCCGTTCACGGCGAAATCCCCCACGATGCGGTCGCGGTAGATGCGCGGGTTGTGCGACGCGATGGTGCGGGCGTTGCGCCAGTAGCGGTCGAGACCGAGCGAGCGCGCCGTGGCCGAGGCGCCGAGCGCGTCGAACAGCAGGGTCGTGGCGTCGAGGACGAGGCTCGTCACCACCGTCACCGACTGGTTGACCTCAATGTCGGCAACCGCGCCGGCGGCCTCCGCGGTCTCGGAATCGCCCGCCTGGTCGATCTCATAGACCCGCTGCACCGCTTCGGCGTTCTTGAGCGCGACGACCCCCGCCGCGTAGGCGGCGCCGCGCACCCGGCCGACGACCTGGAGCACCTGCGGGTCCTCCGCGATGCGGGCTGCGTTGCCGTGGCTGTAGACGCGGCGGCGCTCGCCGACGAGGCGCGCCACGTCCTCGGCCGCCGCCCGCGCGATGCCGGCGAGCGTCGCGAGGTGGACGAGCTGGAAGAACGCCATCGCGTAGCGGAAGCGGCCCGGGTCCGGGTTCACGAGGTCGGCCGTCAGCGCGACGTCGGTGAAGCGCACGGTGCCGCTGGCGGTGAGCGCCTGACCGAAGCCGTCCCAGTCATCGATCACCGCGACGCCCGGGGCGCGACGGGGCACCGCAGCGCCGACCGGCGCACCACTCTCGTCCTCCGCCGCGAGATGGATCCAGTCCGCGAAGAGCGAGCCCGTCGTGTAATACTTGGTGCCGTTCAGCCGCCAGCCGGCACCGTCGCGGCGCAGCACCGTCTCGAAGGAGCCGACCTTGGCGGATCCGGATTCCGAGACGCCGCTCCCCACCGTCTCCCCGCGGGCGATCCGCTCGATCCAGGCCTCGCGCCACGCGGGAAAGCGCGAGTTCAGAGCGTCCTCGGTGAAGCCGAAATGGGCGCGAAGCGCGTTGGTGACGTTCGAGTCCGCCGCCGAGAGTTCGATCAGGAGGTTGAACAGCTCCGGCAGCGTCGCATCGTGGCCGTTGCGCGCACGCGGGAGGCGCAAAGTGGTGAAGCCGGCCTCACGCAGCCACGCGATCTCCTCGTGCGGCAGCCGGCGGTCGCGGTCGCGCTCGGCGGCAGTCTCGCAGATGCGCCGGAAGACCGGCCGGAAGCGCTCGGCCAGATCCTCGTAGCGGGCGCTCGGCCCAGCCCCCCACCCTGCCTGGATCTGCGACATCGGTCCTGCTCCCTGTCACGCGCGGGCGCAGCCGCGCTAGCCATTAGTGCACTTATCTGATAGACAAATTGGAGAACGAAACAAGCGCATCTCGCAAGGGGCCGGTCCGTTTTTCAAATCGAACGAAGCGGCGGCACGCTCACCAGTCGGGGCGTTGAGAGCCGCGTCCGCTCACTGAGTTGAGCAGGGTCTAGGAAGAAAGTTTCGTCTATCGGCAGTAAAACGCAGCCTGCGGCTCTGAGCTTGCGTTCTTTAAAAAGAACATTCTCGTTGACATCGGCGCCGTGCCGCGAGAGCGTTCCGAGGCTGTCCCGCGGCCCGTCAGCGCCGCCGACCGACCCTCCAGGGAGACCCGTCATGGCATACGAGACCCTCGATCCGGCCGGGCTGCGGCCCGAGACCCTGGCCCTGCACGCCGGCTGGCGGGCCGACCCGTCCACCGGCGCCGTCGCGGTGCCGATCTTCCAGACGACCTCCTACCAGTTCCGCGACGCCGACCACGCCGCGAACCTCTTCGCGCTCAAGGAACTCGGGAACATCTACACGCGGGTGACGAACCCCACGACCGAGGTGCTGGAGCAGCGCGCGGCTTTGCTGGAGGGTGGCGCGGCGGCCGTGGCGGTGGCGTCGGGCCAGGCGGCAGCGGCGCTCGCGATCCAGAACCTCGCCCGGGCCGGCGACAACATCGTCAGCGCCACCGACCTCTATGGCGGCACCTGGAACCTCTTCGCCAACACCCTGAAGGAGCAGGGCATCGAGGTACGCTTCGTCGATCCGACGGATCCCGAGAGCTTCCGCCGCGCCACCGACGAGCGCACCCGCGCCTATTACGGCGAGACCCTGCCCAACCCGAAGCTCACCGTCTTCCCCATCGCCGAGGTGGCGGCGATCGGCCGGCCGCTCGGCATCCCGCTCATCCTCGACAACACCGCCGCCCCGCTGCTGGCCCGGCCCTTCGCGCACGGCGCGGCGGTCGTGGTCTACTCCACGACGAAGTATCTCGGCGGCCACGGCACCTCGATCGGCGGGCTCATCATCGATGGCGGGCGCTTCGACTGGAGCGCCCATCCGGAGCGCCAGCCGGCCCTGACCAAGCCGGATCCGAGCTACCACGGGGCGGTCTGGGTCGAGGAGGCGAAGGCGCTCGGGCCGATCGCCTACGCGCTGCGGGCCCGGGTGCGGCTGCTGCGCGACCTCGGGCCGGCCCTCTCGCCCTTCAACGCGTTCCAGATCCTGCAGGGGCTGGAGACGCTGCCCCTGCGCATCGCGCGCCACGCCGAGAACGCGCTCGCGGTCGCCACCTACCTGTCCCGGCGGCCGGAGGTCGCACGGGTGATCCATCCGGCCTTCCAGACCGGCGTGCAGCGGGAGCGGGCCGACCGCTACCTCGCGGGCGGCTACGGCGGGCTCGTCGGGTTCGAACTCGCGGCCGGGCGCGAGGCGGGCCGCCGCTTCATCGAGGGCCTGCGGCTCTTCTACCACGTCGCCAATATCGGCGATGCCCGCAGCCTCGCGATCCATCCGGCGAGCACGACGCATTCGCAGCTCTCTCCGCAAGACCAGCGCGCCACGGGCGTGTCGGAGGGCTACGTGCGCCTCTCGATCGGGCTCGAGCACATCGATGACATCCTGGCGGATCTCGAGCGGGGGCTCGCGGCTGCCGGCCGGCTGGCGCAGGCGGCCTGACCATGCGCCGCCTGCTTGTCTCACTCGTCTCCGCCCCCGCGGCAGCGGGCAGCGCGCTCGCCGAACCAACGACGCCCGACCTCAAGGTCGGCTTCGTGCCCGGCCCCGACGAGAGCGCCTTCAAGGCCGCGATCCGGGCCGACCGCTTCTACTACGGATTCAAGCTGCCGGATTACTTCGAATGAGCCGCCGCGAGCTGAGGCTGAACGCCTTCCACATGCATTCCCCGGGTCACACCTGGGCCGGGATGTGGCGGCACCCGCGCGACGCGTCGGTGCGCTACACCTCCCTCGATTACTGGACCTCGCTCGCCCGCACGGCCGAGCGCGGGCTTCTCGACGGCATCTTCCTCGCGGACGTGTTCGGCACCTACGACGTCTACGGCGGCAACGCCGACGCCGCGCTCGCGGGAGCCGCCCAGGCGCCGAACGCCGATCCGCTCCTCGTCGTGCCGGCGATGGCGCTCGTGACCTCGCAGATCGGCTTCGGGGTGACGGCCAACCTCACCTACGAGCACCCCTACCAGTTCGCCCGGCGCTTCTCGACCCTCGACCACCTGACCGAGGGCCGGATCGGCTGGAACATCGTCACCGGCTATCTGGAGAGCGGTGCCCGCGGCATGGGCCTCGCGCAGGCCCGCGCGCACGACGCCCGCTACGAGGCGGGCGAGGACTTCATGGAGGCCGCCTACAAGCTCTGGGAGGGCAGCTGGGAGGACGATGCTGTCATCCACGACCGGGAACGCAGCATCTACACCCGGCCCGAGAAGGTGCACCGGGTCCGGCACAAGGGGCCGTTCTACCGCGTCGATGCCCGCCACCTCGCCGAGCCCTCGCCCCAGCGCACGCCGGTGCTCTACCAGGCGGGCACCTCCTCCCGGGGCCGCGCCTTCGCGGCGCGCCATGCGGAGTGCATCTTCCTCAACGGCCACACCAAGCCGATCGCCGCCAGGGCCGTGCGCAGCATCCGCGAGGCGGCGCGCGACCATGGGCGCGACCCGTACGACATCCTGATGTTCCTCGGGGCGACGGTGATCGTGGCGCCGACCCGGGCCGAGGCGCTCGACCTGCGCGACGAGTACGCGCGCTATCTCGACGTCCAGGGTCAGCTCGCCCTCGTCTCGGGCTGGACTGGCATCGACCTGTCCACCCTCGGGCCCGAGGAGGCGCTGGCCTATGTGAAGACCAACGCCATGCAGTCGCTGGTCGAGAACCTGACGGTGAACACGGACCACCGCTTCACGGTGCGCGACTTCGCGCAGTTCGGGCCGCTCGGCGCGCGCGCGCCCTTCCTCGTCGGATCGCCCAGCGAGGTGGCGGACGAGCTCCTGTCCTGGGCCGAGGAGGCCGATGTGGATGGGTTCAACCTCACCCGCGTGGTGGTGCCGGAGACGCTGGAGGCCTTCGTCGACCTCGTGGTGCCGGAACTCCAGGACCGCGGCGTCTTCAAGACGCGCTACCGGGAGGGGACTCTTCGCGAGAAGCTGTTTCCGGGGACGGGCGCGCGGCTGAAATCCACCCATCCGGGCGCCGGCTTCCGGCGCCTCGCGGCCTGACGCGCAAGGTGTGCCAGCCTCAGGTGATATAGTCAACATACAAGGTAGACTGTGTGCCTGGACCCGTTGCCGCGCTAGGCTGCCGATGAATGGAGGGCAGCCATGGCAGGGACGGGAGCACGCACGGCGGCGCTGGCGGAGCGCTACGGACCGGCGGGAGCGAACCTCGCCATCGCCTGGAACGACACCCTGGCCTCCTCGCCCATCGCTCGGTGCGCGCCTACCGGCCCGATCCCCCGCCCGCCGGCACCCTGGAGACCCTGATCGCCGCGGCGCAGTGGCCGCCTCCTCGAACCTCCAGACCTGGAGCGTGGTCGCAGTGGAGCATCCGGAGACGAAGCGCCGCCTCGCCGCGGTGACGGGCGGCCAGCGGCACGTGATCGAAGCGCCGCTCGTCCTGGTCTGGCTCGCCGACCTGTCGCGCCTCGACGCGATCGGCCGCGCGCGGGAGCGGCTCGGCTTCGGGCTGTGCTGATGCGCTGGCGCGGGGGAAGTCAAGCGATTATATCGACCAAGTTACCTCCCCGGCCGCGCGGAGCCAGGATGCTCACCAACAAGGGAAAGTACGGGCTCAAGGCGCTCGTCCATCTCGCGGGGCTGCCGCCCGGCGCCCGCATCGGCGTGGCCGAGGTCGCCGCGGCCAACAACATCCCGAAAAAATTCCTGGACGCGATCCTGGGCGAACTGCGCAACGCCGGGATCGTTCACAGCCGCAAGGGCCCCGGGGGCGGCTATGCCCTGGCACGGCCCCCCGAGGAGATCCGGGTCGGCCACGCCATCCGCGTGCTCGATGGGCCGTTGGCTCCGATCCCCTGCGCGAGCCGGACGGGCTATCGCCCCTGCGAGGATTGTGCGGACGAGGCCGCCTGCGCGGTGCGCCTGGTGATGCTGGAGGTGCGCAACAGCATCGCGGGCGTGCTCGATACGCTCACCCTCGCGCAGATGCGCGACCGGCCGGCGGCGGACGAGGGCGACAGCCTCACCTACCAGATCTGACGGCCACTCCCCTCACCAGGTGGCGCAGGGGCGCGCGGCCGCATGCGGGACGGACTCGGGCCGATCCGATACCCCGCCGTCCCGGATGCGGGTGGCAAGCCACGCGCAGGCGACGTCGAGATCGAGAAGCTGCCCCCCGGCCGCATAGGGCATCAGCGCGGCGGGATCGGTCGTGAAGATCCGGTCTTCGCGCCCGCCCGCCCCGGTCCGCGCCATCGCCAGGAGCGGATGATCCGTCTGCTGCGGCGAGGCCCCCGGACGCCCCGGTGCGCGCGCCGTCAGCGCGTGCCACGCCCGGCGCCCATGACGCAGGACGCTCGCCCGGGCCCGCGGCGGCAGGTGATGCCAGATCTCCGGGGCGTGCAGGCGCACGCCGTCGATCGCCTCGGTCCAGGGCATGTTTCGGAGTTCGGCCTCCCGCACCACATCCCGCAGCCAGCGAATCAGGTAGGCGATGCCGGTGCCGAGCGGCAGGTCGGCGCGGTCGAGGCGCAGCACGCGCAGGGCTTCGCCGGTCTTGGCGGTGAATGCCGCCCCGTGCGCCGCGGGCGATCCCGCCACCGTGATCGTCGCAGTCTGCGCGAGGTAGGTCGTGCCGTCGTCGAGCAGAGCCGCGACGCCCTGCCCCGTCGCGCCAAGCGCCGTGCACGTCCCCTCGGCCACGTGAAGGCGCGTGGCGGCCTCCCGCAACGCGGCACTCAGCCGGGGCTCCGCACCGTCCGCCGCTCCGATCGGCCACCATCGCTCCCCGTCCGCGACGCCGGTCCTCAGGATCGGAGCGTAGGTCTGCCGGCGCAGGAGGCGGCAGAGGTCGGGCTTCCGTTCGATCAGCGTCACCTGGGCGCGCGGGTTCTGCCGCAGCAGGTGCGAGGTCAGGCAGAGGGCGCTGGCCGTGGCGCCCACCACGAGGTGGTGGCGCCCATCCCTCGGACGCGGGGGCGCGGCTGCCGCTTGCATCGGGGCCTCCTTCCGGCCGTCGCCGGGCGCGACGATGAGGGGGAATTGTCGAGCGAACGGGCCGAAAGATCAACGAGAACGTACTTTTTAAAGAACGCACGAATGCAGAAGAAACCGCTGTCGATCGGCGCCTCGCGAGAGAATCCTGCGATGCTGGGTGCTCCGCCACCACCAACGCCGCATCCAGAAAGCATCACCCCAACCGCGGCGATGCAGAACCGCCGCGGCCCGGCGGACATGCCGCGGTCGGCATTCGGCTGAGAATGGTCACCAAGCGTGGCCAGCGCTCGCGTTCTCCATTCAGAACATCGGGTGCCGTGATCACGCCAGTCATTCGGCCTTCGCCGCGCATGAGGCTTTCACCACCGTCGATCGCCGACGAAACGAGAACTTCCTTCGCCGAGGAGGTCTGATGAAAAGTATTCGTCAGGGCGGTGCCTTCTCCGGCTGGGTCTTCGGGCTGGCGATGGTCGCGGGCATGACCGCCACGCTGCTGGGCGGACACCACCTTCGGCTGCTCCCCTGACCTCACGCCTGCCGGCTGCGCTGTTCCGGATGGGCCTAGCTCCGCACGGCCGGCGCAGCTCTCAGGCGAGCCGCCACGGTCCGCGCCAGGTCCGCGGCTTGGCCGCGGATGTCCGGCACGGCCGTGCACTCCCACAGGGTGCCGCGCAGGAGCGGGCCGAGCGTCCAGAGCGGATGGTGGGCATCCCCGTGCTGGTCGATCAGCGTCAGGTCCTCGGTCACCGCGAGGCCGAGCCCTAGCCGGGCGCTCCGGCATGATGCGGCTGAGGTGGATGGCCGCCATGGTTCCGCTGAACCCCGCGCCGATCACGGCCACGGGACGTGAGGTCGTCGGCATCGTTCGTCTCCAACCCAGCCGGTGCGCTGGTTATAGAGCGAGGCGCGGCAGAGTGCTCTGGCGGCAGCCGGAGCGGCCGATTCCGGCGATCACCTGGCCGGCCGGGACGTGCAGGTCGAGGCCACGGGTCTCGCGGTGGCGTCGGAAGCCCGCAGGGTCACGGCGAGCGCCACCGGCCGGCTCACCAGCGCCCCGGCTCCACGAAGTCGAACACGTGCTTGAACAGGCCCGAAATCGCGACCGCCCTGCGCTGCTGAGCTGGGGGGTGCCGCCTGCGATCAGCCACCGGCCGAGTGTCTGGGCGGGGCGAACGGTCGAGCCGCCGCCCGGATCAGGCACTCCGGCGCCGGGCCACGGCATAGCCGCTCTCCGGCCGCGGCAGCCCGTAATGGTCGCGCAGCGTCGTGCCCGCATACTCCGCGCGGAACAGACCGCGCTTGCGCAGGATCGGCACGACCTCGGCGACGAAGATGTCGAAGCCGCCGGTGAGCCAGGGCGGCATCACGTTGAACCCGTCGGCGGCGCCGGACTCGAACCAGGTCTGGATCGCGTCGGCGATGCGGTCGGGCGTGCCCGCCAGGACCCAATGGCCCCGCGCGCCGGCGAGCCGCTTGATCAGCCCGCGAAGGGTCGGCGCCTCGCGATCGACGATGTCCATCACGAGCTGGAAGCGGCTCGCGACGCCGTTCGGGCCCTGCCTGTCGATGACGTGGCGTGGGAAGGGGCCGTCGAGATCGTAGCCGCTCAGGTCGACGCCGAGCATGCGCTTGAGCTGCTCCAGCGAGGCGGCCGGCTGGATCAGTGCGTCGATCTCCTCCTCCAGCCTGTCGGCCTCGGCCTGGGTCGAGCCGATGAACGGGCTGATGCCGGGCAGGATGCGGATGTGCTCTGGCCGGCGCCCGAGCGCGCCGGCGCGCGTCTTGATGTCGGCGTAGAAGGCCTGCGCGCTGGCGAGCGTCTGGTGCGCGGTGAAGATCGCCTCCGCGTGCCGGGCCGCGAAGGAGCGGCCATCCTCCGACGAGCCGGCCTGCACGTAGACCGGCCGGCCCTGCGGCGATCGCGAGACGTTGAGCGGTCCGCGCACGCGGTAATGCTTGCCGACGTGGTCGATGCGGTGGACCTTGTCGCCGTCGGCGAAGACGCCGCTCGCGGGATCGGCGACGAGGGCATCGTCCTCCCAGCTGTCCCAGAGCTTGGTCACCACGTCGAGGAACTCGCGCGCCTTGTCGTAGCGGTCGCCATGCGGCGGGTGCTCGGGCAGGCCGAAATTCTGCGCCGCGCCGGCATCGCTGGTGGTGACGATGTTCCAGCCGGCCCGACCGTTGCTGATATGGTCGAGCGACGCGAAGAGCCGCGCGAGATTGTAGGGCTCGTTGTAGGTGGTGGAGGCGGTCCCGATCAGTCCGATCCGGCTCGTCACGGCGGCGATCGCGGTCAGCCAGGTCACCGGCTCGAACCGCACCCGCGAGGAATAGCGGACGTTCTCCGGCAGCGACGGCCCGTCCGCGAAGAAGATCGCATCGAACTTGGCGGCTTCGGCCCGCCGCGCCAGCTCCTGATAGTAGCTGATGTCGAGCACGCGGCGTGGCTCGGATTCCCGGTAGCGCCACGCCGCCTCGTGATGACCGCCGGGGTAGATGAACAGGTTCAGCGCCAGCTGGCGCTCGGGCTTGGACATCCGCAACCTCGCTTTGAAAGACCGGAAGCGCGCCCACGCCAGCATTCGAGAGGCGTGCCCGATCCCGCCCGCACCGTCCCGCGCGGCAGGGCAAGCATGGCGAGACGGCTGCCGGGCAGTCAAGAGAAACGTGTTCTAAAAACGAATAGATCGGAAGAATAACCAGCCAGGCACACCCCACATCGTGGAAAATCCTAAACCATAAGAACGCACATCGTCGATATCACAAGATTTTTCTCCCGACTTTGGCGAACCTAGATCATTTGTCTCACCGCATTCTTGCTCCAGGAAAAACGTTCTCGTTGACGTGGCGCACCCGCAAAGCCAGATTCTCCGTCATCGAGCGCGGCCTATTCAGGCCCGCAGGACGACGATTATCAGAGGCGAGTGATGACGAAGAGACGCAACCTGCTTTCGCGCAGGCAGGCTTCTGCCCTGCTCGGAGGCTTGGGCCTGGCAGTGGCCGCCTCCGGTCCGGCCGCTGCGGCCGAGGGCCAGCTGCGCATCGCCAAGCAGTTCGGTATCGTCTACCTGCTCCTGAACGTGACCGAGGACCAGAAGCTGATCGAGAAGCACGGCCAAGCGGCCGGCA
The DNA here is from genome assembly GCF_000022085.1 of Methylobacterium nodulans ORS 2060. Lineage (NCBI taxonomy): Bacteria > Pseudomonadati > Pseudomonadota > Alphaproteobacteria > Hyphomicrobiales > Methylobacteriaceae > Methylobacterium > Methylobacterium nodulans. The sequence continues at coordinate 2,749,430 of NC_011894.1, forward strand.
TCGACATCAAGGTCGACTACGTCCAGTTGTCCGGCGGCTCGGCCGTCAACGACGCACTGCTCTCCGGCAGCATCGACATCGCCAGTGCCGGGGTCGGTCCACTCTTCACCCTCTGGGACCGCACCCGCGGCCGACAGAACGTCAAGGGCGTCGCCTCCCTCGGCAACTTCCCCTATTACCTCGTCAGCAATCGTCCCGACGTGAAGTCGATCGCCGACTTCACGGACAAGGACCGGATCGCACTGCCCGCGGTCGGTGTGTCGGTACAGGCCCGCATCCTGCAATGGGCCTCCGCCAAGCTGTGGGGCGACAAGGACTTCGCCAAACTCGACAAGATCAGCGTCGCGGTGCCGCATCCGGAGGCGGCCGCCGCCATCATCAAGGGCGGCACCGAGATCAGCGGCCATTTCGGCAACCCGCCCTTCCAGGAGCAGGAGCTGGCCGAGAACCCGAACGCCCGCATTGTCCTCAATTCCTACGACGTCCAGGGCGGCCCCGCCTCCTCCACCGTGCTCTACGCGACGGAAAAATTCTACAAGGACAGCCCCAAGACGTATCAGGCCTTCGTCGATGCGCTGGCCGAGGCGGCGAAGTTCATCACCGCCAACCCGGATAAAGCGGCCGATATCTACCTCAAGGCGACCGGCAGCAAGATCGACCGCGATCTCCTGCTCAAGGTGATCAAAAACCCCGAAGTGACATTCAAGATCGAGCCGCAGAACACGCTCGGCCTCGGCCAGTTCATGCATCGGGTGGGCGCAATCAAGAACGAGCCGAAGACGCTCGGCGACTATTTCTTCGTCAGTCCGCGCATCACCGCGGGCAGTTGAGCGGCAGGCCGCGAATGACTCTGGTGGCCAAGCGCGACGCTCCTGCCGCGACGCAGCAGAGAGGTCTTCCGGTTCCCGGATTCCGTTACGGCGAGGAGGCGCGCGCTCCTCAGGCCGCAAGCATGCCCACGCCGCTCCTGCGCATCGCGGGCGTCTCCCTGGAGTACCGCACGCCGGAGCGTGTGATCCGGGCCACGCACCGCGTCGATATCGACGTCTACGAGGCCGATCGCTTCGTCCTGCTCGGCCCCTCGGGCTGCGGCAAGTCCACCCTGCTCAAGGCCGTGGCCGGCTTCATTCCCCCGATCGAGGGCGAGATCATCCTCGATGGCCGGCCGGTGCGCGGACCGGGACCGGACCGCATCGTGGTCTTCCAGGAATTCGACCAGCTGCCGCCCTGGAAGACGGTGGTGCAGAACGTGGCCTTTCCGCTGCGGGCCTCGGGCACGCTCGGCCGGCGGGAGGCCGAGGCGCGCGCCCGGCACACCATCGACAAGGTCGGCCTGTCGCGGTTCGCCGACAGCTATCCGCACCAGCTCTCCGGCGGCATGAAGCAGCGCGTCGCCATCGCCCGCGCGCTCGCCATGCAGCCCAAGGTGCTGCTGATGGACGAGCCCTTCGCGGCCCTCGATGCGCTGACGCGCCGCAAGATGCAGGAGGAGCTGCTGGCGCTCTGGGACGAGATCCGCTTCACCCTGCTCTTCGTCACCCACTCCATCGAGGAGGCGCTGGCGGTCGGCAACCGCGTGGCCCTGCTGTCGGCCCATCCGGGCCGCGTCCGGGGCGAGTTCAACAGCCACGAATTCGATCTGACCAGCGTCGGCAGCAGCGCCTTCCAGGCGGCGGTCCAGCGCCTGCATCGGCGGCTGTTCGATGCCGATCCCGAAACCGCTGCGCGACCTGCCCTGTGATGACCCAGCACGTCCTGCCTCCGATCCGCCCGGAATACGACCGGGCGCTCCCGCCCTTTGTCGAAGCTCCGGTCGAGCGTGCGCTGCCGCTTAGGGTACGGCTCTGGCAACTGGGCTTTCTGCGCAAGGGCCTGATCATCGCCGCGCTCGCGCTCGCCTGGGAGGGGCTCGCCCGATGGCAGAACAACGATCTGCTGCTGCCGGGCTGTCTCGCCACCCTGTCGGCTCTGACCGAGGGCGTGGCGAGCGGCGAATTGCTGGACCGCGTCCGGATCTCGCTCACCGTCCTGGCGCAGGGCTATCTCTGCGGCATCGGGCTCGCCTTCCTGCTGACGACGCTCGCCGTCTCGACTCAAGCGGGCCGTGACCTGCTCTCGACGCTGACGGCAATGTTCAACCCGCTGCCCGCCATCGCGCTGCTGCCGCTGGCGCTGCTCTGGTTCGGCTTAGGCTCCGGGAGCCTGATCTTCGTCCTGATCCATTCGGTGGTGTGGCCGCTGGCACTCAACACCTTCGCCGGGTTCCAGAGCGTGCCCGAGACGTTGCGCATGGCGGGACGCAATTACGGGCTGACGGGCCTCGCTTACGTGTGGCAGATCCTCATCCCGGCCGCGTTGCCGGCCATCCTGTCCGGCCTCAAGATCGGCTGGGCCTTCGCATGGCGCACCCTGATTGCAGCCGAGCTGGTCTTCGGCGCGGCGTCCGGGCGCGGCGGCCTCGGCTGGTATGTCTTCCAGAACCGCAACGAACTCTATACGGATCGCGTCTTCGCCGGCCTCCTCCTGGTCATCGCGATCGGGCTTGTGGTCGAGAACATCGTGTTCGCGACCTTTGAGCGGTTGACGACCCGGCGCTGGGGAATGGTCCGCTGATTCCGTGCGAGCGCAACACTCGTTCTCGTACATGCCGACATCCTTCATCCACATCCGGGCTTCGGCATTGGCGAGCACGCGCTGCCAGTGCTCGGCCGGACAACGTGCGGTGGCCCGCTCTCAACGCAGCGCGCCCCCAATACCTCGGTGGAGGGCCGGTCCATGCCGCCGAGCCGGGACGCAAGCCCCGCCACGACGGGGCCATCGAGTGCCGCACACCGCAACAGCGCCGGAACTGCGAGATTTCGAAGGGGATCTGCGTCGACTGCAACTGATGGTTCGCGCCAGCCCTTTCGCTTTGAGATCTGCAGCGACCACTTCCCGGCGCTGGCACCGCGCCGCCCAATCGGTAGTACTCTGTTCAGCGAACTCGAGTTCAGTGAGGTTCCGGTCCATGACGGCGGATTCCTCGGGTTCGCGAGTTTTCCAGAGACGCGGCGGCCCCGGTCGTGAGGGATGCCGTACAGGAATCCATGGTCTTTTTGTCTTCTAATCTGGGCGAGGCTGATTCTGGCACTGTGTCGGCGCGTCATATGCGGTGCATCACGGCATAGATCAAAACAGATTTCATAGAAAGCGACTATTGATCATATCGATCTGCAATAACCACTAACTATCTAAGCAATGGATGATGCAGGCATGGCTGTTTTACTGGCGATATGGCCCCGCTTATTCAAGCAGTAAATCAGGATCTCGCTCGTAGCGATGTTCACCCCGACTATCTCTTCAGGATCGAGTCCATCCAGATGCATAACCAGAGAACGCAGGCTGTTACCGTGCGCGACCACAAGCACCCGCTTGCCCGCTCGGGCGCAAGGCGCGATCTCGCGTTCGTAGAAGGGCACGACGCGCGCAGCCGTCATTGCCAAACTCTCGCCACCCGGTGGCACTGCGTCGTAGGACTTGCGCCAGAGATGGACCTGCTCCGCACCCCAGAGCGAACGAGCGCCCGTCTTGTTCAAGCCGCTGAGCGCGCCGTAGTCACGCTCGTTCAGAGCCGTGTCTGCATGCACGGGGAGGGTGGGCTGGCCGAGTTCCTCAAGCATGAGGGCCAGCGTGTGCTGAGCGCGCCTGAGCTTGCTGGTGAATGCAAGATTGAAGGAAAAGCCGAGTTCTTTCAGCTTGCGCCCAGCTGCGTGAGCCTCGGCAACACCGCGGGCAGTCAAGGCCGGGTTGCGCCACCCTGAGAACAGGTCCTGTTCGTTGTCCAGGCTCTGCCCATGGCGCATCAGCACGAGCATCTGCTTGCCTATATCCATCACACCTCACCCCGCAGCATGGCAGGCGGCCTGCCATATCGCATCCCAGCCCGGCCGCCACCCCGCTCGCTTGATCTGCTTGAGCGACGCCCGCCTGGCTCGCTTGATGGGCAACCTGCACGACATCGCGTAGGCGCTCTCAGAGCCAGGGACACGACCCTGAAGGCTACCGAGCAGCCGATCAACATCGGTACCGCCATCGCAAAGACCTTCTTCGACATGCTGGGCGTGTTCGCCGAGTTCGAGACCAACCTGCGCCAGGGGCGCCAACCGGAGGGCATTGCCAGCAAGCCGACCAAGGGCATCTAAAAGGGCCGGCCTCCCTCGATTGATCTGGCGAAAGTGCGTGCGCCTGAGGCGTCGCCCTTCCGGAAACCCGGCGGCATCTCGGGATCGGACGTGCCAGCATCTATCGCCTGCTGAGCGCGAATTCCCGAGATGCCAAAGCCATCCTTATGTGCTCGCAATGATGTCTGACGCCAGTAACGGGGTGTCACTCCCGTCCAATCGAGGAACGCGCGACTAAAGTGGGCCGCATCTGCGTAGCCGAGTTCGAGAGCAATCCGGCCAATGGGCCGATCGCACGCCGCAAGCAGCCGCTTGGCCTCACTCATCAGGATCCCGCGCTGGATCATGGCGAAGCTGGTCCCTTCACCCTCCAGCCGGCGCTGCAACGTGCGGCGGGAAAGACCAAGCCGGCGGCTGACCCAGTCGATCGAGGGCCGACCCTCGCACAAGCTCAGCCTTACCAGATGCCCGACAATGTCAGTGAGATTTTCTGCAAGCGGTGCAGCCGGCTCCTCGCCTGCGAGAAGATCACACGGCGCCGGGTTTCCAGTGTCAAGAAGCTCGGCCCGAAACACAAGGCCAGCATTTGGTCCCAGCGTAATGTCGCAACCAAAGACACTTTCGATCTCGGAGCGGTCCGGCAACACAGCTCCGGTCACGATTGCGCGCTCCGGCCGCCAATCTTGCCCGAGAAAATGACGCATGATGCTCAGCAGGTAGCCAAGCGCCAAGATCTCGTTCGTCTGCCGTCCTGCCTCGATCCGCTCGGTAACCGCATAGCCGTAAACTGCCCGGTCGCCCCGAAATCGTAAGCCGGTCCAGGTCGCGGTTTGCAGAACGGCAGGCGTAACGGTCCCCACTCGGGCGATCGCGTCACCGAGCGTCTCGGTAGAGCGCACATGCCGGCTGATAGCGCCGAGCCCGTCAATACCCGCTCGTATTGCCAGCCGGGCCAGAAGGGCGGGATCCCCGATTTCCCGAACGGCGCCCTCAACGAGCCGAAGCTGGTCGCGCAGCAGCATGAGCCGCTCGGGGTCGTCCATGAGGCTGAGCGGCACTTCTGCGCGGCGGAACACGCGGGAGACTGAACCGCCGGCCGCCTCAATGGCCTGGGCGATCGGACCCATCGTGCAAGCTTTCGTCAGACCAAGACCCGACATGCCCGCTCCTCCCCCCGTCAGCCTCCGCAGGATGGCGCGAAATGGCAAGAACACCTTGGTCAAACGGCTGACCGCTCACGCGATGGCCGGCCGCACCAGCGCCAATGGAGGGTCGGAGCGCTCGGGCCCGGCTCAGGGAAGGAAGAGCCGCCATGATCCAAGCGACTTTGTCTGATGAGGCTTTCGGGCGCGAAGCTGCGCGGGATGCCCTGATCAATGCACTTGCAGAGTGCGATGCTGTTGCCACAAGCACCATAGTCACAGTGTCCTCAGAGGTCGGCGTCTGGCTCGATACGGGCCTGGAAGCAAAGCAAGCGCAGTGGGTGAGCCTGCTGCCCTATGGGGTGCTCTGGTTATCGAGAAAGCTCGACCTGCAACTTGGGGCCGGCAATGCCCTGTGGCACCGGAAAAGCAGCACGCTGATTATGCAAATATGGGTAAGGATTGAAAGCAGTAGAACGGGAGAGGTTCTATTCTCTCGCGACCTCAATTTTCGGGGAGATACAGACGAAGCTTGGCGGCGAGCCGAAGCGTTTTTGACCAGCGCAATCACATCCGCACCGCACCTGGAACGCTAAGCTCATGTAACGGACCGTGTGAGGCGCGGTGCAGGACAGACCATCGAAGAAAATGATCTGACGCGCTCCCTTGTGCCGAATCGGTGTCGACGCCCGGCGCCGACCTCAGCAGCAGGATCGCGGATTGGGTTCGTGCCGTGCGCGAGCACGCCGATGCCCTTCCTGCCGGCCGGGGGCCCGCGCTTCTCATCCGCATCGCCGGGCAGCTGACGGTCAAGGGCGCCACTGTCCCGATCAGCGAGGATCAGCGCGGACGCACCTTGTTTCTCCTCGCTTCCCGATTGAGCAACGACGCTCCCTGAGCTCGACCCATATGAGGCGTCTCCGCAAGGGGTGAACCTTCGGCGTTTCGGACGGGCGGGAGCCGGGAGGCAGAGCCACGCTGCAAACTGGCGGACGGACCGGAACCGGGTGGGATCGGGCACAGCCGCCGCGATCGCGCTCGCGGTGATCGGCCCAAGGCCGGGGATCGTCAGGAGGCGGCGGCTCGCGGCGTCGGTCCGGCACCAGGCGACGATCACCGTCTCGGCCTTCCTGCTCGGCGACCTCTTCGATCGGGCCGATGAGGCGACGGATCGCCGATCGCGCCAACTCTGGCTTCAAGTCGCCGGACTCAGCTCAGCGGTTCCTCTCGACGCACGCAGCCGTTCAGAACACGTTCTATGGTCAGCGTCACCTGATTTCCCGCCGCATACTCCGCCTGTTCAGGGTTGAGGCGGCGGACGCATGGCGGCAGGCGACCACTGCGGCCTGAGGTGAGGCCGGTCCTGCCGCTTCTGCGACCGCAACTCAGTTCCCGTGACGGCGCCTGCTGGACAACGCGGCGGCGTACGAGGCGATTCGCGACTGAAATGCCGCCGCGCTACCTGTCAGGTTGCCTATAGGTCTAAGATTACAATTGAAGGGACATGATCTATTCTGCATCCCCACCTTACAGGCCACCTCTGACGCGAGAAATGGATGTGGCGTGCTCTTCTAAACGTCGACTGGGCGGCTCGCGGCGCTCCAGTCTTGTGCGGCCGTCTGTCCATATGACGAAGAGCAAAATTATTTCAGCCGACGAGGCTATTGCTTTGGTCCGCGACGGCGACGTCGTCACCACCACGGGCTTCGTTCAGAGCTGCATCCCGGAGGCGCTGCACGCTGCGCTTGAGAAGCGCTTCGTGGAGAGCGGCGCTCCGCGAGGCCTTACCCTGATCATGACGGCGGGCGCGGGCGACAGCAAAGGTCTGGGCACGGGGCGCCTGCACCACGACGGCCTACTGCGTCGGGTCATCGGCGCGAATTTCGGGCGCATGCCAAAGGTCGCCCAGGCCGCGCAGGAGAACAAGATCCTGGCCTATAACCTCCCTCAGGGGGTCATCTCGCAGCTCTTCCGCGCCTGTGCGGCCGGGCAGCCCGGCTTGTTTTCCAAGGTCGGCCTCAAGACCTACGTCGACCCGCGCCACGGCGGCGGACGCGTCAACACAATAACCAAGGATGAAATCGTCAAGCTCGTCGAAGTCGATGGCGAGGAGTGGCTGTTCTACACGGCGACCAAGATCGACGTCGCCTTCATCCGCGGCACCTCGGCCGACCCATCGGGCAATATCTGCATGGCCAAGGAGGCATTGACCCTCGATAACCTCGCCCAGGCCATGGCTGCGCGCAACAATGGCGGCATCGTCATCGCCCAGGTCGAGCGCATCGTCGAGCAGGGCTCGATCAAGCCGAAGGACGTGCGCGTGCCCGGCATGCTTGTCGACTGCGTCGTAGTGGCCGAGCCCGAGATGCACCGCATGAACTACGGAGTGATGCATGACGCTGCGCTGGCAGGCGAGATCCGGGTCCCTGCCGGCGCCATCCCGAAGATGCCGCTCGATTCGCGCAAGATCATTGCACGCCGCAGCGCCTTCGAGCTTCCGCCGAACGGCGTGGTCAATCTCGGTGTCGGTGCACCCGAGGGCATTTCCTCGATCGCCGCCGAGGAGAAGGTCACCCCCTACATCACCCTGACGACGGAGGCGGGGGCGGTTGGCGGCGTGCTGGCCTCGGGCTCGAGCTTTGGCGCGGCAACGAACGCCGATTGCATCATCGATCAGAATCAGATGTTCGACTTCTACGACGGAGGTGGGCTCGACATGACCTGCCTCGGCATGGCGGAGTGCGACCGGGCTGGCAATGTCAATACCAGCCGCTTCGGCGGGCGCCTCAACGGATGCGGCGGCTTCATCAATATCTCGCAGAATGCTCGCAAGGTGGTCTTCGCCGGCACGTTTACGGCGGGTGGCCTCGTCACGAAGATCGAGGACGGGCGCCTGCGCATTGTGCAGGAGGGCCGCTCGCGTAAGTTCGTCGAGGCTGTCGAGCAGAACACGTTCAGCGGGCCGTTCGCACAGGAGCGCGATCAGCCAGTGCTCTATGTGACCGAGCGCTGTGTCTTCAACCTGACGAAACGTGGCCTTGAGCTGATTGAGGTAGCGCCCGGAATTGACATCGGCCGTGACATCCTCGCCCACATGGATTTCATGCCGGTGATCGAGAACCCGATCCCGATGGACCAGCGGATCTTCCGGGACAAGCCGATGGAGCTTTTGGCCGACCTGCTCAACCTCAACCTCAGCGAGCGGGTCAGCTACGACGCGGAGCGCAACCTCCTGTTCGTGAATCTGGAGGGCTGGCAGGTGCGTTCGACGAGCGACATCGACGCTCTGCGGCAAGTGCTGGAGACGGCTTGCCTGAAAGCGGGCCAGCGCGTGAACTCTGTGGTCAACCATGACGGGTTTCGCATCAGCGAGAACCTCTACGACGCCTACGCGGAGATGATCGAGTATCTCTGCACCCATCACTATCTGACCACGACGCGCTACTCGACGAGTGCCTTCCTGCGCCTGAAGATGCAGGAGGCCCTGAGCAAGCGCGGGCTGGCGCCGCACATTTTCGAGCGAAAAGAGGAGGCGCATGCATTCTTAAATGCGGTGTGTCCGACCTAGAATGCAGGCAGCCCTGAGTTTCCGGGGCCTGTGATTGCGCTATGATGCACATAGAGGCTTCGAAGCTGAATCCGTAGGTGGCGCATCCGCTATTGTTCAGGCGTTGTCGCGTTGTCGGAGACGGCTGCAAGAAGACCCGTCCTGCCCAGTTTCAGGCAGCAACACCCGCCGTGTGGCGCCACGTCTTGAACGCATCGGCTCGGAAGAGCCGGTGCGTGCGGGCCGAGACGAGGTGACGAGAAACGGTGAAGATGTAGCACCTCGAGGCCACGCTCATCGTGCAGGCCGTCTCCTGATCCCTGCGGTATGCACGGAGCTACCGCGACATCGAGGAGAGGCGGCTCGAACGCGAGCCTGGAGGTGGATCACTCCATCGTCAACCGCTGGGTCCTCGCCTACGCCCCCGCTATCGAGCGTCGGCTGCGCAGGTTCCGCAAGCCGCACTGCGGCTCAGTGCGCGTCGACGAGACCTCCATCCGAATCCGCGGCCGGTGGCGGTATCTCTACCGGGCTATCGACAAACACGGTGAGCCAGTCGATTTCCTGCTCACCGCCCAGCGTGATCTCGATGCCGCCAAGTGGTTCTTCCGCAAGATGCTGCGGGAGGAGCTGCTGCTCGCCCCGGACCGGATTGGCACCGATGGGGCCATCCGCCGCATAGACCTTCTGGTTGCAGACACTGCCCACAGCCCAGCGCAGATGGCGCGCGTCCAAGCCATGGCGGAAGGCGGCGCTGGTGTGAACCGCTCCGGGTTTTCCGGAGGCCCTTTGGTTTGGGTCAGGGGGCCAAGGCTGGCACCTCGGCCTGGGCATAGTAGCGCGCGTCGGCCTCGGCGGGAGGCACATGGCCGATCGGTGCGAGCAGGCGGCGGTGATTGAACCAGTCGACCCACTCCAGGGTGGCGTACTCGACGGCGTCCAGGGAGCGCCACGGCCCGCGCCGTTGGATCACCTCGGCCTTGAACAGGCCGTTGATCGTCTCGGCCAGGGCGATCTCGGCGCACACGGCCGGGGTGGTGCGGGCATTGGGATGGATTGCGAGCATCAGCGTGCCCTCCTGGAGGAGGAGCGCCGTGAGGGCTCGAAGCGCCAGGCCTGCTCCTCAATTGCCCAACGCACCTGATCCCAACAACCTTCCGCGACCAAACAACTAGGAGCCCGTCCGAGTAAGTACCTCGACGGCGGCGCTTTGGGATGATTCACTCGGCTCATGGCCAAGGTGTTTCGCTCCTGGGACGTCGATCAGGGCTGGCTGCTGCCACCCTCGCTGCATGAGTTCGTGCCGCCCGGGCACATGGCGCACTTCGTGCGCGATACGGTGCGCGAGGCGCTCGACCTCTCAGCCATTCTCGACACCTACACCGAGGAGCGCGGCTACCCGCCCTACCATCCCGGCATGATGGTGGCCCTGCTCCTCTACGGCTACAGCCGCGGTCTGTACTCGTCGCGTCAGCTCGCCCGCGCCTGCGAGGAGCGGGTTGACTTCATGGCCGTGACCGGCCTGAACCGGCCCGACTTCCGCACCATCGCTGACTTCCGCAAGCGGCATCTGACGGCGCTCTCGGACCTGTTCGTGCAGGTGCTGCGGCTGTGCCGGGCGGCCGGGCTGGTCGGCTTTGCCCACGTGGCGGTGGACGGCACCAAGCTGAAGGCCAACGCCTCGCGCCACAAGGCGATGAGCTACGGCCGGATGAAGGCGGCCGAGTCGACGCTGGCCGCCGAGGTCGAGGCTTGGCTGGATCAAGCGCGCGAGGCCGACGCGGCGGAGGATCGGGCTCATGGGACCGACCATCGTGGCGACGAGACACCGGCCTGGATGGCCGACAAGCAGCGGCGGCTGGAGACGATCCGCGCCGCCAAGGCCGCGTTGGAGGCAGAGGCTGCCGATCCGCCCGATCCGGAGGACGAGGACGGGCCGGGGGCCTCGTCGGGCATGCGCTGGCAAGGTCGGCCCTTGCGGGGCGAGGACGGCGGTCCGCCCGACCGGGCGCAGCGCAACTTCACCGACCCGGACAGCCGCATCCTGCCCACGCGCGACGGGTTCGTGCAGGGCTACAACGGCCAGATTGCGGTTGATGCGGCCCATCAGGTGATCGTCGCGCATCGGCTCGTGACGAACCCCGCCGACTCGCGCGCTCTCGTGCCGCTCGTCGACGGCGTCTGCACCCATCTCGGGCGCAAGCCGCGGGAGGTCTCCGGAGATGCCGGCTTTGCCACCGAGGCGAACCTGGCCGCGCTGCAGGAGCGACGGATCACAGCCTATCTCGCTCCGGGCCGTGCCCGTCACGGCGAGGCGGATGCAGCAGGTCGCCGGAGGCTGACGAAGATGCCCCTGATGAGCGCGATGGCCGTCCGCCTGAAGCGGGCTGGGCGCCGGAGCCGTTACCGTCTCAGGAAGCAGGTCGTCGAGCCGGTGTTCGGGCAGATCAAGCAGGCCAGAGGCTTCCGACAGTTCCTGCTACGTGGGCTCGATCAGGTCCGCGGCGAGTGGGCGATGATCTGCACCGCCCATAACCTCCTGAAGCTGGCGCAGGCCGCGCGCTGAGCCTGTGGCGCAGGAGCCATCCGCCCAGATCTCAACCTTAGAGTCCGTTGGGAAAGGGTGGCCAAGAGAAAATGCGGGATGATAGAGCATGTCTGCTCGTCTCGAATGGATGAATGGCCCCTCCTTGGTCTGGACCGCTGCAAATCGGCCGCGCTATGATCGTCGCAGCCAGAGATACCCGAGTGATATGACGAACGACGAGTGGCTCACCCTGGAGCCACTGCTTCCTGTCGCGGAGGGGATCGGGCGGCCCCGGACCTATCCTATTCGGGACATCATGAACGGCATCCGCTACGTGCAGCGGTACGGCATTCCCTGGGATGCCATGCCAAAGGATCTGCCGCCCGCCAGTCTCTGCTACGATTACTGGCGGTTGCTCACCGATGGCGGCCACATGGACCGGATCAACCATCATCTCGTGATGAGGGATCGTGAGAAGTCCGGGAAAGAAGCCAGTCCAACGCTGGCGATTGTGGATGCCCAGGCGGTGAAGTGTGACGCCCCGCAAGGCGAGCGCGGGTACGATGCGGCGAAACAAGTGCTGGGGCGCAAGCGGCATCTGGCGGTCGACAGCGACGGACGCCTGCTTGCGGTGATGATCACTCCGGCCAACGTTCAGGATCAAGAGGGCGGGATCCCGCTCGTCAAGCGCTTGGTTCGTCTCTGTCCCTGGATCAAGACAATCGTGGTGGACGGTGGGTACAAGGCCCGTTTCATTGAGGCGGTTCAGGCTGGCACGAGCCGTGTCGTGGAAGTGGTCGTACGGCCGCAATTTGGGAAGGGCTTTGTGCTTCTGCCGAAACGATGGCGGATTGAGCAAAGCATCGGCGCTCTCACGGTGTCGCGCCGTCTCAAGCTGGATTACGATACGCTGCTTCACATCTCGGCGGCGGCTATGCTTTTCGCCTCTATAACTCGGCTTCTCGCGTCAATCACTATGAAATGACCCTTTCCCAACGGACTCTTAGTCCCAACGCATCAAACCGTTACTCGGACGGGCTCCTAGAGCCGTACCCGCCCCCGGTTGGGTCGGATAACGGCTCTCAGGTCTTTGATTTGACGCGCTCCCTTGCGCCGAACCGGCATCCACTCCCGGCGGGGAGCGCTCTAACGCTTGAATCGGCGTATCGAATGGCCCGTCTTGTGCTGCATGTAGTGCTGCATGTGGCCGGTGATTCGGTCGCGGTCTCGCTGACTCGTGACGGAAGGAGCGTGCTCATGGTGAATTGCCGAATCGCGCTCGCGGTGGCGCTCCTGTTCTCAGATGTACCCGGCTTGGCCGCACAGACCCGCTGGACTGATCCGCCGACCCGCACCGCAGCCCCGTCCGAAACGAACGCGCCCGCCCAGCCGGTGGCCGAGCAGCCGAAAGGACATGCATCCCGGAGGGCGGTCCGGCGGCAGGCGAAGCGCCCGCCCGCCCGCAACCGCGCCGTCGCCACCGTCCGGCGGCCTCCACGGCTGGTCGTCCAGCAACCGTCGCCGCCGGTCCTCCGCTCGCATCGGGCGGAACGCGTCTCCAGACCGATGCCGCATCAGCGGACCGTCTTGGTCCGAAGAACCCATCCCGTCGTGGTCTCCAGACCGGTGCCTCACCGGCGGACTGTCCTGGTCCGAAGACCCTATCCGGCCGTCGGAATCGGCGAAGTCGACCCATGGACGATCCGCGTGCATCCCTGGGCCGGCGACCTCGACTGCTCTGGCCCCAACGCCTTCGGAGTCAGGCGCGGGCTGTGCCCCTGGATGCCCGCCCGGAATCCCGGCGACGAGGAGTAATACCAACGGGCATTGGAAATGGCCGCTGGTTCCGTTCTCGCATGATCGCCGAGCCTGCGGCTTGGCATCGACACTTCGAGATGGATCGACGGCCCGATGCGTCAGCATCTTGGGCTGGTGGTATAATGCGATTTCCTGCTGGATCGGACTTCTCAACGTGCCGGCGATACAGCCAATGATGGAGAACGTTAGGCCTCCTTCAGATCAGCACAGTCGCCACTCCGGCTTGGAATACGCATGTCGTGACAACACCCGGCCCGCAACGAATGGCTGGCGCAGCGGGCCAGATCGAGCCCGGCGGCGGTGACCCGCCACTGTCCGGTCAGGGCGACCGCGTTGCCGGAGGACTGGTCTCCGAGCCCGCCGTGGCGATCGACGGGACGGAGGGTGTTCAGAGAGAGCGCCTCAGTCAGTCCCGGCGGCGCGGCTGCGAATATCTTGACGGCGCTGTCCTCCGTCCGCAGGCCTGGCTCTTCCTCCTCGTGGCTGTAATCATTGCTCTGGGTTCGGCACCATCTGCGCATATCAGGATCGCGGATCCGCCGGCAGTAGGACGAGTCTGCGTTTTCAATCGACAAGCACAAATTGCGCAGATCGGCATTATTTATGACAGTGCACCGCGAAGGCTCCCCATCGGCGAGATGAAGAGCCGATACTACAACTCTTGCAATAAGAAATACAGGTTCTTTCATAGTAGCGGCATGACCGGCCTGGCTCCGTGCTCAACGAGGCGTCCGAAGTCGGCGCGTGTCTCGCACGGCGAGATCGCACCAGCACACATACAGATCACTGGCATCGACGATAAGGCAATTTCTCGGCTGACGCATTGTTTTCAAATGCCTTCCGACCTCATGCAAATAAGCCATAAGAATTAGTACTTAAGGATTAGCGGGCTGGCGCGTCGCGTGTGGCGGGCGGTTGCCAGCTCACCGGACGACGCCGACCCGGTGCGGGGGAGTGATGCAGTTCATCACCATGCCCCTCCGGGACCAAGCTTGCATGGTCGTTCAGTCCGCCTTCCATTTCTCCGGCCGCGCCATGTCGATGGGCGGCTGCGCGGCGTTGATGGTCAGAGTGCAGGCCGCGATTCGGCAGGGCTCGAAGACACCGTCGAGGTTGCCAAGCGATATCAGGCCCGGTCCTCTGCCGCTGCCGTGACGGCGCGCGCCTGGATTGCCTTGATCGAATGATCGGCGCAGAGCGCCGGGTGTTCGCCTGACTGTCGTTCGCCGGCAGGAGCGGGCCAAGGTCTTATCTGGCGCTGCCCACTCGGAACGTTGCGGCGCTGGCCGCGGAGCAGCCGCCCAGCGCGGCCTGCCGGATTCGAACGGGGCGCGGAGACAGTCAGCGCCATGCGCCAGCTACGTCGCAACGCTTGCCTTGTGCTCTGGCGCACCGACACCTGTTTCTGCGAGGCAGAAACAGGTGATCACACCTCTTTCTCCTCAGGAATGCTCACGGGAGGGCGATCGTTAAGGAGAGGGACCATGAAAGCAAAAGGCTTTCTCAAAGTCGCACTTCTCTTGGCGGTTCTGCCGGCAGATGCGCACGCTTTCGCTGAATCAAAACGCCATGGCGTGGATCAAGCGAGCCGGTCCCGTGGAGATAGCTTCGAGAAGCAGCTAGCGTGCATCCAAGATGCTTCCCGGCGGTCCCACATAAGCTGGTATCATCCGGCGCGCTACCGCGCGGTCTTTCCCATTCTCATGTATCCCCTGCCCTTCTGCCGTGGTGTATGCCGCTGACGAGCCCCCTTTCACACCGAAGATGCTTCATGGGCGCTGTGCGAAGCCCGACCCGCTGCAGCTCCATCGACTGCGCACGTGCGAAATCGGCAGGATCGAGACCATAGGCGCATCAGGCACAGCGACGGTCAGGTAGCATCACGGGTGCAGCGCGCCGTGAGCAGATGGACAGGCATGCAGGCCGAGCCCGGCGTCCATTGTACTGTCCGCAGGGTGATCGTGCTGGAAGCGGCTCGGGAAGCCCGTATCGGATCTACGCGTTGCTCCGGGCCAAGCCAGCCAGAGATCGAGGCCGGAGGAATGCCAGATCGAACCGCGATTGCACAATGCGCAAGCCCAAACTGCCTCTCGGGGATTTGTCAATAGGTACCTTGGGTCCAATCCAGTCAATTCAGGAGTAGCCCTCTATATTACGGGAATCTATGAAAAATGTGGGATTAATTCTTGAGTGGGTGGGCAATGGTCATCGACATTGTGCTCGAAGCTTCATAATTCGGTGCGAAGGGGGGACGTCAATGCGCGCGCTAAACCGTGGCGCGAATCGATACTCGGTTCGTAAGATTACCTCCCTTGATGAATTTAAAGGCATTGCGGACGAGTGGAATGTTCTGGCGGATCATTTAGGAAACCCTCTTCTTCGGCACGAATTATTCATATCACTCATTTCGGCTTCTTTTACCAATGGACATCTATACGTTATTGCTGTATATGATGCACACAAGCTTGTCGCTGCGGCACCTCTGGTTCTTCGGAGGTTCTTTGGTGTACGTCGTCTCGAATTTATCAGTCAAAATATCTGCGAACCAAGCGGTCTTTTATATCTGAATGAGGAGTCGCTTCGGGAATTGATCTTCCAGTTGTTCGAAACACGGTTTCCTTTTCTTCTCAGCCGCTTGAATCGGAACGATCCGGAGTTGCGCATCGTGAAATCGGTTGCGCGCGATTCGACTCCCCTCATTACGACTGACGGGGGAACCACGCTGTGCATCCCGCTGACGGCGGATTACAGCGCGCTAGAGAAACAGGTTTCGTCATCACGGAGGCAGACTCTGCGGCGCTGCCGCAGGCGGGCCGAGGCCCTCGGCCGCGTTGAGTTCCTCGCATATGCGCCGCATGGCGCGGACGTAGACCCTTTGTTGAACGAAGTATTTCGAATTGAGGGATCTGGCTGGAAGGGAAAGAGCAAAAGCGCGGTTCTTTCAAGCAGAAACCGGGAAATGTTTTTTCGACTATACGCGCATGCTCTCGCACAATCGAACATGCTCCGTATCTATCTCATGAAGATTGATGGCGTTGCAATCGCATGTCGTTTGGCAGCCTGCTACAAGAATGTTTTGTACGACCTCAAGATCGGATACGATGAAAGTTACGGAAAGCTGTCACCTGGGTTTTTGTTATTTCATGAAACACTTAGATTCTGCTACCAAGATGGGCTGACTTCGTACAACTCCCTGGGTACGGCAGCGGACTGGCAGATGATCTGGCCGCATGAGGAAAAAAAGTGGCAAACGCTGCGCTATGTTCCTCGAAGACCGTCCGGTGTTCTGATCCTGAGCGGCGAGATGATCCGCATTGCCCTGATGAGGGTGCGCCAGAGAGCGGATGCGCACTTTAGGCCAGCGAAGACGCCGGCCCCGATGGGAGCCGATGTCGTCGAGCGGCCGACCGCGGACCTTCGATCGATCCACTAGAGCCGTGCCGCCCCCGTTGGGTCGGATCACGGCTCTCGGGTCTTGCTGTCACGCGCTGCCTTGCACCGAACTGGTGTCCACTCGATGGGGAGCGCTCCAGGTTCCCCGACCGTCGAGCACGAAGCGCTATTGAGATGCGCGCGATCGACGGTCGGATGGTTCAGAGCGCTGCCGGCGCGCAAGCCGTATTATGGTGCTGCCGCGGACAAACCACCTTTCCTGCAGCTGTTGCTGTCTCTTTTCGAGGCATCATGCCGGCGTGTCCATGTCAGGCAGGCTGACGTAGATAAGCGCACCCAAGGTCATGACAAGAAAGCGGAACGAGCTCTCAATGCCGTTCCACTCATGCGACATCCACATGCCGAACCATTCACCGCCAATCGCGATAAGACCCACCTGCCAGAGCAAGTAACCGAGTGTCAGGCCAGCAATCGCAACGCTCTTCGCTCGATTGAATGCGACCGCTTTGCCTCTCAAGTGTCGAAGAAGTTGTATGAAACCAATCCAGCACAGAGCGGCAGAAGATATTTCAATCATGATGATGATCAGATAAGCGGCCTGATGCAGAGCCGGAGCCGTGACAGCACGGTAGCGGATAGTTGCGCCTGGGAAGGTCGTATCCATCATCAACACATGCTGCACGAAGGGCAGGTTCGTGCCGAAATCCGTGATGTTGCCAAAGGCGACGAGGCTGAACAGTAGGGCAACGGCTGCAACGACCAGTGTTTTGGACAGGCGGACAAGGGTCATCTTGTTGGCTCCCACGGCTAAGCCGTCAGTGCCTTGAGCGAGCAAGGATGACCTTTTTACGGCCGTGCTCCTCGTCTGCGGCCCTGAGGGACCGTAAACGGCATTCCGTGCTGGATGTGCCAGGATGGGAGGCAGAGCCCGCTGCTCTTCCCTGTGCGAAGCCAGAGCATAGTCCGACGAAGAGGATCCCGGTTCGTCACAGACAATGCGGCGCGCACAAAGCGGCTCGGTTGTCCCGCTGGCCGTTCGCGTCCACCCGCATCTCGCGCTTGGCGGAACTCGCGGCGCGGCAGTTGAATGCGCCGACGGTATCAAGTTCGGCCGAGAGCCACCCGATGATGGCCCATCAGTCCAAGCAGGGAGGCGCGGCTGCGCCCCGCCACCCGGCTTGGATGTCTTTGCTTCCGCCTCATTCTTATCGCCGAACCGGGGGACGCTTCGGCGAAGGATGCTTAGGGTGGCGCAGCGACCGAGATGCTCCCTTGCATGTTCGGGTGATACCGGCAGTAGTACTCAACCTTACCGGCGTGCGTGAGCATGACGCGTCCTATTCCGCCCGCGGGAATGACCACATCCCACTCCCTGTTGCGTGCTGTTGCCGTATGCGCGACGTAGTCGCGGCTGGTCCACTCGACTGCGTCGCCCACATGCGCTGCGACGTGCTGCGGTGTGTAGGCAAGATCCTCAATCCGGATGCGGATTGTCTCTGCCGCAACTGTAGGCAAAGGGCAGATCGTCAGTCCCAGAAGCCATGCCGGGCAAAGCAGCCGCACCATGGGCTTGCACCTCATTTCAGCACCTGAACAACGTGCTCGGCATGCTGCTCATGCCCCTGGAAGATCTTCAGGCCCGTGCGCAGCAGGTCCTTCAGTTCGGGATTGCTCGCCGAGGGAATGAGCGTGTTTTCAAGTGCATCATTAACAGTCTTATGGTAGCTTACCTCGTTCTCAGCATAAGCTTTGTCGAACGCAGCGCCATTGAGCTTCTTCAGTGAAGCCTCTTTCTCGTCAGCTTGCTTGACGAGCGACTTGCTGGTGTCGTTGTCCTCCGGCGTGACGTGGAGCTTCTTCACCAGCCCGAGCGCCTTCTCGTTCACCGCCTTGTGGTCGCGCACCATGTCCTCTGCAAAAGCGCGGACCTCCTTGTTCTTGGACTTCTGCAACGCGAGTTCGGCAGCCTTGATGTCGATCTGTCCCGCCGTGTAGGCGATATGCGCGATCTGCGCATCATTCGGCTTGGCGCCTTGCGCGCCAACCGCGACCGCGCTCAGGACCAACGCGGCCAAAGCCGGGGTTCCTCTCATGAGCATCGCGTCTCTCCATCGCTGGGCCATGCAGATGGCCCTTCTGCGCGCAGTTGGATGCTGAACGAGTGAGAAGGTTCCCGCGTGCTACGCGAGGCCGAGCCGCTCCAGCACAGCCTCGGTCAGACACCTGCAGCGGCAGCCGGCAAAGGGGAAGGCCCCCGCCAGCACCGGACCAATCTGCTCCTCCAGATCGCGCTTCAGCAGCCGCCGCGCACGGTGCAGACGGGTCTTGACCGTCTCTGGCCTGATGCCGAGCAGCTCCGCGGTTTCCTCGGTGCTCAGGCCTTCCACCAAGCGTGCGACCAGAACCGTGCGGAATGCATCCGGGAGCCTGTCGATGGCCTGCTCGAGCAGTGCGCGGATCTCCTGTTGTGCCATGAGAGCTTCCGGGTCGGGCGGCATGCTGACGTGCGGAAATGGGATGATCTGGGCGCCTGTCATGCGCGCCATCACGGCACTCAGCTCCAGAGTTGGGCGGCGGTGCCGGAGCCGGCCCAGCGCCTCGTTGATGACGATGCGGGCCAGCCACGTGCTGAAACGCGCGTCGCCGCGGAAGGTGCTCAGGCGCGTGAAGGCTCGCACATAGGCTTCCTGCAGCACGTCCTCTGCCTCGCTGTCATCCCTGACGATACTCCGCGCGATCCGGTACAAGCGCCGGTTCTGTTGCTGAAGGATGAGCCGGATGGCCGCGGGGCTATGGCGACGTGCGTGTTCGACGAGTTCTGCCTCGTCCGCTGGGGACTGATGAAGCGGGCGCTCGACCATGGCGCTGCTGCCTGCTGCTGCTTCGAATAGCCGTCAGATGCAGCTGGTGCCAAAACGTTCCCGAGATTCGGGCGCAGTGCTCACCGCCGTGCATTACGCTCCATCCCGGCGCCAGGCTCGGTGTTGCGGACCTCGTGCGTCTGAGCACGGAGACACGGCGCACCCCGATCCAGGATGGACGGTCCGAGCAGATCTGACAGGCCAGCGAGCGAATGGCTGCAGGCAGTCCGATCAGATCGCCTGTCTGTATCACTCGATCAGCGCGGCAGTGAAGTCGATCCTGGACGTGGCCCGGGCGCCAGTGCCGTACGTCCAGCCATTTACTGCAGTTTTTCTTATGGCAAGGCCCTTGAAAGAGCGCCAACTGCTACCATCTCTAATAACGGCCAAGGCTGCAAGGCCCAGCACATCAGATTTGCGGGCGGACGGCGCGGCGATCCTGGCCGCTGGCGGACTGATGCGCTGCCTCGGGCAGCATCCACGAAGGGAGTCTCGGCCGCCTCGTCGCCGAAGACCGGACGTGGGGACGGAGAGGCCCGCGCAGCCAATCGCGCAATCTTGCCTGAGGATGAGGAGGTCAACCATGGATCTGCTGAAATCGCGCAGTGAAATGACGGCCATCAACCTCGTCAACGCTGCGGCTGCCGCTGTTCTGTTCATCTCGCCCTGGCTGTTCGGCTACTCCGGCGAGCAGGCCGCGCCATGGAATGCCTGGATCTGCGGCCTTGTGATCGCCATCGTCGCGCTCGCGGCGGTGATCGCCTTTCAGGAATGGGAGGAGTGGATCAACCTCGTGGCCGGCTTGTGGGTCGCGGTCTCGCCGTGGGCTCTCGGTTTCGCGGGCCTGGCATATGCGACCTGGACCGCTGTTGCCGTTGGGCTCGGCGTCGCGATCCTGGCAGCGGTCGAACTGTGGCTGATTCATCAGTCGCCGCACGCAACCGCGTGATCGCATCGGCCGGGGAGAAACGGCTCCCCGGCCCCTTGTGCAAGCCGACAGCCGCGTCCGGCGGCCTGTCAATCTGCCTCGCGGTTCGCCGATCAACGCAAGCTGAATTGCTCTCGGCCTCTCATCGCTCCCGTGCCGTGCGGCTGGAGCGCTCGCCGCCGAAGCGGAAGCCGGTTCGGCGCAAGTGAGCGCGTGAGAACAAGGCTTGAGAGCCGTGATCCGACCCGACCGGGGTCGGGCACGGCTCTAAGCGTCGAACCCGTCGCGATGCATGTTCGAGGTCAGTCGCATGGCTTGCACCTGGAGCTCATCGAGCCGCTCGCTCAGCAACGCACGTCGCCGTGCCCGCTTGCTCTCCAGCTGAGCGATGATGCGTTCCCTTTCCGAGGCTGGTCCAGACCAGCCATCAAGGCGCTCGCGGTCGAGCTGAAACTCGACCTCGACATCAGCAAGCGCCGCGAGCGTTGCCTGGAGGCCGCCCGTCAGGTCATCAAGTGCCAGCCCGGATCTCGACTCCTGCGGCTGCATGGCAGGCGACGCATCGCCCGGGAGGGCGAAGTCGCGCGGTGCAGCCGGTGAGGCCAGCGGCAGCAGCATGTTGGAGCCCGCCACGATCGCACCGGACGCGTCCCGCAGCGGCGTCGGATAGGGCGTGAATGGGATCAGCGTTCCGTCCGGGCGCTCCAGCACGGCCTGCACGCCACGCACGGTGCGCCTCTCCTTCAGGGCCACCGCCATCGGGCATTGCTCGAGCGGCAGGTTCGCACCTTCGGGCGTGAAGATGCGCCAGGAGCCGCACCAGCGCGCCTTTCCAAGCTCGGGCCGGTATCCCCACAGATCGGCAGCGGCTGCGTTGTAGTAAGTCAGCCATCCTTCCGCGTCCGTGGTGTAAACCGCCGAGGTGAACTGCTCAAACAATTCGGCGCGCGACGGCTCGCAGTTCCACTGGCCACTCAAATCGTCCAACTCCGACCAGAAGGCGTCCGAAGCCACACTTTGCTCTCCTCCAGCGAGCCAGATGGCCCACCACCCGACCGGTTGCCCCTCCTGCCGCGCGACCTGAGTGCCCCCGCGCTCCAACCAGGGCAGCTGCGGCTGTCCCGGTACACCTGAGGCGCGGCACTCCAGGTCGTCCAACTCGCGTCAGCTTATACTCTTCCACAAAGCCATGCGAGAGCGGACTGACGCCGCACAAACAATGTGACCCTGCCATGACTAACGATAGGTCATCCAACCCCGCCACCGTTGCCGCGTAAAAATTTCGTCAGTGAGCCTGGTTGTCAATTGGAATGAGTTGGCATTGCTGCCAATCCAACGGCCGATTTGAGCTGCTGAGCTGATAGAACAAATTTGCGAGCAACCGGATCGAGCTCAACTTGCTGTCGGTTGCGCCGTCTCATGACGCGTCCCGTGTCGGATTTGCGTGAGCCTGCCGCGCCAGTTCAATGCGCAACGCATTCCGACACAACCAACATTCCAGCCGAACATCGTGGGGGCAGATCTGCTACGCTGCTCGATCTGCCGCGACAAACCCGTACCGAGCGCATCTCGTTCGGGAAGCTTGGACATACCGGGCCTGCTCCCGGCACGCATACCGCGCCAGGAGCCACCCAAGTGCACCGATGCGGATGGATCACTTATAGGTAGAGCATAGTATAATGAATTCAGCAGATGGAATCAATGCGATCCATGCACCATTTTACCGCATCCGTGCACGAGAGCACTGTCACGAGCGGCGGGGTGCGCGCCTCAATAATGCACTGACTGCCGCAACTCTGTGTCGAGAACGATGCCGTCCAGGTCTATGCGGGTTTGATTGTGCTCGACGAGGGCCGGAACGAGCCAACTCGGCCCTGTCGAGTCATGACGTATGCTGAACCAAAGTTCGTCGATGGCACGTTGTATTCGGCTGATATCGCTCGAAGTCATTTCAAAGGCCAACGGACCGATGACTGCCTCTTCTGTGATGAACATCCCGCACTCATGGCGGATGTAGAATGCCCGATACAGGAGTTCTTGTTGCATGACGTTCACAGCAGATGGTCAGTGAGACTGAAAGAACATCCTCAGCCGCTCACAGCCTCCGCTGCTCGGAAGTCGCGAGACGGGCAAGATGATCTCATTACAGACATCCGTGCGGCCGCCCTCATCACTCGTACGAATATAGAATAACGGCTCTCCCACCTTCGCACCGCTCGCTTTGAAGCCCAGAACGCGGCGGGAGTCGAATGCGGCTTCAAGACTGAAGTCATTCGGCCGCAAGACAATTTCTTCATCCGGATCTTGCGATGCTGTCTCACTTGCCTGCAAAATTGCCGCGGCGGCTGCCGTCAGACATTGAGTCAATGTGATCAGTTCATTTCGGTAGAGTTCCGGTGAAAACTCCACGCCGTCGCCCGACATCAGCCCAGAGACGTCGTACGGAAGTTCCTTCGTAAATCTCTTCCGATCGATCCCGCGATGGAGAAGCTCAATCAGAAGCCAAGCCTCGACATGCGCCGGAGAGTGCTCCTCTGCGCTGAGAGCGTGGTTGGCTGCCCGTCCACCCTCCCAGAATTGCAGGACCATCTCCGGCAATCTCAGCTCCAACTGCAGATCCTTCCCAAGGCGCCGCGTCGTGATGGCCTTCCGCGCATCACACCACCGCAACGTGACATCTGCAGTGCTGCCGGCCGCCGGACCGTAGCTTTTTTCGATCCGTGCGAGCCATTGCAGGAGGCTGTGAACCTGATGTCGTGCCTCCGCGAAGCGCTGCTGATCAGACTCGGCCATAGAGGGCCATTCTTCTGCGGACATGTTTCAATCTCCCTCACCGGCTTTCTGCCAAACTTAGCGAGGATCTGTGCAAGAGACGCAGACCGGCATCAGCTTTCGATCCCGAGTCCGAAAATGCGATTAGCATTCCGGAACGTCGCATACTTGTAGGCTTCCTGGGAGAGACCCAGCGCCCTGAAATCCTCGACACCCTGTCGCATCGGGCGGAACGGATAGGAGCTTCCGAAGAGGAACTGCTCCTTCATAAATCCATTAGCGGCTTCGACGTAGAGGCCGCCTCCGGGCGAGAATGTGTACATATCGGGTGAAACGAAGACATTCTCATTACGGAATGCGACTGTGACGATCTCGGAAATGCGTGGATAGAATCCATGGCTGCAAACAATCTTGAGCCTGGGGAAAGTGCGCGCAACAACATCAACTGCAAGAGGATCATTAAACGACAAGTCCGGTGTCGTCGGTCCGGACATGATGAAGGCCGGAACCCCTAGCGTCTGGCACAGCTCATACAGAGGCATCAGGCGCTCGTCGCTCGCCTTGAGTGGCTCAGCGTAAAACCCGGCGTCGAGGTTGATGCCCTTCAGGCCAAGTTCCCGCACTGCGCGTGTCGCCTCGGCCAACGCTGCCTCACGGCCGAGTTCAATCGGGTCCACGGAAGCAACCCCGATCAGGCGGTTCGGTGCCTCGGCCGCGATGGCAGCCAGATCGTCGTTTCTGACTCGTACGCCGGGGACACTGCGGGCAACCATCACGGCGGCCGAAATTTCGGCTTCATCCATCTCTGCGACAAACCCGGCGGTGTCGCGCGCTCGCGCAAAATGGTCGATCTCACGGCTGCCGACGCGTCTGTTCAGCCAACGCACGACGTCGTATTGCGGCGTCCCAGGTGCCGATCCGAAAAACGGATG
Organism: Methylobacterium nodulans ORS 2060; assembly: GCF_000022085.1. Classification (NCBI taxonomy): domain Bacteria; kingdom Pseudomonadati; phylum Pseudomonadota; class Alphaproteobacteria; order Hyphomicrobiales; family Methylobacteriaceae; genus Methylobacterium; species Methylobacterium nodulans. Next base: position 2,773,510 of record NC_011894.1, read on the forward strand.
CAGGAAGGCGGGCCGGTTGCGCATATCGATGATCGGCTGGTTTCGCTTCGAAGTCATTTCCCGTTCCGTCCTAAAGATCTGGCATTTCAATGAAGCGGCCAATATGTGTCGCAGCCATACGACTGCAGTAAGCGCCATCCCAAAACAAGGAGAGCGGCCGCCAGCGTATTTCCCGTCTGATCCCCTGCCCTCTCTTCGAGAGCCTGCATCCGACAGACACCAACTTGCGGCGCACCTCGCAGCGAAAATAGTTGAAAGTTCGGATAGGGAGATAGGCACCCCCTATTCGGACAGCCCGCGTCGTGCGCTGTTTAGAGGATCTAGCAATCTGACCGCGCTCCCGAGCACCAGCAAGCCGCGGCAGTTCGCCTGGACGATCCGAAAACCCTCGCTTCCGAGGCTTCCCGTGACCAACTGCCCGGGTTGACGGGAGGAAGCAGACAGGCCGAAAGCCAGGCTTCTTCAACGTGGACAAGACGCGAAAGGGCTTGGGTAGACAAGGCCAATACCGAGGGCGCGGTCTGGGTCTCCACCGCCTGCCGCCCCAAGACCAACAAGCACCTCATGGCGGACCACGGCTTTCCCTCCAGCGTCCGCTGCAAGACGGTGCGCGCGGCCTCCGGGCACGTTCTCGCTGATCAGAAATGCCGCATGGCCTGTTCATCCGCACCGCTGGCCTGGCTGGGCCGGAGAGCGGCCTTGAGCATTGCCCGGGGGCCGCCGGATGCCGCGCCCCTGGGAAGCCGCCAGACCTCGGCAGCGCAACCGGCCAGCCCGAACACTGGCGCCGATCCTCTCAAGACGCGCTCAGACCTGGTAATTCGAGCCCCCTGTCTTCATAGGCAACTCCTATCCCTACCTCTCGAATAAATATTAGCCTAGCGGGCATATTGCCGGCAGGGTTTAGGGGACGCTTGAGTTTCGCATCGCAGCAGTCGGAATTTTGCACCGCAGCATTCGCCGGGCCGAAACCTGGAAGGCTTCCTGGATCTTCATGCCCCGGGGTAACATTTTTAAATGCGAAGACTTGTGAGACACATGGTTACTTTTGATGCAGGCGTCATGCAGCGAAACTGATTGACTAAAGGGTAGTCATCGGCAAACACGGAAATCATAAATCGGAGGAACGCTAGAATGACCACAGGAGTTAGCACGATAAGGCCCCTCGACGAGGCATTCGAAGATGCCAGAGTGGTCGATAAGGCAGTAGTTGAAGAGCCAAAAATCAGCAAAAAAGCCCGCAACACTATCACTTTGGCTGCAACTCTGGGCTATCTTTTCGACGCCTATGCCATTAATATCTATGGCATGACGCTTGCGCTTATCGCCCTGGACTTCGACGTAAGCATCCAGACAATGGGGCTTATTGGATCGATCTTCATTGCCGGATACATGCTTGGAAGCTGTGTGTTCGGCATGCTCGGCGATCGATTTGGACGAAAGCATACGCTTGGCTTTTCGATCTTCGCATATGGCAGTGTGACGGCCCTGACAGGGCTCGCGCTGACTCCGGTTCAGTTTGCGATCGGCCGCTTCTTAACGGGCGTGGGCGGCGGCGGGGAGTTGACGGTCGGTGTGCCCTATGTGGTGGAGTCCTGGGACAGCAAGCACCGAGGCTTTGGTGCCGGCCTGATGTTTGCCGGTTACGCCCTGGGGGTCGTCTATGCCGCGCTGGTGTCCGCGTTGATCCTCGAATGGCTTGGATGGCGGGCGATGTATTTCCTTGCGGTCCTGCCGGCGATCATCATCCTGTTCGTGCGAATGCAACTGGAGGAGAGCCCTAGCTATCTGGCCACGATGGAGAAGCTGAAGCAGGCTCGTCGCAAGCGCGCTTCGTTCTGGTCCTCTCTCAAGGCTAGCCCCGCGCTTCGACGCAATCTCGGCTGGGGATCACTGATCTACGTCTCGCTCGCATGCATTTACTACGCAGAAACCGTTTTCGCAGTGCCGTTCATGGTTTCTCAGCTCAAGATGAGCACGACTGCTGCAGTGGCAACGCTGGGTCTGTTCAATCTCTCAATGTTCGTGTTCTCGATCGGTTGCGGAGCGCTTTCGGATAAAATCGGACGCAAATCTGCGGGCGCATCAACCCTTATCGTCCTGGCCACCTCTCTATGGGTGATGTTCTCAACGACATCGATCCCCTTGTTCGTGATCTTCGGAATCCTGGCTTTCGGCGGTATTGGTGGCTCTTGGGCAATCGGAATGGTGCATGTAGCAGAACTGTTTCCGACTGAAATCCGCGGTTCGGGCTTCGGCTGGTCGGTAGCACTCGGGCGCTTTCCGTCAATCTTCGCTCCCCTCGGTATCGCCTGGCTGGCGAGCGTTACACCCGGCGGGATGGGCGACGCAATGAAGTACTCCTGTATTGTTCTGCTATGTGCGTTGCTCGCCTACCTCTTTGGACCGGAATCACTCGGCCGGTCTGATAGAAACTCCAGCAACGAGATGGAGGATTTGCAGGCCCGTTAAACCTTTACCCGTGATGGTACCGCTCAACGTTACTTCTAGCCGGACCAGTTGGTCCGGCTTTCTTTTTTGAGGTGCCGGTCTCTCCGTCAGAGTGAGTGAAGCGCCGCGGGCAGCGCGAGGCAGAGGGTAAGGTATGTGTATATTAGTAGCAGCAGGGGACACGATACGCGAGCGCTGCTGTAGACACGCGACTGATCGATTGCCTATGGCAGCTCTTACATACCCCGCTAATCGGCATCTCCTTCTTCCGCCACGCTGCGACCGAAGTGCTGCGCTGTGCCGCGAGGCGCTCGCAGGCGCTCCCTGGCATCACACACAGCAGCTGCGGCACCCTTCAGGAACAATCGGCCTCAGCTCGTCGGCGGCGCGATGAAGCTGTCGATCGACCACCCGCCATGGTGACAGGCAGCTTCCTGGCGCAGTTGGGTGTTGCAGCCTTATCAGCGCATGGATGAAAGTTGACATCCATTCACTTCGCCGTCAGTCGACACCGACCCAGGCCGATCGCAGGACGGTCAGAAGCTTGCCAAGCCACCGCAGTACTCTGATGAAAAACGCAGTTGGCTCCCGGCATGACCGCACAGGTCGCCAATCACTTGCCAGTTTAGAATTGTCGCCACAGCGGCAATCGCAACTGTTAGAAGCGCGGCCAGGATCAACGTAACCAAATTCGGATGCGCCCGGAAGCGATGTATGAGTGCGCAACCGAAGGTGAATGTGGCAACTTCTGCGAGAACTACGGACATCGGAAATACCCAAGACCTTTGTTGCCAGCCCTCGCGCGGAATGCTCAAGCGCATACGAATAACCGGCACGGAGGCGTCTCAAGGGCACTCAACTGGTGTCGACCCTCAAGGTTCCTCGTCCGGCTAAGCGCCTTGGCCCTTGAACACCACCGGTCGCCGCGGCATCAGATCATCGCTCGTCCGCCTCTACAACCAGACAAGCGAGATTTCAAGATTTTCGGCGCGTTTGAGGCTGGATGTAGCTTGGCGCAATTCGTGCGGTCAGGTCGCTGTAAGTCTGACCTGGCATGCACTACATGCAGACCGCATGACAATGGGCATTAGAAAAGTCCATTGGCTCCGGTCTCAGAGTTTCGCCAAGCCCTTGGCTTGCCACGGACGTTCGAGATCGACCAACGGCCCGACGCATCAGCATCTTGGTCCGTTGGTATCACACTGGCTCAGCATTCGAGCGCTGATCGATCGTGTCGCTTGGCAGCACTGTCATTACAATTTCGGGAGAACAAGCATATTTTTATGAAATCCTGGAGATTTATCAATTTTGGCGAGCCTGATCGGTCAATGTCTTCAATGCTCAGTTGGAATCGATCGAGAAGCCCGCCAAGTGATTCAATATCTGTCGGCTAGGTACTCTGAGATGGTTTTGGCGTCGGCCTCGCTGATCGGGGCGCCGTAGACCTTGATCATCTTGGTCACCTCGGCGTCCCAGAAGGCTCGGCCTTTCCCGGGCGGCTGTATGGCGATGTAGTCGACCGAGTGGCAGGTCAGGCAGTTGGCCTGCGTGGCCTCGTACCCGGCTGCGTGCGCCTTGTCCCTCGGCTCCTTCAGCTGCGCCGTTGGCTCGGGCAGCGCGTAGGTGCGCGGCCCGGCCAACGCCGCGCCTCCGGCGAGCAGGCCCGCGGCCGCGGCGGCGGTCAGGAATCGCTTCGTCATCATCGCCTCTCTCACGCCGCCTGCACCCGGGTGGTCTCGACGACGTTGCGCATGTAGCCGGCCGGGTTCCACAGAGGGTCGAGCGGCTGCGTCTGCCCGATCCGGTTCGTCGCGCGCACCCGGATCGCATGCGCCCCCGGCGCCAGATCGACCCGCAGGCTCCAGGGCCGGAAGGAGTAGCGCCCGAGATCCTCACCGAGCGCCGCCCGCCTCCAGGTGCGGCCGTCATCGGTCGAGACCGCGACCTCCGTCACGCCGGAGCCGCCGTCGAAGGCGATGCCGCGCAACAGGGTCTCGCCCGCGGGCACCCGCGCCCCGTCGGCGAGGTTGGTGACGAAGGAGCGGACGTTGTAGCGCCCGATCGGCACCGTGGCCGTGGGCGCCTGGCCCGGCTCCGTGCAGGCGCACGCATTGGCCGGAATCCGGTAGGCCGACTTCATCCAGAAGCTCTCGAACGGCTGATCGAGCACCGTGATGCGGTTCAGGTGCTTGACCCAGTAGGTGCCGTAATAGCCCGGCACCACCAGGCGCAAGGGATAGCCGTTGAGCCAGGGCAGCTCCGCGCCGTTCATCGCATAGGCCAGCAGCACCTCGCCGTCGCGGGCGTGGTCGAGGTCGAGCGCCTTGGCGTAGTCGGGTGTGGCCGGGAGCACCGGCCCGTCGAGGCCCTCGAAGGCGACCTGCACGGCGCCGCGGCGCAGGCCGGCCTTGTCGAGCACGCTGCGCAGCGGCACGCCGGCCCAGCGGGCATTGCCCATGGCGCCGTTGGCGAGCTGGCCGCCGGCGACCCGCGGCGCGACGAAGCCGCGCGAATTGCCCGAGCACTGGTTGACCGCGACGACCTCGCTGCCCGGCAGCGCCCGCAGCTCGGCCAGCGAGAGCGAGAGCGGGGTCTCGACATGGCCCGTGACCTCCAGGCGGAAGCTGTCGGGGTCGATGGCGGTCGGGAGGTCGGCGAGGTGGTAGCGCACGAAGAAGGCGTCGTTGGGGGTGATCACGCCCTCGTCGAAGATGCCGAAGGGGGTCTCGAGCTGCGGCGGCCGGCTGGTCATCTCCAAGAGCGGGCGCTTGCCCGGATAGGCGACGAGCGGGCGCTCGCCGTTGCCGAACGGCAGCCGCGCCAGTTCGTCCGCGAAGGCCCGCACGGGCTTCAGAGATGCACCACCAACGGCGAGCGCACCTAGCCCGGCGAATCTGAGGATCTCTCGTCTCTGTATCATTCGATGGACTCTGACATGGAGGGTGGCCGCTCTCGGATGGACCGAGACGTGTCTGGACAAGGTGGCCCGATACGGGCGGATGCTCGGGCGACTTGCCTATGGCATCAAGCACCTATTTTACTCGTTGGTGTCTCATAACCGCGTCTCCGCACCTGAATCATGGACATGGATCGTGGCACGCCCATACCCGACAGCCGTGGGCATCATGTGAGATCGGCGTGCGAGGGACACCCGACTCGCCACTGCGGAGCACGGCAAACCTTCGCGTTCGTGCTTTGACGAACCTTCAGCGGGCCAGCTTTGAGCATAGCGCCAAACGCCAACCTTTGCCAAATATTAGAAAACCATTCGCCCGTATAATCTAATACATTCTTCCTCGGCCTACATAGCCCGCGGCTATCGCGGCCACCATGCGCATCACGTCATCGCGCGCCAGCCGGACGTCAGAGTGACGAGCCAGTATCAACCTTCGCGAGGTCGGCCTCGCTCGACTCTTGTCACAAGGGTGTCTCCCGTAGGCTCGGGTCATCCGCAAGGCCGGGGGCCGGGCTCCAACCCGCGCCTCAGGCGGCGATCTCCCCCTCCGCCTTCTGAGCCTTCACCGCAGAGCAGGTGCTCGTACAAGCGGCCGTGCAGGAATGCGCTACCCTGTCGAGCGCGACTCGCATGATCGAGCGGATGGTGCGGGCACAGCGTCCGCATTTCGGGCTGCAGCCTAAACAGGCATAAACCTGTGCGGGCGTACGCGGGCCCGTGGGGCTGCCGCTCAGGCATGCGCGCACTGCGCCATCGGACAAGACATTGCAGGAACAGACGATCATTCGAGGTCACCACCAGGATGGTACTGCCTAACCGGCCAGATGAAAGGAACTGCTCGTCAAATTCAGAGGCACCGGCGACAGGTCGGCGCCGGATACGCTGACCCGGACTCTCTCGATGCTATGACCATTGCTGCATAGCGCGAAAACGACGCGACTCCTGCGTTCAAAACATGGCTGATGAATCCACCGGATTCGTCTCCATCAGACCAAGTTCAGGCCGACAAGTCGGCGCAATGACAGCCAGCCAATCATAGTTCCATCTCAGTAAAAGCACTGCGCCCGGGATTGACCTCACGGGCGCATTTTCATGCTCAGAGTATTGCAAGGCCGGCTGCCATGGTCGCAAAAATGACGAAGGCTGAGCCGACCAGTGTCGCAATATGTCTCCAACCAAGCGACGTGATCGCATGCAACGACGTATTGAGGCCAAGAGCCGCAATTGCGAGCAGAAGCCCCCAGGTCGAGATTGATATGAGAACGGACTTTACGGACGCAAAAAGGGGCGCAATTGCCGGGTATCCAGGAGCGACGCTGTTGACAATGCAGAGCAGAAGGAACGCGAAAGCAAACGTCGGCATCGGCACCTTGCCTTCACCACTGCGAAGCCCTGAGCGAGTGAAATAGCAGCTAACCGCGAGAACGACGGGCAGTAGAAGGAAAACGCGGAAGAGCTTTACGATCACCGCCGCGTTTCCAGCCTCCTCCGACACCGAATATCCGGAACCCACCACCTGAGCCACATCATGGATTGTCCCGCCCAGCAAAATTCCAGTCGCTCGGTCCGTGAAGCCTAACCAATGACCAAGGAGCGGATACAAAAGCATTGCTCCGGTTGCAAGCAAATTGACTCCGATGACAACAAAAGCGATGTCAGCATCTTTTTCCCTATAACTCGGGACGACAGTCGACGTAGCCAGGGCAGCTGATGCTCCGCAGACGGCCGTGGCCGCCCCCGCGAGAGCTGCATACATCGGCGACTGCCCAAAGATTCTCGCCAGGACGAACGAGGAAACCATCGTGGCCGCCATGGCGGCTACAACGACGACGGCCGCGCCGACGCCAAGGTCGAAAATATCACCCAGGGCAATTCGCAGCCCGAGCAGGGCAACCGACCAACGCAGCAGCGATTTCACACAGAAGCGCATGCCCGGCTGGAACAGGGCGTGAGTTGCAGACCGATGCAGCAGGACCCCAATAAGCAGCGCCAGAACCATGGCCGGAAGGGGAATGCTCTTCGGCAGCAGAGGCTGCAGCCATGTGCTCACGATGGCAACCGCAGCGGCAAAGACCAGCCCCGGAGCAATCTCGTGGATAGTACCGAATTTTGGAGCTGTTCCGGCGGCCGCCGGCGTGACGGAACTCGACATGCACAATTCTCCTAAACGATTGATATCGTCCGGTCCGATCGGCGCTCGAACGGGCGCCGTCGACCGGAGACGCTGGTGAGAGGCAGCTAAGCGTAAGATCGAACAGATCCTCGATAGCCCCAACCGGATCGCCTTTCTATTTGACCGTCGCTGTTGCTTGATCGGCAGCGTCTATCACTGGCTCGCCGATTGCCTCTCGGGTCGCCGAACAGCGCCGAAGCCCACACGTCGGAGCCTCACCAGCAGGCAATCCCACAAGGCGCCAATTATTCGTGATTTTACAATCATTTACGCCGGCAGTACGCGGCTTCGCGGCATCGGTGGCGATCACCTTGCCCCTTGCCTGCTCGACGTTCATTCCACGCTTTTGGACCCAGCGCAAAACTATCGGCAGATAAAGAGGTTTAATTAGCCCGGGGGCGAACGGTGGGCCATCTTCCCCTCCAGTGATGCCGGGACAGCTCCGGAGCGCCCGGAAGCGAAACTGAAGAGTGCAATCAACACTCAAGCAGCTCGAGATCGGGCCGCTTGATGCGCCCTGGCACACGATATTGATCCGACAAGGGCGATCGGCTTTGCCTCGCCACGTACTGTTCCGGATTGACCAAGAACGCGAGGAGGGACGTCTATGCCCGCTAGGAACTCCAAGCAGTGGACCGCTAATCCGCCCCTCCAGCGTGGGGAGTGGATCGACAGCAGAGTTTATACAGACGACGCGATTTTTGAGGAAGAGCTGGAGCTGATTTTCAAGCGTACCTGGATTCCGGTCTGCCACGAATCAGAGCTGCCGAAGCCATACGACTTCCGGACGACCAGCATCGCGCGTGAGCCGGTCATCATCTGCCGCGGCCCAGACAATGTCGTGCGAGCATTCCTCAACGTCTGCCCGCATCGCGGTATGATCATCGAACGCAGGCCGTCCGGCAGCTTCTACGAAGGCCAACCTTCAGGCAATCCGAAGCGGATGACCTGCATGTTCCACGCCTGGCAATTCGACATGAAGGGCAGCTGCGTCTACGTAAGCCGAGAGAAGGAAGGCTACCAGGACCGACTCTGCAAGGAGGATGTCGGGCTCCGCCGGCTCCGCTGCGAAGTGAAGTTCGGGGGATTTGTGTGGGTCAGCCTGGCCGACGATCCCGTTCCCCTCGAAGATTGGGCAGGAGCTCCCTTCGAGTGCCTGCGCAAGACGCTGGACGCCGAACCCCTGGAAGTTTTCCATTACCACAAGGCGATTGTCGACACAAATTATAAGCTTTGGCATGACACGAATTGCGAATTCTACCACGATTTCATGCATTATCATAACCGTGTCACTGGGTTCAACGATGCCTATTTTGCGAGAAAGAACGAGGCGTTCGATCACGGGCATATCGTGGTAGGAACTTTCGAGGTCAACTATGACCAGTATGAAGGTTTCGAAAGCCGCGCTGGTTTGTCGTTCCCCCATCTTCCGCCAAACCAGTGGTATATGATCGATCTCTTCCCCGGGATGAATTTCAATCTGCGAGGATCCGCCCTTCGCTGTGATGTCGTGACACCCCTCGGGCCGAACAAGACAATGATCGAATTCCGTGGTTTAGGCCTGAAGCGCGACACCAAGGAAGAGCGCCAGACCCGCATCAACCACCATAATTCGATCTGGGGGCCGTTCGGCCGGAACCTGCATGAGGACCTCATCGGAGTGCAGGGACAAGGGGTCACCATGCGACCTGGATCCGAGTCTCGTCGTATTCTTCACGGGCGCCAGGAAAACCAGACCATTCATGACGAGAATGGTATGCGGCATTACTATGATGAGTGGGGCCGTTGGATGAATCGGCTTCCGAGCGATCCAGAGAAATCTTACTCACCGCCGGCAACCATCGCAGCTGAGTAGCCGGAGATCGACTGGCGGAGTGTCGAACTCCGTCAGCTTTCCTCGCCTGGGAGGAACCGAACAGGCCTCCCGGGAAATGGAATCGTCAAGCTCTCGCTTGGCCCCGGCGGTCAGACACGGCAGCAGCTTGATGCAGGTTACACTAGAATGAGAGACCACAACAATGGATACTCACTTCATCGCGACTTCTGATACCAGTCTGTCCGGCGCTTACGGAGATCTTCGGCAAGCAGCCGTGCGAGATACAGTATATCAAGCCAGCCTTCTCTTGGATGACCAGCGCTGGAATGACTGGCTTGCGCTTTGCGCGGAGGATTTCACCTATGACATAAAATCGTGGAGCCCCGAGATCAACTACGACATGACCTACCTTCATGCGTCCAGAAAAGACCTTGAATCTTTGATCCGGCTATTGCCTAAGCACAACACCGACCATTCCCCTTTGAGCCGTCATACGAGTGTTTACACAGTGGAGATTTCGCCGGACGGCAGGACGGCACAGGCGATCTCATCCGTCGTCATATTTCAGCACATGCTCGATGGGACGAACTCTCATATCGACTCTGGAGAGAGCCGCCTTTTCTTGGTTGGCAAGTACTACGATCAACTCCGAATCGATGAGACGTCCGTCAGATTCAAGTCACGTGAGGTCAGGCTGCTGAATCGGCGGCTCGACAAGGGATCGCATTGGCCGATCTAGCATCGAGACAGCATGGTTGAGTATGGATTCGGGCCGAGACCGTCTAGCTGTCGACTTCTAGTCGATATTTCCGCGATCTCCCATCGGACTCGCCCGACTCGTTATGGTACTATACAAATGTGGTGGTAGCTATGAACTGGAAATATTTGTGCGATACGTCTGATATTGCAAGCAATTCGCTAAAACTTGTCGACGTTGACGGGATCAGAATTGTCGTTGCGAATTATGGCGAGGGATTCCGCGCCATGCCGCCCATCTGTCCTCATATGGAGGAACCTCTTGAGGAATCCGGCGTGATCGCGAGCTGCGTGCTCACATGCACAAAGCACCTGTGGGCCTGGGATCTTCGAAACTTGGACCTCATTGGCGAGACGGAGAAACCCCTTAAAACCTATGATCTGAAACAGGAAGGCAATCGTCTGTATGCTCTTATTGAGCAAGAGCTTGAATATGATTTCGATGAAGAGGCCGAGGATGACGACGATTTCTTTGCTAAGGCATGAGCCGAATACGTGCGCTGGCCCTTCCGCCGAGGATCTTTGTTCTGTGCAGGAGAGACCCAAGCCTGCAGCAGGTAATCATCTCATTGAGGTTCAGTCCAAGTCAGGAATCCTGGAATTTGCATGTAACCCGGATGACCCGATCCTCCATGCCGGACTGAGTCAGGGGGTTGCTCTCCCGTATGAGTGCGCAACCGGAACTTGTGGAAGCTGCCGGGCCAGAGTGGTATCTGGCGAGGTCGCGGTTGGCTGGGACGAGGCCCCGGGACAGAGTCGCTTGAAGCGCGACAAAGGCGAAATCCTCATGTGTCAGACGCGGCCGCTCAGCGACTGCGTGGTCCGGGTTCCGGCGAATGTCGGCGTAGGGTTCCCGCGGCATGCGGTGCCGCGCCGCTGTGATGGCCGCCTGGATGTCATCACTCGCCTGACTCCCGACGTCATCCATTTCGAGATTTCGCTGTCGGAACCGATTTCCTTCGAGGCGGGACAGTTTGTGCTGCTGAGAGTTGCAGGACTCGAAGGTATGCGGGCCTATTCGATGGTGAATTACGAAAGGAATGCGCAACGCCTCAGTTTCGTGGTCAAGCGGAAGATTGGAGGAGGATTCGGCAACTGGCTCTTTGATCGAGCACGGGAGGGTGAACCGATTGAGGTATTCGGCCCGCTCGGAAGAGCAACGTTTCACCCCGAGGAGGACCACAACCTACTGCTGATCGCCGGCGGGTCCGGAATCGCAGGAATGATGTCGATATTGGATCGAGCGACACGCGACGGTTATTTTCGCAACCACGGGGGTTATGTATTTTTTGGAGTTCGTACGCTGTCTGATTGCTTCTATTTAGATGAATTTAGCCGATACTCGCAGGAGGCGGACGGAAATCTTAAAATTACCGTCGCACTTTCCCACGAGAGTTGCAGCGGACAGCAGCATCCATTGCACCCGGAGATTCGGCTGGCCTCCGGCTTGGTGCACGAGGTCTGTGCACGGGCGATGGAGGATCGGTACGATAACACGATGAGCTACATCGCTGGCCCACCGCCTATGGTCGATGGCGCCTTGCGTGCCCTGATCGTCGGTGCTCGTGCGACGCCAGACCGGATTCGATACGACAAGTTCGGGTAGCATCGAGATGTTCACCGGATCGATTGTGATGCTGACGCCGGCGCTTCTTGGCCTCGGTCTGCTCGCAGGATTTATGATCGGCTGCGTCGGCGTCGGCGGAGTCATCCTTGTTCCGGTGATGACTCTCGGATGTGGCATTCCCATCGGTACTGCTGCAGCAGCTGCGATGATGGGCTACATCGCTACGGGAGCGTCTGGCACCCTGCTCTTTGGCCGTAGCGGAGCGGTCGATCGGAAGCTTTCGCTGGCGCTGTGCATCGGCGCAGCTCCTGGCGCATTGGTTGGCGCGTGGGCCGTACAGAAAGCAAACCCGATTGTGGTTCAAATGCTCATCGCGGCTCTTGCGGCTGGAGCCGGCTTGAACAGCCTGAGCGGTGGAGCTCGTGTTCGTGCTCGGCCGTTTGCGCTGGGGGCTACCTGTGCGGGACTCTTGGGCGCAGCTGTTGGTCTGATCTCGGCGCTCACCGGGACTGGAGGACCGGTAATTCTCGTACCTTTGCTGATGTGGCTCGGCGTCCCCGTGCTGGCTGCGGTCGGTCTAGCGCAGACGATCCAGCTTCCGGTTGCGGGCTTAGCCACGGCGGGCGCCTACCTGATTGGCTCGCTCGACACTCAAATCGGAGCTCAGCTGACGGTCGGACTCGTCGCCGGCAGCATCGCAGGTGCAAGGATTGCTCATTCAGTTACGGAAAAAACCTTACACACAATTGCTGCGGTAATCCTCGTAACGACTGGTACCATTGTCGCAATAAGGTTGGTATCAGTTAATTTTTCCTAGTTTTACATTTCGCTCTACGCTTGAAATGCGCCAGAGCGCCAAGCCGATTCACCGCGCGCCGGAACTCTGCGATCGACCAGGGCACCGGTAAGCTTGGCGTTGAGGGCTATTGAGGAGACCAGTTCGCCAGCCGCCGCACCCGCGTCAGCATGGCGAAGGCCAGCATCGCCAGCGGGACGTGTCGGTGCCAGTTGTGCCACGAGCGGCTCTCGCTGCGGGCCATCCGAGTTCCGTCTTGGTGGTCTCGAACACGTCTTCGATTGCCCAGCATCAGCCTTCCAGCGCCACCGCCTTCTCGCTCGGAGTCAAGGACACCGCGACGGAGCAGGGCGAAGCCGGCGCGCCAAGGCATGGAACCGTGAAACTCTCGGCATAGATATCTTTGCGCACCGCCCTGCGCGAGGTCCGTGGCGCACCTGCGGTCGACAGGGCGGGCGCTGCAGGCCCGCCCCTTGCGCAGGGCACAGTGGTCGAGGCGCGAAGGGCAAGGCCCATGCCTGTCCTGAAGCATCGCGCAGCGCTCGCGTCTCCGCGGTTCTTCCGCGCAAAGGGTGGGAGAGCCGAACCGGCAGAGCGGTCACGGGGCGGGCTGGAGCGGTGCACCCCGCGAGCGAAATCGTCACCCCGCTCCCGGCGCAACGCGCCTGAAGTCGCGGAGGCAAGCATGTCCCAACGCCGGCAGGTGGCACGCCGCCTTGGAGTATTTGGTCCGCTTCTCTGGCGGGAGCCCTGAACCGCGCCAGGCCGGATCATCACCGGGCATCGGCTCCGGCCCTTGGTCGCCCTCGTTTCAAACCTCGTGGCCACGGCCGGATGCGAGAGTGCCGATCCGGTGGAGCTGATAGGCAAAGATCGCACATTTTCGATTTTGAGAAATCGTATCTATGAGATAACCTCGACCGCCACGAGCGAAAGTGAGAGCGAACTCACGAGCTTACGGTCAAGGGTGGAACGCCGATGTTCTTGCGTCAGTTCAAGTACCTTCTCGCCGTAGTGGACGAGGAGCATTTCGGAAGGGCGGCCGAGCGCTGCAACGTTACGCAGCCGAGTCTATCGGTGGGCATAAAGCAGCTTGAGCTCGAGATCGGCGTGCCGATCTTCCTGCGTGGGCGCGGTCAGCGATTTCATGGGCTTACGCCCGAGGGCGAGAGGGTCGTCAAATGGGCCCGCAACGTCGTCGGCCACTGCGAAGCGATGCGCGATGAAATCGCCGAGATGCGCGGAAACCTGTCGGGACGCTTGCGGATGGGTGCCATGCCGTCGATGTCGCCGGTCCTTCCGGTCCTGCTTCAACTCGTGCGTAAGCAGCACCCGAATGTCGTCATGGATGTCCGATTCCTCGGCAACGATGCGATGAAGACAGGGCTCAACAACTTCTCCCTCGATGCCGCGCTCACGTATCTCGATACTGCCGAGCTCGGGCGCCGCAACTCACTGAAGATCTATACTGAAAAGCTCTGCGTGCTTGTTCCGGACACGGAGGAATTTCGGAATCGTGCAAGCATCACCTGGCGTGAAGTTGCAGACCTGCCTCTCGCGATGCTTCGTCCAGCAATCCATGAACGCCGTTTCGTCGATACGATCTTCGACAAGGTAGGCCGCCATCCACGGCCGCAAGTCGAGTCTGAGTCAATCCTGCACCTGATGTTTCAGGTTCAGTTCGGCGGCCTTTGTACAATTATACCTGAACACTTCACACGAATGCCTGGCCTGCACCGGGGCACGAAAGCGCTGCAGGTTGTGGAGCCTGTGGTGAGCCAAGACGTTGGCCTGTTCTGGGCAGAAGGCGAGCTGATGACCCCGATCGCAAGTATTCTTGTCTCAGCCGTCAAGGACCTGAACAAGCGGGGAGGTCTCGACCTAATATTGAATGACCCACGGACCGAGTCTCCCAGCACTTGGCCGTCAAGCGCACCGAACGAGTTGCCGTTCTCCATCGATCTTGGGAGCTCCCGCAGGCCACGACCTGTCAAAGCTTAACGATTACTCACACCGTCCATACCCCGTGCCGACCTGACCGGATCTCAGGCCCCGCGGGGCAATCCCCATCAGAACCGGACACGGGCTGGTCGGGTCTGAGCACGGATGATCTGGCAGGGGAGCATATGCAGAGCCCTCGGCGGGTCAGGTTGCGATCAGGGCAGTCTCGGCTCGCTGCGGACGATCATCCATCGGCCACTGCAGAAGGGCCGCACAGGCACCGAAGCCGTTCAGGCCGTACCACGCGAGATCGTAACGGCCGGTTGCATCGAGAATGATGCCGCCAGCCCACGGTCCGACGAACCCGCCCAGCTGATGGCAGAAGAACACGCCCCCAAAGAGCAGATTGAAATGATCCAGGCCGAACAGTCTTCCGATCAGGCCCGACACGAGCGGGACGACCCCAAGCCAGGTCATCCCCATCACAGCCGCAAATACCAGAGTTGAGGCCTCGCTCACCGGCAGGGAGACGTAAACCGCGATCGCGACCATGCGGATTGCGTAGATTCCGGCCAGCAGATGCCGGCGGCTGTAGCGCGCTCCAAGCAGAGCCCGAACGCGTATGAGCCGATGGCGTTGCACACGCCGATCACCCCAGCGCGGTCGCGCCGACGCTCGGCGCAATCCCGCAGATCGCCAGGGGGCGGCCCGGCCATGTCCGGAGTGGCGTGGCACGCGCGGACTCATCGCCATGCGGCAGGCCTGAAAGGAAGGGTCCGGGGTTTGACAGATTGCCCGCCTTCAGCAACTATCCACATTATGGACTGAATGTCCATAATGTGGACAAACGAGGAGACGCTCGATGAGCGAGACGGCATCGTCCGCCGATCCGGCAGATGGGCTGGATGCGGCGACGCTGAAGCGCATGCCCTATCAGTTCCCCCAGCCGAAGGAGGGTCTGCCCGACCTCGTGGTGGCTCCGGCCATCCCGCAGGACGATCGCATCTGGGTCCCGCAGGCCGAGAACGTCTGGTTCCGGCCGCTCTGCCTGAACGTCTCCGCCGGCTACTGGATGAATCTGCTGAAGGTCCGCAAGTCCGGCATCCTCAGCCGGCACCGCCACCCCGGCCCCGTCCACGCCTTCGTGCTGAAGGGGAGCTGGCGCTACCTGGAGCACGACTGGATTGCGACGGAGGGCTCCTATGCCTTCGAGCCGCCGGGTGAGACCCACACGCTCGTCGTGGACGAGGGGGTCGAGGAGATGATCACCTATTTCCAGGTCAATGGCTGCATGTACTACGTCGACCCATGGGGGCGGCACACGGGATACGAGGACGTCTTCACGAAGATCGAGATGTGCCGGAAGCACTACGAGGCGATCGGCCTCGGGGCCGATTACGTGGATCAGTTCATCCGCTGATGGCGGCTTCTTCGCATTTCGATCTCGCAGGCCGGGTCGCGATCGTGGCCGCAACCGCCTACCTGCTTCTGGTGCGCAAGCCCCTGGAAGGCGTCGAGACTCTGGCCCCGACGGAGCGCCTGGCATGACTTTCGAACCCAACCTTCTCCGGGGCAAGACGGCGATCGTCACCGGCGGGACCACGGGCATCGGCGCCGGCATCGTGGAGGCGCTGAGCGGCCTGGGCGCCCGGGTGGTCGCGGTGGGGATCGGGGCCGCGGCCTACCGCGCGCCCGCCGGGGCCGACGTGGTCGCCCGCGAGCTGGACGTGACGGACGATGCCGGCGTCGCGGCGCTGGTGGATTCCTGCGAGCGGATCGACATCGTGGTGAATTGCGCCGGCATCATCCGGCGTGTCGAAGAGCATCAGCTCGACGTGTTCGAGCGGGTGCTGGCGGTCAATCTGACCGGGACGATGCGCGTCTGCACCGCGGCGCGAAGCAAGCTCGCGGCGAGCAGCGGATGCATCGTCAACACGGCGTCGATGCTGTCCTTCTTCGGCGGGAGCTTGGTTCCGGCCTACAGCGCCAGCAAGGGCGGCGTGGCCCAGCTGACGAAATCGCTCGCGCTCGCCTACGCGCCCGACGGCATTCGGGTCAATGCCGTCGCGCCGGGCTGGATCGCGACGCCGCTGACGCAGGCCCTGCAGGACGACCCGGCGCGGTCGCAGCCGATCCTGTCCCGCACCCCGCTCGGCCGCTGGGGCACGCCGCACGACGTGGCGCAGGCGGTGAGTTTCCTCGTCAGCCCGGCCGCGAGCTTCATGACCGGAGTGATCCTGCCGGTTGATGGCGGATACCTCATTGCCTAGAAGCTTGCGATGCTTTCCGAGACACCGGACCGCAAAGGCGTTCGACCCGAGATTCCGGGCACGGCGGCCTTCACCAAGTTCATGCGGGTGCTCCAGGCCGTGGCCGACAGGCCGGACGAGATGACGGTCGCGCGGCTCTGCCGCAGCACGGAACTGCCGCGCGCGACGGTGCACCGCATCGCCGCCGCTCTCGTGGCGGAGGGCATGCTGTCCGAAGGGGACAACGGGCGCCTGCATCTCGGCCCGCGGCTGATCAGCCTGGCCTTCCGCTCATGGGATGGATCGCTCCTGCGTCAGGCTGCGCAGGAGCACCTCGTCCGCCTCCGGGACCGCCTCGACGAGACCGTGCATCTCGCAGTGCATGACCGCGGAGAGATGGTCTACATCGACAAGCTGGAAAGTTACCGCACGGTACGCATGGCGTCCCGCATCGGCACGCGCGTGTCGCTCCATTCCAGCTCGGTGGGCAAGGCGTGGTTGGCAACCCTGCCGGACGAGGAGCTGAATCCCCTTCTGGAGCGGGCCGCCCTGATCTCCCATACGCCCCACAGCATCACCAGCATCGACCGGTTGCGCGAAGAGATCGCGGCGACGAGGATGCGCGGCTACTCGCTCGATCTGCAGGAGAACGAGCTGGATATCTGCTGCTACGGCAAATCCCTCCAGGGTCCGCACGGCAAGGTGCTCGGCTGCATCAGCGTCAGCCTGCCGCGATACCGGTTCGAGAGCATGCGGCGCGAGACGATTCTCGAAGCCATGCAGGATTGCGTCGACGGCATTGCGCAGGTCGCCGGGCGCCATCCGTAGCAAGGCACCACGGCTCGACACGCGGGTGTTCGACGCAACCGGAGACGAGGCGGGATCACACGGATGGACGCCCGTCATCGCCAATGTCAGTGGAAGCGGGCAGCGCGCGCCGTTCGTCCAGTCCGACCAGCCGGTCGAGTCCGGAAAGGACAAATGGGTCAGGGCGGCCTTCTACGGCGTGGCGCCGAGCCCTGAAGGAGACGTGATCTGGGGTCAGTCGATGGGGCCGGGCTTCTCGCGCATGGACCAGCCGAGCCTGCTCATCCGTCTCGTTCCCGGCTCCGATCCGAGCCGGACAGCCGTTGCGGAGCTGTTCCAGCCGCCGGAGGGCAGCTTCGGGGCGCGCGGCGTGGACGTGGACTCGAAGGGCGTCGCTCGGACGGTGCTCTCCAGCGGGCATCTGGCGAGCTTCGACCGCCGCAAATGCACCGGCCGGCTGGACGGGGGCCGGATGCGGCCACGGGCCGGCATTGCTTCGAGGGCTGGACCCTCTACCGCTTTCCCGGGCCGCAGTTTCGCGGCACCGACCCGGCGGGCAGCGCGGGATCACGCCTGCTTCCAGGCAGGTTGTAGGCAACCCGTTCACGCCCGAATGAGCGGCAAACCAGACAAAAACCGACGCCGGAAATTTTTACAGAACCGCACGGACAGGTCTCCGGAACCGTTTCGCATCCCAGGCCGTTGCTCATCGCGATGCAGCATGAAACGCTATGCTGCAACGGGGCCGTCCGAATGGCTGCCCGTCTTCTGTCATCGTCAACAAGCCACCAACAGGCGGGACGATAGATGGCGGAGCTCCTGCACTCGATCCTCTCGTAGACCCTGAGAGATCTCGGGTCCGAGTGGAGGGGTTATTACTTGCGTTCTGCGTCGGCGATCCATTTCCTGCATCTCACGGGGTTAGGCATGACGACCATCAGGCAGCTGATCCAAACCAGCCCAGTCAGAGCGAACGAGCTTCTTGCGCGGCTCGCCGAGACCTCCGACAACGCGGTCAAGACGAGAGAGCGGTTGCTTGAAGGGCTCAAGTCCGAGCTGGAGCTCTCTGCCCAGCTGGAGGAAGAGCACCTGTTTCCAATCCTCCGGAAGCACAAGGAAACGAGAGACCTTGTGGCTCAAGCGCTCAACGACAACAGGCAGGTCCGCAAGCTTTTGGCCGAGCTTGAGCAGACGCCGAAGGGGAGTGAAGAGTTTGCCCCCAAAGTTGCCGAGCTGAGAAAGGTTTTCCAGCAAAGTGTGCGCGATGAGCGGAAGGATCTGCTCCCGGCGGTGATGAAGGCGCTCAGCGACGAGGAGGCACAGGCCGTCGTCGAGAAGATCGAGGACGGCAAGGCCGAAATCGAAGAAGCAAGGCGCGTCGAGGCTGAACAGCGTCGCGCCGAGCAAAGACGCGAGCGTGACCAGGCTGACGAGGAGCTGGCCGAGCAAAAGGAGGCCGCAGATCGCGAGCGGAGCTTCAGAGAGACCTCACGGCAGGCTGCAGAGCAAGTGATGCAAACAGCTGAAGTCGTGGACGAGAGTTCCCGCCAAGTGATCCAGACTGCAGCTGAGGGCGTTCAGCGTGCTGCCGCTGCGCCGATCAGCTCGGGTTCTCTGTTCTGGGATGCGATGTTCGGCATGTGGAGCCTCCCACAGAGGGGGTCCTTGGCGCGGCCGGCAAGTGCCCCCGGGTCCACCGCCCGGCAATCCACCCACGAGGAGGAAGTCATCCCTCTCGCGGAAGAGACGCTGATCGTCGGCAAGCACACGGTGAACAGCGGCACGACCACGGTCCGTCGCTATGTCGTCGAGATCCCGGTCGAGCAGAAGGTGACGCTGTATGACGAGAGGGTTGTGGTTGAACGGCGCAAGCCGGCCACCGATGCCGTAACGGGCGAGGCATTGACCGAGCTCACCGTTGAGATGGTTGAAACATCCGAGGTGCCGCTTGTGGCCAAGGGCCTCAAGTTGCGAGAAGAGGTCGTCGTCCGTCGGGAACGCACAAAGCGTATCGAAACGGTGCGCGATACAGTGCGGCGCGACGAGATCGAGATCTCGAACACGGGCGAGCGCGCAAACAACAAGCGGGCCAAAGTGGCCTAAAGCCGCGCGTAATCTGCCAACCTTCAATGTGAGCGGATCGCGGTCGACGAATCGACCGCGATCCCTTCCTGTTTTTCCGACGGCAGGAAATTGCTGCCGGAAACAGCGTTGTTGATTGCGTGACGAGGCCGCGTGCCGTAAACGCAGTCAAATGGGAGAAGGTTTGTCTCAAGAGATCGTGCGAGTCCGCCAGTCCGCTCACTAAAGCCATTTCAGGCTCTTGCTCGTGAGCGCCATGTGACCGTCGATCGCCCGCGCGATCTTGGCCCTGGCCGAGTAGTGGATCATGTGGCCCTGTCCGGGCAGCATCGTCAGCGTGCTTCCGGCCAGTTCCTCGTGCAGACGGCAGGACTGCTCGTGAGGGTCGACGATGGCGTCCGCGTCGCCCGTCAGGATCGCGACCGGCAAGCGCAGCTTGGCGTAGTGCGGCTGAAGCAGAGTCGCAGCCGCGTTCATGGTCGCGGTATCCTCCGCGCTCGCGCGAGCCTGCGTAGGATGGATCGAGATCGCGACCGGGAACCGTGCCGTGAAGCGAGCTGGAACCGGCTGCGGCTTGAACACGTGCCGGAACACCTGCGGGGCGAGCAGATGTCCGAGTGACCCCGGCATCATTGCACGCGCTGCGTCTCCCACCCCCGGCAGGGCGAGGGGTGTTATCAGGGCCACATCGGCCCGTCGGCCCGGATAGTAGTATCCCGACAGGAGGACCAACCCCCGCAGGTCGCGCCGCATTTGCGTGGCGAGTGCGAGCGAGACGATGGTGCCCCAGGAATGTCCCACGATCACGGGCCGATCGACGTTGAGGCGCTCCAGCACGCGCCGAAGAAGCTGTGCCTGGGCCGAAGCCGTCCAGACACGGTGCCTCGGACGGTCCGTGTGACCAAATCCGGGCCGGTCGATTGCGATGACGCGGTATCGCTTGGCAAGCTGGTCGACGAGTCCGCAGATGACGAAATCCTCCGCCATGGTCCCGTTGCCATGGATCAGCACCACGGGCCGACCCTTGCCGCGCGCGATGTAATGAACCCGCAGCCCGTCGACGTCGACGAATCGCCCCGGAGGTCTGCTCGACTGCTCGTGCTTGAGCGCCTGCACGGCCTTTCTGGTCTGCCGAACAAGCTTGCTGCCCTGGCGGAGAGCGGCCTCATTGAGCTTGACCGTGGACTTCAGGAGCTTGGAGGCGCCCGCGGAGACACGCCGAGAGGCGCGCCGTGAAACGAACCGGAACAAGTCGATGCCTCCAAGCTGTGCCTGTGTCTCAGAGATGGGGCAGCGACCTCGTTCCTCACCTGCCGCGCAACACCTCGACCCACTGCTCGACCGGCTGCGCTCCCGAAAGGGCCCATTGGCCGTCGGCGATGAAGAACGGCACGCCCGCGACCTGGATCCGCCCGGAACACCAGAGCTCGTTGGCGCTCCATCCGTATCGGCAGGCCTTCGGAGGCCCCTTGAGCGGCATGCGAGGAGCTGGGCTGACTGAGATCAGCCCGGCATCAGTCGCCCGGGTTCCATTCGTGAGCGTTGGCAGCGTGACGCGTGGCCGCTCTACGGGTTGGGATCGGCGTCGCCTTCCAGTGCGATCGTTCGCTCGACCGTGTGCTGGAGCGGTGCGTTCTCAGCCGTAAGTGTCATGCGCAGCTTCAGGGTGTTGCCGGACACGAGGCCGTCCCGTGCAACGCGCTCGATCTCTCGCTGAGACGTGACTCCGACCTCCTTCAGGAACTTGCGCAATTCGATGTTGAAGCGATCCTCGTCCATGGTGCCTCCTCCTCGGCTTCGGGTTCCGGGCGGACCTCCGCTTCAGGTCCGGTCATCGGGTTCTCGATGCTGCCCACCGCGTGCTCGATGTAGCAAGGCCGTCCGCCAGCGTGATCCTCATCTCGACCTGCCCGGATGTCACCCCGGGCGTCACGGTCGCGCCCACCACTAGAGCCGCCGACCTGATTGCATCCGGTCGGCGGCTCTCAAGCTTTGACGTGACGCGCTCCCTGACGCCGAACCGGCTCCCACTTCGGCGGGGAGCGCTCTAAGGCAGCTGTGCTGCGCCGACGAAGCGATGTCCACGCCTGGAGCGGCATCCGCCGACCGGCCTAGGAGGCCGATCCGGCGTCTCCGAATGCGCTCCAGCCACCGTCCACGCTCAGCACCGCACCCGTGACGTAGGACGCCGCCGCCGAGCACAGGAACCAGGCAGCCTCGGCGATTTCGGCAGGATCTGCGAGCCGGCCCATCGGGATCCGGCGCTCCAGGCGGGCGCGGTCGATGCGTCCTTCCGCTTCGAGCTTGGCCACCAGTGCGGTGCCGACATAGCCTGGAGCAATCGCGTTGACGCGGATGCCCGATCCCGCCCACTCGCAGGCCATGCTCTTCGTCATCGCCACGATCCCGGCCTTGGCGGCGCCGTAGGCATTGCGCCGCGGCAGACCGGTCAGCCCCGCGATGGAGCTGACGTTCAGGATGGCGCCGCCTCGCCCGATCATCGCGCGAGCGGCCTCGCGAGACGCCATGAACGTGCCGTCGAGGTGGACCCGCAGGATCCGATCGAAGGTCGCGACGTCCTGCTCCAGGGTCGGCCGGTGGCTGTCCCCGATGCCGGCATTGTTCACCAGGATGTCGAGACGCCCCATCCGGGAGAGCGTCGCCTCGACCATCGCGACGGTCGAGGCCTCGTCCGACAGGTCGGCCCGCACCGCGGCGTGATCCGTCCCGAGAGCAGCCGCGCGGTCGCAGGCCCGGGCGCCATCGATATCGGCCAGCATGATGCGGCATCCGGCCTCGGCGAAGCGCCGGGCCATCGCCCAGCCGATCCCGTCCGCGGCACCCGTGATGAGGGCGACCTGTTCCATGGCGGAAAGCTCCTTATCAAGCGACCCGGTCACGCCGGCTCGACGGAGGGACCGGCCTCGTAGCCAGGCCGCGGGATCAGGTTCATGAGGACGCGGCCGAAACCGCCATCGACCGTGATCTCGTCGCCGTTGACGTAGGCCGCGCGGTCGCTCGCGAGGTACAGGACGGCGTCCCGGACGTCCTCGGGCGCACCGATGCGGCCGAGCGGCACCACGGCGCTGCGGCGCTCCCTCACGCCGGGCGCGTCGTAGAAGGGCTGGCTCAGCGGAGTCACCACCAGCCCAGGGCTCACGACGTTGCTGCGGATTCCCGCAGGTCCCCACTCTGCGGCGAGCTGGCGCGACAGCATGACGACCCCAGCCTTGCTGACGCTGTAGGCCCCGCTGAACCCCTGCGCGTGGCTGCCGGCGATCGAGGAAACGTGGACGATCGCGCCGCCGCCCCGCTCGCGCATCTGCCGTCCGAAGACCTGCGCGCACAGGAAATAGCCGGTGAGATTGACCGACAGGAGCGTGTTCCACTCGGAGAGCGGCAGGGTCGCGAGGGGGCCGGGCCGCAGCAGCGCAGCGTTGTTGACCAGCACCGCGCAAGGCCCGAGCGCCCGCGCCTGTTCGGCCGCCGCCTCGACGCTCCCAAGCTCAGCCACATCGCAGGCGAGCGCCAGCACCTCGGCACCGCGCCGCTCGGCCTCCTCGCAGGTCCGTGCCATCGCCTCCGCCCGACGATCGAGGAGGACCAGGCGGGCGCCCGCCTCTGCGAAGCCGAGCGCGATGGCGTGGCCGAGCCCGCCGCCGGCGCCCGTCACCACACAGACGCGGCCTCGCAGGTTCAGCCAATCGGAACCGGTTTCGGTCATGACGAGGATGCTCCCGAGAGGGTGTGAGCGGGGCGGCGGTCAGCGGCCCCCGAGGGAGGGCAGCGCCACCCGGCGGATCAGTCGGTTCTCCTGGGCGGTGATCAGATGGGCGGAGGCCTGAAGATAGGCCGGCCAATCCGGGTCCCTGTCCCGCGCGGCGTGCCGCGCCTCGAACTGGCCCATGTCGTCGAAGCCCCAGAGGTGGACGACCTGGTTCAGAGGGCCGACCGCGCTGGTGAACATCCCGAGCGGTCGGCCCAGATACTTGAGCTGCACCGGCATGGCGAGCCGGTCGAAGACGTCGAGGAACTCCG
Organism: Methylobacterium nodulans ORS 2060; assembly: GCF_000022085.1. NCBI lineage: Bacteria > Pseudomonadati > Pseudomonadota > Alphaproteobacteria > Hyphomicrobiales > Methylobacteriaceae > Methylobacterium > Methylobacterium nodulans. Next base: position 2,797,142 of record NC_011894.1, read on the forward strand.
CCATGCCGCGCAGGCGGATGGTGTAGGTGCGCAGATCCACGATTGCGGCGTCGTAGGTCATGGGAAGCTCCTCTCGCGTGACGCTCGGGCGGCCATGCCGCACGGCTCAGGACCGGCTCAGCACGCAGCCGCCCTCGGCCAGGGGCCGGAACGCCTCCTCGGCCGGCATGGTCGAGACGAGCTTGTAGACGTCGCCCGCGCCCCGGCTCTCCTCCGGCTTCTTCACCTCGAACAGATAGGCCGGGTGGATCTTGCGCCCGTCCTCCCGGATGCTGCCGCGGCCGAAGGCGTCGTCGTCGGTCGGCATCCGCTTCATCAGCTCGACCACCGCGCGGCCGTCGGCCTTGGCCCGTGCGACG